>CAZZAM010000078.1:0-3417 GCA_964652775.1 uncultured candidatus Brocadiaceae bacterium | reverse complement strand
ATGGAATAGGCTCAGAGAGAGGACTTCCTTAACTGAACACCATTAGGCTGAAGCCGACCGTCCGTGCCAGCTGAAGCTGGCGCTACGTGCGACGCCTAGCCACCAAGTGCAACGATGTGCGCGAAGTGTTCGTCGCTGACTGGCTGAACCGATAGACGGCCACGACTGAACAACACCATGCCGGCTAGCTCGCGGTCGTCGCGCAACATCTCCAACGGCAAAAAACGGCCAAAGGTGTGCTTGTAGCGTACATCAACCATCGACCAACGTTGAACCTTCGGACCGTCCGCTGGGTCGTAGTGCTCGTTGGTGGGATCCCATGCGGTGTGATCGGGATAGGCCTTGCGGGCAACGACACAGACACCGGCAGCACCACTCGGCTTGGCGTTGGAGTGGTAGAAGATGCAGGAATCGCCGACCTGCATGGCGCGCATGTAGTTTCGCGCCTGATAATTGCGGACGCCATCCCACGGTGCAGTGCGCTTGCGCCGGAGATGGTCGATTGAGAAGCACTCGGGTTCGGATTTCATCAGCCAGCAGGGCATGGGCGCAGAGCGTGGAGGATGGGAAAGGAATGCCAAATGCTGGAATGCTGGAATGCTGGAATGGAAACAACTGCCAACCCACTGTCTACCCGCGCTCGCACCTGCCCGGTGACAGAAATCATCAGCCAGGTCAGAACCCCGATTGCCTCTTCCAGCATTTGGCATTCCGTGGCAATGCCCCCATGCTTCCCCCGTGCGCATCGCCTACCTCTTTTTCCTGACCTACGTCAAACGGCGGCTCGCGTATCGTGGCGATCTGCTCGTGCAGATGCTGGACGAGCTGCTGCGCGGATTCGTAGCCTTGGCGATGCTGTCGGTGTACGCGACCAAGACTGATCAGCTGGCGGGATGGACTCCAGATCAATTGCTGTTCGTCCTTGGATTTTCACTCGTGCCGATTTCGTTGTTCCACTGCCTGTGTTCGAATCTCTATCAGCTCAACAGCCGGTACATCATCGACGGCAATCTCGACCGCGTGCTGCTGCGCCCGTACCCGGTGTTTCTACAAATCTGTTTTGATCGTCTGGCAATTGAAGATCTCTCGGGGGTCGTGCTGGGCTGTGCTCTCATGGTCATCGCCGCCCTGCGCATTCCTGGATTCGACGCCAGTCCCCTCCACTTGGTGCTACTGGTGCTGATGCTGCTGTCGGCTTTCGGTGTGGTCGTCGCGATCTTCATGGCCTTCGCCGCCACCAGTTTCTGGTTTGAAGACCGGGTCGGCATGATGCCACCGGTCTACAATCTCATGGAACTTGGCCGCTGGCCGCAAAAAATCTACGCCCCGTGGCTGAAATTGCTGATCACCTGTATCGTTCCGTTCAGCTTCGCCGGATTCCTGCCTGCGAGCGTGTTTATCGGTGGCGAAACCTGGCCAGCCTACGTCGCTCCAGCTGTCGCACTGACCGCCCTGATGCTCGCCAACCTCCTGTGGCGCCTGGGTATGGCTCGCTACAACTCTGCCGGAAACTGAGTTGAACCACCGCCCAAGAGCGGCGTTGACCTCTGCAACGTACCGGAGCTATCCATGGCCGATGAACCTGCCGCACCCGCGCAAACCCCAGCCCCAAGCAAGGCCAAGCGGAGTCCGCCGTGGGGTTGGCTGGTCCTCACCCTGCTGGTGATCGGCACCTTCACGTTCATCGTCATCTGTCCTGATCTGCCGCAGCAATGGTTTGGCGCGGCCCCGGCCAAGCCTGAGTCGCTCGGCGATGAGCCATCAACCGCGGGCGCACTGTCGGGTCGCGAACTTGCCGCGCGCAACCTCGAGAACGAACTCCTGCGCATGAGCAAGGTGACCACCAGTGCGCCGCTCCTCCAGACCGCCACCAAAGCCCCCGACGCAGCACCTGTTAAACCGATACCGACTGTTGATTCCGCCGACGACGCCAAGGCAGCCCCGTTGTTGGCCGACGCTGAAGAAAAATACAAAGCTATGGATTGGGATGCCGCTGAAAAATCAGCTCGCCGCATCACCAATCTCAATGCCAAAGTTCAGATCAAGGGCCGCGCGATGGACATCGAGCGTGGAGCCCCGCTGCTCAAGCGCCTATTCGCTGCGCTGAATGACCGTGATGAACTCAGCCGCAACTGGGACACCCACCCATCGCTCGTGCACCTTTCCAAAGCCGGCAACGACATGATGGCGGTCCCTATCATTTCTAACAGTGATCCGATCACACCGATTGAGAGCGACCCCTTGGCCTGGATCAACGGAAAAAAGCGCGCTGATGGCAAGGCGTGGTTCCTAGTCCAAGGCATTCGCCAGTTTTCGCCGTCGCAATTTGATGTGACGGACTACGAAGCCTCGTTGGTTGATCAGACCGTCGTTCGCGCCAATCGCATGCAGGGTTTGCGGCAGCGGCTAGAGCGTATTCAGGCTGACGTTGCCTTAAAGCGCGATCCCTATGCGTGGTATGAAGCCGGAAAATTTGCTTACCGCAATCGCCTTGATGATCAGGTGACCGCACTGCTCGACAAGGCGGTGACCCTGGATCCATTCCTCAATCGCACCGTCCGCGAGAACAACGCCAAGGAACTCTTCGGCTCGATGATGCTGCACATGAAGCTTGGCAACGATGTGGCGGCTAACGCATTCATGGCCTCGATCGAGCGTCGCTACAAAGACACCGACCAAGCCCGACAAGCGCGCCTCTACCGCGAAGGCAAGACCAAGGAATTTCTCGTCGCCGCGCGCGAAGGCGAACGCCTTGCCGCAGCGCAGGCCGAAGAGCGCAAGCGGGAACGCGAAAGCATCGCCAAGAAGAAAAGTGAAGCCGAAGTTGCCAAGGTGAAAGAAGAAGACAAAGAGATCGTAGAAGAGGCGCCAACGCCGGTCGCGCAAGATAATACTCCAGCGCCGGCCGCCCTAGCAAAAGCACGCGATTTGGTCGCCAAAGCCATGCCGCTCGCCCACGACGCCAGCAACATGCCGCCAACCGATGCGCGCAATAAGAAGTACCATGAGGCCGCTCGCATCCTCAAAGAAGCCAAGACGCTGTTTGTCGACTACACCAACAAACATCCCGAAGACGAAAAGGCCCAAGTTGAGGCCGCCGAAGCCAAGCAGATGTGGTTCCAAGTCAACAAAATGGCGACGCTGTAATTTGCTGTGGGGCTCTGCTCAATGCCCCGCGGGCTTGGGCGGTGTTCGCTGTTGCGTCGCTACACTAGCAACAGCGTGGCGCATGGACTTCGCCCATCGTATGCGCCACCACTCCTGCTCGCGGCAAGCCGCTCGCCTGCGCTCCATTCGACAGGACACTATCCTGTCTCATCCTGCTACGCAGGACCGGATGCTCCCCTCCCGACGCCCGTGTTACCCTAAACAACGCAATCCAAGGCAACCGCAGAGGCGCAGAGCTACGCAGAGGTC
>CAZZAM010000077.1:0-6514 GCA_964652775.1 uncultured candidatus Brocadiaceae bacterium | reverse complement strand
CAGCATTCCAGCATTCCAGCATTTGGCATTTCTCCACGCCCCCCACTCTCCCCGCCATGCCGACCCTCGCAGAGCTACCTGACTCATCGCACTGTCGGGTGCTGACGCCCAGCCCGGTGCTTGATGAAGCAGGTGGGGCAGCGCTCATAACGGCCTTCGACAAAATTCTCGCCCAGTTCGCCCGCGAGGACCGCATGACCACGTGGGGCACCGCCGTTGAACATCGTGGCGCGGCGTTCGTGATTGCGTGGACACCCGATGTCGCGCTGTCGGGTTGCAGCCACGACAAGATCAACCGTATGCTCCAGCACTACGAAATGCGCCTCAGTCTGCAGCTAGTCACGCCACCGCCTTTGGTGATTCAGATTGATGGCATCTGGCGCTGCACCGATCGCGCTGGACTGCGTGCGCACGCAACGGCGACAACGCCGCTGATTGATGCGCGGATTGAGCAACTCGGTGCGTGGCGCACGCGCGGACTCACAACAGTTGGTGCCAGTTGGGCCGCTGGCTTACTTTCCCCACGATCCAACCCGGTTGTCCCAGCGTGAGTAGTTCTGACCCCCTCGCGCTGGCACGGCACCTCTGCGACGACGTTGACGCCATGCGTTTTGCCGCTCCCGTCGCCTGCGTGTACAATCCCCTCCGCTATGCGTGGTCGATTCACGAACAGTACTTGCGCCGCTTTGCCCTCGGTCGCAAGAAGATGCTGTTTTTAGGCATGAATCCTGGCCCATTCGGCATGGCACAAACCGGAGTTCCATTCGGTGAAATCGCGGCTGTTCGCAATTGGATGGAACTCAGCGGCACGGTCGCACAACCACCGCGAGTGCATCCGAAACGCCCGATCACCGGACTGGCTTGTACGCGCAAAGAAGTCAGCGGTCGTCGACTGTGGGGATTGTTCGCGCAGCGATTTGGGACCGCCGAGGCGTTCTTCGCTGATCACCTTGTCGTGAACTGGTGCCCACTCGTGTTCATGTCCGACAGCGGATCGAATCTGACGCCGGACAAACTCCCGGCTGGTGAGTTGGCTCCGTTGCAAGCCGCATGCGATCGTCATCTCACGGGACTCATCAAAGCCACCGAATGCGCGGTTGTTGTCGGAGTCGGCAAAGTTGCCTCCGCTGCAGCAGAACGTGCCGGAGCGCCGCGCGTCGTCGATTGTCCACATCCCAGTCCAGCGAATCCTGCCGCAAACAAAGACTGGGCAGGCGCAGCAACACGTGCACTCGTAGCAGCCGGTGTCTGGACTACCTAATCAGGAACATGCAGTGCATATTCGCATCCTAGGACTGCTACTCATGGCCTCACTTTCGGTGCCCGCAGCAGAAATCGCTCCCTCCACAGGCAAAGCACTGCAGCATGTGAAAGCGCGCGCCATCGCCTTGCTGCTTGGCGGTAGCGGCGACGGGCCGTTGCGCCGTCGTGAGATCCAGAGCAATCATGCGTGGTGCGAAGAGCAACTGCGCCAAACCCTCCCTCCGATCACTTGGACCGACAGTTCTGGTGTTCCGGTGAACATCCGACTCGCTGATCGCGCTGCCATCCTGCGCCGCCTCGCCATCGTCTATCGCAGCGACAGCGGCGACTTCCGCCAGCACGCTGAGGTGAAGCAACGCATCGTGACTGGGCTGGCCAACATATTGGAACATTTCAATCCAACCACCACACGACCAGACAACTGGTATCAGTGGCTGATCACGATTCCTGATCACATCGGTGCGATCTCGCTGCTGATGGAATCGGATCTTACGCCGGAGTTGCTGACCCAGATCCGAACCGCCCTGACGTTCCAACTGAAAGAAATGACGCTCAACGGTCCAAATGCCGCATGGGAAGCTCGTAACCACACGTACCTCGCCGTGCTCGAAAGCGATACCGCGCGTCTGCAACGCGCTGCCGATTACGTATTCACCAATGTGCGCTACGGCCGCGACGGCGGCGTGCGCGAGGACTACGCGTACACCTTTCACGGCAAGATTCCCTACGCCGGTGGATACGGCGGTGGCTATGTGCAAACGGTGGCGCAGTTCATCTACCTGTTCACCGGAACCCCGTGGGCAGCGCAACCAGAACGACGCGATCTGATCGCTAATCTGCTGCTCGAACACACCCGATGGTTCATGTGTGGCGGCAACGTGGACATGCTTGTTCTTGGCAGGACGTATTCGGGCCGTGCATCGTGGTGGGACACGCTGACCGAAGCCGTTCTACTCATGACGCAATCGGATTCGCCGCGCCAAGACGAACTGATCGCATTGGCCCACACCCTGCTTGCCAACAGCTCGCAGATGGCATTCAGCGTAACCGGAATTGCTGATAACCTGCCGCCTGCGCAGCAGCATCTACCGAATGGCTTTCGTTATTGGCCCAGTGCGGAAATCGGCGCCTTCCAAGCGCCAACCTTTCATGTTGGTTTCCGTCAGTATTCCCAACGCGTTCAGGATTACGAATGTCTGACCCAAATGGGCGGCGATGGATGGAATCTCGCCTACGGAACTACGCTTATTCTTCGCGTTGACAAATCGGGCTCGTGGTTTCGTGATGGCACCGTCAGTGTCAGTGCCACCGGCAGCAACCGCATTCTGCCTGACATCGACATGCAGCGTCTGCCCGGCACGACCACGCGGATCGATGGGAATCCCATCAATCAGATGAAGGACATCTACGATATCGGCTACAGTCTCAATTTCGGCACCTCGCCATTCGCTGGTGGCGTTGGTTGGCAGGATGGCGGCGTCGCCGGCTTCGTATTGGTGCCCACCTACAGCGAATTTACCGCCAAGAAATCGCTCCATTTCTTTCCCGGCGGATTCTGGTCACTTGGTAGTGACATCACCTCGAACAATGCGCGATGGGATGAGAAACATCCGATCACTACGACGCTCATGCAAATGCCATGCAGTAATGTGGAACCAGAACTCACTCTCGATAACGGAGTTCACCTTGCCCTCAAGGATGGGGAGATCTCGTCTCCACGGGTCAACTGGTTCTGGTGTGAACGCATGGCGATTATTTTCACCAATTCGACGACCATCACCGTTCGTCGCCGTGGATCTGTTATCGCCGCGTGGATTGACCACGGTGCGCAGCCGAAAGGCGCCGGCTACGCCTACGCCACGTTGCCCGATGCCTCGCTTGAGCAGGCCCGCTCCTTCGTCCAGGATCGGTCCGTACACCCGGTCCGCTGTAATGGCCAAACCCACGCCGTGCGTGACGCATCCCGACAGCGTGACGGTGTCGTGTTCTTCGAAGCCGATTCCTGCCTGGAAATTCAGACCGATCACGCGGCCATCGTCTATCGTGCGGCCGACAAGGACGGCGGTATTTTCTCAATCCAAGATCCGCTCCACAGCAACACGACGCTGAAGTTGCAAACCCAGATCACTGGGGAATGTACGCTGCCGAATCCAGAAGTCACCGTGACGCCGCCATCCGGCTCAAGACAGATCACGATCGATGCCACCCAAGGTCGCATCTATCGCTTCGGCTATGGTACAACTGGGAAGCAAGTCACCGCTGTACCGCGTGTCGTTCTGCCCGACGTCGAACAATTCCAGGCTGAGGCCACCAACGATCCGGCAAAAACCATCCTGACCGTCCATCTGCCGAAAAAGGTCTACGAACATGCATTCGCACTCTCGATCCACGGCAATCGTGGCCATCTGTTGAAGACGCTCACCGACGCCGATGTCCTAGAGCGTCCGTCGCCTGGGATCATCCGCTACACGTGGAACCGCAAGCCGACAAATCCAACCGACAGCTCACCGTCGATGAATCAGATCGACGGTGAATTCCGACTCTTCCTGCAAACCGATATGACTCAGTCCGGTACGTTCTTCTCCGTGCCGGTATTCACGGCCGACGGCAGCATCGACGCCAGTGCCAAGCCCCGACATGACCTGGATAATCCAAGACGACCGAAGACGCCCTGGCCGTGACTTGTGAATGTAGAATGTCGAATGAATACGAAGATGTGACATCCTCGATATTCGAGCATTCGAGCATTCGACATCGCCCCTGATCTAGCCTCATCACGGTCCCAGGATCGACGATCTCCCGTTGCATTACCCGATTTTTCCAGCACAAGCCGAACCTTCACCAGCATCGGATATGCGCCATGACTGAGCCTTCACGTCCATCGTCACCGGACCTACCCCCGGCCAGCCGCCTCGGCCTCATGCTGTGCGTACTGTACTGCCTGTTCTACGGTGGCTTCATCGCCTTGGCTGTTCTGAACCCCAAGCTTATGGCGATGCGGGTTGGCTTTGGTGGCAACGTTGCGATCTGGTATGGATTTGGCCTGATTATTGCCGCGTTCGTACTCGCGGTAATCTATTTGCTCGCGCGCCGTAATGACGTGGACGGCTAAGACATGATTCCTCACGCCTCCCTGCTCGCGATCATCATCTTTGTTGCTTTTATCGCTGCCGTATTGGGCCTGTCGACCTGGCTCGGTCGGCATGCGAAGTCGTCGGCCGGTTATTTTGCTGCCCACGGCCAAGTGCCGTGGTGGGTCAATGGTATCGCTTTCGCGGGTGATTACCTATCCGCCGCTTCCTTCCTTGGCATCTGCGGTGCCATCGCGATTGGTGGCTATGACGGCTTCTTGTATTCGATCGGATTCCTCGCTGGCTGGATCGTCGCGCTCTTCGTGATTGCAGAACCGCTCAAGCGGTTGGGCAAATACACCTTCGCTGACGCGCTCGATGCCCGATTCCATTCGCGCGGCATCCGTCTGGCAGCCGCAGTCAGCACATTGGTCGTGTCGATCTTCTATCTGATTCCACAAATGGTTGGCGCTGGAACCCTCATTCAGCCGTTGCTAGGTCTACCGTACGCAGCCGGCGTCGGCCTCGTCGGCGGCCTCGTGATCATCATCGTCGCCACTGCCGGGATGGTTAGCACCACCTGGGTGCAGTTCATCAAGGGCGGCCTGCTCGTCGTCTTCTGCACCATCCTGACCATCATGATTCTGGTGAAGGGCATCAAGATCGACGAGACCCACGGTCACCCTGCCTGGCGTCATGGACCACCAGAACAGATCGCCAATGGCAGGCAACCGCTGGAACCAACCGGCGATTGGGCGAAGCAACCCCAATTTGTGCGCTTCGCGGAAGCCGGTGGTGGTTTCAGTACGTGGAAGAAGGTCGACACGGAACTGACCGAATGTCAGACCCTGACCATCACCGCCGACAAGAAGAAATTGGTTGACGGCATTCCCCACGGTGACGGCGAAGGGAAACGCGATCTGCGTCCGGTCGGCGACATGCACGCGCTTGCAGATGGAGCCAAGGAAACTGGTCCGCTGAATCCGTTCGCGTTCTTTGATGCCATCGCTGGCGGTACGGTAACCACGTGGCCCAAGCCGATCGTCATCGAAGCCGATGGCTGCAAGCACTCCGTATTTTATCCCGAACTCGTCTCCGGCGAAAAAATGCTCGCGCCTGGCGCTGGTATGTTCAAGTCGCTGTCGGCTCCAGAGCCAAAGTGGCAGGATCAACTCGGTTTCATCTCGCTGATGCTGGCGCTATTCCTCGGCACCGCATCACTGCCGCACATCCTGATCCGTTATTACACGGTGAAGGATGCCCGTGCTGCGCGCTCCAGCACGGTGGTTGGCATCGCCGCGATCGGCTTCTTCTATATTCTAACGTTGTTTCTCGGTCTCGGCGCGATGGTGTCGGGCGTGCTTGATCCGACGAACCAGAACCTGGCCGCACCACTGCTCGCACGCAGCTTTGGCGAAGTCATGTTCGCGATCATCTCGGCCGTCGCGTTCACCACCGTCCTTGGCACGGTCAGCGGACTGATCATGGCCGCCAGCGGAACGATCGTACACGATCTCGTCGGCAGCCTCGCCAAAGCCGGCCTCAACGATCATCAAGAAGTAAAACTCGGCCGTTGGGCTGCGGTCGGCGTCGGCATCATCGCGATGATCCTCGGCCTGATCTTCGAGAAGTTCAACATCAGCTTTCTCGTCGCCTGGGCCTTCAACATCGCCGCCTCGGCCAACCTGCCCGCACTGGTGATGCGCCTATTCTGGGCAGGGACAACAAAGCAAGGCGTCGCCTGGGCGGTATTTGTTGGCCTGATCACCTCGCTCGGCTGGGTACTGCTAACTCCTGATGCCTATGAAAATCTGTACGGCTACACGAAGGGAAATGCACTCACGGCAGCACCAATGCCGTTCAGTCACCCAGCACTGGTGACCGTGCCGTTGGGGTTCTTCGTGCTGGTTATTGTATCGTTGGTGACGAAGCGGCGCGCTACCTGAACGCTGGAGGATAGAGCTGACGTTTTCATCGCATGTGATGCCAGCTACACGCAGCATTCGATCGACATGGAGGACCAGAGGCGCACTGGATGTGTGCAAAAGCAACGCTCTGCCAGCTGCGGGGCACACGCTGAATTCTGTAATCTCATGCCGACTCCGTTCCTCCGGTTCTCCCTGTAATCCTAAACAACGCAATCCAAGGCAACCGCAGAGGCGCAGAGCTACGCAGAGGTC
>CAZZAM010000076.1:0-6981 GCA_964652775.1 uncultured candidatus Brocadiaceae bacterium | reverse complement strand
CCCACCAGTCCTTGCCGACTGCGTACGCGGCGACGGCCACGGTCACCGGATTGGAAAACTGCGGGGTAAAAGTGAGGCCGTCTTTCGTGCAGGTCAGGGTGTGGCTGGCAGCGGCGAGACCGGACATGATGTACGAGCCATCGCTATTGGTCCACGCCTGGGCAGTTGTTCCGATGGCGACACGCGCATCTGCAACCGGTCGTCCACCCCACAGTACGCGACCAGCGATGAGACTGACGTTGGCTGGAGTGCCGACCTTGATCACCACCGTTTGGCTGGTCTTGCCGCCCTTCATGTCGCTGACCGTCACGGTGACGCGGTATTGTCCGGCGGTACTCCAACTGGTGCTGGCAGTCGAAGTATTGAGACCGCTCTCGACGTGGGTTGTGAGCGGGTCGAAACTCCAGCCATAGGCTAGCGTGTCGCCATCGGGATCGCTGGCAGTAACCGAGAAGTTCACGGTCGCGCCGGTGGTCACGGAGGTCGCCGACGGCGTTAGGGCAGAGATCACCGGCGCTTGGTTACCTGCGAATGTTCCCAGGTTGACCACAACGTCGAGGTACTCTTCGCCAGCAGTGGTCGTGTTGCGCGCCACCGGGGTGACGTGAATGGCACCGCCTTGGTCGCTGTAGGTTCGACCCAGTATCAATACGCCATCGCGCTTGTCGGTATTGTCGTCTGACCAGGTGCTGCCAGCGTTGTCGTCGTTCGAGTACGGTGTGGCGTCGAGTTGAATCGGATAGCTGCCGTTGCTGACTTCGAGATGCAGGCCGGCCTGTACCTGTCCAGTGGCGTTGAGCCAGGGGTCATAGCGATAACTGAGCCAGTATTTATAGCTATTGCTGCCGGTGTAATCGGTCGCTGGAGTCTCGATGCGCAGGCCACGTGGGGTTCCAGTCTGGAGCTTGGTGTCGTGGCGGTAGACGCGATAGGTTCCACTGCCACTGATGGTTTGGACTTGGGAGGTATTGGTCGAACCGAGCGTATACCAACCCAGACGTTGCTTCTCCATTGGTGAGAAGTGCGGCTTAGTGGGATCGTCCATTTCACTGCTGAACTGGGCGCTCATTCCCGAGAAGTAGTGGCCATACTCAATCGACTCGGCGAAGTTGCTGTCGGCCGCATAACCGCCGGGAACCCTGTCTTTGCCAAACGGATGGGTTGCATCACTGCGCCAGTAGTAGGCGTGGGAAAGACCCACGTTGTGGCCGAGTTCATGGCCGGCAGTACGCAGCGACGTGTAGTCAAAGCGCAGGTGGCAGCCCTGGGATCCGATCCAGGCCATGCCGGCATAGGAGAAACCAGCCTTGTTCGACGTGACGAGGACGTCGAAATTATAGTCGGCATAAGCGAAGGCCTGGGCTTGGGCTTGGGTGCGCGCGTCGTTGAGCAGACCTGAGAAGTTCGAGGTGTAAGTGGACGCATTCGACGGCAGCGTGATGTAGACAATGTCCATCAAGGCTCCGCCATCAGTGGTTCCCTTGATGGAGGCGAAGTACATCTGGTCCTGGGTGTTGTTGCGGAAAAAGTCACTGGTCACTTGCATGCGGCTGTTGACAGTGGCAGCGGTCAACGGATAGACGGTCTCGTCGGCGAACATCGCGATGTAGTAGAGCACCTTGCGCACCGACAGTTGGTTGGTCGGTAATTCGGCTTGAAGGGGCGCCATATCTGGGGGCGGAGTGGCGCTGGCGACTGGCTCCGTGGTTCCGAGTACAGCTGCTCCGTCAAGGACTAGGGCCTCAGCGACCTGATAGTCACCGCACTTGGCGTCCTGCCAGCGATTGAAGACGTATGCCGCATACGTCACGCCGCCCATATGGAGTTCGCGCACGATTTCGCCATGAGACACACAAACATGTCCCGGCGTATCGTGTCCATGATCAGCTTCCGGCATCCGACAGGCGACGAGGAGACGACCGATGCCACTCTCGCGCCGTTCAAGATGTTGCCTGATCGCCGGTGGGAGCGCGTTGAGCAGATCTGTCGGTATGGCCCTGGCAGCGGCCAAGCGTGGATTGCTCGCCATGAGCGCACGCATTGCTGCTCGTCGCTCGCGGGCCAGCGTCTGACCGTGGTCACTCTCACCTTGCGGTATTGCTGCTCCCTGCCGTAATTGCTGGGCCTGAGTCGTCAGCCAAGCGTCGAAGCGGTTGTGAGAAGTCAGATCTAATTCAACCGCCGCCAATCCGGACAGACAGAGTCCAAGTACAATGCCGAGGGAACGCAGGCTTAATCTCAGCGCAGACAGGGATGAGCCTGATGCGGGAATGCGTCGGGTTTCAAGTACAGACGTCATGGGGTCCTCAGGCGGAAGGTTGTCTTCGGAACTCGACGGAACCGCATAGTAACAGAACGGTTAACGCAGACGAAACTGGCAAGAACGCCATACCTAACCGTACCAGATGTCGCCTAGCAACAACGTCAAAAAGATCGGCGACGACCTGGGACACCACGACTGTGTCATGTGCGGGCATGCTCCGGCACCGAGGTCCGGAATGCTCCATGCAGCTCATTCGGCACCGGGCTGTTGACTGATGGAGGCGCCGGATGCAGACGAAATGAACGTACGCGTTTCGCCGTTCGCAAACCGCGAACCCGATGCGTTCACAAGAATTATGGAATGTCGTCGACCTTCGTCAGTTTCTTCAGCGCTTCTTCCAGTTTCGCGGTGGTCGCCTCTGCCGTGTCGCCAATGAGATCGGCGGTGGCCAAGCGGCCATCGGCACTGACCAGGAACAGGCAGGGAATGCCATCGACATGCCAAATGTCGTCGAGTTCGCCGTCCCAGCCCAGACCCTCGCCGAGGACCGGCCAAGTCATCGCATGCTTGGTGAGATAACCGGGCAGATTCGGCAGACTTTGCGCATTATCCAGACTGACGCTGAGGATCTGAACCGTTGGATGCTTGAGTGCGAACGCGGTGATGGTCGGAGCCAATGCTTCGCACGGCTTGCACCAAGTGGCGAAGAAATCGATCAGCACGATTTTGCCACGGAAGGAGGCGAGGTCGACCTTTCCGCCGGTTGGATCCACGCGGTTTCCTGTCAGCGCTGGAGCCGCCTTGCCGACGAGTTGGTCCTGACTGGTGACCGCGCTGTCTTCGACCTCGGCCACGGCTGGATCATCGTGATGCTGCTGCAGCCACGCGAGTACGTCAGCAGGCTTTGCCCCGCTGCGTTCCATGGCGACCAGACGCAGCGTGTAGACCGGTACGCGCTCGGCTGGCGGTGACGATTTGAGCAGTTCCAGGGCTTCATCCAACGCCGCGATAGCACGGGTGGCATCGATCGGTTTACGATCAGGACCGACCGCCATCGCGATATCGGATTCGGCGATGCGCACGTGGGCATTGGCACGTGCCCCGGCATCGGGGCCAGTAGCAATCGCCGCCAAGGTGGTTTTCGCCAAAGTAAGATCGCCGTTGCGTGCCATGAGGCGAACGGCGGCGGCACGGGCGATGACGGCCCGCTCACGCAGTGCTGGCGTTGCGCCAGTCGCGGCGTGAACCGTAGCGGCCAGTTCGGCACACGTTGCTGGCTTGGCGCCGTCAAGCCATGCTTCTGCCAGAGCGCAATCGAGCGTCAGTCGTTCGGTGACCGGCAGGGTGCCGGCAGCTTCGATCGCTGCGGCGATGGCTTTTGCGCGGGCGGGCGAGCCGGGTTCGTCGCGTTCACTCTCGCTGACGGCGGCGTTGGCTGCCGCCAACACATCATCTGCGGTCACGGCCTGCAGGCCGGTGATCAACACCAGGAGCAACAGCCAGCGCAGGGGACAGTAGGCACCGGCGATCATAGCGCGGGTTTCCGTGGGCGGGGCATGGCGCGGGTTGTCCACGGTTCGGACAAGAGATAGTGTTCGCCGCCAAGTCGCGAGACGGTGCGATGTAAGAGCGGATCAGGGAGGCCGTCTGCGTCGGCAATGCGTTCGTCGATGTGTGCCAACACAACCCGTAAGAGACAGAGTGAGGATGGCGGATCGCCGACCAGAATTTCTCGATCCAGCACGCATTCCAATGCGACCGTTGCCGCTTGCACGCGTTCTGGTTTTACTCGCTGGGATGGCAGCAACGCCAGCTTGAGTAGGGCCGCTTCGTCCACGTCATGCGGATGCTCGCAAGACGATTGGTGCATAGCATCCAGGCAATCGCCGGGGACCAGATGCACAACCGCTTCGCCAGTCGCGCGCAGATTGGCGAGGGTGTCTTTGGGCGGGTCACGATGGCTGATTGTTACTGACACCATCAAGGGATTTGCCGTAACGATCGCAAACGCGCTGAATGGGGCGAGATTACCATGTCCGTTGGCGTCCATCGTTCGGACCCAGGCGATCGGCCGTGGAGCGACAGCGCTGATCAACAGACGATAGCGCTGGACGGATGGTAGGGTTTCCGGCGCGATGGTCGGCATTCAGCGGCGCTTTCCCAGCACCGCGACTTGGATCAGTGGTGTTCGTCGATCGGTGGAGGTTGGCTCCAACCAGCACAGGCGTAGGCCATCGTGGCTCCAGCGAGGACGTTCACCGTTGGTGCTGATACGCTCGGACCAGCCATCAGGACGTTGGGTCCCGATCCACAGCGCGCCCAAGTCATCAACCCAGGCGAGGAGATCGGCTTGCGGGTGCGGCGCTGGATCGCGCACGTTAGTGCGTAGTAATTTTGGCTCGGACCCCGGACCAGTCAGCAGCAGCAGAGTGGTACCGGCAGACCACCACGGCTTACCGGCGGGGAAAGTGTCCTTCACGGCGGTTACCAGCAACTCGCCGCGCCAAGTCCAGGCGGCCTGGATGCCACCTGCCACCTGATCAACGTGGCCAGGACTCCAACGGACATTGAGCATGCCAATGCCGGTTTTCCCGGTCCACCAATCGGGGGAAAACGCGGGCGTGTCGCGCCAGCATAAACCAGCGCCACCGAATTGGGGTTCGGGATCGAATCCGGCGCTGAACATACGGCTGCGTCCACGATCATCGATCATGATGATATGCTGTTCGTCTTGGGCGCAGACCTCACCGAGACCGGTTGGTTTCGGTTGAAAACCACGATCAGAAAGCCGACGTCGGATCGGCTTGTTCGAACTCAGATCAACGACTGTGAGTCCATCACTGGGATGTATGACGTGGCCGTCCGTGCTGCGCGTGGCGTTGGTTGCTGGACCGAACACGAATTCGTACTCATTGATCCAGCGTGGAAAGCAGATCGCATGCCGACCTTCGGACGCATAGGTGCGTTCGCCACGTCCACCTTCCTCGAGCAACGAGAATCCAGTTAGGGTCCGGGCCACCAGCTGAAAATTCTTGGGGTTCCATTCCGGAGCAGGATCCAGGACGCTCGACGCCCAACCGTACGTTCTGATGACGTGTAGCTCGGCTTCGCTGACGGGACGCTGACTGCTGCATCCGCTCGGAATGACACAGAGCGATGCGAGCAACAACCCAATAAGACAGTTCATGGGGGAGGCGGTTCGGTCCATGCTGTGATGGTTAGCACAGGCGCGGCGGTGGAATCCAACAGTCGAGCCAAGCGTCCGAGTGAGTCAGCCTGCGCCTCATACTTCCGACCGGCGATGGTGACATGGGTGTTCTCCCACGCGACGGCGGATTGGATCGGAACGGGGGCGAACAAATCATAGCACGGGACCGAACCCGTGCTGTTGGCGCGCCAAGCCAGGGCGAGGAGGATCGGGGCAAGGCGCTCGTCCCATCCGCGTGGGCCTTGGATGCTGATGTCGCGGGAACTGGGGGTGAGTTCCTTGCCGTCGGCGGTTTTCTGCTCTTCTTCGCGCGAAATGACGTAACCACGGGCATTGGCAATCACCCGCGACAGCGAGTCGCGGCCGTTCCAGGCGACAAGTCGCAAGCGATCATCGACGAGCAGGTACGGGCAGTCGATCAGATGTGCTCCGCCGATTTGGTCTGGCTTGGGCGGGGCATAGACCAGTTGCAGGACGCGCTGTTTAGCGAATTCTTCTTTCGGTGTAGTTAGGCGTGCCCAGAAACGATCACTGCCCAAGACGCCATGAAACTCACGCTGAACCGTGGGTGCTTTGGGGAGTTGATCTTCGCCGGCCATTGTCAGTTCGGTCACGGTGACCATGAGGACGCACGCAAGAATACATGGAGCAAGAGAACGAGTCGAAAGGGCCAACGGCCCGAACCATCCCAGCCCAGGGCAACGCCCTGGGAGATGAGGAGCATGGATAAAAGCCCTGTAGGGGCGATCTATTGGGTCGCCCTTACAGGGCTCATGTGAGTTGTGATCACTCATACCCAGGGCGTTGCCCTGGGCTGGGATAAATCGGACCGTTGGTCCTCTCAGCGAGACGACTGATTTCATGCGTTTCTCCAGCGTCCATAGGACCACGCCAGGCGGATGGCGATCAGGCTGGCGATACAAGTCGCAAGCCCGGCAATGTAGCGACGCCAGGGATGGGTAGCGGACACGTCGAGGATAAACGCACCATCTTCTGGATTGTTCGCGGTCCAAAATACGAGCGGTGGATTGTGAACTCGTCCTTCGTGGTCGCGAAGTAGGCGTGCGCTAGCTTCATCGGCTTGCTCGACCGTGAGGACGGGGTTTTCGATGGGGCGAAAGAATTGGCTGGCCTGGGCGTCGCCAATGATGTGTTTTCCTGGGCCAACTTGTGCTTCCCATACGACGCGCAGTTGGACAAGGCCATCGGGGCGTGGTGTGCGCAGCACACTGATGACGTTGGCGCGTCCATGTTCGTGGGACATCCATAGGCGGGCCAGCGGCCAACACACCAATAGGCCGACGCAGGCTCCGATGATTCCCAGCGCAATAATTGCTCGACGCATCAGCCCGACCCTATGCGTTCCACAGGCCACTCAGCCGGCCCGGAGCAAGTTTTCCGGTGTCGTCAGCCACTGGGCAGCGTTCGGTCAATTCAGTAGCGGTGAGTTCGCCGAGGTCGATGCGCAGGCGCAAGCCGTGTTGGGCTTTACTGGGCGGTGGCTGGGCAC
>CAZZAM010000075.1:3319-7371 GCA_964652775.1 uncultured candidatus Brocadiaceae bacterium | reverse complement strand
GTTCGCTGTCGCGTCGCTGCGCTAGCGACAGCGTGGCGCATGGGCTTCGCCCATTGTATGCGCCACCACACCTCCCGGTGCCCGTGTCACTCCGGAACACGTTCCTTCGCGCCGTGGCAGACCCGCAGCTTGAGCACAGTAGACGTTCTTCTTCTGTTACTCGAAAACTCGCAGCTCGAAGCTGGTAGCTCGAATCTCGGGGCAATTACTTGAGTGCCTTCTCAACCGCTGCCGACAACGCGTCGCCGCGCAGATCGGATTCGATCAACTTGCCATCCTTGCCGATGAGGAACGTGGCCGGGATGGATTTGATTTCGAATTTTTGTGCGAATTCATTTTGCCAGCCTTTGCCGTCGAATAGCTGAGGCCAGGGAATCTTCTTGTCGGCCAGGAATTTGCTCAGCTTGTCCTTTTTGTCATCCAGGCTGATGCCAACGATTTCAAAACCCTTGGCGTGGAATTTGTCGTAGGCGGCCTTGAGGTTGGGCAGTTCGCCAACACACGGTCCGCACCAGGTCGCCCAGAAGTCGACCAGGACGACCTTGCCCTTCCAGGTGGCAAGATCGAAGGGTTTGCCATCAAACGTGGTGGAGGCGATGGCCGGAAATGGCTTGCCGACTTCAATACCAACCGCAGCGCGGTTTTCTTCAGCTGCCTTGCTATCGCCACCGCCACCCATCGCTTTTTCCATGATCTTCTGAATTTCGGGCAAGGACGCGGCGATGCAGTCTTGACTGCGTTTTGCGAGCGCCTGGTTCATGTCGGGCGTGGCAGCGATCACATGCTGGCCAACTGGAGAGGCATAGAAGGTGGTCAGTTCAGCGAGTTCCTTGTCGCTGTAGGTCTTGGCGTAGGCGGCAACGATGTCGGGCTTGACCTTGTTCCAATCCAATTGCTTGACGAGGTAGGCGTTCACTTCGTTCTCGGCGGCTTGCAGTTTGGCCAACATTGGCGCGGGCAATTGCTTCTTCATCGGGCCAAGCATCGAGCTGAATGTCTGTGCGGTCAACGTTGCCAGCTGGGTGTCCAGCTTCAGCGACGCAACCAGTGCTTCGGCCTTGGCGAGCCTTGCGGCATCAGCCGCCGGCACGGTGGTGTCCGCAGTCCAGGCGCAGGCTCCAATCAGGAGCAGGGTGGGGATGGTGAGGTTAAGACGCATAATGCCGCTCCGGAATGGGTTGCCTGTCTTGGTCAGCTTTGGCGATTAAGTCAATCGCCAAAACGTCAGCAAATCAACGGTGTCCCTCTGACACGGGGGTAATCAGCCGCCTTTGACCGTGGATTCGTTGCTGAAGTACTGCCAGAACGAGGTCCGCCGACGGATCACTTTGCTGCGTTCGTCTTCCAGATCGGTGAGGCCTTCAAGAACTTCGCCGTGATTCTGCGGACGAGCCGATGGATCCGTGGCCAACATGCGCATGGCCAGGTCGGCGAGGCCACGATCGACATCGGCGTGGATGCTGGACGGATGTGGGGGTAGTTCGCGCAGTCGTTTGACCATCAGGGTGATCGGATCGGGATCAGCGAACGGCGGTCGACCCGTGATCGCGTGGTAGAGGGTCGCACCGAGGGAGTAGATGTCACTGCGTTGATCGGCCCGCGCGACACCGCCTTCGACCAGTTCCGGGGCGATATAAGTCGGAGTACCGATGACGGTGCCACGCGCGGCCAGTTGCGAATGGAGGCCGCCTTGACCAGTGCCGGGAACGCCCGCGAGGCCAAAGTCGGCGATGCGGACGCGGTTGTGCTTGTCGATCAGCAGATTGTCCGGCTTGATATCGCAGTGGATGACGCGACTCGTTTCGTGCGCGAAGGCCAAGCCTTCGGCGCATTGCGCGAAGATTGGAAGACAGGTCGCAAGGTCGAGTCGCTGGCGATCGCTGATCAGGCGAGCCATGCTTTGACCATCGACGTATTCCATCGCCAAATAAGGGAAGGATCCACGATCATCGAAATCAAAGATACGCATGATCGAGGGATGACCGAGACGAGCGAGGACTTGGGCTTCATTGGCGGTCAACATCAACGCATGCGGTGAGCCTTCGGCGCCAGGCAGCAGGACTTTGACCACGACATCGATCTTGAACGTCTGATGCCAGGCGAGAAAGATCAGCGAGTTTGCTCCGCGGGCAAATTCGGTCACCAGCTTGCAGCGACCAAGCACTGCGCCAACGGTCGGTGGAGCGGTGGGTGAACCGGAGCTATCACCGCCTCGAGACGGACGCGGCGGTACCTTGATGCCTGCATCAACCAACACCTTGGCGATCGAGGCGAGAACGAAGCTGGTGTCTTGGTGGATGTTGCGCGGTGGTCGCGTGGCGATGGCTGCCCACGAGAAACTCACCGACTCGCACATAATAGCTCGGGTCAGTGCAGCCGTTCCCTGGTGATCACCCATGGTGGCGGCGCGCAGGCGTCCAGCGTCCATGTGGATGTCGGCCTTGGCCGAACCGGCAACGACACTGAGGATGCCGCTGAGTCCCAAGTCGCGGCACGTTTCGAGGACCTCGAGCAAACCGGGTCGACTCACCGTGCCTTGGAAGGCAGTGGCCTGAATCTGCGCTGTTGGCACGTCGGGACTGGGCACGGCGGCAGCATGTGAATGGGAGGTCGATCGGGAAGGGGGAGGTGGTGGGGGAATGGCAAAAGGCAAATGCCAAATGCTGGAATGCTGGAATGCTGGAATGGAGAACGCCGGAAAAGCAGAGTGAGGCGAATTACTCGACACATTCCAGCATTCCAGCATTTGGCATTCCTCATTGATCCTTCCCCGTGTTCATTTATCCGCACCCTGCTAGTCTCCTCCGCCCATGCGTTACGCCGATGCCGCGCACGTCGATCTTGGATCCTTCTACGCCCGCCAGCCTGGCTTGGGTCGGTTGTATCGGATTGCTGGTTATGCGGCCTGTATTGGTGTGGTGTGGTGGGTCGCTGATCCGCAGCGCATCGCCGGTTTGATGATCGTCACCCTGGTTGCCTGGCTGATGGCGTGGCGGCGGGAAGTTGGTGCATTATGGCGGACCCCGCTGGTAGCTGCGATTGCCATGTGCGCGGTGATTGTGACCGCTGACAAGATGGACAGGCCGCTGGTTCCCCGTGTCACCGGTAACGTTCAGCCTGCGCGCAGCGACCCCCAACCGCGCCAGATCGAATTCAGATTTGATCTGCCTGGCCCGCCCGGAAGCGATGCGCTAACTCCCGAGGTGAAACCGTGATCGCACGCTGGGGTATTGCACCGATCTTGGTTTCGTGGGCGGTGGTAGGTTGGGGCGTATGGTTGCTCCCCGATGGTTGGCCGCGCTGGATTGGCTACGCAGTTGGCGGGTTTATCGTCCTGTTTGTTCTCTACTTTTTTCGGAGCCCCAAACGGGTTCCGCCGCCCGGTGAGCGTCGTCTCGTTTCGCCAGCTGACGGAACGGTGTTTGACGTTGATGAGCTGCCCGAACCGGTGGTTATTCGCGGCCAGGCCCGGCGTATCGGCGTGTTTCTCTCGGTCTTCGATGTGCATGTGAACCGTTCGCCCTGTGCTGGCACCGTAATTCACGCTGACTATCGTCCGGGCCGATTCCTGGACGTGCGTGATCCTGATTGCCCGGAAGTGAATGAAGCCAACACCCTCGGTATCGCCTGCGATCCAGTAGTCGGCAAAGACCTGCGTATTGTCGTACGTCAGCTCGCTGGGCTCATTGCCCGGCGCATCGTTTGCACCCATGGGGTCGGTGATCGCCTCGTTCGCGGCGAACTGTACGGCATGATCCGTTTCGGCAGCCGCACCGAATTGTTCATTCCGCTCGATCGTCCGCACCGCGTCCTGGTCAAACCGGGCGACAAGGTGAAGGGTGGCGAGACGGTGCTGGTCGAATTCCTGGATGACGCGCCTGCACCTGGAGTGCCAGCGTGAACCAGCACTTGAAGGCCAGGTTGCGGCGTCTGAAAACGCTTCCGGTGTTTCCGACGCTGTTGACCGCTGGCAATCTCGCGTGTGGACTGACTGCTGTTTTGTGCGCAGCACAATACGATCCCCGTGACGCATCACAAAATTGGCTCATCGT
>CAZZAM010000075.1:0-3309 GCA_964652775.1 uncultured candidatus Brocadiaceae bacterium | reverse complement strand
GACACTGGTCTTCGTCGCGATGGTGTTTGATATGTTCGATGGAAAGGTCGCACGCATGACCCGCACGGCGGGGCCGTTCGGTGCCGAGCTCGATAGTCTTGCTGATGTGGTGTCATTCGGTGTCGCTCCGGCCATCTTGGCGCATCGACTTGTGCTCGGTCAACCGGGTGTGTTTGCCTACGGCGAGCGTATTTTGTGGCTGATAACGGTGTTTTATGCGGTGATGGCCGCAATCAGACTTGCGCGCTATAACGTTGAACACAGCGAGGAAGCCACGCCGTGGTTCCGCGGTCTGCCCTCGCCGGGTGCGGCGGCTCTCGTGTGTAGTTGGGTTATCTTTTATCAGTGGACCATGATGCACCCCACGACGGGATTATCGCTCTGGGTGTTGGAGCACGGCCTCATTGCACCGCGTCCATGGGTTGGGCTGGAATCGATGGATCCCTTTCGCTGGGCACTGGTCGGGATCATCATCACCTCGGCGTTACTGATGGTGTCTACCGTTCGCTATCCGCATGTTGGCAACTCGCTGTTTGGGCGGATCAGCTTCCGTTCTATGATCATGCTGATGTTGGCCATTGCCGCCTTGTTCATCTTTGAGTTGCCGTACATCGCTTTCTTCGGCACGACCGGCTATGTCGCCTGGGGATTGTTCCGTGGTACCTACGAACTGTGGCGCAACTGGCGTCAAGGCCGCGCACCGACCGAGGACGAGGATGAAGCCGAGGCCGAAGATCTCAGCGAGCAGGAAGAAGGGCAAGTTGCTGCCGAGCGTCGTCCTGAGGACATTGGCCCGGCGCACGGGCGCTGAGTCATCGCGTCGTCGATGCAGCTTGATCCCGGTGATGCGCATCCCAATGCGCCGTGTTCAGCGGAAGACCTTGCTCGTCGATTGGATATTGAATTGGCGGTGATCGATCGCTGGCGACAGGGCGGCATGCCGGCTCTGCCTGACGGCCGCTTGGATCCATTCGTCGTTGTGTCCTGGGTGAGTTGGCAACGTCTGAACGAGTGTCCCCTGTTGGCTGGTCGCTGGCGTGCCTGGCTGTCGTGGTTCACCACCGTCGCGAAGCCCGTGCGCGTATCGGTGCGACGGTCCCAACAGGTGTTTCTGCCCGAGTCACGCAGCGTGCGCTGGTGGGTTCCCGAACCGCCGGATGCTCCTGGCCAACGGATCATCGCACGGCAATGGAGTGAAGGCACAGCGTGTGGTCAGTATCATCGCCTGATAACGCGAACGATACCGGCAACAACGCATCAGTGGACGGCCGAGGATGAGATCGAACTGGCACCGCACCAGGCTGAGCCTCGTGATCGGTCGTATTTCGAGGCGTTGATCGCCGACTTTGCTGGTGCATTCACCTACAGCTATCGCCGTCATCGTCCCGGCGAGGCGGTGAGTTGGACTGGGACCTGTCTTGATATCGCGCAGTTGTGCGGTGCCGAGTTAGACCGGCGTCAGCGACCATGGCGTCTGGTGTCGGGTGTTGTCGCTCATCGCCAACTGGCCAATCCACATTGTTGGGTCGAAGTCGATGACGGATCCGCCGGTTGGATCCCGCTTGATCCGACGATTCCGGCCATCGCGCGCATGCTCGGTGCGGATTGGCGTGCCGTCATTCCGTTGGCTGTTGGACGTCATGATGCGCGGCGAATCCGGGTCGGTGACTCGGCGCATTCACCGCCAGCGTCCACCGCATTGGACCTTGGTGGCGCGATGGGTGCGGTTGAGGCAGACGGCGACGGCGCGTTGGCGTGTACTGACTGGGCGATCGGTGAATGTAGCTGGAGTATCGCCGTGGTTAAGCCGGTATGAAGACGCGTGTCTAGAAAAAACTCGATTGAACAGGAGGCGCAGAGACGCAGAGGCCAGAAGCGCTTAGCCGATACCGCTCGTCACCGGTAGAGTGATCTGCCGCATCCTCAAGCTCGTTCGGACCTCTGTGTCTCTGCGTCTCCTGTTCCTCGTACTGCTGAATTTGAGGTGAATCCTGTTACGCAGAAGACCGCTGGCGTGGCCGCATCCTGATCCATGATCCCGCCGCTCTGGAGGTCCGCATGCATCGTCCCCTGATCCCTGTCATTATGATCGCCGCCGTCATTGGAACCATGCTCAGTGGCTGCGGTGATGGCATGTCACGCGGCATCATCATCAGTGACAGCGTCATTGGTTTTAATAATCCGCGCAATGCGCGTAAGGCGATGCAAGAGGCTCGGCGCGCCGAGATGGAAAACAATCTTGGCGAAGATTGGAAGGTTGAGGTCGCCCTCAAGGAGATGCCGATTTGGATTTCCGAGCGTGCCACGGACGATGGTGTGTGGCGATGGGAATCCATGACGGTTAACATATTGATCACGCCACCGGTTGGCCAGACGCTCAGCGCCGAGAAGATTGTTGAATTTGATCAAGCCCTGCGGGCGTATTTCCGCACCAAACTGGTAAAGAAGAATCCAGAACTTGTCGTTCTGCATATAGCGGCGCAGGCACCTGCGAAGCCAACCGAGGTCCAACCAGTTACTCCTCCCGTTGTCGTCGTTCCTGCTGGACCGGTGCAGCGCAGCTACACCGTCCAGGCTGGTGACACGTTGGCGGACATCAGCTCCGCCTTCTACGGCACGCCTATTCATTGGCGCTCCATCTTGGCTGCAAACCCCGGTCTCGATCCTGGCGCGTTGCGCCCGGGTCAGGCGATTGTCATTCCGGTCGTTGCACCAGCACCGGCACCCGTTCCGCCAACGGATGTGAAGCCCGCGCCCTGAGCCGCCTGATCCACCATGAAGCATCTCACGCGTGAACTCTGGCTCGAAATCCCACAGCGGCGGCAGATTGTATCGATCCACCGACAAGTTGTCGATTTGGTGCGTGAAAGCACGATTCAAGAGGGCTTGTGCCTCGTGAACCCCATGCACATCAGTGCGTCGGTGTTCATCAACGATAACGAATCTGGCTTACACGAAGATTACGAGCGATTCCTGGAATGCCTCGTCCCGCACGCGCCCACGTCGCAGTACCGCCACAACGATACCGGCGAGGACAACGCCGACGCCCACATCAAACGGCAGGTCATGGGTCGTGAAGTGACAATCGCGATCACCAAAGGCGAACTGCACCTCGGTACGTGGGAACACATCTTCTACTACGAGTTCGATGGCAAACGGCGCAAGCGCATCTTGGTGAAGATCATCGGCGAGTGAGTTTGGTAACTCAGATCAAGGCAACCGCAGAGGCGCAGAGGCCGCTGAGGTCGCAGAGGATTGAGATTGTGGAACAACTGCTATTTCAGCCCGTCGGTATCTGTTGGTGACGGC
>CAZZAM010000074.1:0-7469 GCA_964652775.1 uncultured candidatus Brocadiaceae bacterium | reverse complement strand
TGCGACCTCTGCGTAGCTCTGCGCCTCTGCGGTTGCCTTGGATTGCGTTGTTTAGACTTAACCTAAACGCAGCAGTTCGCATTTCGCGGTTCGCGGTTGTCGCACAGCGACTTGAATAGGATTGACGCTCTCACCGTGCGGGTGAACCTCTGTGTGTTCACGTTCTAACGCTGCCTGTCGTTGACCAACCACGAACCACGAACGACGAACCCAAAGCGTTTTCTAGGCTTAACCGCGCTAATCACGGTGGGCTGGTGGCGAGAAGCCGCAGGCGTTCCTCCTGTGCTGGCCAACGGGACGGCTGCGGAACCGCCACCGTTCCCGCGCTGGTCTTCGCGACTTTGACGACGTACAGACGACAGAGCAGGGCATACACGATGCGCGCCGCCGGCTTGGTCGTGACTCCGCGCAAGCAGGTGACCATGACATCACGCGCACTTCGCCGACAGATCCCGGCCAACGCGACGTGATGACGCCACGCCCAACGAGAGGCGCGCTGAGGATTGCCGGCGATTGCCTCCAAAAATGGCTGCGGGTCGCTCAATGCTCGCGCATGGTTCTTCAGCAGCCGTGCTAATGCAGCATGGATTTCCTCGTGCTCAGGATGACAACGCACCCACCAACGGCAGGCAGCCCACAAATCAGCGACATCCTCCAGATTCACTACCGGCATACTGAGATCGGGCGGCGTCACGGTGGGATCAGCCATGATCCACGCCACCCGACGTGCGCGACGCGGCGATAACACAGCCGCCGCACAACCGGCCTGACGGATCCGATCAAGATCGAGGTATGGAGCCAAGCGGCAGGGATACATGTGATTCAGCGCAAGCGCAGCCTGGTACCAAGCGACCAAGTGACGCTCATGCTCACGCTGATCGCTCTCCGTTAGGATCGGCTGAGGCTGCGCGCGCACATGCAATTCTGCCATCCCCAGCATATGTAGGGCTGTGAACCGCTGCTCGACAATCGATGGTCCTGGGCCCAACCGTTTCCAAGCCATCGCGGTAAACGGATCCCCCATACCGTGCATGTTGGGCATCGGCAGCTGCTCGGCTTCAGTCAGCAGCGACTCGCCCACCTGCGGAATGGCGGTGGCAGCGAGCGCGCGAGCAAGCTGCGTCGTTCGCGGACTCTTCGCCAACAAAGCTGCTGGTATATCGCAGATCAACGGCAGCAGCACCAGGGCCATGAGTGAGCTCACGATGGCCAACTCCCACGGACGTCGCTTGCGTGGTTGCGGTTCTGCATTGCCTCGGCTACAGACCAGCACGATACCAAGGAGGACACCCATCCATACGCGTGGCAGCGGTAAACCCCAGCCTGGATCGACCGCCAACAGGACCGCCCACGAGGCAAGTAAGGCCAAGACCGCCGCCTTGCACGCGGGATCGCCAATGCGCAGCGCAGCCCGCACGACCACCACGACAGTTCCGATGCACAGGAGTCCGCCAATCAGGCCGTATTCGACCACGGCCGAGAGGAATTCATTATGCACATGATCCAATGGCTCGTTCAGCATCAGCCCCCAGCGGTAATGCTCGCTGTCGGTCATCCCCAGGTGGAATGCGCCCCAGGCACCACCTCCCCACGGCCACCATGCACGCATGCCATCTGCCGCTGACGCCCAATGCAAAAGGCGTAAGCCACGGTCATACAAGAATACATCATCCTGTAATTGCCGCAGGACCCACCAGCTCCCCAACAACACCATCATACAGCCAGCAGCCAGCACCAACGCCCGCCGACGTGGCCAGAGATGCAGACCAAACATAACGGCAATCCCGCAGCCAACGGCAAGCAACGCGCCGCGTCGCGGAGTATCAGGAACCGCGCATAAACACCACGTAATCAGCAGCAGTAGGCCGGATGCCGCGATGACCCATCGTCCAACTTCGTATTCACCTCGCAGCGCCCGCGCGCCCAACCACACGAACCATGCCGTCAGTGGCGGAACCACCAGCGTCAGAAAGGAATTCACGAAACCGGTGCCGACATGCGGCCATGCGGTTGCGATAAACGCACCTGCGGTCGCCATGAGTCCGGCGAGGGCGCACAAACCGAAAAGCCGAACTGTTTGCGCTGGGTCCGATTGCAGTCTGAGCACCAACAGGCATCCCAATACCGCAGCGGCATCCACACCACATCGCGACCAGGACAAAGCCGGGGTCGCTGACACCAATGCCTGCACGACACCGAACACCATCCAACACCCACCAATAATGGTAAGCAGCCTATCAGGCCAGCGCGGCCCAACGGCGGTCATCAGCGTCCGTCCAGCGAGGATCAGGATGATGACCAATGCTAACAGATGCGCCGGCAGCCAGTCAACACTGCAACCACAGGTGGCGGCTAGCAGATGCACCAGCACAGCGATCACGGCAAGCGATGCCAACACCACCGGCATGATATAGTTCCTTGCTGCGGCGATCGTCATGCTGCCACCAAAAGCAACAACCCGCGGGAATCCCCGCGGGTTGTTGCCGTTCCTCGAAGGAACACGTCAGCTTACTTCGCGTAGAACTCGAACATATTGGCAGCGCCACTGTCAAACGTCGTGACGGTCAAGACGTCGGCAGCTGCACCTGCGGTCGTTGCAGTCGGAGCAGCTGGGTACTTGGTACCGTTATACGAATAGCCCATGCCCTGAGCCATCAAGGCTACGGTCGGCGCATTGCCGTTGGACGGATCGGCACCCGTCGCATTGAAGAACGCAGCAACGCCGTGCTTGCGCGACGGCGAACGAATCTGGCCATCCTGCACGATGACGAACGGACGACGACCGGTGTCGCCGAACTTCATCGGCGCACAGGCGACGATCCAGTAGGACTCGCCGTTATTGGCCGTGTCCGTGCTCGTCGCAGCGGCCTGGGCGGCAGGCGACAGGAAGCCTTCGGGAATATTGATAACGCCGACGCTGGCCGAGGTTGTCTCGCTGCCAACCAACGAGGTGTAGAAATAACCGTTGGCCGAACCGAGGCATCCACCCGTGGCGGTAGAAGCAGCAACAGCGGCGGTGTTGGCCGCTGCTGCCCAGTTGGCGCTAATGGCGAGTGGACCAGTGAGCAGGTGGAGACTGCCAGACGCAACTTTGTTGGTGGCATCGAGACCAGCGAGCATGCGCATGGTGCCGTACTCACCGACGTTGTCCGTATCCCAGTCCTGGCTGCTGCCGCCCTGGAAGCTGACTTGGCCGGCGAAGACGCCGGACTTGAGCGAGCTGGACGCAGCCGACTCGTTCGCGGTCACGCGCGATTCCATGAGGTTGGGGATGGCGATGGAAGCGATGATCGCGATGATCGCGATCACGATCATGAGCTCGATGAGGGTAAAGCCTTTGCGCATGGCAAGGTCTCCTGGGTTGTTGATAGAAACCAGAGCAACTACGCTGCCAGAGATTACCGGAGACTGAGAATGTAATTAGCAAGGAGTTGCGTGACTATTGACGATTGCCGATGACGCTGATTGGCAGTCGTCTGACACGAATTGTCAGTTGCTGGTAATTACGGGTTCTTGGAATGGACCGCCGCCAGCCGCGTCAAAACGTCACCCTAAACAACGCAATCCAAGGCAACCGCTCGAGGCGCAGAGTTACGCAGAGGTCGCAGAGGATTTGGGTCAGAAGTCATAGATATTTCCGGTGCCAATTGCCCGCAGGATGACAACCCAATCACTCTCTCCTCTGCGATCTCCGCGGCCTCTGCGCCTCAGCGATTGTCTTGAGGATTTTTCAAGTGCCGATTTTTGGGTTCACCAGACAGGTCGCTCGGAACGCCGATCGGATACAGCGTGAGTCCAGCTTCACGCAGCCGCGCGTCATCGTATTGGTTGCGACCATCAAAGACCGCCTTGCCACGCAGCTGCGCCGCCAAGCGACGGAAATCTGGCCGGCGGAACGGACGCCATTCGGTCATCAGGCACAACACATCGGCACCTGCGGTGGCGTCGTACGGATCGCTACACCAGGTGATGCGTGGCGACATCCCAACCGCTCGCTGCGCTTCGTGAATCGCCTTCGGATCATGGGCGCGAATTGTGGAACCAGCCGCAAGTAGATCTTTCAGCAAGCCAATCGCCGGTGCTTCGCGTACATCGTCCGTGTTCGGTTTGAAGGCAAGACCCCACACCGCCACCGTGAGATCGCCAAGCTTACGGTCGTGCAGAGCGCACCACGCGTTCAGCTTGCGCTGAATCGCTTGGCGCTGATCGAGATTGACCTGATCGACGGCATCCAGGATGCGCGGCCGGTAGCCGTGTGCCTCGGCGGTACGCACCAGGGCGCGCACATCTTTGGGGAAGCACGAACCACCGTAACCGCAGCCCGGATGGAGAAATTGTAGTCCGATGCGGCTGTCAGCTCCGACGCCAAGTCGGACCTGACGCACATCGGCACCAACCAGCTCACAGATATTGGCAATCTCGTTGATAAACGAAATCTTGGTCGCGAGCATGGAGTTCGCCGCGTATTTGGTCATTTCCGCGCTACGGATGTCCATCGTATAGAAACGCAGTCCATTGCGGATAAAGGGCGCGTACAAGTCATGCAGCACAGCCCGGGCACGTTCCGCCGCGACGCCGACCACAACCCGATCGGGCTTCATGAAGTCCTCGACTGCGCTGCCCTCTTTCAGAAATTCCGGATTCGACGCAACGTCGAAGGCGGTTGTGGCCCCACGTTTTTTCAATTCGTCCTGGACCCAACCGCGAACTTGGTCTGCGGTTCCCACCGGCACCGTGCTCTTGTCCACCACCAATACATAATCAGACATGTATCGGCCAATGTCACGCGCTGCACTCTCGACATAGCGCAGATCTGCTTCGCCGTTATCGCTCATCGGAGTTCCTACACAGATGAACGCCGCTTCGGCACCACGCAGGCCGGCCGCTGCGTCGGTGGTAAAACTCAGGCGGCCCTGATGGGCGTTGTCGAGCAAGAGCTCAGCAAGTCCTGGTTCATAAATCGGAACTTCACCTGAACGCAAACGCTCAATTTTTTTTGCGTCAACGTCGATACAGGTGACATGATTACCCATTTCGGCAAAGCAGGTTCCGGAGACCAGACCGACATACCCGGTGCCAAAGATTGCAATGCGCATAGGAGAGACCGCCTTGGGAGGCTAGAGTGTCTGGAGAACGTCCGCTCGACAAGAGCAGATGGGGTCACTCAGGCAACAACAGCATTGCGTCGCCGTAGGAGAAAAAGCGATAACGCGCGTCGATTGCCGTTCGGTATAACTCATGAAGCCGTGACACACCAGTCAGGCATGCTACTAACATGAGTAGGCTGGATCGCGGCAGATGGAAGTTGGTCAGCAAACCATCAACCGTGGTGATATGCTGAGGTGGATGGAGAAAAATCGATGTCCATCCTTGCCAGCTCGTGATCTCTCCTGACTGCAATGCGGCACTTTCCAAAACACGAACGACCGTCGTGCCAACTGCAATGACCCGACCACCCGCTGTCCGGGTTGCGTTGATCTGCGCAACTGTCTCCGCTGGACACGAGCCCCACTCGGCATGGATGCGAAAGTCCTCGACTCGCTCGGTGTCCACCGGCTTGAACGTGCCGGGGCCGACCCGCAACTCGACAAACGCAACGCCGACGCCCTGTGCACGCAAACGATCGAGCAGTTCACTGGTCAGATGCAATGACGCGGTCGGCGCGGCAACCGAGCCAACCCGGTCGGCAAACACGGTCTGATAGCGACTGCGGTCATGGGCGTCAGCAGCGCGACGAATGTAGGGTGGCAACGGGATCGAACCGTGGCGCTCGGCGAGAGCCAACACGTCTATCCCCTGCGGAAATTGGAGTGTGCGTTCCCCATCAGGATGACAGGCACTGACCTGGGTCGCAACGCCATACACGTCGAGCGTCTGGCCTTCCTGGACCCGACCCCGGATCATCACTCGCCACGCCTGCGATTGCTCGGCATCAGGATGGACGAGCAGTACTTCACGTTTGCCGCCTGAAACCGTTTTCGCGTGTAAGCGGGCAGGAAAAACGCGCGTTCGATTCAGCACCAGGAGGTCGCCCCGACGCAACAGCCGAGGCAGATTGTTGACCACCTGATGCTGCGCCTCGCCTGCTGTACAGCCAACAACCAGCAGCCGAGCGGCATCGCGCGGTTCGATACCGTGCTGGGCGATCAGCTCCGGTGGCAACACGTAGTCAAAATCAGCGACGTCCACGGATCCTCAGCTTGCGCCTGCGCGAATCGCTCGGGGAATTTGGGTCGCCTGTAGGACCATGACCGACGCAGCAATAATAACCATCCACAATCCCAAGCTGTCAAGCGCACCGCCGCCAACGTGACTCATGAACAAGCCACAGAGCGCCGGTCCAATCGTTGAGCCGATGCCCAACGCCGTCTCGTGCCGCGCAGCAGCCTGGGCAGCTCCGTGCGGCAAGCGCAGACTGTAATAGATCGACCCCGTGTACACGGCAGCAAAGCCAACGCCGAGCAGCAGTGCGAGCATAAATAATATCAGCTCTGATGGTGCCTCGCTATGAGCCAGCGACACAACGCCAAGCGCGGCGACCATGATTGGGATCTGTGCGGCCAGCAGACGCCAGGGCTGCAACACCCAACCACCCCATCGTCCGAGGACGATAAACATCACGAAATAACCAACCGCGTAGCCAAAGCAGGCAACGGTGTATCCATGGTGAGCAGCGAGACCACTCTGGCCCTGCTGTTTGAGTGCGGGTTCCAACAGACTGATAAATGCCATGCCCATCATGCAGTAGATGAGCAACGAGCCACGCCCGATCCAGGTCAACTGCGGCAGCGCCGGATGCGGCGCCCGGTCGCCATCTGCCAACGGCGGCCGCGCCGGCAAGGATCGCCAGCGCCACAACGTGAACAGAATCACGCTCATAAAGAGAACAATGGTTGCCCAACCGACTTGCGCTGGCAACAACACAAAGCACCAGGCCAAACCAAATCCGACGACATTGCCGCCCGACCAGCCGAGATTGTAATGACTGACTTTGAGGTGCAGCGGCTGGGCTCGTTCACCGCTGACATCGCGTGCATCACTGAATAAACCGACATTCCCAGGAAAAAAGATCGCGGAACCAGCACAGCCCAACATCGTCCCGATCAAGGCTCCGAACGCAGAACCACTGCCCAGCGCGATGAGCGCCGCCAGCATGCAGATGCCAGCACCCAGCAACGCCGTGCGTGCTCGACCCCAGCCATCGGACAAGCGACCACCCAAACCGACGATGGCGGCGTAGCAGAGATTGCTCCCCGCCATCGCCCAACCGATCTGGCTGAGCGACCAACCCATCCGCGACCACGTCTCGATCGCGAGCGGAAAACTCAGATAGAGTCCCGCGCCCACCAAGGCGTTCAGCAACTGCAGTGTCCGTATTCCAGGTGGCTCCATCGGCGCGGAAGGGTCAGGGCTGGCTGGGAAAGGAAAGAGGGTAGGCCTGGAATGCTGGAATGCTGGAATGCTGGAAT
>CAZZAM010000073.1:275-7522 GCA_964652775.1 uncultured candidatus Brocadiaceae bacterium | reverse complement strand
GTCAGGTCCGGCATGGTCCGTTTCGCCTCGGAATCGTGTCGGAAGGACGCGGAGCGCCCTTGCACGGGGGCTGGCACTGTAAGAATCTCTTCGAGGCCACAAGGACCTCATTCCCCGCCATGGTGCAAGCTGCTTCACCCGCCGCGTATCCCCTGAGCCCAGTCCTGGTCCGCTATCCGGCCCCAGTGCTGCGCCGTCGCGCCGAACCGGTGACCGTGTTCGATGATGATCTGCGCAGCTTCTGCACGCGCATGTTTGCAGTCATGGATGCCGAGCGCGGAGTTGGACTAGCAGCGCCACAAGTCGGGGTTGCACGACGGATTTTCGTTACTGATCACGGTCGCCGTAATGACGACCAGGTTCCCGATCCTCGGGTCTGGATCAATCCGCTCATTGAAACACCCACCGGAACCACGAGCTACGACGAAGGATGCCTCTCGTTCCCTGGCATCTACGCCAAGGTTCAGCGGCATGACCGTTTCACCATCCGCTGGCAAGATTTGAGTGGGGTTGAACAACGCATGTCGCTCGATGTCTCGGCCGGCGATTTTCTGGGCATCGTGGTCCAACATGAACTCGATCATCTCAACGGGGTCATGTTCGTGGATCATCTGACCCCAGCACAGCTCGTCCTCATCCGCAAACGACTCCGCGAATTGGAGGATGATTATCAGACTGCAACCGGCAAACGCGGGACGCCGTTGCGCCGATGACTCGCCGCAGTGCCCAGTCTAGCATCGCGAGCACGCCGGGGTTTTCCTTACCCGAGGCCGACGATCGCCTATTGGAACTGGGACGAATAGCCGGCGGATTGGTTCATGAACTGAAGAATCCGCTCGGCGTGATCACCATGAATGCCGACATGCTGCGCGATCAGGTGGCCAAAGAGCTGCCTAACGGTCCGGGTCGGGATCGTTTGGAGCGGCGTATTGCCCGGATAAGTCAGAGTGCGCGCAGCCTTCAAGACATCGTCCAGTCATTTCTGCATTTTGCCCGACCCGGCCGCCCAGATCCGGAAGCCGTCGATGTCAATGCGGTGTTGCGTGGCTTGATCGACGAGCAAGCCGAAGCGAATGCCGCAGATCACGTTCAGCTTTCTTTTCACCCTGACGAAGCGCTGCTACTGGTGCCAGCCGACCGCCAGCATCTCGCGTCGATCTTCCGTAACATCCTGGTCAATGCGCGCGAGGCACTGGTCGGCCGCGCCGGCGATCGCCGCATCCTCGTCGCGACGCGTAGCAGCCACGGTGCCGTGCGCGTCGTCATCGCTAACAATGGACCACCACTCAGCGAACGGGTTGCCGCCCACCTATTCCAGCCCTTCACCTCCGATAAGGAGAGCGGCACCGGATTGGGACTAGCGATCGTCAAGCAACTGGTCGGCCTGCATCGTGGAACCATCCACGTCAGTTCGGATCCCGACTCTGGGGTCAGTTTTACGATTGAGTTCCCGACTCCGCTTGGACTGGCGCGTCCACGCACTGAACTGCCGATGCCGGAGGTCGAAGCCGTCGTACGCAGCGAGCGTACGCCGCGTCGCTCGGCGGTGAAAAAATCTTCATCTGCGCGGCGCACGAAACCCAAACCCTGAATCAGGTCCATGGCTAACATACTCGTCATTGATGATAACCAGGCTAATCGCGACACCTACGCGGAGGTTCTCGAGGACGAAGCGCATGTCGTCCTGACTGCCGCAAGCGGTGAGGCCGGTCTCGCCAAATTGAGTGCCGCCCAGATCGATGTTGTTCTCTGCGATCTCAAATTGCCCAATCTCGATGGTTTGGCCACGATGGAACTCGCCCATGAACGGCAGGGCAACATTCCGTGGATTTTGATCACCGGGCACGGCAACGAGGAAATCGCGGTAGCCGCGATCAAAAAAGGAGCCTTCAATTACCTGACCAAGCCGGTCGATATTGCCAGACTGCGCGCAACGATCGAGAGCGCCATCCGGATGGCCTCGGCCAATCGCGAGAACAAGGCCCTGCGGCGCGAACTGGGGTACGATGAGGCGCTTGACCGCATCGTCGGCACCTCCGCCGCGATCCGGCAGATGAAGGCGACCATTCGCCAAGTCGCGAGCAGCGATGCAACCGTGTTGATCGAAGGTGAAAGCGGCACCGGCAAGGAACTGGTCGCCGATGCTGTCCAGGCCCTGTCGAATCGCAGCGGACGGCCCTATGTCAAACTCAATACCGCAGCGATACCGCGCGATCTGCTTGAGAGCGAACTCTTCGGTCATGAGCGCGGCGCATTCACTGGCGCAGTTGGTCAGAAGAAGGGGAAATTCGAGATCGCTGATGCCGGCACGCTGTTCCTTGATGAGATTGGCGAGATGCCGCTGGATAATCAGGTCAAGTTGCTGCGCGTGCTGCAGGACGGCTCCTATACACGGATTGGTGGCAATCAGCCGTTGAAAGCCGATGTCCGACTGATCTGTGCGACCAACCGCAATCTGAAAGAGGAAGTGCTGGCAGCGCGCTTTCGCATGGACCTCTACTTCCGGTTAAACGTCGTGAATATTCTCGTGCCGCCGCTACGCGAACGACGTGAAGACATTCCCCTGCTCGCTCGCGCGTTTATTGATCGGCTGAACCGTCATCATCAGCAGGACAAAGAACTGACCGACGCAGTCGTCCAACATCTACGGCGGCAAGACTGGCCCGGCAATGTGCGTGAACTCGAGAACACGCTGGAGAAACTCTTCGTATTGAGTCCCGGCAAGCAGATGGTGCTTGATCCCAACGCGATCGAACCGACCGCAGCAGCGAATCATGGCGCCCGCAACGACGTCCCGACCCGTAACACTCCGCCAATGTCCACGGCCGACGATGCCATCCGGATGCTGGTCGGCCTGCCGATGGACGAGGTTGAAAAGCGTCTGATCCTCGCCTCGCTCGCCCACTGCGGAGGCAACAAAAGCAAAGCGGCGCGACAATTACACATCGGGCTCAAGACGCTGTATCGCAAGTTGGAGTCGTATGGCGTGAAGGCGGAAGAATGAATTGCCATCAATGCTGGAATGCTGGAATGCTGGAATGCTGGAATGTCGAACCAACAACGAACCGCCGTGATGAACGTCGTGAATATCGCCAAACAACAGGCATGACTTCTGCTCAAACGGTACGTTCAACCGCCATATTCCAGCATTCCAGCATTCCAGCATTCCAGCATTCAGCCCATTTGTATCCTACCCGCCCTGAGATCACGACCACCGGGATTTCGCTCCCACCATGATCCTCTTGCTCAACGACGATGGGATCGCTTCGCCCGGCTTACGCTCGTTATACCGCGCGTTACGGCAGCATACGCGTCAAGCGGTGCTCACCGTTGCCCCGGCAAATGAGCGTTCAGGCATGAGTCACGCGATCACCATTGACCGTAGCCTGACCGCAGCAGCGCGTCATGAGCCGGGATTTTTCGGGTTCGCGGTTGACGGAACACCAACCGACTGCGCCAAATTAGCCCTCGATCGCTTGTGCAATGAACCACCACGTCTGGTCGTCAGCGGGATCAATGATGGACCTAACGCAGGACGCAGCGTGTTCTACTCGGGAACACTTGGGGCGGCAATGGAAGCTGCGGTCGCTGGTCACGTCGGCTTCGCGGTTTCACGTCGGCGTGGATGGGCAACCCAGGACGACGCTGCCGAGTTCGCCGCACGTTGGGCCGCACGCCTGCTCCACACGCCTGATCTCGCGGGATGCGTGGTGAATCTGAATCTGCCCGCTACGGCCGCGTCCACCTGGCTCGCTCCGCGGGTTGCCAAGCACGGACTCGGTGGATTCCACGAACGCTACCGACCAGTACGTGAAGGCGGACGCACGGTTTGGGCATTGCATGGGGCCTGGGTCGATACCGGCAGCGATGACGACGTTGGACTGCTCAGCGCTGGCCATCCGGTATTCAGTCTGTTCCGACCCGACTTCAACGCTCTCGATGCATCCTCGTTGTTCAAACTGGTGGAGTCCCGATGAGCCTACGTGGGCGTCTTGGACTCATCGGCATCACCTGCGCTGTTGTCGTGATGGCCATGTTTGCGGCACGTTCCTCGCCGGGCAGCCACACGGTCGACGCGCGTGATATCAGTGGCTCGTATGGTTTGACGCGCCCACCCGGCGTAGCTCCCCAGCGACCGCGCGCCTGGCGCATGCAGCTGCGCCTGGATCCAAACCTGCCTCAACCTGGCCCCGAATGGCTGATGCGCGAAGGTCGCATCGCCGGTGCTGGTCATGAACTGGTCTGGATGCCCGAGTCATCGTGCCTGCAGATTCACCGTGGCGGCGACGATCCCCTGCTACTGGGTACAATCGTATTGTCGCAACCTCCGCATGACGTGACCTTTGCTCGTCGCGGTTGTCGTTTGGCCGTCACCGTCGATGGCGACATGCTGTTGGAGGTACTTGATCCCGAGGGCGTCATCGAACCGCATGATAGCGTTTTCCCAGATGGCTGGACGTTGGACACGCCCAGCAATCTCGGTTCGACCACGCTGGTGATTCAAGACGATGGCGATCTGCCGGTGATGGATGCCAGCGACCTACCGACTGGGAATCGCAGCAAACTTGACGCGGTTCTTGGCCTCGGTCCCGCCAACGGCGCTGAGCGCCTGCAGGTCGGTATGGATGCGAGCAAGGATTTCATCGGCCGCAGAGATTACGCGCTGCTGTGTGTCCGATCAGCGCTATCTTACAACCTTGATCGCCAACGCATGGCCACGCTCAAAGCCCTGTCGCACGCAGCGAAGGCCGTGGCTGCGCTTGGCAGCGGACACCCCGATCATCGCCGACTCAGACTCTGGCTGGCCTGGGCCGAGGCGCGCAACGCCTTGCGTGCGGCCAAACCGGGTGACGCGGCCCTGGTACGTCCAGCCATCGATCAACTATCCGTACTGGTCTCAGCCCAACAGTCGCCAGAGGGTCTGGGTATGCTGCTGGCCCTGCTGCCTGGACTTGCCGACGCCGCCGTTGCCAGGCCAACCGTGCCACGGCCGCTCAAAGACGTGTTGCGTGAGCGAGCTGAATGGCTGACTACGCTCAATACCGTTACCAAGACGGCGCTGTCGCTGGTCCGACCGCATGCTGGTGACGGCATGGACCTGCAGCTCCAATTCATTGCCCATGCGTGTGGATCCCTGTTGGGACCAGCAGCAAGCGATGATCCCGATGCGCCGCGTATTCGGCCAACCCCAGCCAACGCGCCCCTGTGGCTGATCACGCGCTGGCGCGCGATCGCTGGGGATAATCCAGAAATTGCCGCGCTGCCTCCACTACCGACATCAACGACGTCGCGCAATGCCCTGTTGCCAGTCATTGATCTCCTCATGCGTAGCGCAGCACTGGATCCGCTATCTGCCGTGCGACTGCGGGCCACGATCCTCGACACAACGCCCAGTCATCGCGTGGCGACCGACGCACGCATCGCCGCAGCTCTCGAAAATACCCGCCCGCGCGAAGCCGCAATCGCTCGCGTACTGATTGCGTTGCGGGCATGCAACGACATCAGCGAACCAGGGGCGAAGATTCAGGCAGCGAAGGAAGCACGCCTCATCGCCGAACGTTATCTTGGCAAGCTCAGTCGGCCGAAGAGCGACTCAGAAGATAAGTCAGACTACCTCATACATCATGATCCACTTGCCTATGCGCTCGACGTCCTCGTCGATGTACGCACCCGCGACATCATAGGAACAGCCGGCCTGGCGACAGATATCGACGAACGCGCTGTCAACTTGACCGATGCCTACAAAGGCCTAGCCCCCTTCGCGCGGTTACTTGGAAAAGGCAATTCGGGACTAAGCGGAACGCGCACCAGTGAAGGCGATTCAACCGACCTGATCTGGCTACACGATGACGCCATTTTGCCACCATCCCAGGCCTTGGCCGTGGCTTTGGCGATGCAGGAAGTCGTAGGCAAGAAACCAGACTGGAGCATATTACGTCGTCTGGCCTGCTATTCCCTGCCGTTGGAGCTGCTTGAACAACCGACAACCGCGCAACGTCTGCCGGACAACGGCACGCCGCCAATTCCCGCAGTTCCGTGATGTTGAACCTTGGCCGGGCGAGAGGCTTTGCCTCCGCCGACCGACTAGCTAGCATCCGCCCCCTCAACCGCTGCCCCCCCCTCAGGAAGCCGACGACATGACCATCAAGGTCCACTACGAGAAAACCGCCCGCATCGACACCATCCGCACTTCGACCGTGGCGGTGATCGGCTTCGGCTCGCAAGGCCACGCCCACGCACTGAACCTGCGCGACAGCAAGGTGAAGGTGATCGTTGGAAACCACTCCAAGACCAGTGCCAACGGCAAGCTCGCCCTCAAGCACGGCTTCGAAGTCCTGCCGGTTGGCGAAGCCGTCAAGAAGGCTGATGTCGTCATGTGCCTCGTGCCAGACGAGTTCCTACCCAAGGTCTACGAAACCGAGATCGCGCCGAACCTGCGTCCAGGCATGATGGTGATGGTTGCTCACGGCTTCAATATTCACTTCGGCTTCGTCAAGCCGCCGAAGGAAATTGACGTCTGCATGATCGCGCCGAAAGGTCCCGGTCACACCGTCCGTTCCGAGTTTGAAAAAGGCGGCGGCGTTCCCTGCTTGGTCGCGGTCGCTCAGAATGCCACCGGCAAAGCTCTGCAACGCGCCCTCGCCTACGGCGCTGGCATCGGCGGCGCGCGCGCTGGCATCATCGAGACAACCTTCAAAGACGAGACCGAGACCGATCTCTTTGGCGAGCAGACGGTCCTCTGCGGCGGCCTGACCTCGCTTGTTAAGGCAGGATTCGAAACGCTAGTCGAGGCCGGCTATCCGCCCGAGATGGCCTACTTTGAATGCATGCACGAAGTGAAACTCATCGTCGACCTGATGTACCAAGGCGGCATGAGCTACATGCGCTACTCGATCTCCAACACCGCTGAATACGGCGACTACATGGTCGGCCCGAAGATCATCACCCCGACTGTGAAGAAGGCGATGAAGACCGCGCTCAAGGACATCCAGTCCGGCAAGATGGCCAAAGAATTCCGCGCCGAGTGCGCAGCGGGCAAACCGAACATGGAACGCCTGCGCAAGTCCGAGTCGCAGCACCAGATCGAAGAAGTCGGTCGTAAATTGCGCAAGATGATGCGCTGGATCGATTCTAAAGACATTCGCAAGTAAGCGTCGTTTTGCTGTGGGGGGGGGGGGGGGGCCCCCCCCCCCCCGGGGGGGGGGGGGGGATTTTTGGGAGAGGCGGCTCAGGAGACAAAGGAGGGG
>CAZZAM010000073.1:0-265 GCA_964652775.1 uncultured candidatus Brocadiaceae bacterium | reverse complement strand
GGGGTTTTTGCTGTGGGGGATTTCGCCCCCCACGCCCCCTCGGGCTGGTCGGAGTCTAATTTCGCGTCGCTACGCTAGCGAAATCATGGCGGCTGGCGCTACGCGCCATTGTAGCCGCCAACACTCCTCGGTCGCCCGGGTTACTCCGGTAGACGTTGTGTGACATCGCACGTGAGGCGAGCCTCGAAGAGACGCCCACCTGGGAGCGCAGGCTTCAGCCTAATGGTGTTCAGTTAAGGAAGTCCTCTCTCTGAGCCTATTCCAT
>CAZZAM010000072.1:0-7840 GCA_964652775.1 uncultured candidatus Brocadiaceae bacterium | reverse complement strand
CGTGGACTCACCTGAGGAGTCCACGGCCGACCCGTCGTTGCGCTTGCTCGCGGCGTGGACGGTGCGCGGGGACCAGGAAGCGTTCGCGACGTTGGTGCACCAGTATGGCGCGATGGTCCGCTCCACCTGTCGTCGGGTGTTGGGCGCTGGCGAGGACGCGGAAGACGCCGTGCAGGAGACCTTCATTCGTTTGGCGCGCGACGCGGCGAGTGTGCGCAGCAGTCTCGGTGGCTGGTTGCTGGTCTGTGCGCGTTCGGTGTCGATCAATCACTTGGCATCGCAGGGGGCGCGGCGACGGCGCGAACGACATGTTGCAACGGGCGCAGAAACCATGAACCATGTTCAGCCGACGCCTGACCTTGATCGTCAGGACGAGATTCGCCAACTTGAAGAACATCTGACCCATCTCCACGAGGATGAGCGCGGTGTCATCGTCGATTACTTCTGGTTTGGTATGAGCCAAGAGGAGATCGGTCGTCGCCACGGCATCACCCAAGTTGCCGCGAAACGCCGGTTGGATCGCGCGATGGAGCATCTGCGTCGTCGCATGGGTCGCAGTGCGCCTATGCTGGGGGCTCTCGCTTTGTGTGCGCTGCCTGCGGTCGCCAGCAGTCGCGAATCAGCGTTGGTGGCAGCACTCCGCGAGCGTGGTTTGCCAGCAGCGACGCCGGCCAAAGCGGCGGCGACCTCGACGACGTCAACGTTGGCGATGATCGGCATTGGCGTTGGTCTCGCCGTCATTACCAGCCTCGTCGTGTGGCAGGTGCGCCAAGCTACGCCTGCGGCGTTGGACACGAGCGTGGCGACCCTGCCTATGCCAGCACCGACAGCGGCTGCGCCGATGAAGCTGACTCCCGCAGTGATCAAGCCAGAGTGGACGATGCTGCGATTGGATACGACGATGAGTGCAACCAACCATACAGAGTTGGACTCGCGTCCGTTTCTGGTTGGTCAGTCCGTCACCCCGCGACTGAAGAGCGTTTACGAAGTCACCTACCGAGTCGAGAAACGCCACTGTCCGTACTTTTGCGTTGGACTGACAGTAACGAATCACGCGGGATTAAATCCCGAGTTGGTCAGCCCCGTGATCGCGGCGACCAAGATATCCGATCCCATGTGGATGCGCGAGGAGGGGAACCACACGCTCCGGGTTACGGTGGCGCCGCCCAGCAATGGCTCAGCCGAGGTCACCTGGCAGGTCGATGGCGTGGAAAAGCTCAGAAAACAGGTCCCGGAAGCATATCTCACCGATATCAGTTTGGTTGTGTGCAGTGGCAGGATCGAGCTCCTGGCAGATTCTGGTCATGATGCGGCGGTCGGCGCGGTCAAATAACCTAGAGGATCACTGCCATGCGTATGCCCCTGCTATTCATCGTTGCTTCCCTGGCCGCTGCGGCTGATCAGGCGCCCAAAGCTCAGGCTATGTCCATTGTTGCTGGTGCGGCGATCAGCGACCAGATTGCCCAGGTACCGGACTCGGTGGTCGAGCGGGTGCGGACGACCAAGACGATGCTCGTGGTTGGTTCCGACAACAGCCCGTTGGCCAAGGGTCTCAGTGCCCTCGCCAAGCATGACGCCCGTTACCAACTGCGGATCGGCAAGGGACCGATGAGCGCGAGTTGGTACAAAGGCGGAGCGGTCGGCATTCATCGTGCGCCCTCTGCTGTGCGCGCCGATAAGTCTGCCGAGACCTTCGCCCGGATCGCCAAGCGCGACGGGTCCAACATTGATGTGGCGGCGATGGAACTTGCCCCCGATGCATTCCCAAATGGTCGCACCATCCAGGTGCCGTACCGCCAATTTACGGCGGGCATGGACATCAACCTGAGCAACACGGCGCTGGATAGCGTGTTCACCGAAAACATTGTATCGTACGCGACTCAAGGCAACGGCACCGCCACGACGATCAATCCAGGGGTGAACTATCCAGTCGAGCTTCCCAACGTCGGGATCAACCATCTAAGCACGCATGTGAAGGTGCCGGCCGGACTCGGCACACCCGAACCGGGTTGGAAAGTCGATGATGGACCATCACCGCGTGATCCGCGGCAAGCTCTCAAAGACGTGCACGGAGCGGTTGATACCGTCGCTGCCGAACGTCCAGCGTTGAAAGTCATCTGGACCACCATGCCACTCGCGGTTCGTGGGAACGCGCAGCGCAATTGGTACAATGCCCAGGTGCGTTCATACACCGCCGAACACAAGATCCCGCTGATTGATGTCGCCGAGATCATGGCCACTGGACGCGATGGCAAGATCGCAACCGATGGTGAAGGTCCAGTGATGGCCGCCGAGTGGGTTGCTCCGGGGACTTCCGTCGCCAACGAAGATCTGCAGCGCCGAGTCGCCGCTGCCTACTGGTGGACGACGGCACGGGTCACCGGTTGGGATGGCACGGTCATCCCGCCGGTCACTGCCCAAGCGCAGCCGTAATTTTCCATCGCTTGTGCTCAACAACAAACCCCTGGCAATTGCCAGGGGTTTGTTGTTGGAGCAATGTCACAAATAACTCGGCCTAGATTACCGTAAACACCGCAATCCAAGGCAACCGCAGAGGTGCAGAGCTACGCAGAGGTCGCAGAGGATTGGGGTTGGAAGACGTGGTTGTTCCCGGTGCCGATCACTCGCAGGGAGGACAAAAGATCCGCTCTCCTCTGCGCTCTCAGCGGCCTCTGCGCCTCTGCGGTTGCCTTGGGATAATTCAAAGGAGCGAACTAGATTCAGGTCGTTGGTGCGTGCCAACCAATTGGTGGTCCAGATACGATCACGGGCTGCAAGCGCAGCTGAACGCGAACCCCAGCGATGGCGGTGACGGTACCCATGCGACGTCCACCATAGGGAAGCAAGACTGTTGTTTGCAGGCCGCAGGTGACCGCTCCGTTGACCACATCGGCGTGGACATGTTCGGCATCGTCACCGGTGACCATCCAGGGTGCTACCTGAGCCAAACACGCGGAACGCGTGCCGTTGCTAACGAGCCACAATAAATGTAGAGTAACATCACAAATCTCAGCAAAATGATACTCGATCCGCGGCTGTACGAGGTTGGGATTGGCAATGATGCACGTGCCTTGACGTACGTTGACCGTTTCCGGACAGCCATCGGAGTGATGGCAACTCGAGAGCAGGACCCGCGTCAGCCAACTCCGCTCATGGGCTTGGCGCAGGCGACGCAGCATGGCGGCTGACAGCTTGCTGACTCGTGGCGTCAGCTCGACGGTGGTGCTCATGGGCGGCTCCAGGTTGGATGCGGGTGTTACTGATGAACAGACACCTGCGTTGCCAGAGACTTAACCATAAACCCATGTTCAGCAGTTCGAAGAACAGGAGGCGCAAAGACGCAGAGGCCAGAAGGTTTTAGCCGAGAGTCGGCGGTTGCCTTGGATCGCGCGTGAAACGTCGAAACTACGCGCTCGCCAGTTGACGATAGTAGTTGCGCACCAGCAGATTACTTGGCGCGATGAGGCCACTCACGCCCATCGTACGATACACCTCTCGCCGTGATATTTTGACTTTGTGGGCCGGATCCAAGAGCCGCTGATCGCGTTGTGCGAGTGCCAAGGTGCGGATGGCGAAATAGAGCGGCGTGAGGCAGAAGCGTCGCATGCGGTATTCAGTTCGGGGCAATTCGGTGCAGTAGTCCAGGGCGCGATCCAGATGGCCGCGTGCTTTGGCGATCAGTGCACCCAATGCTTGCCGTGAGGCGTTGGCGTTGGCCGGATCAAGCAAGTGTTCGGGATCGACACCGTTGTTCAGACACAGCTGACGGGGAACGAACGACCAGCCCCGGCGGCGGTCGTCAGCGACGTCTTTGATGATATTCACCAACTGCAAACCGAGGCCGAAGTCGGTAGCGTGAGCTTTCAATCGCTGGTAGCGCGGCTGGGTGATGCGTGGGCTGTGGATGCGGAACAGATCGGTCAACATGTGGCCCACGGTTCCAGCGACGTACCAGCAATAGCGATCCAGATCATCTACCTGCTCAAGAGCCTGAAACCGATCTGGGTGCGGCTGCATGGCAGCGAAGCCCGCCATACCCGCGCACATCTCTTGCACCCACGGTCGGATCGCGGCGCGGACGTTGCTCGGGAAATCGCGAAATTCGCGCAGGGTCCGCTGGGCATCGCGGGTGAGTTGTTCATCATCGGTCGTACCAGCTGAGAACGCCTGTTGGAGGGTATCGCTGTCGGGTCCGCCTTCGTCGAGCTGTGAGCGAAAATGGGCAAGCAGCCGGCGTTTTTCGTCTGCGGTCAGTGCTGGGGCATCTTCGATCGTATCGGCGATGCGACACAGCAGATAGGCGACCAAAACGTGATGGTCAAGTGGTGGCGGCAACAGATTAATGCAGGCGGCAAAAGTGCGCGATACTTTGGGAAGCATGGCGCGGCAATAGGCGCGATCGGATCCGTCTGCCGTCATCGTGGTGTCAACTCGGCGGTGGTCGCACTGGGCACGCGGGCCGGTGGCCACACGGGCGCACCCAGGCTGTCATCGATTCCGGTTAAATGTAGTTCCAGTCCGAGATCGATAATCCGTTGGTGATGGATCAGGCCACGGTCATCGCACCAAATTCTGGCGCTACGTCGGCCGTCCACGTGCAATTCGACTTCGCAGAGCTCGGCCGGGCCAGCGGCAGTTTTTCCAGGTGCGCGCGCGAGAACATGGAAGACAGCTTCTTTGACTGCCAGTCTCATGTGCATTGGGTCCAAGGTCGAGATGGGGTAGGAAAAGCGATCGCCTGGATTCAGTCCGCTAGGCAGGTTCGACATGAAATCGCTGCCGCCGACGCGATCGGGTTTTACATCGGGCAGCACGGTTGTTCCCGCATCGGATCCGGCTTTCCAACGCACGGTCAGACCACGGTGGTCAACCGGTCCTTCGGCGGTGAAAGTCTTGCCAAAGATCTGGCCGGACACCGACATGGCATGCAGGCGGAGCGATGCATCGAGGTCTTCCTCAATGCGTAGATCAATGGTCTTACCGAGTCCGCCAATCCATAGACGCAGAAGTTTATAGCCAGGTACAAACGCGGCATCGCGGATTTTCATCACCGTGGTCAGCTTGATGCCGACATCGTCAGTCGCGCTGGCCATGTAGGCTGTTCCAACCGGAATCGCCGGCTTGCTAGCATCCGGCTGCCAGGTCAAGGCATAATGGTACGTATTTCCAAGGTTGGCGGCGAGGACAGTCTGGGGATCACGTTGCGGGGCCAGGCCGAGGTCGGGCAAGATGTGCCGAGCAACATGATAGCCGGTAAACGCCAGCCATCCGAGCAGCAGTGAAACGCGGAGCGCATTGCCAAGCATGTTTAGAAGCCAAACGCTGGACGGATCGAGCGTTTCGCGTCGCGCTCATCTCCGCCAACCGAGAACTGGAATGCGAAGCGATGATCAAGTTCGCCAGTTACCGGCAACGTGGCGCGTTCGAATCCCAGGTTCATGGTCCCGTCGATCATGCGGCGAGAAAAGCCGACATGCCACATGGAGATGATGGTGCCCTTCGGAGTGCCTTCGATGTCGGGACGCAGCTCGACCCAGCCTTCCAGGATGTAACGACTGAGCCGCACTTCGCTGCCGGCGCGGTGTAACCAGCGATGTTCGGAGAGTGCCGTGCGCGGTGCGTAAATGCCATTGTAGAGCAGGTCGATACGCTTGGTCACCTGCCACTGCGCGCGCGAGTCGAAGGCGGTCCAGCGCGCGAGGCGGGCGTCCCAGGTACCGACCGAATCAATTTCGATGTCGGGATGCGGAATTCCGCGTATGGAATAAGCAACATCCGCGAGCGATGAGCTGCCCACGCGGTAGGTCCCATCGAAATCCCGCGCTTCACGGTCCTCGTGACGCAGAGCCCAACGGGCCGTGCTGGCCACGTTCAGGACGCGGCCTCCGCCATAGACGGAAAAATCAGCCCCGGTGGACAGATAGCGGCGATTCTGGTCCAGGAAGTCTCGGCCGTCATAAAAATTGAACCCAGGATTGCCGTTGCCCTTCAGCGTACCCACTGCCTCGACCCCAATGCGCGGAGACAGGATGAAATTGACCTCGCCAGCATTCGCCGTTAAGCGGATGGCCGTGCCGGCGTTCATAAAGGGCACGAACAATTGGTGGTGCGATTGAATCTCGACCGCATTGATACGGCCATTGTCCCAGCGCACACCGCGGAAACCGACCCGTATATCAGCTTCATTTCCGCCGAACCAGGACGTCGCAGACAATGCCGTGTCCCAGGTGGTGCGTTCGGCTGAGGTCTGTTGCAACAGGAAGTTCAATTCTTCAAACCAGGCGCGGCCTTCGATGGCGAGCGGACCGATCAGGCTCACCTTGGGGATCACCGCCTCCACGCCTACCCAGCGTTCGGCTTCGTTGAGGCGATCGTTTGGCCGCCGTTCGGTGTCGACCGTGAAACTCATCCACGGCAGCACCCAGGTCCCGACCACGCCCTGCCGGGCAAATGGTTTTTCGGACAACTCATCGCGCAGGTAGTCGGTGCGGAAGCGTTCGTCTGGAGCACGGTCAATCGGTAGGATTAATGACGGATCGGCATTGGGCAGGTTGGTGTAGCGGGCTGCAACTGCCCAGCCCTTGTCGGAGACATAATGCTCGTTGTCGGAGGCTCCGCCCCAGCGCTGGCCGGTCCTGATTGTTTCGTCTTTCGCGCTGACCACGTTTTCATTTTCCATCCGGTAGAAGGTGGTGCTGCCGCGTCCGTACGTGGCGTGTTTCCAATAGCCATTCAAGCCATAGCCATTGCCGGCGCGACTGTAGCGATCAAGCCGACCTTCGATGCGCGTGCGCCATCCGCCCATCTCGCGCAGATTCGAGCCGATGCGATAGCGCACCCACGTACCGAGGCGCTTGCGATGTCCGGCTTCCAACGTGGACCACGGGTAGTCGAGGATGTAGTCGCGGTAGATGTACGGCAACCACAGCACGGGCACGCCAGCGACACGGATCGATGGGCGAATGGCGGCAACGCCTTCAATATAGCGTGCGACCATCTCTTCACTCTTATCCATCCGCGCCTTGTCGCGCAGATAGACATGCAGGCGCGGACAGTTGAACGACAGTGAACCGCCATGACCAAAATCAGCGATGACGCCATGGAAGGTCATGCGATCGCTATGCATCTCCAAGTGCTCGGCGCGCACGTGGATATGATGACTGCCGCTTTCAAACCATGCTTCGACCTGCCAGGCATCGCCGAGTACTTCGCCAGGATCGACAGTGGCGGGAGCACCACGCATCACGGCATCTCCGACTTGGCGGAATTTGTCCGGGTGCAGGCCGATTCGATCAGCGTGAATGCGAATTCCAGGTAAGACGAAAACGATCGAGCCCGTGGCCCACAATGAATCCCGCTGCTTGTCAAAACGCAGGGCTTCGCCGGTCAGCAGCAAGGCGCGGTCGGTACCCAGTCGGGCCGCGAAGCCCTGTCCCGTGACGGTCACTACCCCGCCGGCCTCGAGATGGGTTCGGTAACCGGGCGCTTCCAGGCTCAATGAGTCCAGGCCAAGTGCTTCGCCTGCGTGACAGGCGATCGCCAGGGACAACAGCATAAGGACTAGGCCGCGCACGGCGGTGCATCGTGGCGGAAGTTGCGCTATGGCCAGTGCCTAAACGGCGTGCGGATTGATCCCGTAGCCCGCGCGCAGCGCGCGTAGCAGCTCGCGCAGCAAGCCGTAGCTCGCAGCCGGGGCAATGCGCGCATCTCAATGATGCTTGAACCGCCGATGGGTGATCCGCCAGCGCAGCGTATCCGACACGAAAATGCCGACTTCTTCCAAGCTAGGCGGATCGTCGTCCGCGTGCCCTGGCCGGCGACGGAGTGGACGCGCACGTCG
>CAZZAM010000071.1:0-8323 GCA_964652775.1 uncultured candidatus Brocadiaceae bacterium | reverse complement strand
CTGCTCGCTGCCTACCAGCAGCAGCAGCGTCTCGACGCCCGCGCCGCGGGTGCCGGCAAAGAATAAGAACCGCTTCGCGCCACCACACCTTCCACGGGATTCCTGAGCCATGAGCCTTGCCCTGCGCATCTTTATCGTTCTCAACCTGGTGATCGCCCTGGCGTTCATGTTCGTGCAAATGACCCTGTTCGCGACCCGCGAAAACTGGAAGCGTCGTTGGCACACGGAAACGACGGAGTTCGCCGCCGAGGTGAAGAAGTACAGTCAGCAAGTGGCGACCGAGTCAGCCTATCGGGTCAAGGCAGAGAACCACGTTATCGCCCTGCAGAAGGACCGCAGCGATGATGCTGGCAATATCCGGCAGCTCGAGAACAAGATCACCGAGTTGTCAGCCGAGAAGCAGAACCTCCAGCGCGACCTCGCTCGTCAACAGACGGACTACAATGCGCTCAAGGACGACATGAATCAGACGACGGCGTCGCTCACCCAGGCGCGTCAGCGCAACAGTGAGCTATCGAGCATCGCTAACGTCACCCGTGCGGCTGCCTTCAATCTCAACGTGAAGCTCGCCGAACTGGAAGACGACAACAACAACCTGCAGACCGAATTGACCCGTCGCACTGAGGACCTCAACAAGCGCGATGATGAGCTGAAGAAGGCTAATGCCTTTATCGCTCAGGTTCGCGAAAAGCACCCCAAGGTGTACGACGGACTCAAGGATGAGAGCGGCAATACCCAAGCGCTGAGCGCTATCGTCACCGGAGTTGCCGCGACCACGGCGGGCAAGAAACCGGAATTTGTCACCCTGTCGCTCGGAACCAGTTCCGGTGTCCAGGAAGGCGAAGTGTTCTTCATCTACCGCGACAGCACCTACATCTGCAAGGCACGCGTCGAGCGGACGCTGGCTGATATTTCCCACGCGCGCATCATTCCATCTTCATGGAACGAGGCTCCGGGTGTGGATCTGAAGAGTGGCGACAAGGCCACCAACCACCTCTGATAGCAACGGAACCCACCCATGCTTTCCGATAAAATCTATCTCTGGCTGGTCATCATCTCGTGCCTGGCGTTCGTCGCTGCCGGTGCGGTATGCATTATCGAACTGCAAGAGCTGCAGGACCCGAATCAGGCTTCGAACTCGAAGCCGTTCTAGGCGTTCCTTTCACGGTAGACTGAAGCAGCGCGGGACATCGTTCCGCGCTGTTTTATTTGCGCGAGATCTCCACCAGAATTCAACCTAAACTCCGTGTTTCGATGCACAGGAGACGCAGAGCCGCAGAGGTCCGAAGGAGTTAGTCCTAGAGTACTCTTTTCAAGGCAATCGCTGAGGCGCAGAGCTACGCAGAGGGCCTGGGTTAGAAGTCATTGCTGTTTCTGGCGCCACTCACCCACAGGGTGACGATCCAATGGACGTTCTCCTCTGCGATCTCAGCGGCCTCTGCGCCTCTGCGGTTGCCTTGGGGTGTTTCAACCGAGCAATGTAGGGTTGGAGGAAATGGAGAGGTCGCCCTGTTGGTGACAATGTCTCTTCCGCTAAACTCTTCTGGCCTCAGTGCCTCTGTGTCTCCTGTAAATTCGAATGCGTTTTCTAGGTTTAGAACGTGCGTGGAGTCGGTTCTGGTTTCACTGGCCGCGCTTTTTCAGCTTCGCGCAGTTGTTCGAGCTGAATCCATACCGTGGCCTGGAGGGCTACGGGGAACACGGAACCCCACGTGGCTGGACCACCGAGCAGTCCGCCTGAGCGAATGTCACAGCTGCCTTCAGGGGCGATCGAGGCATAAAGATAGCCAGTGGTAGTTACTCCACGCAGGTCCTGCGGCAGGCTCATGACTTGTGGTGCGCCCATGCTGGTGAAGAGCGGTACGATCAATTGCGTCAGCGTGCCCCACGATGCGCCGCTGCGACTGACACCGATGGCGATGCAATGGGACGGGGCTTCCGACAGTGCCACGGCGATAGTCTGCGCTTTGGCAAAGCCGGGCGTGCGTTTACGCCATACATCCAGACCCAAGGGATCCGTGGTTAGGAATAGTCGTCCTTGATCGGGCGTGGTTCCTGCAACCCAACCGATGGTGACGGGTAAAAGGCCGACGTGGCCAGCGAATGAGCCATCGCCGACCGCAGCCAAATTGAGTTTGCCCGCGAGGCCAGCGATCCAGCGTTGCGCGACGTCTTGCTGGATGGCGAGCGCGAGATTGCAGGCTGGAAATGGCACTCCTTCCGACATCCAGACCACGGATGGTCCAGTTGCGGCCAAGGTAGTTTCTGCCAACCCAGGAAGGCCGAGATGGGCAAGCGTATCTTCGATGCTTCCCGGTTGCGGGTGCTTGGCATCCACGCCAATTGCATTCAGCAGCACGCTGGCGGCGCGCGATTCTAGCGTCCAGGTAAGGGCGCATAGCGTCGTGATGGGCAGTGCGCTCAGTTCGGCTGGGTTGGCCCAGTGCGTGGTAACCGCTGCCATGTCGCGCGACAATGCTGAGGCTGGCACGTGGACGTGTTCGCGCAGTCCAATTGAAGCTAGGCTGACGCTGATGGTTGGTGTGCCCAACCAAGTCAGCAGCGGAGTGACTGGAGTTCCAGCGAGCTGAGCGCAGCGCTGCGGACGCACTACCACGACGAGGTCGCCCTCACGGTCGGCGATGGGCGTAGGAGCAATGGGCTCATGCCGTGTATTGCCGGCATTCACCCAGGTCATGATGCCCTGCCGCGACTCGCCCAGGAAACCAAATCCATGCTGACCGTGGTGTAGTACATCCACCAAGAGGCGGCCCATGACTTCGTCGGGTCCAGCCACCGCAATGACCGCATCGAGTTGGCCCCCAGGTCGCGGCGCAACGCCAGCCGCCAATGCCGTGATGCTGGCAAATCCCTGGTCAACACCGGGCGTTGCCAACTGGCCGAGTCGATACGTCCACTCGCTGATCATCACCTTGCCCCAGGGCGTGGCCATCAAGCGCGGATACGGTGTGCCAGCCCAGCGCTGTCGGCTGCGGGCAAGGTCGGGAATCCGCGCGTCAATCGCCGGATCTGGCGGCAACACCGCTGCGGGATCGGTCTCCAGTGCCGACAGTTGGCTGAGAGCGACGAACGCGGAAAGCAGCAGTACGCGCATGGCGGTATGGTCTGTAGATCATGGCTGCCGAGCAAGCGTGTTTCCGATTCGTCATTACCCCATAGCCTCTCACCATGCGCCTGGGTTTCCTTCTGCTGCTGGCTGTTGGACTCGCTGCCGCCACGGCGACGGGCTTTGATGGTCAGGTGGCGGCCGGCGAATTGACTGTCATCAATGCCGAGCGGGTGAAGGTCGGTACCAACGAACTGGCGCTGGCCGATGTTGATCGCCTGCTGATCAGCGATGGGCCACTCCGGACGACGATTGCGAGCGAGGCGGGTGTTCAACTCCTCGATGGTTCCTGGCTGCCGTTTGATGCGTTGCAGGCTGGAGTTGGTCGTGAACACATCGCGGTGCGCGGACCACTTGGGACGCTCGAAATACCGCTTTTAAAAATTGCTGGCTGGGGCCGGCCTGATCTGCCCATGGCCAACGGTTCCGCCGACGTGATCCGTGTCGCCAGCGGTCCTCTCCCTGGAACGGTGAAGGGTCTCGCTGACGGCAAGCTGCTCTTTCACTCCAGCATGGGTGATGACCAGCTGCCGCTGGATCAGGTTCTGGCATTACGCTTGAACCAGCCCAGCAAACGTCTGACCGGATTGCGTCTGCGCGCGGCCATGGTTACCGATCAGGCTCCACTGGATGTCATGTTGAAGGCTGAAGGCCTCGTGCTGGCCGCTGCGCCCACCGTGCGTTTAGATCCGGCGATTGTGCGCGGCCTTGAATTTCGCGTCGAGGGTGGACGCCGGATTTATCTGTCCGATCTGCCGGTCACTGCGGTTGAAGAAGGCATGTTTGGCGTGGTCTGGCCCCGTACGGTCGATGCAGCCATTGGCGGCGCTCCGCTTATCCTGGGCGGTCGGCGCTATCACAAAGGACTGGTGGTTCACAGCGTCGCGACGCTAACTTGGAGTTTGACTGGCGCTTATACCCGTTTGCGTGCGCAGGTTGGCATCAGTGATGGTGTCGCTCCGGATGGTGACTGCGTTGCCGTATTCGTCGGAGACGGCAAGGAACTCTGGCGTAATCGTGTTCGTGGTAACGAAGCGCCGCGCGCGCTGGATCTTGATCTCACCGGCGTCGCCAGTTTGACGTTGCGCGTCGAGGCAGGCGAGCGTTTCGATATTGGTGACCATCTCGCCTTGGCTGACGCACAAGTGATCAAAGCGCGTTGATATCACGATTCGAACTTCGCGCAGAGTAATCCGCAGATTTCGCAGATTTTGCAGACGCAGGGTGGTTCATCGCAATCTGTGCAATCCGCGAAATCTGTGGATAAAAACTCTACGTTCGAAGGTTCACGCAAGATCGAAGAACAGCAGCTCTGCATCAGTCGATGCCGTGACTGTTATCCCAGTTTCCCCGCTGATCGCCAACCCATCGCCATCCTTCAGCTTCATATCCGCGATCTGCACCGCGCCGCGCGCGACCTGGAGCCAGCCGTGGCGTGGTGCCGTGATGGGCAGTGCCAGAGTCGTCCCAGCGGTTAATTGCGTGGTTAAAATCGTCGCATCAGCGCAGATCGGCAATGCGCCGGTGCGTCCGCCGCTAGCAGCAATCACCGCCCAGCGATTTGTGCGCTCAGCTTCTGGCACCTGGATTTGCCCGTAGCGCGGCTGGTGTCCGGCGCGGTCGGGAAGGATCCACAACTGCAGCAGGCGGACGGGTTCTGTTTTTGAACCGTTGAACTCACTATGGCGAATCCCGCTTCCAGCGGTCATCACCTGGACGTCGCCATGACGCAAAACGCCACCGCTGCCGAGCGAATCACGGTGCTCCAGCGCTCCGTCGAGGACCCAGGTGATGATCTCCATGTCGCGATGACCGTGCGTGCCGAAGCCTTGTCCGGGGGCGATGACATCATCATTGATCACACGCAGATTGCGGAATCCCTCCCAGTGTTCGTCGGAGTAATCGCTGAACGAAAAGCTGTGCCAACTATCGAGCCAGCCGATCTGCGTGTGGCCGCGTTCGGCGGCAGGGCGGAGGAGACGCATAGGCGAGCAGGCTACAGCGCGCTTCGCTCGCGGCTACACGCGCTACGCGCGGGCTGCGAGCTGCGGTGACACCGTGTCCGGTGATACTTGAGCAGCAAACCAAGCGAGAATATCCGCTTCCGGCCCGCGTAAAAGTGTCCAGCGCAGTTCCTCGCGGTCAGCGAACAAACCACCGGCACGATACCAGCGGACCAGCATTTTTGCTTTGGGTCCACCGCGGCCAAGCGCGCGCAGGTATCCGACCGCCCAGGCGGCGGCCTCGGCTGCACTGGCAGGGGGACCACCAGCGGCAACCCGAAATAGGAATGGATCGGCCAGGGCTGCACGGCCGACCATGACGGCAGTGACGCCGGTTTCACTGCGCATGCGCGCGATGTGCTCGGCCGTATCGACGCCACCGTTGCCGATCAATGGGACTGGTCGCGAGCAATGACGCAGGGCATCGGCAGCTTCAACCAGCCAGGACCATGTGGCTGGTTCGTGATAGCCGTGAATGCGGAGCCGCGCATGGAGCGTGACTGCCGCAGCGCCTGATTCGGCGCAGGCAATAACCAATTCGCGGAGGTGGGCTGGTGAGGCGATGCCGGCCCGCAACTTGGCGGTGACTGGCAAACCAGTGGCTCCAGCTGCAGTGCGGACGATTGCGGCAATCCGCTCGGGATGCGCCAGCAGTGCCGAGCCAGCGCATTTGTTGAACACGACGGCTGCAGGACAGCCGAAATTCAGATCGATCCACGCTGCTTTGGCGTTAGTCGCGTGGACCACACTGGCGGCGAGATGTTCGCTGTCGGGCGTCATCAGTTGGAGGGCGACCGGAATGCCGATGGGTGTTCCAAGATCACGACGACAGACACGGAGAGCTGCTGGCGACGACGAGATACGGATGAATTCTCCAACCGCTGCGCCGATGCCGCCAAGCCGCGCAACTTCGCCGCGGAACGCACGATCAGTGACGCCTTCCATTGGTGCCAGGAGAACCGCTGGGGTGATCGCCACCGTGGTCTGTGGACCACGCAGGAGCAGACTGGGCATCGCTGCTAACGCTGATCGAGGGTGAAGAATTCGGTCAGTCGCAGCGCCTGTAGGTTGCGCACCATGCGGGTATCAGGTTTGCTCAGTACGATCGGCGGCATGCCCTTGGCCGAATAGAACACGTGAAGCTGAAACAAACCGGCGAAGAACGTCGAGCTCAGCGAACCGCACTGCGATAAATCAAACACGACCTTCGCATAGGGACCAACGTGCATGACCTGGATCGACTGCGCCCAGTCCTGATGGATATTGCCCGAATCAAATTCCTTGCGCAGCGTGATGGTCAGGACATCGCCTTCGACCGTCGAATATAAGGCGCGTTGCTTTGCTGTACTAGGTGGCTCAGCCTCTGGCATGGCGGGAGACTAGTCACCCCTTGAGCCGAGGGAAATAGTGAGACGGCGCATCTTAAGACCACAGTGGCGAGGGGTAATCGCCCGCATCCGTGGCCGCTTGCAACCGCGCCTGAACTGCGGGGCGGTCCTCCTGGTAGGTCAGTCCCGTCCAGTCGGCCTGGGCCAGCTCAGCGCGCAGAGTCCAGCCATGATTCGTGCATCCTGTCATCGCCAGCGTCGGCAACATGCATTCGTCAGTCGTGCTCAAGCGGTTGCTGCGGATGAAGGCTTCAACGTCGGCGATGAACGGCTGGTAGAAATCACGCTGAAATCCCCATAAATTCAGAGAAACCTTGGTGTCAGGCGCCAGTCGCTTGGTGACCGTGCCGTCTCTACCGCGGAGCTCGGGCCCCTGGGCGCCGGCAACGATGCCGATGGTTTCATCAATGGCGGTGAGCAGTCCGTGCGCATCACTGGCGCACACCGCGCGATTGACCGGTCCGTTGGGACTCAGTGTTCGGACCAGCGGATAGGTGACCAGAACGCCAGTGGCATCCCGCCGAGCCAACAACGCAGCCAGGGCCCGGATGCCGGTCGGCGAGTACCAATCATCGGCGTTGACCACCCCACAGGGGTGGTCGAGGCCGCGCAGCGCGCAGGCGAGGGCATGCCCGGTCCCCCACGGCTTGGTGCGCCCAGGCGGTGAACGCAGTCCGGGCAGCGGTACAGCGATGTCTTGGAAAACGTAGCGCACCGGGATGTGTCGGGCGATGCGGTCGCCAACCATGGCGGCTACTGTCGCCTGATTTTCGCGCCGAACGACCAGGATCATGTCGCCAAAACCCGAGCGCAGCGCATCAAAAGTCGTAAAATCGAGAATGGTTTCACCGCGCGGGCCGACGTTGGCGATTTGCTTATCGCCGCCAAAGCGCGAGCCCATGCCGGCGGCGAGGACAATGAGGGTGGGCGATTCAGTTGCGCTGGGGGTGGCCATGGGCGGGATTCCGGAGATGGGGACGTTGGGAACATACCGACATGGCGCAAGCTCGTACGCGTCCTTGCCGCTCAGGCGGTGGCGTGGATGCTGGGCATCGTGCCCCGCATTGATGTCATCTCGTTGTTTCCCGAGGCCCTCCAAGGTTACCTCGATGCATCCATCGTCGGTCGCGCGCGGCGGCGAGGGCTGATCGACGTTGAGCTGGTTGATCCCCGGCGCTGGGCCGGTGGGCGACACCGCAAGGTGGACGATCGTCCCTTTGGCGGTGGACCGGGGATGGTGCTGTCGGCTGCACCGTTGGCCGAGGCGATCGAGGCCTGTCTGAGCCGCTCGGCCAAGCCGCGCTTACTGCTCACCGATCCCAGGGGCCGCAAGCTCGACCAGCCGTGGGTCGATGACCTGGCCGAAACGCCGCATCTCGTCGTCGTCTGTGGCCATTACGAAGGTATTGACGAACGCATTATCGAGCTGTTCAAGCCCGAGTTGGTGTCAGTCGGAGACTTGGTGATTTCAGGCGGTGAATTGGCAGCGTTGGTCCTCATCGATGCTGTGACCCGCCTCCAGCCCGGCGCCCTTGGTGATGCCCAGAGCGCAGCCCAGGACAGCTTTGCTGATGGCAAGGGACTTGACCATCCGTGTTACACCAGACCCGAGGATTTCCGCGATTTACGCGTCCCCGAGGCCCTGCTGTCGGGCGATCACGCGGCAATTGAACGCTGGCGGAAGGCGGAATCCGAGCGCCGGACGAGGGAACGTCAGAGACAGCCATAAGTTGTAGCGGAAGGGGCCCCGTCGCTTGCGATGGGGCTGGCGCCGAGATGCGGTGGCGGCATACAATCGGCGCAGC
>CAZZAM010000070.1:0-8458 GCA_964652775.1 uncultured candidatus Brocadiaceae bacterium | reverse complement strand
AAAAAGAAGACGGCCACGCATAAGGCTCATCGGCCGAGGCGCGGGTTACCTGGTATCGCCGAGTTGCACTCGGCATGCGAAACGAGCCGAGTACAACTCGGCGATCCCAGGACAGCACCCCCTGACCTCCACCCTTCCGGACTCAAATCCCCCCGTTAAGGTCCAGCCCATGACCAACCCATTCTGCGACGACGAAGACGATGACGATACACCCGACGGCCTCGAGACCGAGCCGAAGGTGATTATAACCACCAAGGACGGCAAGAAGGTGGTGACCGACATCGCCACGCGACTGATGACCGAGCGCATCATCTGGCTGGGCACGGACGTGAACAACCGCAGCGCCAACCGCATCGTTCGTCAGTTGACCTTCCTCGCCCTCGATGATCCCAAGAAGCCGATCACGCTCTACCTGAATTCACCGGGCGGATCGATCGTCGACGGCATGGCGATCTACGACACCATCAAGCGCAGTTCGGCGCCGGTGCACTGCATCGTCTCGGGCATGGCTGCCAGCATGGGTGCTGTGATCCTCTCGGGCTGCGCCAAGGGCCATCGCAAAATCCTCGCGCACGGCGAAGTCCTCCTGCATCAGCCACTCGGCGGCGCACGCGGTCAAGCCACTGACGTCGAAATTTCCGCCAAGCGCATCCTCAAGATGAAGGAGACCCTACTCCAAATCCTGGCCGCCAACTGCGGTCAGCCGTTCGAGAAGGTTGCCGAAGACTGCGACCGCGATTACTGGCTCGACGCCAGCGAGGCCAAGGCCTATGGGATCGTTGACGAAATTCTGAAGTAGTTCAGGGCTTCGCCCTACGGCCTAGTCGGCCTACCCCTGGCTTTGTCGGGGTTTGGTTTCTCCGGCAAGCCGTCGAAACCATTGCGGCATCGGCTGCGCCGATTGTATGCCGCAACCACCCCTTGGCGCCAGCCCAGCGCAAGCGCTGGGACTTAGGCAAATGGAGTGATTATGAATACTTACGCAGCCCGAGCGACCGTTAGACGGCCCTCGGGCTGCGTCGTTTTCACCACCTTGGCACGCACCGTGCGATGGACCTCGACAATGCACTTCCGTGACCTGTCTTTGTCGCGTTCTTGGGCGTGGCCTGTTGCGGGTCTCCTCCTCCTTGCCACCACCGGTTGCGTGCAGCGGCGCGACTCCCCGGAGGCGTTGGCCGATCGGGCAGGCCGCGCGGTCGCCAAACTGCAGGCTCTGCAACCCAAGCTGGCCAAGGCCGGCACGCCGGATGCCGAACAATTGTCCGATCAACTCGCCGCAGTACGCGAGGGCTTGGCGACGCTGCCTCCGCCGCCGCGCGAAAACGCCGTCGATGTTGCCACCGAGCTAGCGGCCCCCCGCAATCCCTTCGCTGTGCGCTGCCCCGAGGACGGCTGCTGGCGTCTGGGCATCCAAGGCGAGGTCGCCGCATGGCGCGTGAAGCTACGTGGCGGCGGCAGTACCATCGATGATGTTGGCCCGATTGCACTGGGCGTTGCGATCGCTCTGGAAAAAGCACGGCCAATCGATTGGCGCAGCGAGTGGAGTTGGGGCGGCGAACTGGTCATCACCAATCAAATGCGCAGCGGTGGACAACACATTGACCTCATCGGCCTGCGCCCCATCGCGCGCCTGTCGATCGGCCTGTCCGATCAGGTCGCCTTGACCATGCGCCCCATTATCGAATTAGGTCAAGCTTCGATCAAACTCGGATCGACCCCTGGCGGCGTGCTTGATCGTGCGGGATTATATGTCGGATTTGGCGCCCGAGTCGGAGCTCGTTGGCAACGCGAAGCACACGATCTGACCGGTGAAATCGGCTGGCGGCGCACGGTGTTTCATGGTCTGGCCAGCGGTCTTGATTACCGCGTTGACGCCGTCGGACCCGAGATCGCTGGCGGATGGGCGTGGCGGTTCTGATGTATCAGATTGCCACCGTCCGGAAGTCCGCTGTGCGACTGCTGCTATTGTTTCTGTGTGCAGTGACCGGCTGGGCGGTGTCCGCTCCCGTCGTTACTTCCGGCAGCGCCATCGGCACAGTGGGAGCGCCTTTCGTGTGCGCGATCATCGCTACTGAATCACCGACCCACTACGATGCACCGGGCCTACCAGCCGGACTGAGCATCGACGCCGTCAGCGGAATCATTTCTGGTACGCCGACTGCCGCAGGCGTCACTGCGGTTGCGATCAGCGCAACCAACGCCGGATTCACCGGCACTGGAACCCTCACCATCACGATCACGGCTGTCGGCGGACCTCTGGTCACGAACGCAAGCCTCATCCAAGTCAGCGACGGTTCAGCCTGTTCATTCCAACTCACCGCCGACGCCACTGCGACGGGTTGGGTCGTCAGCGGCCTGCCGGCCGGATTATCCGTGAATGGTTCCGGTCTGATCTCCGGCACGGTTTCTGGTACCGGCACAACCATCGTAACGGCTTCGGCTGATACCGGCACCACCAGTACGACCTTGGTCGTCAGTGTCCTCGCTGCTGTCGGCGGTGCTCCGGTATTCACGTTGCCGATGCAACCACAGTCGGCTGGCGGAGCGCCGTTTGCGTTCGCACTGTCAGCAAGCAGCGCTACCGGATTTTCCTGCTCGAATCTGCCCTCGTGGCTCGCGCTCGGGTCGACCAACGGCGTGTTGCAAGGGACTCCGACGATCACCGATGCCACGGTCAATCTGCGGATAACAGCAACGATCGGTGCCAACGCAGGGGTCACGGTCATTGCCGTGCCGTACACCCTACCGGTCACCGGCGATGCGGTGCCCTCGGCGACCGCCGTCGTCGACGCTACGGTGGGATCCGGACTTGGCTGGCAGGCAACCGCATCGGTCAGTCCCGCCACCTTCACCAGCAGCGGATTTCCTTCTGGACTCAGTCTCGATTCTTCTTCAGGCATCCTCAGCGGAACGCCGACGACGGCAGCAACGAGCAACATCCTCCTGACTGCCGATGCTGGCGGAGTGACAACTGCCGTGATCACCACCATGGTCGTGCGCGTCCAAGCTGCCACGACCGGTGCGCCGGTGATCGCATCGCTGGTGCCTCCGTCGCTGACGGTTGGCGGTCCAGGCGCATTCATCGTGCCCACGACCGGAGCAACGCCGACTGCCTTCACACTCTCCGATCCCAGCAGCATCTTCACCATCGCCAGCACCGGCGTGATCACCGGAACGCCAACCACCGCGGGATCCGTTTCCATGCGCGTCACCGCCAGCACGGCGACTGCAAGCACGGTGAGTTCCTTTCTGGTGACCGTCAGCGCAGCCGCATCCGGAGCACCGGTGCCGGCGAATCCCCTTCAATTCAGCGGTACGGTCGGCAGCGCGTTCGCATCAGCGTTCGCGGCGTCGACGACGCCGACCAGCTGGACCGCCAGCGGCCTGCCGACCGGAACCGCACTTGCCCCCCTCACTGGTTACGTCACCGGAACGCCAACCGTACCTGGAGATGCCAACGTTCCGTTGAGCATGTCGGGCGCGAGCACCAGCAATCAAACCAACGCGGTTTTCCGCTTTTCTAGCGCGACCAGCGGCGCGCCGGTCATCACCACTGCTGGGCCGTGGTTCCTGACCGCGAATCAACCCGCGGGTCTTCACTTCGCTGCCAGTGGATCGCCCACGTGGTCCATGACGAGCACGCCGACGGGCTTGACCTTGGACACCGCGACTGGCGATTGCACGGGAACTCCGACCACAGCGGCAACGACATCAGTTGCAGTGACTGCGAGCGAAGGATCAGCCAGCGCCGTCACCTCAGCCCTCATCATCGTCGAATCAGCCGTGACCGGAGCACCGGTGTTTTCGCTGACAACCACGCAAGTCGGTGAGGTCGGCACCGCCTTCACCTGCAGCATCGCCGCCAGCGCCTCGCCACTTGATTACACCGCAAGCCCCCTGCCGGCTGGGCTTACCCTCAACACAACGACAGGTGCGATCAGTGGAACACCGACCACCGCTGGCGTGACCACGGTTCAGGTTTCAGCACGCAACGCGAGCGGCACAACTCGCACAACCATCATCATCCGTATCGCCGCCGCTGCATCTACGGTCGGTGCGCCTGGTCCAGCCGTATCAAACGTGAGCGGTGGCTGCGGAGCCAGCGGTAGCCTGGCCAGTCTGCTCATGTGCTTGGCCCTGTTACCCAAACTGCGCCGACGCAGGTAACAATTTAGACCAACCAATGCGTGGTCGCTGCAATCGACAGCGCACCCATCAGTACCAAGAACACGATCACTCCCATACAACCTGACTTTCGGCGCTGACCCTCGGGCAGCTTGGCGTCGTGTTCAGCACGCAGCTGGTCTACCGCGTCCTTGGCCTCTTTCAGACCACAGCCGGTGAAACTGCGATAGAGCTTGATCGCCTCAATCACGTTGCCGTTGTCCAAAGCGGTGGTGACCAATTGCAGTTGCTCAGGGGTCAGTGATGCAGGCATGAATGCTCCGTGCGTGGTACTGTCGCAGCAACAGCGTGAGACACGCCACCGCAGAACGAACGCCATGTCGTGCCGGTAAAACCAGCCTGGTTCAGAACCGCATCCGCCTCGGTGGTGGATACAAAGCCCTTCACCGAATCATGGAGATAGCGATAGGCAGACGCGTCACCGGCCAACACCGCTCCAGCAATTGGGAAAACGCCGCGACCAAACGTGCCGTAAAAGAATTTCGGCCACAGTTTGGTCGGCCGGAAAAATTCCAGGATGAGGAGCGAGCCACCGGGGCGCAGCACACGACGCAGTTCACGCGCGCTGGCCAGCGGATCGCCGAAGTTGCGCCAGCCATAGGCGACCATCGCGACATCGAACGAGCCGTCGGCGTAGGGCAGATGCAACGCATCTCCAACCGACGCTGACACCGGACGCCCCGTGCGCTTCGCCGCGCCAGCGACCAGCATCGGCTGGCAGAAATCGCAGCCGTGGACCCGTGTGCAGCGGCCGCGACGGATCGCTTCCAGACCAAGATCGAACGTGCCGCAGGCCAGATCGAGTGCGTCCCCCTCGCCAGAGGGCAGCAGATCAATCGCCAACCGTCGCCAGCGCAGATCCAGACGAGCCGACATAACCCGGTTTAACAGATCATAGCGGCCGGCGATGCGGCCGAACATCTGCTGCACCTGCTTTGAGCCAGCGGTAGGTTGGACGGTGTCGGTCACGGGGTCCGGATCGCATGTCCGAGTTGGCAGGATGCAAGTTGGAACCGTGAGCCGCCCTACACCATACGACCATCATGGAACGCTGGTCCATCGTCATCGAGAAGGAGTACCTCAAGTTCTCCTGCGCCCATTTCCTCATCTTCCCCGATGGGTCAAAGGAACGCCTCCACGGCCATAATTACCGTGTGCGCTGCGAAATTGACGGTGCGCTTGATGGGCACGGCCTGGTCATCGACTTCAAACTGGTCAAACCCGTCATCCGCGCCCTGTGCGATGAACTAGACGAACACTGGCTGGTCCCCGGCCAGCATCCCGAACTCAAGGTCACCGCGCGCCCGGACGGTCACACCGAAGTCATCTATCGCGGCGCACGGTATCTGGCACCGACCGACGAGATCATCGTCCTGCCAATCGGCAACACGTCGGCGGAATATCTCGCTGCGTGGTTTGGCCGCACGCTCTTGGCGCGCCTGCGCGCACGCTTTGGCGAGATGCACGTTCGCCACCTGCGTCTGCGCATTGCGGAGACGGATGGACAAGATGGGGTGTTCGAGACGGATGGGGAAACGGACTAAGGATTCAGCCTAGATTACTCTTTTCAAGGCAACCGCAGAGGCGCAGAGCTACGCAGAGGTCGCAGAGGAATTGGGTTAGAAGTCATTGTTGTTTCTGGCACCGCTCACCCACAGGGTGACAATCCAACATAAGTCCGCCTCTGCGATCTCTGCGGCCTCTGCGTCTCTGCTGTTGCCTTGGGGTGTTTCAACCGAGCAATGTAGGTTCATTTCATCAGCAAGCGGCGTCATACATATCCTTTGATGAAGTCGTAGTATCCGCGGGCTCCATACGCTCGATGGGTGTCAACTGATCTGGATATCTTCGCAACGCAATTGTCATAATCATCGGCCGTGAGTGCGTTGATTTTTCCGATTCTGGATTCGCCAACCTCGACGATGTGCGCAATGACAGCTTGCTCCACATCGTTGTCAGGTGTCGCATTCTGGCCCCGACCATAACCGTTCCGCTGTTTCACGGCGATCCGACCTTTGTGCAAAGCGAGCAGCATCATCGCATCCGTACACTGCGGATGACGTTCGTAGATAAGTTTCAATCCAACTTCAATGTTTTGCAGAACATCAAGCTGCGTATCGTTGTTGTCCAAAGTCATGTGTAATTCCTGGAGGTGACCAACGATGTCGAGTGTCACCGGGTGCGATCCAGCGGCAAGAGTGCGCCCTGAATTGTCTTATTTCAAATCCAAGGCAATCGAAATACCAAACTCGACTTGATCCATCCATAGATCAGGAAGCTCGCTGATCTTTTCTATAAACCGCGATTTATCCACGGCGGCCATGTTCGCGCACACGATCACTGAATCTTTCGGCAACAGTTTCTCCTTCTTCTCAATGAACACGTTGCCGGGGATGTCGGCGTACGTCACATTCGATGTGATGCCGATGACCACTACGGTGTTGAAAGCTGACCTGTTGATGGCATTCGATTGCACCACCAAGACCGGGCGCCTATTCGAAACTTCACTGCCTACATTGTCCCCAGTTTCAGCCCACCAAATTTCGCCGCGCCTTACCATTCCAATGTCCTGATGGCAGAAATACCAAACTCCCCCAGCTTCTCGGATGATTCATTCATCCTGGCCATCGCCACGTTGATCTTCTCCGTGAGGTCATCACCACGATGCTTCATCAAATACTCGGAAAGCGCCTTTGCATAGAGCTCTGATCGCGACATATCTCTCTGTGCAGCAAAGAGATCTGCAGCATGACCGAGTTCGTCTGGCAGACTGATGGCGGTTTTCATACCAAAGTTATACCATCGACTTCAGCCTGTCAACGCCTTGGCCGAACACTGGGGATAAGCCGCCGGACAGTAACCTGATTTTAAGTACACGGCAACCTGCCGCAAAAGCCGGTCGGTCTTCATCCCCTTGTTGGGCGGCCCCACCCACTCAATAAACCTGATATGGAAACCGAGCGCCATCATTGAACCTCTTGTGCTCCTTAAAAATTAATTTCACGTCGCCATCCAGACTAAACCCTTCGTCACCCGCCTTGACAATATCCTTGTTCAGAATCGCCGAAGCCGTTTCCAACATAGTTGTGAGGTTCAAATAGGCGTAATAGATCTCGGTGTCCTCGCCAGAGTAAAACATTATCGGTAGAGCGCTTCTCTTTGAATCACACTCAACAAAATAATATTCACCTTCAAAGTCGAATAACGGCCACCAGTTAGCATGCCATCCCAACTCAGAATTGGCACGTAACTTTTCCCGTTCCCCAATTGCTTGCTCGAGCGAGAGAAAATGGTGGTACCAAAACAAAGGGTAGCGCAGTACGCCGGCATCTTTTGATCCATTTTTCCACTGATAAAGTAACCGAACTTCCTCTGGAAGCTCAATTCCCAACCTTCCGATCTTCATTTCAATCTCGGACGATGAGAGCGGCGGCTGAAGAAGTTGCGAGACCTTGGTTCCGCACTTCCTATGCCACGCCTCAATATCGTCGAGTGCGCGTTTCAAAACCAAGGCATCAAATCGCTTTTCAGCCACCTCCACTGCAGTTTTGACGTCGAATGAAGTCATGGTTTTCGGTCCTTTCTCTTCTGCCTTGCGACAACCACAAAGACCCAAAGCTGTAACGTTGAACAATATAAAGAGTGGTCTCCAAACAGTTTTCATCACTAATGAGCCGCTAGGCCGCCCAACATTGAGGTACTGGGGGCACGTGGCCGGATTGCATGGTGCGCGAGGTTAAGGCGGAAGGCAGTCGGAGCAATAACCGAGGCCATGTAAGCAAAATTGCGGCGTACCGCAGCGCCACATTAAAACAGAAACGAGGAACGCCGCTATTTTGGTTATATGGCCGGTCACCTGGAAAATCCAAAGTCATGTGCTCCCAGTTAGCGACTGGTTAGCATGAAGCTATATAACATCGCGAGAATTATTTGATTTAAACCATTTCCATGCGATTTGGATTATAGAAATAAACACAACAACCATCAATGCCATTATTAACCAATAACAGACATCCAATGTTATAGCCAATGGGTATGTCGTATAACCAGGATACAGATACCCAATTGGGTAGACATATCCATGTTCTTTATCATATGAATGATTATATCGCCATATTCCCCGACCCAATAAATACACAGGAATAATGGCAATTATGCAAAGTATAATTCTATCCCGCGGTTCACTAGTTTCCCAGATCAGAATTTTCATATCATGCTAACGTTTCGCATCAGCGACCCCGCGCCGCTGACGACCAGCATGCAACCGGAGCGG
>CAZZAM010000069.1:0-8618 GCA_964652775.1 uncultured candidatus Brocadiaceae bacterium | reverse complement strand
ACCCCGCCCGAGATATAGGATCATCGTCCGGATGGCGGACAGGTGTCCTCATTTACGGACGAGGCCGATCGTTTCAACCTAAAGTCGGCGTTTGAAAAAACTTCAAGGCAACCGCAGAGGCGCAGAGGCCACGGAGATCGCAGAGGAGAGCTAGATGGGGTTGTCACCCTGCGGGTATTCGGCACCGGAAACAACCATGTCTTTTAACCCAAACCCTCTGCGACCTATGCGTACCTCTGCGTCTCCGCGGTTGCCTTGGATCGCGCTGTTAGGTTCAACCGAATTTGCGCAGCCCGCGCCTCAGCGCGCGCAGCCGTGGCCATGCGCTGCAATTCACAGCATATCCGCCGCAATGCCCGCCAACTCACTCCGTTCACTCTTGGTCAGCGTAATGTGTCCGGCCATTTCCTGACCGCGCATGCGCTCGACGACGTGGGACAATCCGTTCGACGATGAGTCGAGGTAGGGATTGTCGATCTGGTGTGGGTCACCAGTGAGTACGACCTTGGTGTCTTCACCGGCACGCGAGATGATCGTCTTGATCTCGTGCGGAGTCAGGTTCTGGGCTTCGTCAACGATGACGAACTGCTTGGAGATTGAACGGCCGCGAATATAGGTCAGCGCCTCCATGGTCACCGTCTCTTCGGCGATCAGGCGGTTGATGACGTCATCGGGATCGCGCTCTTCGCTCGCGAGGAGGAAGTGCAGGTTGTCGAAGATCGGCCCCATCCAGTGCGACAGCTTGTCGTCCTTAGATCCGGGCAGATAGCCAATGTCAGCACCCAGTGGCATGATTGGCCGGGAAACTAGCAGCTTTTTGTAGCGCTCGCTGTCGATGACCTTGTTGAGGCCGCAGGCGAGCGCGAGCAGCGTCTTGCCGGTACCAGCGCGGCCGACCAAGGTCACCAGCTTGACTTTGTCATCGAGTAGCAACTCGAAAGCAATGCGCTGTTCGGGACTGCGCGGCACGACGCTGTATAGTTCCGGCGGCTCTTCAGTCAGGTGGCGTAGGCGGCTGGTCGCGCCGTCGTAGCGCAATAGCTCGACGTGCTCGTTGTCGTCCTTGTCGCGCAGCACGACGAACTGATTCCAACTCAGCGGCAAATCGTCAGCCGGCAAAATTGTGGCCGGATCAACTTCGGGACGATCAGCCAAATCATCGACCTGTTCACCGCTGAGATCAACGGTGATATAACCGGTGTACAACTCATCGACGTTGACCCGCATCGCCTTGAAGTCTTCGCTCGGGATGCCCAACGCGTCGGCCTTAACGCGTGCATTGATGTCTTTGCTGATGAAGAAAACATCGTGGCCCTCGCGGCGGAGCATCTGGGCGCAGGCGAGGATGCGGTTGTCGTTCACTCCCGGCAGCATGCCGTCAAGCGAATCGCCGCCGATCACCACTTTGATCGTACCGCCCAGTGGCGTGCGCACGCCCTCACGCAACGATCCTTGGATCCGCAGACGATCGAGTGCGCGTGCAACATCGCGCGAGTTCTGACCGAGTTCGTTGTTGGCGGATTTGAAACGATCGAGCTCTTCGAGCACGACCATGGGAATGACCACGTGATTGTCTGAGAATGAGAATAGCGCTGCGGGATTGTGCAGGAGGACGTTGGTATCGACGACGAAGGTCTTGGTTCGGCTCTGGGGCGTCATCAGGTTCGCAGGGTGGTGAGGCGTTGCTCGGCGTCGCGGACGTCGGCAACACAGTGGTAGGAAGATAACAGGGTCAGACGGTTGGCGAACACGGTCACGGCGTTCCGCTCTTCAGCAACTCTTTGAGTGCGGCCTCAAGTTCCGGTAGCGCAGCCGATACCACGGCTAGGCGTGCGCGATCGGGCCGACGCAATTCGCCCAGACACTCAGTCAGGGCCTTGGTCGAGCGGGCTGCGTTGGCTTCGTTCGCTCGGGCCAACAGACCGATCGCCTCGATGTGCCGACCCACATCGACCATGTTTTCGAGTGTGGCTGACTGCTCAGCAGTGACTTGCGACTTCGCTCGTCGGGACTGCAACACCGCCATGGGTAAGTCGCCAGCAATGACCAGTCCGGCGACAGCGCACGCCAGATCCTCGGAAGTCACACCCGGCGCGGCAGTCGCCTCCGCCAGCAAACGAGCGATTTCTACCGCACTTAGCTGATTCCAGGTCAATCCCGTGGTGCCGCCAGACAGCAGGGAAACGGTAATGCCCTTGGCATCGGCCGACGCGACATCGACTGCCTCGCGGGTCACCGGATGATTCAACTGCAGGTGAACCACCTTCCCTTTGGCAACTCGATCGAGCAGTCCCGCACGAAGTCCATACATCTTGGCGATCAGGCGCAGTCCGCTGCCATTGACCTGCGTGTCCGGGATGGACTGGATCTGGGATTGGGCGGCCGTGAACTGACCCTGGGCCAAACTGGTCAATGCCACGAGCACGGGATCGGCAACCGCAGGAGGAGCCACGGCCGGTGCGGGCGCTGGGGTAATCAGTGTTGCTGGTGGCGTGGTTGCTGGTGGCGTGGCTGGTGGCTCAGCCGGTGCTGGTTCGGGGGCAGGAGTGCGTTCGCTTGGCGGAGGTGTTCCGCCAGCAAGACGCGCCGTTGTAGCTTCAATGAGCGCCTTGGCCCAGTCGCTATCACCAGGCATACCCCAAGTTCCATCCAATGCTGGCCGCACCAATGCCTGAACCTCAGCTGCGCTGGCGACATGCTTCGCTCGCCGTTCCAGTTCAGCGCGTCGTTCATCGCGCCGCTGGACTACGAGATCACTCTGCGCCTTGCGGTCATCGCGGTTGGGCAAACGTTCGACTTCAGTGAGCGCCTGCTGGTACTTCTCCGCCAGCGCGAGATCAGCGACCCGCGCTAACAGATCGCGCCGTTCCATGGGCGACAACTCGACCACTGGTGGCGGCACTGGGACCGTCGGTTCGCTTGGCGTTGGTTCGGCATTCGCCGGTTTGACCGCGGTCGGCGGTGCGGTTTCTGGATGAGCCACGGGAGCTGACGATGGCGGCGTGACTCTCTTGGGAGCGCTTCCTGGTTTGTTGGTCTGTGACCAGACCCAGACCGCAACTCCAGCCACGAGGGCCAGCACCACGATGACAATCAGGATCATCGCGGCACGACCACTGCCGCGCGGTGGTGATTTTACCGGATGATGCACAGGCTGGGAGAATTGCGGAATCGGACGCATACCGCTGGCTGAAACCGACCGCGCACCGACCGGCGTGCCATGACCAGGGCCGACCAAGCTGGTGGTCGTGCGGTTGGCGTGTGGCCTGGTCGCACTACCATGCGCCGGCGGTTGTCCGTGCCCGGTGATGTTTTGCGTGAGGCGCAGGGTCTGACGTTTGGCTCCGCCGCCAAAACGGTCCATGATCTCAACCAACTCACGATAGTTTTCAAAACGCTCACCGCGATCGACCGCCGTCAATCGACGGAAGAACAGATCGAGATCACGCGACACGGTATTGCCCACCGCACGCAACGGTCGCCCGCCAGCAGCAAGCAACTTATGAATGCCTTCGTGAGCATTGTATCCCGTCACCAGACCTTCGCCGGTAATCATGCGATAGAGCAGGGCGCCGCAGAGGAACATGTCGCTGCGGGAGTCGATCAGAGCGCCTTCGTTGAGATACTCTGGTGCCAGGTAGTACTCGGTGGCGGCGCTGGCTCCTGCCAGTTCTTTGGTCAGGTAGCGCGGATTCTTGGGTACAGCGAATTCATCGACGTACACCGCACCTGCGGCATTCACCAGGATGCACTCAGGACGCAGCCAGCCATGCACGACGCCTTGACGCGCCGCGTCCTCGAGTGCCAGCACGACCTGGCGCAAGATGCCCATCGCATGCGGCGGCGCGAGCGCACGGCGGCGGCCAAGGGTCTGGATCAACGGTTCGTACTCGGGCGTATCAGCAGAAAACAAAACGATGGCATGGCCCAACGTCCGCAGTTCAAGCAACGGCAGCACATTGGGATGTTTCAGCGGACCGGCCATGCGGACGTAGGGCTCAAGCTCCTCGCGATAACCCGGTTGTTGCAATAACGACGGGGACAACACGAGGGCGCGACGGAAACGGCCGGTCGCTGTTTCGCGCACGCGCAGGCGTCGCCCTTGCGGTGATTCATCCAGCAGGGCAACTGCTTCCCAACCTGGAAGATCGAACCCCGTATCAAGTGCTCCGACTGACGCAGCGTTCTGATTGGGCGTCAACCCACCAGCAACCGGCTGGAGTGCCGACGCACGAGCATCTACTTCTGCTTCTGCCTCGGACGGCAGCGAGCGCATGGAATATTCGCTCGGCTCCTGCGGAGCAACTGGTCGCGAACCCGACGCACTCGCTTTGGCTGGCGCGGCGGCGGCAACTGGCTGACGGGTTATGCCGCGCTCTGGATCGACGATCTCCAACGCGGTGTTGCAGGCCCCGCAGGCGAACACCGCTCCAGGAGTCGCATTCGGAACCTCGAGCATGGTCTGACAGCGATAGCACGAGATCAACCAGGACTGGACAGTTGGTGCTGTTGCAACCTGTGGTACCGACACGTTCGCCGCCGCCTCGGCCAACATATCTAGCGCAAGACGAGCGCACTCAGCTACGCCCTGACCCTGAATCGCCGACGCCCCCAGGCTGCGCCAGCCGCGCACGTTCATGAGCGGATCGAGTTGTTCTGGTTTGAGCGCGGTCGCCAAATCCTGCTTATTGTATTGCAGTACCAGCGGCAGATTGGTCGGCAATCCGAGTTGACGGAGATTATCCAGCAATTCGTTCATCGACTCGATGTTCTCGTCCAACGCCTCCCGGCGGGCGTCAGCAACAAAAACCACCGCATCCGCACCAGTCAGCACCTGACGGCGAGTGGCCGCATAATAATTCTGACCCGGCACCGTCCTGAATTCGACCCGCACCGTATGGCCTTGGATCTGCCCCAGGTCCACCGCCAAGAGATCGAAATGCAGCGTGCGTTCACTGTGCGTATCAACGGTTACCAAGTCGCTCGCCGTGCCGGCTGGTGCGCGGTCGTGCAAAAACGTCAGGTTGGTCGTCTTGCCCGACATGCCGGGGCCGTAGTAAACCACTTTGAAGATTAATTCGTTGCTAGCCGGATTTAGTTGCATGACGGATCCATGATTCAGACAGCCGTCGGTTGAGCAGCGGGCGGACGGACGAAGAAGGAACCCACCAGGAGCATGACGAAACCAACCGTGATGCCACTGTCAGCAACGTTGAAGGTCGGCCATTCGTAGTTGATGCCGATAGGATTCAGTTTCACGGCAATAAAGTCGCGCACGCCTGGCCAGCAACCGAACAGCGCCAGCGCCCGATCATAGGCATTGCCGAGTGCTCCGCCGAGGATGCAACCGAAGGCGAGGTTCTCGATCCGGCTATTGTGGCGATACGCCTTCCACCAAACCAGCGCGAGCACCGGGATCAGTACGGCGGTGAGCGCGGTGACATAACCGGGGTGACCAGCGAACATACTCCAAGCGACGCCGGTGTTGTAATGCCGCTGGAATCCAAACGGCAAGGCGTCAGCGGACATGGCGAACACCACCGACTTGCTGACCAGATCGACAACCAAAACCGAGATCAATGCGGGCCAAAACCAGCGCTGCCATCCGGTGAAGACCGGGGCGGACGGCGGCGGTACAACGGTCGGAGACTCTGCCACGGTGCGGTTGTACGCCGCTAATAGTGAGATGGCAACAGTTGGCTGGGTCGTAGCTGGGCAACCGACGCATGCCGCAGCCGCATGGCCATCGTTCACCTACTCTGCAGCGGATCCATCCGGCATAATACGATCAACCACATCGGTGGTGACTCCGTCCACGCCCCAGCGCAGCAACTCGGCAGCGCGGGCCGGCTCGTTCACGGTCCAGGCAAGCAGGGCGTAACCGGCAGCGTGGACCTGAACAACGCGCTCGAGGGTGATCGAGCGATGATCCAGATCGAGCGCACAGGCTCCACACCCCGCCAGCTGGGCGGCCCAGTCCACCGGACACTCGTGCCCGAGCAGCAATGCGCGTGGCAGCATCGAATCAGCCGCACCAACAGCGGCCAAGGCGGCGGCGTTGAAGGATATGAGCAGCGGCGGCGGACCCGACCAGCTCATGGCGATCGTCTGCGCGACCGCGGCACCAAGACGCTGCGCGTCCTGACCACGACCGACCTTCAGCTCGATGAAGATCTGCATGCCGAGTTTGCGGCAGCGCGTCAACACCAACGCCAAAGTCGGAATGCGCGTGCCAGCAAAGCGAGGATGCAACCATGCACCGGCATCCAGCGTGGCGAGATCGGCTGACGGTGTCTCGGCGAGCAACCGCGGGTCACCAGTCGTCCGCAGCAGCGCAGCATCATGCAGCAGCGCGACCACACCATCCGCCGTCAGGCCGACATCAATCTCAACACAGCGATAGCCACGACGAAATCCTTCCTCTATTGCTGGCAGTGTGTTTTCAGGTGCCAGCTTTCCGGCACCGCGATGGGCAATCAATCGGGGATAGGGCCAGGTGGGCATGGGTCGTGCCAGCTAACCTGGACGCCAACGCATAAAACTCAAGACACACCCAGCCCAGCGACAACTACTCCAGCAGGAACAAAACCCTAGCCCGCACGCCGAAAGCCCGTGGCGTCACCCGTCGCATCGGGTAGATGCTCGCCATGACCTGCATGCAACACGCGCGCTCTGTCCTCCTTACCCTCGTCGTTCTGCTGATCTGGCTGCCCAGTGTGGGGCAAGCCGAGGAACGCCTCGCCTATGTCTTTCAAGACAACATGGTTCTCCAGCGCGAGAAACCGGTGCCGATCTGGGGCTGGGGCAGCGCAGGCACGCAGGTCGATGTCAGCTTTGCCGGTCAGAAAAAAGAAACCAAGGCCGATGAACGCGGCGCGTGGAAAGTAACCCTTGATCCCCTCGTCGCCAACCGCGTCGGCCAAGAACTGGTCGTTCACATCGGCACGGCGGCCATCACCAGAAAAAATATTCTCGTCGGTGAAGTGTGGATGGCGGCCGGACAATCGAACATGCGCGTCGGTGGACCGGATCTGGACACCGGTGTTTATCCACACTACCGCTCGCCGGGCACCACGGGCGGCAAGCCCGAAATTCGCATCTGCGATTTTGGTTGGGGCGCGTCCATGGAACCACTGACGGACATCGATCCGGCCGGCCGCACCGGCAATCCGTGGACCGTTCTTAAGGAAGATCCGCCAGCAGCGATCTTGGGCATGTCGCAGTATTTCTCGCGTGTGGTCCGCGACGGACTTGATCTTCCCGTCGGCATCATGCTGGTCGCGGTGTCGGGAACCAACCAGACCGCGTGGATGGCGAAGGAAACACTGGAGTCCTTCCCGGGAAAATCCGGCAATTTCTTTCAAGAATTTTTGGCCACCCACGCCGATCGAGTCGCCAAGGGCGGCGGGACGCTGACCACTTGGGATGCCTTCAAACAGGCGGAGACAGCATGGAGAGAAACCAAGAAGGGTCCGTGGCCCGGCAACGGACAATCCTTCATCAACTACCCGACCGTGCTCTACAACACGCGCATCCATCCACTCGCACCGTTCGCCATCCGTGGCGCGATCTGGAACCAGGGCGAGGGCGGACCATTCGGCCCGTATGGCGACCGCATGGCGGCGATGGTCAAGCAGTGGCGCGGTCTGTTCGGTCAGGACTTTCACCTGCTGGTCAGCACGCTTGGCCGCCACTGCGTCGATACGCCGCCGCTGACACCGGCACGCTCTGGATTCTACCGCGCGATCGTCAATGGTTCACTGCGCGACTCGCCGTCGCTCTACACGCCCGAGGCGCACGCCACCTTAGTTGAACTCTTCGATCTCGGCGATGATGACACCCATTGGACACAGAAGGCCGAGGCTGGGCGGCGCATGGGCCTTGCCGCCCTGACCGTGGCGTACGGCCAACAGCACATCTACACCGGCCCGCAGATGATCGATGCCAAGATCGAAGCCACGCGCGCGGTCATCACCTTCAAACACGTCGGTGATGGCCTGGTGTATCAGCCGTCGATCGACGGCATCAGCAGCGTCTATCTGCGCGGAAAATCCGGCACGGTGAAATGGGGCAACGTGAAAGTCCTTGGCAAAGACTCCATCGAAGTCGCGCACCCGGACATCACCGACCTCGCCACCGTCGCTTACGCCGACCATCCCAATCCACACGAAACGCTCTTCAACAGCGCCGGACTGCCGGCATCGCCGTTCGCTGTGAATCCATCTCAGACCAAGGATCCGGTCGCAAACGCGGTGCTAGTCAGCTTCGTCGGCGGCAAGGCCGAGGTGGTTATGAATCTCAGTCACGTTCGCCGCAGTGGGTACGTATTCCAACTCAAGCCCAAGGGGAAATCTGCCACAGCCTCGATCAGCGTGCGTCTCTACATCCCCGCCGAATGGTCAGGCTTCGAGATCGAAGTCGGCGGCAAACGCCTTGAGGCCAGCGAGTCCAGCACAGACGGCGTACGCCTCGCTACGTGTACTGTCCCGACTGACAGCAGTTGGATCATCGTCGCCGAAACCGGCAAAGTCGCCGGATTCCGCCAGATCAATCGCTATTAACTTAGATTACTCTTTTCAAGGCAACCGCAGAGGCGCAGAGCTACGCAGAGGTCGCAG
>CAZZAM010000068.1:0-9302 GCA_964652775.1 uncultured candidatus Brocadiaceae bacterium | reverse complement strand
CATTCCGCTCTGAACCTGTCTCAAATCACCCACTCAATCGGGAGAAGACCCGTTTTTTGGTTCACAGGCGCACGTTGTTCTATGCGCTTCAGATGTACTAGGTGGGCGCCTAGTAACATGACTCACAACCCCCCGTGCTGTCCTTTGGGGATGCATGACCACCACAGCACCGCAAGCGCATATTCGAGATACGTGTTTGAACGTTGCACACCAAGCGACACAATCACCCGGGATGTCATGCTGAGGCTGTCGCTCGTCGCTTGTAACTGGGCATTCCCTCCACTCCTACTTGAGGTCCCATGTCCACCAATCCCCAGCCCGCCACCGCCATTCCGACCGGCATTCAACTGTTGCAGGATCCGCGGTTCAATAAAGGCACCGCGTTCAGCAAAGACGAACGCAAGCGGCTTGGCCTGCGTGGACTGTTGCCACCGCGGGTCGAGGAGATGCGCCAGCAAGAACAACGTGTCCTTGACACCTTCCGGCGCAAATCCGATGACCTCGAACGCTATATTCAGTTGATCGCGCTGCAGGACCGCAACGAGACGTTGTTTTACCGGGTGTTAATTAACCACATTGAAGAGATGATGCCCATTGTGTACACGCCGACTGTCGGTCTGGGTTGCCAGAGGTATGGGCAAATCTACCGCCGCCCGCATGGACTGTTCGTGTCGCTTGAGGATCTCGGCTCAGTGCGCGAGTGCGTAGCCAACTGGCCAAATTCCAACGTGCGCGCCATTGTCGTCACGGATGGCGAACGGATTCTGGGCCTCGGCGATCTCGGCGCGAGTGGCATGGGTATTCCGGTCGGAAAATTGTCGCTCTACACTGCCTGCGCCGGGATCGATCCGCGCAGTTGCCTGCCGGTGACGTTGGATGTTGGAACTGACAACCAGACGCTGCTCGACGATCCATTCTATTTGGGTTTACGCCGACGACGCGAACGCGGCCCAGACTACGACCGCTTGGTCTCCGAGTTCATTGACGCAATTCACGAACGCTGGCCTAGCTGCTTGGTGCAATTCGAGGACTTCGCCAACCACAACGCGTTTCGTCTGCTTGAAACGTGGCGCCACAAAATCTGCTGTTTCAACGACGACATTCAGGGCACTGCTTCTGTAACTCTGGCTGGACTGCTGTCCGCTCTGCGTGTGACTGGCGGATCTTTGGCCGACAGCAGAATCCTGTTTCTTGGTGCCGGCGAAGCCGGATTGGGAACTGGCGACCTCGTGACCGCCTCATTGGTAGCGCAAGGCATCCCCGAGGCCGAGGCACGGAAACGCTGCTGGTTCGTCGATTCATCCGGCCTGATCGTGCAGGGCCGCGAACGACTCACCCCGCATAAGGCGCAATTCGCTCACCCGCATGCGCCGGTCGCTGATTTGCTTGCCGCAGTCAAGACCTTGAAGCCAACCGCCCTGGTCGGAGTCTCCAGCGATGCCCGCGCCTTCACTCCAGGCGTCTTGGCAGAAATGGCGCATCTGAATCAGCGACCGATTATTTTTGCCCTGTCGAATCCGACCTCCAAAGCTGAATGCACGGCAACCGAAGCCTACACCGCCACCGCCGGTCGGGCGGTCTTTGCCAGCGGTAGTCCATTTGCTCCGGTAAACATCGGCAATCAGACATTCACACCCGGACAATGTAACAACGCCTACATCTTCCCTGGCCTCGGCCTCGGCGTGGTTGCGACCCGAGCCAAACACGTGGACAACGACATGTTCCTCATCGCTGCACAGAGCTTGGCCCAACAAGTCGAACAAAGCGATCTCGATTGCGGCCGCATCTTTCCGGCCCTATCACGGATCCGTCAGGTCAGCCGCGAGATCGCGGTGGCTGTCGCCGAGCATATCTTTGCCAAGGGTCTCGCCGACGTTGCTAGGCCTAAGAGCGTCCGTGCTCTGATCGAGGCCAACGTGTATGAGCCGATGTATCCGACTCTGGATCTGCGGTAGGATGAAATAAGGGCGACATCGCTAGTCGTAGTTTACCCCATATGCAGCAATGGAGTCGGAGGGTACAGAAGTGACAGCCACCACTCCCAACAACTCTGGATTCTTTCCATGAACAAACCCTTATCCCTTACCCTGCTCGTAGCCGGGATCGCCCTTGTCATTTTCGGCCTCATCGCCATGGACTCATTTGCATCGAGCTTTTCTAAGTTTTTCACCGGCACACCAACCGACAAATCGATTTGGATGTTGATCGCTGGCGTGGTACTGATCTCCATTAGTGGTTTTGGCCTGTTTCGCGGCTCGAAGGACTCCGTCTGAACGGAGCCCAGCCGAAATTAATCACGGCGACGTGCCGAGTATTGAAGTTGACGGTCATCACTGCGCACACGCCGAGTACAGGGCCAACCCTCGCCAAGATCAAGGTTCAGCATCCATCCATACCCAGAACTTCACCAATATCAGGCGCTCTTTTGTGTCCGTTGCAAATTGCTCATGCGCTTATGCGTACGCTCCTGGGCCGGCAACAGATCAGCCTCGACCATCATGCGTGATTCATCATCGAGATCGTCAGTGTCACGATAGTCGGCAAGGCCGCGGTCTTCGCCCTGTTCCAGCGCCGCAATGACCGTCTTGGTGCTGATCAGGGAAGCCCCCTTCTCGACCAATCTGACAAAGCCTCCCCAGGCGCCGGAAGTGGTCTCGGGCACTCCTCCAAGTTCGATTATTTTGCTTCTCAAGAGATTGACGCGTCCGATATGGCAATCGCGATTCTCGATCAGGTCGGAGAGTGGTTCCTTGGCAAGGTGCCTGAGCGCCTGGTTGTAGGTTTCCACGGCAGATATTTCACCGACCAGAAATGAATTTAAGTTGGAAATGCATGTATGGGTAGACGACTGCGTTGGTGTCTTCATGGGATATCCTTTGGGTTACGCGGAACGATGGCGCGATGACTTTTCAGGGACATTGCTGCCAGCAGATTCCAGATGGAATTCACTCGCCCGCTCCATGAGAATAGCACGTCCTATGCCAGCATAGCTGCCGCTGTCGATTGCGAGACGATGTGGGCGATAGGTTGATCAGTCAGTCCTTCATCAAGGGTTTTGGCTGCTGAAACAACGTGGACGTGCGCTCAGTGATTCCCTTTTGACCGCAGTTCCTTTTTTCTGCACATTGTTTTGCCCAACGGGCAACTTCGTCTAGGCAGCAATGCCATTCGGAATCTTGCAACTCATCCACCTGGCGAGGGATGATTCGTGCAAAATGCAGGCTGACAGCGCCGATCTGATTCAAGCCGATGTTCGACAACCACGATTCGCGAACCACGAACTGCGAACTGGAGAGCTTAGGACTCAGCGAAGCCATCGTCTGCAGGCGCTTTTGCCCGGGCTAACGCATAGCTGTAGCGGCGTTGGAAATTCAGGCGCAGCGATAACCCTGAGCGAGCTGAGCAGTTTGCTCTTGATCCTTCACACCTAAGCGTTGATTATACCCACCGTGAAACGCCGTATGCCGATTCCTCGCCTGATGCGCCACGGCATGACCTGGGTCCTCGTCGCCGTATTTCTCCTGGCCCAAGTTGTCGCCGGGATATCCGGCCCTGATACGCATCTGTGCATCTGTTCCGTGGAGGTTTCGCTCGAGCAACAGAACGATTCCTGCTGTAGCGAGACGACGGCTACGGCTGATGGCGGTTCTACCCAAGTGGTTGTCGCTGGTTGTTCCCACTGTCTCCTGATTCCCCTTCCCGATCCTGCCCCGACAACGCTGCCGATTGGGTTCCTGGCAGTAGTCCCTGCGTCGCCAGTCCCGGTTGCCATGCTCAGCTGGCCGCCGATCGCCGTTCCGTCTCGCCATCGCGATCAGGAACGCTCGCCGCCCCATCTGCATTTGCGACATCTGCGCTCCATTGTTCTGACCTGTTGATGGGCAGTGGCGCTGACGCTCAGCGCACCTCGCTTGTGACCGTGGATAGAGGTTGTCCCGGTCTGCCCTTCACCGTTTTCAGGATTCGCCGCCATGAGCCCTGTCGTGCATGCCGTGGGTCGCTACGCGCCCACCATACTCACCTTTGCTGTACTCGTTGGCCTCTTCTGGTGGGGACACCAGATAGGCTGGCGCTGGACCAAGCCGACGATTGACCAGTCGCACGCCTCCATCGATCCGTGGTGTCCCGAGCATCATGTAGCTGAGGCCGTGTGCATGCTTTGTAGGAAGGACCTCGGCAAACAACAGGCTGCACGCGAGCCGGTCCATCACCGTGCTGCTGACGAAGTCATTCGCTTCGCTCAAGTCGCGTCACTCGAGGCACTCACCAAGGCCGGCATCCGCATAGAACCAGTGACGATGGCAAGCATCACTCCGCGTTTGTTGGTTGCTGGCGAAACCATGTATCCACCTGAATCGGTCGCCCGCTTGAGCAGCCGCAGCGATGGGGTTGTACGTCACGTACTGGTGCACGTCGGTGTAACTGTGCAAGCCGATGCGCTGATCGCGGTTATTGAAACAGCAGAGGTCGGACGAGCCAAGTCGGCCCTTATGCAGACCATAACGTCGCTCGATCTCGCGCGGGTGAACACCAAGCGAGCTCGGCTCACGGCGGCAGCTGGCGTGCGCTCGGCCGCCGAACTCGATGAAATTGAATCCCGATTACGGAGCGCCGAGGTCGCGGTTTTCGACGCCGAGCAGACCCTTCGTAATCTCGGCCTGGCAGTCGATGCAGGCACCTTGACAACCCTTGATGCGGCAACCCTCGCCACCCGGCTGCGACATCTGGGGTTGCCGGAAGACTACGACGATCGTGGATCGGCCAATCTCCTGCCACTGCGCGCTCCGCGTGCTGGTATGGTCACTGAGATCCGTGCAGTAGCCGGTGAGGCCGTCGAGGCCAACGCGCCCCTCGTCGTCGTGGCCGATACCACCACGCTGTGGGCCTCGCTACCGGTATCGGCGGAGCGCATCGGGCAGGTAGTCGTGGGACAGACCGTCTCGTTTGCAGCCGCAGGAGCGGAATCACAAGGTACTGTGGTAGCAATTTCTCAGGCGGCTGATTCGCACACCCGTCTGGTAACCGTGTGGGCACAATTGGCGAATGCCGATCATCGCCTGCGCGCTGGCCTCTTTGGAACGGCGACGATCACCATCGGTGCAACGAGAACCGCCGCTGTCATTCCATCCAGCGCAGTCCAATTCGATGGCGATCAGGCGTATGTGTTCGTCCGCCGCAGCGACACCATCTTTCGCAGCTTGCCCGTACGCATCTTGTCGCGCGAACTGGGAAAGATCGCCGTCGATCGCTTAGTCGAAGGCGATGTAATCGCCATCTCAGGCACCAGCATTCTGTTCGCGGTGACCTTCTTTGAGCGCATGGGCGCCGGATGCTGCGTGGCAGATTAATTATGCTCAACGCCATCATCGATTGGTCGCTGCGTCATCGCGTGGCGGTGGTCTGTTTGACGCTTATGGCGGTAGGTGCCGGCATCCTGGCCCTGCGCCGCATCGACATCGACGCCTTCCCCGACACCACGCCGGTGCAGGTGCAAGTGAACACCGTTGCCCCTGCTTTGGGTCCTGAAGAAATCGAACGTCAGATCACGAGCCAGGTCGAACAGGCGATCGGCAGTCTGCCCAAGGTCACGAGCGTACGCTCGATAAGCAAGTTCGGACTCTCGCAAGTCGTAATCGTCTTCGCTGATGGCACCGACATCTGGTTTGCCCGGCAACTCGTCAGCGAACGTCTTGGGACGGTAGAGTTACCCAGTGGTATATCCCGTCCAGAACTTGGGCCAGTCGCCACCGGCCTGGGTGAGGTTTTTCATTATGTCGTACGCAGCCGCGACGGAGATCCCACGAGTGCTCGCACGGCACAAGATTGGGTTATCAAACCCGCACTCCGGACGGTGCCCGGTGTCGCTGAAATCAATTCCTGGGGTGGCTACGAAAAGCAGTACGAGATCAGTCTTGATCCAGAGCGACTCGTCGCGCGTGGTCTGACCTTGGACACCGTACTGGAACGCGTGCGTTCCGGTAACGTCAACATCGGCGGTGGGGTCGCACAACGAGGTGACACTACCCTCGTGGTGCAAGGCGATGGACGCGTATCCAACGAAGCCGAAATCGGTGCCATGGTGATCGCCGCCAGCCATGGCGTTGCGGTTCGTCTGCGTGATGTGGCCGAGATCGGCATCGGTCATGAGATTCGCCGCGGCGCCATGACTGCTGATGGACGTGGCGAGGCCGTACTCGGGTTGGGTTTCTTGCTCATGGGCGAAAACTCCCACGTAGTGACGAGTCGGCTCAAGACCAAGCTCGAGGAGATACGACCGTTCCTGCCGCCGGGCATCGAGGTCAACGTGGTCTACGACCGCACCGAGCTGGTCGATCACGTCATCGACACCGTGCGTGGCAATCTCTTCGAAGGCGGCTTGTTGGTTATCGCGGTTTTGTTTATCTTCCTCGGCAATCTGCGGGCTGGCCTCATAGTCGCACTGGCCATTCCACTCTCGATGCTGGTTGCTTTTGACGGCATGCTGCGCTTTGGCATCAGTGCCAGTCTGTTATCGCTTGGCGCCCTTGACTTCGGCCTCGTGGTCGATTCTTCGGTCATCATGGTCGAAAATGCAGTCAGACGACTCAACGACCCGCGCGAGCGTCAGCGCAGTACCCTGGACGTGGTCCGCGACGCTGCCATCGAGGTGCGCAGGCCGACCATGTTCGGCGAATTAATCATCATCATGGTCTATCTGCCAATCCTCACCCTCGAAGGGATCGAAGGCAAACTCTTCCAACCCATGGCGCTGACGGTTGTCTTTGCGCTGGTTGGTTCCATGGTTTTATCACTGACGCTGGTTCCGGTTCTCGCCAGTTGCTGCCTCAAGCGCAGTCAGCATGTCGAACATGACCCCTGGCTGATCCGACTTGCTGCGTGGATGTACGCACCCTGCTTACGTCTCGCGCTGCGCCATCGTCTCGTAGTGATTGGTGCAGCTTGCATCAGCGTCCTCGTCGCCGTGCTGTTGTTCCGGGGACTGGGCGCCGAGTTCGTGCCGCGTCTGTCGGAGGGCGGCATCGTCGCTAATATCATTCGCCTACCCGGCACCAGTCTGAGTGCCTCGATTGCGCTGAATACGAGGATCGAACGTCTGCTGCTGAGTGAATTCCCCAACGAGATCCGTCATGTCTGGAGCCGTGTCGGGACCGCTGAAGTAGCCACCGATCCGATGGGCATTGAACTCACCGACGTCTTCGTGGCCTTCAAACCGCGAGACGGATGGACCAAGGCACGAACCCAAACCGAGTTGACCGAACGCATCAATCTGCTGCTACGTGATCTTCCTGGACAAACCGTGGCGATGACCCAGCCAATTGAGATGCGGATCAATGAGATGGTCAGCGGTTCGCGTGGTGACGTGGCAGTCAAACTATTCGGTGATGACTTGGACCTGTTGCGGGAAAAAGCAGCTGAGATCGAGGTCGCTCTCTACGGGGTCACTGGCTCCACGGGCATCAGCGTCGAGCAAACCGCCGGTCAGCCATCGTTGCGCATCCGTGCTGATCCCGAGGCACTCGCACGACATGGCATTCCCACCGGCGAGGTCATGCGGCTGATAGAAACCATCGGCGGTGTGCATCTGGGTGAGGTCGTCGAGGGGCAACTGCGCTTCCCGCTCGTCGCTCGTCTGCCTGCGTCCATTCGTGACAGCAGTGAACGCCTAGCCGATCTCCCCATCCTGGCAGCCGGCGGCGAACGCCTGCCTTTATCCAGCGTGGCGACGATCCTGGCCACCCAGGAGCCGTTGACCATCACCCATGAGTGGGGTCAGCGGCGCATCGTCGTCCAATGCAACGTCGAAGGGCGCGATATCGCCTCATTCGTCGCCGACGCCCAGGCCGCCATCGCAAACGATGTGATTCTGCCGCCTGGCCGTTGGCGCATCGAGTGGGGTGGACAGTTTGAAAACCTCGAACGCGCCCGTGCGCGACTGGCCGTGGTGGTGCCGATCGCGCTGGTGTCGATCTTCCTCCTCCTGCGCTGGTCCCTGGGATCGGTCATGCTCGCCACCCTGGTCTATACCGCCGTGCCGGTGGCCGGAGTCGGCGGCGTGGTCGGCCTCTGGCTGCGCGACATGCCATTCTCCATCTCCGCAGCGGTAGGCTTCATCGCCCTTGCTGGGGTCGCGGTGCTCAACGGCCTAGTAATGGTCACTTTCATCGGTCAACTCCGTCAGCAGGGCGTAGCGCTCCACGATGCCATCGTGCAGGGATCTCTCATTCGGCTGCGTCCGGTGCTGATGACAGCGCTGGTTGCAGCGTTGGGATTTATCCCCATGGCGATCACCGCTGGCATGGGCGGTGAAGTACAGCGACCACTTGCTACTGTTGTCATCGCGGGAATTATTTCATCCACCCTCCTCACCTTGTTCCTCATCCCAGCACTCTACGGCTGGTTCGAACCGAAGACTCTGAACGCACCCGATCCCGTTGGCGATTCGCCGACTAAACCTGGGCCTCGGCCCATCACCAAGGAGACCATGTGATTCGTTACTTATCCCTCTGCGCCCTGCTGTTTGGCAGTCTTGGCGTGCTTGTCGCCGAAGAAAAGCCAACCTCTCCAACCGAGGCCCCCAAGGTCGAGCGCCTGAAGCCCGAGCAGTGGTGCGCGACGCACGACCTGCCCAAGGACAAATGCGCGACCTGTGATCGTAAACTCATCCCCGCCCTCAAGAAATCCAAGGACTGGTGCGCCGAGCACGACCTCGCCGAATCCGTATGCGTGAAGTGCGACCCCAAGGCCAAGGAACGCCTCGATGCGTTGCGCCCCGCTGATAAACCAAAGGACCCTAAGTAAACCGCGCCACCCACCACGAGGCAGCGATCTTGGCAACCGATCAGCACGTTCCCAATGGGTCATCGGAAAACATGCAAAACGCTGCCTACTCTATCACCGTGTGGACGATGGCTCCGGCTAACAAAAAAGCCCACCAGTTTTGGTGGGCTTTCTCTTGGTTGACCAGATGGGACGAGTGCCGAGCAATTCTCCGGTCACTTTGACACGGTAAATCATGTCATCTCAGCCCATGCGAGAAACTGCGCGTTTGCGAATCTTCGCCAGACGCAATTCAGAAATCTTCGCCTGACCACAACGCCGAATCTTGGCCCGCTCCTTAGCCGTAAATATGTTATTGAGTACGGCATCGAGCTTCTTCATGGCGCGTGCTAGATTTACGGCCTTGCGAACACCCTCTTCCTCTAGCAGATCATCGAGCGTTGAGCCGATGTTGGGGTGTTTCTTTTTCAGGGTCTTCTCCCGATTGAGTGGGTGATTTGAGACAGGTTCAGAGCGGAATGATC
>CAZZAM010000067.1:0-10697 GCA_964652775.1 uncultured candidatus Brocadiaceae bacterium | reverse complement strand
TGGAATGCTGGAATGCTGGAATGCTGGAATGCTGGAATGCTGGAATGCTGGAATAAACGAAAGCGGCACGCGAATACAACTATGTACCTGACAATATCAGCAATGACCTAACGGATATCTAATCAGTGTCTCGCTCTCATCCTTCGTCCTTCATCCTTCATCCTTCATCCTTCTTACATTTGACTAAATCGCGGTGGCAGCGTGAGCGTGCGTGCGTGCTCGCTGGCATCGGCGAAGATGTGGCAGCGCGCGGTGTCGACGGTCAGCGAGATCAATTCACCGGATTCAAAGCGTCGCTGTCCGTCTGCCTTCATCACCAGCGGTGCATCCTGGGCGCGGCCTGGGATTTGCAGAAAGACATACTGATGGTCGCCCAACTGCTCGGTCAGGGTGACCGTGGCGGTGAACGAGGAGGCCGAATCGGTGGGCGCGAGATGCTCGGGGCGGATGCCCAGCACGGTGTCGCGAGCGATCGTGTCGGACAATGCGTGCTGATGCGGCATGCGCAGCGCGATAACCGGACCACCACCGGCGCAGGCGAAAGCGAGCGATCCGGCTTCATTGCGGATCGTTCCGCGCAGGAAGTTCATTGCTGGAGTGCCGATGAAACCAGCGACGAAGCGATTCCACGGATGCTCGTAGATCACGGCCGGCGTAGCGACCTGCTGGATTTCGCCGCGGCTCATCACCGTGATGCGATCGCCCAGGGTCAGTGCCTCAATCTGGTCATGGGTAACATAGACCATCGTTGTTTGTAGTCGGCGCTGCAGTGTCCGCAGTTCATAGCGCATCTCGGCGCGCAATTTAGCGTCCAAATTCGAGAGCGGCTCGTCAAATAGGAATACTTGTGGCTGACGAACGATGGCGCGGCCGAGTGCCACTCGTTGGCGCTGACCACCGGACAGCGTCTTGGGCAGCTTGTCGAGTTGATCACCGAGACTCAGCATCTGCGCGGCTTGCTGGACTTTAGTTTCGATATCTGAGGAAGGAACTTTGCGCAGGGTCAACGCATAACCGAGGTTCTGACGCACGGTCATGTGTGGATAGAGCGCGTAGTTCTGGAACACCATCGCAATATCGCGGTCCTTCGGTTCGACATCGTTGACGACGCGGTCCCCGATGCGGATTTCGCCGCTCGAGATATCCTCGAGTCCAGCGATGAGCCGCAGCGTCGTGCTCTTGCCGCAGCCGGACGGACCGACTAGGACCATAAATTCGTGATCGCGGATCGCGAGATCGATCTGCTTGACGGCGACGAATCCGTTGTCGTAGGACTTAACGAGTTTCGAGATAGTGACGGCAGCCATGGTGATCCTGGGTGGAGATGCGCCGGTAAAGGCTCAGCCTTTGACCGCACCGGATGTCAGTCCGGCGACGAATTCGCGTTGCAGGGCAAGGAACAGGATAGCGGGTGGGAGAATGGCGATCAGGGTACCAGCCAGGAATACGCCGTATTCGTTCGTATAGAAGCCAACGAATTGGTTGAGGATGACCGGTAGCGTGAGTTTCTCTTCTGAAGAAATATAGATCTGCGGTCCGAGGTAATTATTCCACGAACCCAGAAAGGAAATCAGGCAGTACGCACCAGTCATGGGCTTCACCAGCGGCATGACCACTTGCCACCAAATGCGGAAGTCACTGGCGCCATCGATCCGGGCTGCTTCGATCAATTCACTAGGAACGCTGACGATCGCTTGGCGGAATAGGAAAATCCCAAATGTCGAACACGATGCGGGAATGATGAGCGCCCAGTACGTATCCAGCCAACCGAGGGAGTTCATCAGCCGGTATCCTGGTGCCAGGAACAGCATCCCTGGCACCATCAAAGTGCCGAGCATGAACAGGATCAGGGTTGTCTTGCCACGGAAATCGTATTTGGCTAAGACGAATCCAGCGAGCGAGCAGAACAGCAACGACAAGACGGTCGTGATGCCGGCAAGGAAAAGGGAATTGCCAATGAAGATCCAGAAATGCAGGGTGCCATTAAACGATGATCGGTCGGCGAACAGCTTGGTGAAATTGCCGAAGTTCACGATGGATTTACTGCCGTCTTCAGTGGGGTTCCCCCAATCCCACGGTGCGGGCAGAAACGTGTATGCGTTCATGACAGAGGGGTCTTTGAAGGCTGCACACACCAGCCAGAAAAACGGCACCAAGGTTACGAAGGACGCCAGGATCAGTAAGGTCCAGCGTACATAGCCGTTGGCGATGCGGCGCAGCAGGCGACTGCTAATGCCAGCGACCAAGAGTGCGACGCCGATGGCGAACAACGCGACGAGGATGAGTTGGAGTGGTTTCATGGGGCTATTCCTTCCCCGCGCCAGAAATGCGTACCTGGGCCATCGATACGACGAAGATCAGCATGGCCAGTATCCAACCAACCGCAGCGCCAGTACCGAGATCGGCATTCAGGAAGGCGTTGTTATATAAATAGCAGACAACGGTCAGGCCTGCATCATCTGGTCCGCCGCCGCGCAGGAGTGCTTGTGGCAGCTCAAAAAGGTTGAGCGAGCCGATCGTTGACGTGATGACCACGAATATAATCACTGGTTTGATAGCCGGAAGTTTGACATGGCGGAATACTTGAAAGCGACTCGCTCCATCCAGGCGTGCCGCTTCGACCAACGAACGATCGACATTTTGTAGGGCAGCCAGGAAATAGATCATATTGAAGCCGATGTACATCCACAGGTTGGTGATGATCAGTGCTGGCATCACCAAGCCTGGTTGTGATAGCCAGTCGGTTTCGCGGCTGAGGTTGAACAAGTTGGCGAAGGCGATGTTCACCAGCCCGTACTGGGGCAGAAACATGACGGTGAACATGATGCCGACAAAAATGCCCCCCATCAGGTGGGGAGAGAACAGGAGTGTGCGCACCCAGGTGACGACGCGGCTTTGCGAGTTTTCGAGCAAGAGCGCGAGCAAGAGCGACAGCGGCAGTTGGATGCTCAACGAAACGATGGTGAATACCAAGGTATTACGTACGGCTTTCCAAAACAGCGGATCGCTGAGGACGGTGACGAAGTTCTCCCAGCCGACGAAGACGTGGGACTTGGTGCCGTTGGTTTGGTAGAAGGCTAGGCGGATCGAATCACAGAATGGATAGACGAAAAAGATCGCGGTCAGGATCAGCCACGGAGACAGGAATAGATAGGGGGCCCAATTGCGACGCATTTAGCGAGCCTCTGTGCCAGAAGTCAGAAAGCGATTTCGTGACATGGTGGCGCGGACGTAATTGGCTCGCGTGGTGAGTGCTTCGCGCACCTTCGCCTCTAGTTGCGCCGCGTCATTCGTCTGTTCATACCAAGCGCCCACTTCCAGCAGAGCGCCACTGGCCTGGGTATGAGCCAACTCATCATATGTAGAAATGATCGCCGCCGGAACATCTGGAGCTAACGCGGCGTATAACTGTCCAATCGGCTGGCCTCCAAAATAGGGAATTGGCTGTTTGAGTTCGGGCAGGTTCCATGCACTGCGGACAGGTGGCAGAATATACGTCGCGAGAAAACGCTGACCGTAGGTTGATTCATCCAGATAGAGAAACTTGGCTAGTTCCCAGGCCAACTCCTGCTTGGGCGATGCCTTGGTGATAAAAATTCCGGTGCCACCCCAGTAACTCGTGCGTCGGGATCCTTCCTTCCACGCAGGCAGTGGAATCATGCGCAATTGACCGCTCAGTTCGGGCATATTACTTTCGAATTGGTGTGATCGCCAATCTGGAGTGAAGACGAACAGCACGCGTTCATCTTTGAGATTGCTGGCCAGCGCCTGTCCCCAACCGGCAGCGGTTCCAATCTGTGTTTTTCCCCGAGCGTGTTTCACGTACCAGGACATGATTTTTACGGTGAGATCACTGTCGAAGGTTACATTGCCCTGTTCATTGAATAGGTAGGCGTCGGCCTGTTGCATCAGAATATCAAAGGAGCCACTCGAACTGTCTTTGGGCAGGTCGAGCATGTAGTGGCGGATGTCGCCCTCCGGCGTGCGTGTCTGAGCAATGCGCCGACCAACCTCAGTGAACTTGTCCCACGTCGTCAATTCTTCGACCTGGATACCGAGCCGCTCGACAACGTCCTTACGGTAAGCGAGCATGACGGGGTGAACATCGTGAGGTAATGCGAAGCGATGGCCGCGGCTTGCCCACAGCGAAAAACGGCTCGTGACGAGATGTTGATCGATGCGCTCGCGGGTGATGCGTTCGCTGAGGTCGGTGAAGCCAATATCTTCGACTGGACCACGGGTGAAGGGGGCAAATTGGTTGAGTTCGACGACATCAGGAACCTGTGCGCCAGCTTCCAGTGCAGCTCGCAGGCGACTGCCCATGGCAGAGCCATCAACGACAAGCATGCGCACGCGCGATCCGGTACGGCGTTCAAATTCCGGCAGAATATCCTGGTATGCCTTGGCGTGTTCGGGAGCAAAAGTGACGAAGGTGATATCTGGCTGCTGAGCTGCACCTGGGCGGGAGGCAAAGGCAAGTACAGCGCCGAGGATAGTCAACCCGGCAAGGAACATTGGTGCCCTGCCGAAGGACGTCAGAAAGCTGATCATGAGCGGAAACGATCCCAATGCATGCGCGCATGGTGGAGGGAACTGCAGTGATGGCAGGCCTATATGAGAGCCCATGCGCACTCCGTGCATCACGGGTTGGAAGGGCGTAGGACAGATTCACGGTTATGGTCGTCTGGTTAGCCCGGTCTTTGTGCACAGGTGCCCTATGTTGCGTTTCCTGCTCATCGTCCTTGCCCCCGTACTCGTCCATGGAGCCACCGTGGCCACAGCGGTTGTCGCCCCGGCTGGGCTTGGCATTGAGAGCAAGGCCGAGTCGCAGTCGCTGCAACAAATCGCAACCCTGGCGGCGGTTCCCAGCGGCGCAGCGGCTGATCGTATGGCTGGATTTCTGACCGATCGTAGTCCGACGGTGCGTCGAGCAGCTTTTACAGCGCTGCAGAAACGTCCAGACGATCAACTCAAACGCCTGATCCAGACATTCATTTCATCGCCTGACGCGCATGTGCGTGCGGCTGGCTCCTTTTTGGTACCCCAGGTGTACGGTGCAGACGGCGTAGCGTTTCTGTGCAAGTCGTTTACGGACGCTTCGCGTGATGTGCGTTGGGCTGCGGCCAGAGCCCTGCGCGAATCACCGATTCCGCAGGATCAAAACAAGCGTGCGATCTGGAATACCGCGCTTGACAGCATGCTGACAGGAGACCTGCGTTTGCGGCGTTTGGCGGTGGACAAGATTGCCACGCTCGATTCAAGCGACGAGGCTCGACGCATCCTGCTTAAACTGTTGCGTGGCCAGTATGAGGAGATTGCCGATCTTGCGTGCGCCAAACTACTGATCCTTGGTGAAGCACCCGATCCGTTGATTGATGCGATGGCAGCGCAACTCGTTTCGGATCCTGAGCCGCGTAATCGACTCATCGCCGCAGCCGTACTGCAACGGATCGCAAGCGATCGTGCGGTCGAAACGCTGCTCAAGGCCATGCCCCTCCAAAGTGGGCCCAAACTGTGGGAAACGCGCGCTGCGATCGCCGATGCCGTGGGTACGATCAATACATCGAACAAGACGCTGATGCAGCGGGTCGAAAAAACCATGCTGGGCATGCTGGATGATGTTGATGTTGGGCCACGTCTAGCGGCAGCGTGGGCGCTTGGACGCATGGGTTCGGCGCACGTCGTACCTGCTGTCATCAGTCGGTTAGGGAAACGTGATCACGTACATCTGACTGCCATGTTGCGTAGCTGGACTGGGTTGCCGTATGAACGGCAGCAAGATTGGGTGGCTTGGTATAACACAGCTGGTCGTGGTGTAGCCCCGACCTTCGGCGGTGTGTTGCCTGAGCGCACCAAGGTCACCTATTTCACGCTGTCTGCTGAGGTTGGTTCCGTGGCCTATATTCTCGACACCTCAGGCAGCATGGCGGAGCAGTTCCCGAACGATCCCGCCTATGCCAAGATGGCGATGGTGCCGAGCAAGATCGAGAGCGCCAAACGTGAGCTTTGGCGGTCAGTCTCAATGCTCAATCCACGTAATCGGTTCGCGATGGTCTTGTTTTCAACTGACGTCCGACCGTGGAAGGACGGATCGCTGTCGGCTGGCTGGCGAGCACGCTGGAAGTTGTGGGTTGAGCTTGAGGCCAACGCCGCTGCCGGTGCGACCAACTCGATCGGTGCCCTCCAAGCGGCCTTGGATCAGACCGGCTGCGATACGGGATTTTTCCTCACCGATGGCATGCCGACCAATGGCGATATCCTCGATCCCGGACTCATCATCGCCGAAATAACCGCGCGCAATCACGAGCGGGAACAGAAATTAGCGCTCCATACCGTCGCATTTTTAATACCCCAGGCGGAGGGATTTTTGTCACTACTTGCGGCGCAGAACGCTGGAACTTACGAGCTGCAACGATAGGGTTCGTTCGGCCCCGGCGTCGGTCGAATAGGAACACAGCGAACACCATATCGGTCACGCCGCCCGGGTTGTCCAGATTCGTCCTTACTTTGGCAGAGCGACGCCATCTTATAAGCATGACGGCGGTGCTCAGCCTTGAGATTGTTCCGCACGTCGGGAGTCCCGACATGGATGATGCCAGCCTCCTGGCGCGGCACGTGCAGGGTGATGAAGAAGCGTTTCGTCACCTGTTGGAGCGATACGCCCCGATGGTCCGGGCGGTGTGTCGGCGTCGTCTCAAGCGGCTTGATCTTGCCGATGACGCGGCTCAGGCCGTGTTCATGGTTCTCGCAACTAAGGCCTCGACGATCCGCGAGCCGCGGGCACTCGCGTCATGGTTGCATCGCGCCGCTGTGAACGCGTGCAGCCATGTACAATTATCGGAAACACGCCGCCACCACCGTGAGCGCGCAGTCGGCGAGGAAACCCAACGGGAACAGCGCATGTTATCGGAGACTTCTGCTGGAGAGGACCAATGGGCCGAACTCCGCCCGCATCTTGATGCCGCCGTGCACGAACTCCGCCCCGCGCAGCGTGATGCCGTCGTGGGTTTCTACCTGCAGGGGAAATCGCAAAGCGATGTCGCCGCCGAGCTGGGGTGCTCTGAAGCTGCAGTAAAAATGCGATTGCAATCAGCGATGGATAGCTTGCGTTCCATTCTGAGTCGGCGCGGCGTGGTTATTTCGGGGTTGACGATGGCAGCGTTGCTGTCTGGACCAGCACGTGCTGAAGCGGTCGATCAGGGATTCATTGCCGCCTGCACCGCTGCCAGCAAGGGTGGCGCTACGCCAGCCGCTCAGGCCATCGCTCAGGGTATGCTGCAGCAGAGTTCAGTCATCACCGCGAAGGTCATTGCGGTTGCGGCAACGATCGTCATCGCCGGTGGCGCAACGGCGTGGACGCTGATGGGTCAGCAGACCCCGCCGCAAGCCGCCCCATTACTACCAATCATCCCTGCTCTGGTCAGCCGACCAGAGCCTTCACCACCCGTGCAGCAACCGCTGCCGGTTTCCAGTAACCTCGAGGAACAACCTGTGAATAAGTTAGCTATCGCTGCCACCGCCACTGCCGTTCTACTCGCCGGGAATCCGGTTAGTGCTCAAGCAGCTGACGACGCGAACCCCGCGCCGAATTCACCACCCGCTGTGCAGCGGACTGGCCCCCAATCAGGTAGCCCAGCATTAGGCCAACAAGGAGCCGGTGGCGTAGTCAACGTCAATGGCACCAACCTAACGACCGTGACGAGTAGTAATCAGATGGCCAGGTGGGCTGGCATGACCCAGGCGCAGGAAGTCGAATTAGTGCAGATTTCGGCGACTTTTTCGACGGTTGATGGTGGCGACAAGAAGGGCCTCGCCCGCTGGGCCGAACTGGAAGCCGAAGGGTACAAGATTGCCCACGTGGTCACCAGCGGCAGTCAGATGTTTGTCTTTCTGGAGCGCCCAGTGCAGCGCTATGGCGGTCCAACCGAGGAAATTCGTCTGCCTGAAGTTGTCGAACAGGACAAGGCGCTGGCCACCGCCGTGCGCGAGAAAGTGAAACTTGAACAGGCAACACGTGCTGAAGCACGCATGAAGCAGATGCAGCAATGGGACCGTGGCGATCGTAATCGTGGCGATGGCGCCACTCCAGGCTTATCACCAGCACCTTCACCATCACCAACGCCAAGGCTTGCCCCGGGCTTCTGATCGGCTCCACAAGCCAACATTTGCTCGGTTGAAAAGCACCGGCCCCAACCTGGGGTCGGTGTTTTTTTAGGTTGCTGATTAATCTCGTCGGACATTCTGTCGCTGTCCACGCTACGGAATGCCTCCGCCTGGAGATGCTCATGCGATTCATGATGTATAGCTGCTTCCTTACGATGCTGATCGGCGGGACGATCGCAGCCGAGGGAGGTTCAGCGACCAAGCCGGCGAAGCCGACGCAGTCTCCGCAAGTTGAGGCGTGGAAAGGGCCGCAGAAGGATTTCCACCTCGTGGAGGGCAAGGTATTTGGCGAGTGGTGGCAGGGTGGTGGCCTAGGCGTGGTATACTTCACCGGACCTGATGCGCAGAAACTCGGAGCGTTCGAAGAGGTCGGCAAGAAGATTGCTGGCAGACTTGGGCGTCCGTATCTGGAGATCCACAAGGAGCAGCTCCTGCCCAACGATGAGTATCTCAATGGCATCTTGGCCTATCCCGATGGAACGGCACGAGTCAGGCTGTTCTTGATGCCGGGCGGCAACGGAGGGAAGACGGCATGTAGCATCGCTGGTGTTACGCCTGGTTCGACTGATGCGGCGAAGTTCGACGCCGGTCGCAAAATTCCCCGCGAGGCATTTCGGTCAGGCATGGGATTTGTCGGCACCTGTGGCGGCTGTTTCATCGCCACCAGTGGCGCGGCCATTCCCAGAGCGCTGTTCATGGAATGGGGACTTTGGCCGGGAAAATTCACCAATCTTGGACCAGGTCAGCATCAGCCGTTTCCTGATGTGGTGGTGGACGCGGCCAACAAGCAGCATCCGCTCTACAAGGCCACTGATCGCGGCATGCTCAAGAATATGTTCTTCAACGGCGGTCCACTGGATCTCGAGAGCAATGTCGCCGACACCGAATACTTCGGGAAATACCAGGGCGGCAACATGCCGGAGATCATCGACCACTGGTTTATGATCGCCTACAAGCCCAAGGATGACGGCCGCTGTGGTCGTTGCGTAATCAGCACCGGGCATCCCGAAGCGAACAACCGCAATTTCTTTCAAGCGATGTGCGACTACGCTGTGGATCGCGAGTACGAAGTCCCGCGTACCGTGCTGACTTCAGGGACGGCGATGAAGGGACTCTGCGGCGATGACCAGATGCAATATTTCTGCGTCGAGGCTGGCCAAGGTGGCAGCAAGCTGACAGTAACCATGAGCGGTTTGACTGCCGGATGTGAATTGTACCTCCGTTACAAATTGCCGCCGACGTTTGCTAAGTACGACAAGGCGACCAGAAAAGCAAAAGCGACTGAATTGACCTTGTCATTACCGACCACCAAGGCTGGCGACTATTGGATCGGCGTGCATGGCGATCACCACGTCGTGGCTGGCGCGTCCTATGAGATCACGGCGGTATTGGAGAGTGTACAAAAGTAGCACGAAGGTGGGTAGACGGCATTACCTCGCTGCGGCTTGGTCGCTTCGACATACATCGCCTTGCGGAATGGACCTCGCTTGGTGATCGTTATGCATAAACCGTTGAATTTACCGACCTTCTTCACATGGCACGCTGATTGCAATATGCTCATGATAGCTGCGGAGAGCCACCGCAGCATGGAGATAACCATATGTATACCCACGCCCTCAGTTGGGATCCTTTCCGCGATGTCGAGCAGTGGTTTGCCGAAGCAGACCGCGCTTTTGCGCGCGCCCGCACGACATCGGGTGTTGGACCCGGCATCAACGCTGTTGCTACCGACGACACCGTCGTACTCACCATGCAGTTGCCTGGTGTAGCGCAGAACGACCTCGAGATTGGTCTGCACGAGGCCGTAATGACCATCGCCGCCAAGCGGCATATTCCAGCTACTCCATTGTCGCATACCCTCGTTCGTGAGCGGGAGGACTTCGCGTTCCGTCGTAGCGTACAGTTGCCGTTCCAAGTTGCCGAAGACCACGTTGAGGCACGTCTCAAGGACGGCGTGCTCACCATCACTCTCAAGCGAGCTGAAGCAGATAAACCTCGCCGCATCGCCATTTCGGCCGCCTGAACCTTAGCCCAAGGAATAAACCATGCTTTCTGCACTGAAATGCTGCACGCCAACCACCCAAGACCACCAAGATCGTCAGCCTGCCGCAATACCGCAACGTCGGATCACGTCCCCGTCGTGTGACATCAGCGAATCCCAGGATGCCATCGTACTGCTCGCTGACATGCCTGGCGTACCCGCTGCCGGAGTCGATGTCAGTTTACACGGTGACTTGTTGACGCTGAAGGGCGTCATCGCTGGCGACGAGCCTGCGACCAGTGCGTCAGTTTGGCGTGAATACGTAGCGACTGACTACGAGCGCGTCTTCCGCGTCGGCCAGGACCTCGACCCCGAGCGCATCCAGGCGACGATCAAGGACGGCGTCCTCCGAGTGGAACTGCGCAAGCGCGCCGCGACGCAGCCGAAGAAGATTGCCGTTCAGGTTGGGTGATTAAGCCCAATTCCGGCGGTGGGATCACCCTAAATCCGGCATTGGAAAAAACTCCAAGGCAACCGCAGAGGCGCAGAGGCC
>CAZZAM010000066.1:0-12231 GCA_964652775.1 uncultured candidatus Brocadiaceae bacterium | reverse complement strand
CAATTTACGTCTCTTCGACTCGCGCTACAGATCTCGATTTGTCAATCTAACCACGGACGAATCAGGGGTTTTACGACCTGGTTCCGTACGTGGGGAGGACCCTTGTAGCGCGATCGGTAATCTGTCAAGGGGTCAGGGTTTCCAGCCAAAGCACGCACTGCTTGAGGTTGGGTAAAACCCTACTGCACAGGTCACTCCCGCGCGCTATGTTTTAGGCGTGTTACGGTCACTTTTCCCCCTCCTGATCGTGATCGCTGCATGGGCGTTGGAACCGCCCACCGGCATTGTTGCCATCGTTGTTTCCAAGAAGGGCGGTGACGATGCGATCCCTGGCGGGAGTGCCGTCATCATCGCTCGGGACGGTTCGGCCATCACCCTCGCTGAAGCCATTCCTGCCGGAAAGGATGTGACCGTGGCCTTGTCGGGCGGACGACGCAGGTCGGCTCAGGTCCTGGCGCGAGATCCCGAAACCACCGCCGTGCTCCTGCGCATCGCTGACGTTCCAGCGGATGTGCTGCCGGTGGAATGCGCGGACAGCCAGCGTCTGCGCGTGCTTGACCCAGTCTGGACAGCGGGGAATTCTGCTGGGGCGATTGAACACGATGGAAGCGCCGCGCTGTCACTCGGCGTCGTGAGTGGCCTCTACGATATTCCGCTTGGCGCTCCACCAGCACGCGGTCGCAGTGGCCATGAATTGTCCGCGTATCGAGGATCTGCGATCGAGACCGACGCCGCAATCAATGATGGCAATGAAGGCGGCGCGCTTTTGGATTCGGCGGGACGACTCGTCGGGCTCGTGAGTCGTGGACAATTACGTGAACGTCGTTTGCCAATCGTTATTCCGCTCACGCGTATCTTGGCCGCACTCGGCCTGCCCTCTGCAACAACGGCTCCGTCCGGTGGCGGCGAACGTCTGCGCCACACCGCTGAACGGGTGTCTCCTTCAGTTGCGTTGATTTATTTCGAACGACCAAACGGACTCGGAAATCCGCCGGGAACACCGCGCCCACCACGCACCGTTGCGGAGGCATCGGAAGTCGATCGCGATCGCGTGACCGCGTGGTGGGAAATGTATCGGCATCAGCAGCAGATATTTTTCACCGACCAAGCCGTAACCGCCATTGCCGTCGGCGACGATCTGCTCTTGACCGCCGGTAGTAATTTACACGGCGACGCCGAGCGTGGCGCACTGCTTCTTGCGTCGGGAAATATCCCGTGCTCCGTGATTGCCCAGGATCTACCGCTTGATCTCGCCCTAGTACGTTGTGAACGTCCGCATGGCCTACCGCATGCCGAATTCGCGGTCACCGCAGCCGAACTCGGACAACGCGTATTGCTGATCGGACGTCATCGCAACGAACAAGGGTGGACTGCAACCCTGGGCACCATTTCAGCAACCGAACGTCGACTACTGCAATCGCGCTTGGCGTTCTTACAGACCGATGCGCGCGCCAATTACGGCTCACTCGGCGGACCTCTAGTGAACGATCTGGGCCACGTGGTGGGGCTGTGCGTTAAAATGGGTCCGATCGGCGATTATCCATGGCTGATCAATTCCGGAGTCGCATTGGCAGTAGACAGCGTACGCATTTCAGCCGCACTTGCTGTTTTGCGTCAGGGCACAACCACGAAATCGCCACCGATTCTTGGGCTCGGTGTTGTCCTGCGCGAACGCAATCAACGCATGGTTATCGAAAGCGTTACTGCCAAAACCGGCGCAGAAAAGGCGGGGATCCAGATCGGTGATGAAATCGTTACCGTGGATCAAACCAAAGTCGCAAGCCGAAATGCCATTAGCCGGATTCTCCTTCGCCACAAACCGGGAGATACCATTCAGGTCGAAATCCGCCGAGGGAAAGAAATCCTCACGCTCGGCGTGGAGCTCAAGGAATTTAGGCCGTGAAGTTCCTGCTCGTCCTCGGCTGTCTCGGCTGCTGTCTCAGTGCGGATGACAGCACGGCCGCCAAGCACGCCATGACGTGTTATGTCTTCGTTGCCGGCGGCAGTGGCGTGGTCGTCGATCCATCTGGACTGATTCTGACCAACCATCACGTTGTCGATGGCGAGGATCATCTCGTCGTGCGCTGGCATGATGGAGTGTCGGCCCCTGCGCGCGTACTTGGGCTTGATCCGGTCGGTGATCTCGCACTGCTATTGGCACCGCGCCCTGATGGCACCACGCCAGCTGCTCTACTTGGCAATGCCAGTGACCTGGTTCCTGGTGCTCCCGTCTTCGCCATCGGCAATCCATTCGGCCTCGGCGATCTTGATGACGTGCCAACCTTGACGCGCGGCGTCCTGAGTACCGGTCGCCTCGTGCGTGGCGATTACGCTGACACCCTGCAGCTGGATGCACCAGTCAATCCCGGAAACAGCGGTGGTCCGTTGTTCTCGCTGTCGGGGCGGCTGCTGGGCATCAATGGTCAGATTCGCTCACGTACTGGCTTCCGCATCAACAGCGGTATTGGTTTAGCTATTGCGTGTACGCAGATCGCCGATTTTCTGCCGTTGCTGAAGGAGGCCCAAGGCGGCTTTGTACGCCACGCCGCGCCACCCAGCGGACTTGAATTACGCGATGGTCCTGCTGGCCCAACTGTCGGCGCGCCAGGCTCAACTGATTTGCACAACGGCGACATCCTACTGACCATTGCTGGCCGAACTGCCGCGAGCGCTGAACAAGCTCGCGGCTGTTTTGCCGCTCTTGCCTGGCGCGAATCACTCAAGGTTGAGGTGACCTACCGTCGTGGAACGACTAACGGTGCCTGCCAACTTGCAGCCAGTCGCGGAATAATTCCCGGTCGTCCATATTATGGCTGGAGCATTGCTGAGCGCGCTGATCGCATCCAAGTAACCGGCGTCGATCCAGATTCTCCCGCCGCACGAGCCGGCCTGCGCCGTGGTGATGTCCTGATCGCGCTGGACGGGAAACCACTGGGACCGCGCATCGATTTACTGCGCGCCTTGGTCAAGGCCGAGCCTGGCGACCGCTTGTTGCTCAGGCGACGAGCAAGCGATGGCACAGAACAAGAAGTCACTCTGCTGGTGCGCCGGGTTGATGGAACGCCTTGATCGGGCGGGCGAACTGACACTCTCGCGCCCATGATTCGTGGATTACGTGCTTCTGACGCGGTGGATATGCGCCGACGAACCGGCGGCGACATGCGCCTGCTCTTGCGCATGGGGTCTCTGCTGGAAGCCAAACGCTCGCTGACCTCATTGGCGCTTGATCGCTTACTTGCCGATGACAACGGCAAGAAACTGCTCGCCGACCGTCGACTGAATGAGGCCGATCCAACCACATTTACCGATATTGCCGCCGCGCATGGCGTCGATGACGTCACGATGCTGGACGCTGCCCATGGTGCGGATGAAGGATGGTTGGTCATCGCCCTAGCTGACGAGGTGGGCAATCCATTGACGGCCTCGCTCGCAACCGCCGATCACGAGGTGAGTCCAGCGGGCAGTCTCCCCGCTTTGGTTGGAACCTTGAGTCCGGCATTGCGCGAGCCAGTCGAAGGCCTTTTGCAAGCCCGCGCCGATGATCAACGCGCAGCGGCCTTAGAGAGACTACGCTACGCTGCACCACCACTCGCGGTCGTGGGCGAGTTGATGCCCATGTTGCTGTCGGACAGTGCCGAACTGGTGCGCGAACGCGCGATTGCCCTTATTGGTGCTGCAGGTGGCCATCCCTTGGTCATTGATCTGGTCCGAGCAATGCAGCGCCGTGACGACGCGACCATGTTGCGTCTTGCCCCCAACTTGATCGGCCTGTCGCAGGAGCAACAGGAATTGGCCATGTCTGCAGCGATCGCCCAGGCCTCGCGCGGGGAAACCACGCAAGGGCTCATCGAGGTCTGCGCTGCATTGCCGAACATATTGGCCGGTCATCGTCAGCTCGAGCGACTACTCGACACGTTGCTGCCAACGTCGTTTTCGCTGATTGAACTTATTCGCCGATTGCAGCAGGTCGATCCCGAGCGCATGCGCACGCTGCTCATGCGCAGCATGGGGTTTGGTGCTGAACAGGACGCCCGCATCATCGTGCTGATTGCCGCCCCAGGCACCGTGGGCGATCCCGCGCTGCTCGCCAGGGGCATTGACCTCGTGCTTGAATCAGGTGAGGCGCCACGCAACCGCATGCCGCTTGCGGCCGCTCTGCGCCGACTTGACACGACCCACACCTTGGCCGCGCTGATTGCCAAACACGGTGCACGTTTGGGGCAGGCTCACGATACGGCGGTGCATTGGCTGCTTGCTGAACTTTGCCGCGATGGCGCCATTACGCAGGAGACCGGCGACGAATTGGCCGCAATTCTCCGCCAATTGTTGCGCGAAGCACCGGGGCCGCACTTGCTCGGCTCACTCGAACAGCAGCTACCAGTGCTGCTCCCCTGTTCGGCAACGATGCGAGCCGCATTCGTCGATCCGCTGATTGAAATTTCGGCCCGTTTCCGCGCTGAACGCACCATCGACCTGATTACCGCAGCCATCGTCGGGATTGGCGCTGATGCGTTGCCGCCGGTCTGGGACGCACTCGAACATCATCCAATGGAACATGTGCGGTTGCTGATGACGTCGCTGCTGCCAGACATTCTGATCCGTGCCAGTGAAACTGAGCGCCGAACTGGCATCTTGCGTTTGCTTGATGGACTGCGCCGTGCTGAACAAGGCACTGAACGCAGCGCGTTGGTTTTGTCCGCCGCACGTGCCGCAAGCACGCCGCCACTTGAATGCGATGCGTCCTTGATGCAGCATCTTGACGCTGCCGCTATAGGATTGGGCCAGCGTGGGTATGAGTCCCTCGGCTACATCGCAGCCATGACTGGGTGTTTGCCAACGCGCCGCGCCGCAATCGCTGAGCATCTCTTGCAAGACGCCTGCGCTGAACTTCCCGACGCGCCGAGCCCAGCGACGCCCGATCCCGCCACCGGCGAGATGACATTCCAGCTTGATGAAAATCTCGCGTCGCATACCGAACACGTGCCGCTGATTCTCATTGCGTTGGCGCGCATCGGACGCTCTGCCTCATGTGAGTCGGCCGTATTGGGACGCATCGTCGAGCGCTTGGTGACGCAGTGGAAGAACGTCGCCAATTGGCGACTCATCTGGGGCCCTGGCAACGTGCATGAGTTGGCGCGCACCCTGTCGCAGTTGGCCTCAAGTCCCAGCTTCCCAGGACCACTACGCGTCCGCATCGCCGAGGCCTTGGTTCCCCAAATCAGCCAGTTGCCAGTTGCCCGCGCACTTGCTCGCATCCTGACGCTTGGTGACGGGCCCTATTTGGCCCGCTTGGCTGGCCGCGCAGCCGAAGAGCTGGTTAAGCTAGCCGCATCGGGACGAGATTTTGCCGAAGACGAACGCGAAGAGTTACTGGAATCGTTAACTGACTTTCTCGCCGTGCCGTCGCTGGGACCAGATGCTGATACCATCCGGCGTCGGCTGGTCGGCATCATTTCCTCCAACCGCGACCATGCTTCCAGCCGGGCTCGCGCTCGCCTACGTTTTCTCGTGGCTGAACTTCCCCCGGATGTCGCCAGCAGACTGGATTGGGCCTGATTTAATCTAGATCCGGCGATGAGATTACATGGAGAACCGGAGGAACGGAGCAGACATGGGTTTAGAGAATCAACGGTGTTCATCCAGTAGGTGAGCGCCTCATTCGCCACAAGCCCAGTGCGACTCCGGTCCTCCGGTTCTCCATGTCGATCGAATGCTGCGTTCAGGTTTGATAAGCGTTTAGCTCACTCGAGGTGTTGCGTACACGCACGGTGTTCAACCAGCTTGCTGGTTCCGAATGAGCTCTCCGTGATGATCTTATTGGCATGCGAACCCTCCCTTTCCTCTTCGTGGCAAGCACCCTCATTCCCAGCCTTGGCTTCGCGGCCGACAAGGTGACCGTCGGACAATGGAACGGCATGCTCATTGTTACAGCTCCGACCGACACCGGCATCTCGCGCCTGGGCGCTCGGGCTGAACAAAAGATCACCCTCGACGCACGCGACCAGCCGATCACCGAGACCGCGGCCTTTATACGCCAGACGACCAAGCTGAACGTGATCGTTGCGCCAGCGCTGATCGCGAATCCACCGTCGCTCACGCTCCAAGTCAAAGACATGACCTTGGCCCACCTGCTGTCCTGGGTGGCAGAAAATACCAAGACCCACATCGCCTATATCAACGACGCACTCTACATTTCCGACAAGCCAATCGAAGGCTCCACCTCGACGCGTCTGTACGATGTCCGCGATCTCGGTGCAACTATTCAAGATTTCCCAGGTCCCAACATCACGATCCCAACCGGCGGGGCAGCGGGCGGCATCCTGACCCCACCGGTCGCCGAAGAAAACAATCGTCCGAAGTATGATCTGGATCAACTTGAAGAATTGATCAACCGCTTCGTCAATCTCAAGCAACCCGGCAAATAATTCTTTGCCGCGGCAACGAAAAAACCCCGCGCCAGTGGCGCGGGGTTTTTTCAGGTCGTTGCCTGGGCAACGTATTTACGCAAAATGCGCAAAGGCCTTGTTAGCCTCGGCCATGCGGTGGGTGTTCTCGCGCTTCTGGATCGTGGTGCCGGTCTTGTTGTAGCAGTCCATCAACTCTTGCGCGAGCTTCTCGCCGGTCGGACGTCCCTTGCGGGTACGAACGGCCTCAAGAATCCAGCGAATTGCCATCGTCTGCTGGCGCTTGCGGCTGACTTCGATCGGCACCTGGTAGTTCGCGCCACCGATGCGCTTGCTGCGAACTTCGACGAGCGGCTTGGCGTTTTCGATCGCCTGCTCGAAGATCGGCAGCGGATCAGCCTTCATCTTGTCGGCGATCTGATCCATAGCGGCGTAGAACACCTGCTCGGCGATACTCTTTTTGCCGTCATACATCAAGCAGTTGACGAACTTCGAAACCATGACGCTGCCGAAACGCGCATCTGGTTTGAGGTCAACACCGGTCCACTGCTGAGCGGGCGGGGCCTTGGCTGGTTCGCCGCTCTGCGCGAGCGTAATCGAGCCGTCCTCGTTCATCATGACCGCAGCGGCATCCATATCTTCGATAGGAGCGCTTGAGCGGTGTGGGTGGTCGTTGTGGTCGGTAGCCATGGTGTCTTCCCTGAGCCTGGGCATGAAGCCCAGAGGTACTCCCCTCACGGGGTGATGTGATTGATCTTACTTCTTCTTCGGACGCTTGGTGCCGTACTGCGAACGCGCCTGGTTACGACCCTGGACGCCCTGACAGTCGAGCTTGCCGCGCACGATGTGGTAACGCACGCCGGGCAGGTCGTGAACGCGGCCACCGCGGACGAGCACCAGCGAGTGTTCCTGCAGGTTGTGCTTCTCACCACCGATATAGGCAGTGATTTCCTTGCCGTTCGAGAGACGAACGCGAGCAATCTTGCGCAGCGCTGAGTTCGGCTTCTTCGGGGTCATCGTCTTGACCTGGAGGCATACGCCACGCTTGAAAGGGTTTCCCTCGAGCTGCGGACTCTTGGTCTTGTGGCCGACCTTGTCGCGACCGGTGCGAATCAACTGGTTAATCGTGGGCACTGATAGTCTCCTGCGCGGGGCGCGGCACGCTAACGGGCTCGGTCGGCAGTACAATGGGCTCGCCCAACCGTTCGATGGCCAGCTTGCGGTAGAGGCCAAAGCCGGTGCCGCAGGGGATGAGGTGGCCAAGAATGACGTTTTCCTTGAGTCCGGCGAGATTGTCGCGCCGTCCTGCAAGTGACGCGTCAGCCAGAACCTTCGTGGTTTCCTGGAAGGAAGCGGCCGAGATGAAGGACTCTGAGTTCAGAGCCGCACGAGTGATGCCCATGAGCTTGAGCTCGTAGGTCGCCGGACGCTTGGCCTCAGTGATCGCCTTCTGGTTCAGTTCCTTGATCTTGATCTTGTCGATGAGCTGGCCGGGGAGGCACGGCAGATCGCCGGCATCCACGACTTCGACGCGACGCAACATCTGGCGAATGATCGACTCGATATGCTTGTCGTCGATGCGCACGTTCTGAGCGCGGTACACCGACTGGATTTCAGCCAGCAGGTAATCCTGCAGAGCTTCTTCACCTTCGATGCGCAGGATTTCCTTCGGGTTCTTCACGCCATCAACCAGCGGATCGCCCGCTTTGACGCGGTCACCCTTTTGGACGCGGTAGTGCTTGCCCTGCGGAATCGGATGCTCGACTTCGGTTCCCGAGTCACTGCGGACGATGATGATGCGCTTACCGCGCTTACGTTCACCGAAGTCGACGACGCCATCCATCTCGGCCAGCACTGCTGGATCCTTCGGTGGACGCGCTTCGAAGAGTTCGGTGACACGCGGCAAACCACCGGTGATGTCGTGGGTACCAGCGATTTCACGCGGCGTCTTCGCGAGCAGCGTACCACCAGCGATCGTTTCGCCCTCGTTGACGAGCAAGGTCGCCTTCTCCGGAATCGGATAGTGGGCGATAACCTTGCCGGCCTTGTCAGAGAGCACCACCTGCGGATGCAGGTCGCCCTTACCTTCAAGGATGACGCGGTTGACGATACCGGTCGCCGGATCGCGTTCTTCGCGCATCGTCTGTTCAGGAATGATGTGCTCGAAGCGGACCACGCCGCCGACGTCACAGAGAATCGGAATGCTGGAAGCTTCCCATTCCGCGATGAGATCGCCGCGCTTGACCTGTCCGCCATCCTTGGCGTGCAGAACCGAGCCGACCGGCACCTTGAAGCGTTCGATCACGCGGCCGTTCTTGTCTTTGATGACGAGTTCGCCGTTACGGTTTAGCACCACAACGTCGTTCTTCGCACCTTCGACTGCACGGCTGACCGTACGCAGGTTCTCGTAGTGCAGCGAACCTTCGCGGCGCGGCTTGTATGCGGTTTCTTCAGCCTTCGCGTTGGCCACACCACCGATGTGGAAGGTACGCATGGTCAGCTGGGTGCCGGGCTCACCGATGGACTGAGCAGCGATGATGCCGATGGCGACACCGTGCTCGACCACAAGTCCGCGCGACAGATCCATACCGTAGCAGGTCTGACATACGCCGATCTTGGCTTCGCAGGTGAGTGGCGAACGCACGCGGATTTTTTCGAACCCGAGTGATTCGATGCGCTTGGCCACGTCGACAGAAACAATCTCGTTTTCCTGAATCACCACTTCTTCAGTGATGATGTCAACGATCGTATCGCGGGCCGTGCGGCCCTTGATCGCTTCAGAGAGCGAGACCTTGATCATGTCACCGTCGTAAACCACCGCTTTAGTGATGCCGCCGACAGTTTTGCAGTCGACCTCAGAGACGATGACGTCTTGCGCAACGTCAACCAACTTACGAGTCAAGTAACCCGAGTCGGCGGTCTTGAGCGCCGTATCGGCGAGGCCCTTACGGGCACCGTGCGTCGAGGTGAAGTACTCGAGAGCGCGCAGGCCTTCGCGGAAGTTCGCGCGAATCGGAGTCTCGATGATTTCGCCGTTGGGCTTGGCCATCAAACCACGCATACCACAGAGCTGACGAATCTGGGTCTCGTTACCACGAGCACCGGACTTCGCCATCACGTACACTGGGTTGATGTAGTCGGGACCATGACGGGTATCGACCTTGAGCTGGTCCATGAGGACCTTTTTGATCGACTCAGTCGCATGCGTCCACGTCTCGATAACCTTGCGGTGCTTTTCCTTCGCGGTGATGATGCCGCGCAGATAGGCCTTCTGGAATTTCTGAGCGGCGTCGTCGGCGGCCTTGACGATCTTGGCCTTTTCTTCCGGCACGAGCAGATCACTGGCAGCGAACGACATGCCTGAACGGGTAGCGAAGCGGAACCCGATCTCTTTGATCTTGTCGAGCACGAGAATCGTATTCTTGCGATCGAGGTATTCAAAGCAGTCGGCGATCACACGGCGCAGACCAGACTTGTCCTGCAGCTTGTTATAGAACGGCATACCCTTGGGCAGTGCTTCGTTGAACACTAAGCGACCTGGCGTGGTCTCGATGAGACCACCCGGCCACGGCTTCTTCACTGGACCGCCGTCATCGACGAGGCGACCAGCTTCGAGCGTGATCTTGACCAGCGAATGCAGATTGACCACGCCCGCGTCGAGCGCCATGCCGGCCTCGTCGTACGAGCTGAACACTTTGCCTTCGCCCTTCTGGCCTTCTTTGTCGAGGGTCAGGAAGTAGCAACCGAGGACGATGTCCTGGTCGGCGGAAATGATCGGGTTGCCGTTCGATGGCGAGAAGATGTTGTTGGTCGACAACATCAGCACGCGCGCTTCGGTCTGCGCTTCGATCGAGAGCGGCAGATGGACAGCCATCTGGTCGCCGTCGAAGTCGGCGTTGAAACCGGAACACACCAGCGGATGCAACTGAATGGCGCTGCCATCGATCATCACCGGCTCGAAAGCCTGGATGCCCATGCGGTGCAGCGTCGGTGCGCGGTTGAGCATCACGACGCGACCCTTGATCACGTCATCGAGCACTTCCCACACTTCTTCGTCGCGGCGTTCGAGCTTGCGCTTCGCGGCCTTGACCGTCTCGGCGTAGCCACGCTCCTTGAGCGCGCGAATGATGAACGGCTGGAACAATTCGAGAATGATCGCCTTGGGCAAACCGCACTGGTGCAGCTTGAGCTTGGGACCAACCACGATGACCGAACGTGCCGAGTAATCGACGCGCTTGCCGAGCAGGTTCTCACGGAACCGACCCTGCTTGCCTTTGATCATGTCGGTGAGCGACTTGAGCGGACGGTTGCCCGAGCCGAACACAGCGCGCTGGCAGCGGCCATTGTCGAACAGCGCGTCGACCGCCTGTTGCAACATGCGCTTCTCATTGCGGACGATGATACCAGGGGCGTTCAGCTCGACCAACTTCTTGAGGCGGTTGTTACGGTAGATGACGCGGCGGTAGAGATCGTTGAGATCGGAGGTCGCGAAGTTGCCGTTTTCAAGCGGCACCAACGGACGCAGATCGGGCGGAATGACCGGAACGACGGTCAGCACCATCCACTGCGGATCGTTGCCGGATGACTTCAGCTCTTCGGCGAGCTTCAGGCGCTTGATGATCTTTTCGATCTTCTGCTTGGCCTTGGTGCCGGCGAGCTCTTCACGCAGGTCGGAGATGAGCTTATCGAGGTCGAGGTGCTTGATCAGCTCCTGCACGGCCTCAGCGCCCATCATCGCCTTGAAATCATCGCCGTATTTTTCCTGCGCCTTACGGAACTGTTCTTCCGTGAGCACTTCCATGTACTCAAGCGGCGTGGTGCCGGGATCGGTAACGATGTACTTCTGGAAGTAGACGACCTGCTGGAGGTTCGACGACTTCATGCCCAAAAGAATCGCGAGGCGCGACGGCATCGTCTTGAAGAACCAGATGTGCGCGACGGGACTGACGAGATTGATGTGGCCCATGCGCTCGCGACGAACGCGGCTGTGGGTCACCAACACGCCACACTTTTCGCACACGATACCCTTGTACTTCACACCTGAATATTTGCCGCAGAAGCATTCCCAATCTTTGGTCGGTCCAAAGATCTTCTCGCAGAACAGGCCATCACGTTCCGCTTTGTAGTTGCGGTAGTTGATCGTCTCGGGGCGCTTCACCTCGCCTTGCGACCACGACCGGATGACTTCCGGCGCGGCGAGCTTGATCGAGACGGCGTTATAGTCCGGACTCTGGAGGTTGGCTTCGGCTTGAGCGGCTGCTGCGTTCGAGGCGGTGTCGATCATGGTCTGTCGTTATTCCTGCGCGGTCCGTTGATGCGGTCAGTTCATCTGGATGGAGATGGCGGGGTTATCCCTCGCCACCCCGATCCTTGGACGGAGCTTCTGCGATGAGCTCCTGTTCGAGCACGACTTCTTCTCCGCCCTTAGCCGGAGCGCCGAAGTCCAGGGTCTGCGCCTCAGGGGCGAAGGCCATGTCTTCAGGACGGTGCAGGCGAATATCGAGGCAGAGGCCGCGAATTTCATTCATCAACACTTCGAATGCCATCGGCGTGCCGTAGGTCAGCGAGCCATCGCCCTTGACCATCGACTCGTAGATGCGGGTACGGCCGTCCACGTCGTCGGACTTGACCGTGAGGATTTCCTGGAGGACGTGCGATGCACCGTACGCCTCGAGTGCCCACACTTCCATTTCACCGAAGCGCTGGCCGCCAAAGCGCGCCTTGCCGCCGAGCGGCTGCTGGGTGATGAGCGAGTACGAGCCGGTTGCACGGGCGTGCAGCTTGTCCTCGACCAGGTGGTGCAGCTTGAGCATGTACATCACGCCGA
>CAZZAM010000065.1:0-13226 GCA_964652775.1 uncultured candidatus Brocadiaceae bacterium | reverse complement strand
AGCCCTCTGCGACCTCTGCGTAGCTCTGCGCCTCTGCGGTTGCCTTGAAAAGAGTGATCTAGGCTGATCAGTTCAGGCGCGTTGGCTCAGCGCTGGTACCTCATCCCATTGATTGGCGACGCGTTGAACCTGATAGGAGCAGGACAAGACCCGGCCTCGGCGAGGGTCCACTAGTTCAGCGCGAAATTCGCAGCCGTACACGAAGCCGTCAGTCAGAGTGGGGATCGTCCCTGAGTAGAGGACAAGTCCCTTGCGACCATCGGCAGGCAGACGGCGCGCAGCGAATTCGATCAGTGCTGATGCGGACATCATCGTGCCAAGCGGGGAACGCTGATAGGGGATCTCAGCGTCACCTGGTTGGCGGCGGACGAACGAACGCAGAATGAGATCGTCCCACGAGTCAGAAACATCCTCGATCTTCCATACCGTGGTGCCGATGATGTTTGGGCAGACCGCCTTGGACATCGCCATGCTGGTCTTTTCAAGCGCGCGATCGGTGTGGTCGCTGCCGATTCCAATGAAGATCGAAGGACCATCAATGAGGAAGACGACTTCGGCCTCACCGGAGGTGGACGGCCCGACCACCTGGATGTTCTGATCGGTGGTCAGAACGTGCAGCGGTAGCGGAATAAATAGCGGGACAGAGACGGGCGGAGGAACGCCTTCGTGCGCCAGTTCGTCAAGGTGGGCGCGCACGGCGGCCTGATCCCGACCAACGTACCCAAGATTCACCATGCGTGTCGGTTTGAACGTGGTGGAAGTGCGGGCATCAAGGCCATCGCAAGTGAGGCTTAAGTTTGTCATGATTTAGTACTCCAGATGTGCGTCAGGATTCGGAGAAATAGTGGATCTCAAACAGCATGCATCCGGTGTCACTACGGAATGGACCATGGGGAACGTGGGGTGGACGGCAGGCATAGGTATCAGGACCGAACGATTGGCCACCAACTTCAAGGGTACCAGAGAGGAGATATACTTCTTCCCAATGCTCATGTTCAAACGGAACGGTGGTGAACGCGCCCGGATCAAAGCGGAGCAAGCGCGTACGTGAGCCCTTGCGCGCAGGCTCATTAAGCCAGCCGGCGAGGATCTTCTGCTTTATCCCAGGCGGATAGCCCGGGATATTCTCCCATCCGGCCATGAGATCGGGCAAGAAAAACTCTTTGTGTTCTTTCAGCGGTCGCTTGCTGACGTTGGGCATGGCGTGATCCCGGGGAGCAGGTTGTTGGATTGGTTTCATGGTATGGGTCGTTATTTTTCGTTGAACTTCAGGTCTTTTGAGAACGTTTCGTCAACATGATAGATGGCTAATGCTGACAGGCCCAAACAGATGACGCCGACTACCATCGCTGCGGGAACGATGGGAATTCCGCCAAAGCCGAACAGGCCAGACTTGAGAGCGACAAAGAACAGCGTCATGGGTACGAGCGAACCGCGAACCATGTTTGGTACGCTGGTGGTGACCGTCGCGCGCAAATTGGTGCCGAATTGTTCGGAAGCGACAGTGATGAAGAGAGCCCAGTAGCCAGTCGAGAAGCCAAGCAGGACGGTGACGACGTAGAACATCGTCGCGCTTGCGCCATCGAGCAGGAAATACGTGCAGCAACTGAGTGTGGTCAAGGTCCAGAATACCCACAAGGCACGCTTGCGGCTGCCAAGCAGCTGACTGACCAGGCAACTCGCGAAATCTCCAAAGATCAGGCCGATGAAGCACCACATCACCGCCTTGCCATTGCTGATTGGTCCGACAACGCCGACCGCGGTGGCGATTTCCTCGGCGAGCATCACCAACATGCCAACCACGAACCAGATCGGAACGCCGATGGCGATACAGGTGAGGTAGCGGGTAAAGCGTGAGCGATCGGTGAATAACGAGAAGAAGCGTCCGCGGGTCGAGCGAGCGCCAGCGGTTTCGCTGAAAACCTTCGATTCATGCGAGAAAAACAGCATAAATAAAAGTGAAAACCCCATGAGACCACCTACGATAAACGAGTTGCTCCAGCCGACCAGTTCATACACGAGATACGAACTGGCTGCGCCAGCTACCCCGATACCAGCAACGAACATGGTCCCGTATCCGCGTAGATGCGTTGGCAGTGATTCGACCACCAGGGTAATGCCGACCCCGAGTTCACCGGCGAGTCCGAAACCGGCGATGAAACGGAGGATTGCGTATTGTTCGACGTTGCCGACCCAAGCGTTGAGCAGATTTGCGGTCGAATAAATCAGGATCGAGCCGAATAGCATCTTCAGCCGACCGATCTTGTCGCCCATAATGCCCCAGCAGATGCCGCCGAGGAGCATGCCGATCATCTGCATGTTCATCAGGAACATCCCGTGGTGGAGGACATCGGCGGCGCTGGTGATGCCAATCGCGTTCAGGCTGTCCTTGCGCACCACGCCAAACAACACGAGGTCATACATGTCCACGAAGTAGCCGAGTGCGGCCACGATCACTGGGATGGTGAGGGCGGCGCGTATGCCGGCTCGCGTAGAGCTGGATGGAGAGGTGGTTGATATCTCCGCTGGGAGATCGGTCGCCGTGATGGCTGCTTCAGAAGTCATGCGAATCGCCGAAAAAAGGTGTGATGTGATGGGTCGCTGCGACCTAGGTCGGAGAAGAATGGCTCAGGGGTGGATTCAGAAACGGAACTCGGTCATGAATGGCAGTGAAGGTATGGCGTGCTTGGGCGACCATCTGCGGATCGATCTCAGCGCTGAGTTGGCATCCAGTCTCACCAGCTTCGGCAACGACTGCGCCTAGCGGATCGACGACCATGCTGTGCCCGGCCAAGGTGACGTTGTTGTTGATGCCAGCGCAATTACAGGAAATGAGGTACGCGAGATTCTCGTGCGCGCGTGCGCGATTGAACAGGCGCCAAGCCTCAAGGCGCGCTTGCGGCCAAGCTGAGGTAACCAGAAAAACCGACGCTCCCTGATCGAGCATGCGGCGATAGAGTTCAGGAAAGCGCAAATCGTAGCAGGTGGTCAGGCCAGTGCGGCCCCACGGAGTATCGACGACAGTCACATGATCGCCAGCGGTCAGCAGGCGGCGCTCGTCTGACTGGAAGCCGAAGAGGTGGATCTTGCGATAGGTAGCCAGGATCTGGCCGCTTGGCGACAGCAGAACGCTGGTGTTGAACAGGTCGCTGCCACGGCATTCAACCAGGCTGCCGGCGAATATATGCGCGCGTAAAAGTCGGGCTTTGTCGGCAATTGCCGACAACAATGGTCCGGTCAGGGTTTCGCTGTCGTCACGATACCGATTGAAGGAAAAATAGCCGCACGACCACAACTCAGGCAGGAGAAGCAGATCGCTGCCGACGGCGCGGTCCAATTCACCAAGAACCCGTTCAAGGGTTTGCGCCTTGGTTTCAGGGCGAAGCTCCAATTGAATAGAGGTGACACGCATGCAAGTGGCTTACGATGGAAACGCTTCAACGAGTCGCGATTGGGTCGCGTCGAGATGCGATTGGAGGGCAGCGACGGCGGTGGACGCATCCAAACGACGGAGCGCGGCGAGGATGGCGGAATGTTCCGCTATCGCTTCGTCCATGCGCTGCGGTTGCAACAGCGCTTGGCGGCCAAACACCGAGATGAGATCGCGAATATTGCACCAGAACGATTCGACTAGTGCGTTGCCACAGCCACGCACGATGACGAGGTGAAAGTTTTCATCGGCACGGATGAACGCATCGTGATTGTCGGTCTTCGCGGCCAAGCGCATCGCTTCAAGATGCTCAGCGAGAAGTTCAAGGTCATGGGCGCGTGCGTGGGCGGCCATGTCCTTGAGCGCGAACAACTCAAACAACTTGCGAATGGCGAAGAAATCCCGTGCGTCTTTTTCAGTGTGGTGTTTGGGCTGAAAGCCACGGCCATCAAACTGCACCAACAGGCCTTCGGATTCGAGTTGGAGCAGGGCCTCACGCACTGGCGTGCGCGAGACATGCAGGCGTTCGGCCAATTCGTTGGCTGAATACAGTTGGCTGTGGATGAGTTCACCCGAACGCAGCAGGTCACGAATCTGTTGATAGGATTGTTCCTTGAGCGTCTTGGGGCGTTGGACGGTGATGTCGGTGGTGATCATGGGCAGTATTATGGAGGGCTTGGAGGAACAGCTTCGTGTTGCATGCAGTATGTTGGACGTAATTTTTGGTGCAAGGGCATTGTTGAAGGAGGCAATTCTCACGCCTGCGAAAGCACACGATTGTAGGTATAAAATGACAAATAAATCAAAAAATGAAGCGGTATCTTGAAAAAAAAACGAATATCAAAGGAAATGACGGACTCGGAATCAGCACGATCAAATTATCGATTGACTAACATACTGCATACAGGAACGTCACGGACCGCGTCATAGCACCTCTGCATAAGGCGAAAGGAACATTCATGCGTACCGGCAGTCAGTATCTCAACCGCATCCGCAAAGACGGGCGGAACGTGTATGTCGATGGGGCCAGGGTTGAAGATGTGACCACGCATCCAGCCATCCAAGGCATCGCCACCACGATCGCTGGCCTGTATGATTTCGCGCACGACCCAGTGAACGGCATGCAATTTCTAGCGCCGGAAATCGGGAAACCGGCGAACGCGTGCTATCTGATCCCACGAAGCGTCGCTGATTTGCAGCGTCGTCGCCAAGCGATTGCCGCTTGGGCTGGGCGCACGCAGGGTTTGGTTGGGCGCAGTCCAGATCACGTTGGCGCATTCCTAGCTGGCTTCGCTGGCGCGACCGAATTCTTCAAGCATCCCACGAGACCATTCGATCAGAACGTGGCGCGGTTCTATAAGGAAGTGCTCGCGCAGGATCTCTATGTGAGTTATGTGATCATTCCGCCACAGGTCGATCGCAGCAAGACCGCCAAAGATTGGGAGGACAAATTTCTCCAGGCTGGCGTGGTTGAGGAACGGGAAGACGGCATCGTCATCCGTGGTTCGCAGATGCTTGGCACTGGCACGACAGTCTCGGATTACTTGTTGTGCAGTTGCATTGTTCCACTGAAGCCAGGCGACGAGGACTACGCCAATACGTTCGTCGTGCCGGTGAATGCGCCGGGACTCAAGCTGTACTGCCGGCCGCCATATGGACCAGGCAAGCCAAGTACTTTTGATTATCCGCTCTCAACGCGATTCGATGAAACCGATGCGTTGGTGGTATTCGATAATGTCTTTATCCCGTGGAAAGACGTCTTTGTTTATCGTGATGTGACCAAGGTCCGAGAGCAGTTTTTCAAGACTCCAGCACATGTCCTGGGCAACAACCAAGCGCAGATCAGACTCACGGCGAAGATGAAGTTCCTGATCGGCCTAGCGCGCAAGATTGTGGCGGTCAATCAGATCGAGGCGATCCCAAGCGTGATGGAAAAACTCGGGGAATTGGCCTCCTTAGCTGCAATTGTTGAAGGCATGGAAATAGCTTCAGAGGCAACCTGTCTCATCGACGAGTACAACGTCGCTCGTCCCAACCCACGCTTCCTGTACGGCGTGATGGGTCTGCAGTCCGAACTATACCCACGGGCCATGCAGGCGTTCCGCGAACTGGCTGGTGGCGGTGTTTTGCAGGTACCGTCAAGTTTCCGCGATCTCACCAACGCCGAAACCAAAGACGACATCGAGCGCTATGTCAGATCGCCCGGAACAACCGCCACCGAGCGCATCAAGCTGTTCAAGCTTGCCTGGGATCTCATGGGCACCGAGTTCGGCGGACGGCATCTCCAATACGAGATGTTCTACGCTGGTGCACCGTACATCGCCAAAGCGAACGCCTATCGCAATTACGGCTATGGCGAGCCGCTTGGTATCGTCGAACGATTCCTGTCCGGCTATGCGTTACCTGAGGAAAAACCACAGGCTGCAGCTAACAAAGCCTGAGTTCGCATAGCGTACTCCAAGGCAACTGCAGAGGCACTAGGGCCGCAGAGATCACAGAGGGGAATTTCTCGAATGAAAATTCCAATAAGAAAAACGCACTCATGAGGTGAACGATCACGCCTTTCAAACTCTGCGTCCTCCGCGGTCTCTGCGCCTCTGCGGTTGCCTTGATCGATCACTTACTCAGTGCGTACACGGCGATGTCGGCATCAACCACGGGATTTCCCGTGGTTTCCTGACCGCTGATCGTTTCAAGGAATGCGCTGCGCAGGATGCGCCAACCTTTGGCGGCGCAGAAATCTTCGAAGTCGGGAATCGTAATAAGTCGGATGTTGGGTGTGTCGTGCCAGCTGTAGCGTGACAGGCCAGTGGTTTCCGGTGCGCGACCGAGTTCGTACAAGCGTTGGCGTTGGTTGCGATGACCGGCATTTGGAAAACTGACGATGCCCATCTGTCCGATGCGCAACATTTCATCAAGAACACGTTCGACGTGATAGACCGATTGCAGCGTTTGCGAGAGCACCACGACCTCAAATTGTTGATTCGCAAACAGGGCCAATCCCTGATCAAGGTCTGATTGGACCACGGCGAGTCCACGGCTTACTGCGGTCGCGAGTTGATGTTGATCGAGCTCGACGCCAACCAGCTGTTGGTGGCCGCGTTGCCGCAGGCGGGCGAGTAGGCCGCCAGTACCGCAGCCGAGGTCGAGCACACTGGCTGCGTTGGGAATCATCGCGCAGATACGTTCATAGTCGATGCGGTTGCGATAGAAAATTGCCGTGGGATCGTGCCCCAACGCATCAATTTCCGGTGGCAAATTCTGTGGTTTTTGCGGTTCACCACCATGGATCAACAAGGATTGCACGAGGGGCCCGTAGAGCGGCAATTCCGTTGGCAGCAGGAATGCGTCGTGGCCAGCCCGCGAGGTAATGTCGCAATAGCTGACTTCCTTGCCTCCGGCGATCAACGCACGCACCAGTTCCTGGCTTTGACTGGGTGGAAACAGCCAGTCGGACGAGAATGATACCACCAGCCAGCGGCAGTGAGCTACGGACGTGGCGGTGACCAGACTGGCGTGATCGGCTCCCAAATCGAAATGGTCTATGGCCATCGATAAACGCAGGTAGCTGTTGGCGTCGAATCGTTCGACGAAGCGGTCGCCTTGATACGCGAGATAACTGCCGACCGAGAACTCCTTTTCGAATCCGGTTGCGACGGCTCGTGGACGGAGGCGATCGCCCTCAAACTTGTCCTGCATCGACTCGCGCGAGAGATACGTGATGTGGCCGAGCATGCGCGCGATGGCGAGTCCGACCTCGGGTTTCGCCGGGTGACTATAATAATCGCCGCCCGCGAAATCCGGATCGTGGAGAATGGCGTTACGGGCAACGACATCGAACGCGATCGCTTGGGTATTAAGGCGATGCGCCGTTGCGAGCAGGCCGACCGTAGCGACACGTTGCGCGTGACGAGTTGCCCAGATCAACGCTTGCATCCCGCCCATTGATCCGCCGATGACCGCGCGCAGTCGAGCGATGCCGAGATGATCGATCAACCGCGTCTGCACCGCGACCATGTCGCCGATGGTAATGTCAGGGAAACTGGATCCGTATGGAACGCCGGTTCGTGAATCGATTCGGTTTGGACCAGTGGTGCCCCGACAACCGCCAAGCGCGTTTGAGCAGATCACGAACCAGCGGGTTGTATCGAGATGCTTCCCAGGTCCGACCAAGGCATCCCACCAGCCAGGTTCATCGTTGGCATCGTGACGCGCCACATGTGAGTCGCCTGAGATGGCGTGGCAGATCAGCACGGCATTGTCGTGGGCCGCGTTCAACTCGCCGTAGGTTTCGTAGGCGATTTCCAAGCCAGGCAGCTCACCACCGCGTTCCAGCTGGAACGGGCCAGAAACGTGCAGAGTCCGCAAATGGCGCAATGGCTGCGCGGTCCGGGCGGCATCACTGGAGGCGACGAACATGTCCTTGTTCATGTGCGGCGGAGTCTAGCTGAACGGTGGAAAACGGCAGGGGGAAAGACAGGGAAATCGCAGAGTGGTAGCATTTCAAGGTGTTGTCCACTGATTTCGCACTTTGTGTTCTGGGTTGCCGTACGGCCTACGCTGTGTCTCTGGAGCCTGACTTGCCCGGTGATTTGGCATGCGATGGTAAGCCTGCCAGAGCAGCCAGTCGGGTGCGATAGGGACCAATTGAGTCAAATTGATTTGCCTGTGGTGGAATGTTCCAGTAAGCAATCACCTCTACCTAAGATCATGGGTGGGATAAGGAGATTTTCATGCGTCACTTCGTTATGCTGTGTCTGCTGACGCAGGTTTCTATTTTACACTGCAGTGAACGACTTGAACCACTGGTGCTTGCCGCGACTAAAGAAGCGACCGTGTACATTAAGACGGCACAAGGCAGTGGCAGCGGTTTTTTGGTTAAGACAATTGGCAAGGAAGGTTGGATTGCGACTAACGCGCATGTCGTTGCGAATACTTCGGGGGTGATCACTGCCGTTTTTGGTAGCGGCACTGCAAAGGAGCGTCCATTGGCGGCGCGCGTTGTGAGTCTCGATACACAGCGGGACATTGCTATCTTGCGCGTTGAGGGTGAGAGGATGCCCAAGCCATTGACGTTGGCGAGTAGAGCAAAGATGGAGGAAACCATGTCCGTGTGGATCTTTGGGTTTCCATTTGGCGAAGCTCTCGCGATGGGTAACGCTAGTCCGTCGCCGACTATCACGCCAACTCAGGTGTCTAGCCTCCGTTCAGATGGCTTTGGCAATATTGAGGTCATCCAGACCGGTGGCGGCATCAATCCGGGAAATTCCGGTGGGCCGATCGTGAACGGTAGTGGGAGTGTAATTGGCATTGCGGTGGCAAAAATTAGAGGGGCTGAAATCGGCTTCGGTATTCCGGCCGCACAGCTGGAGGAGGATCTTGCTGGGCGGATCATTAGCGCCAATCCCGTGCTCACTATTTCTGGCGACAACGCAGAGGTTACCATTACCGCCACCAGTGTCGACCCATTGGTTGGCATCAGCAAAATCGTCGCCTTGGTGGCACCGGCCGTCAACGTCACTGAAAAACTGAAAGCAGACAGCAAGGGGCGGATAATTGGCCCCATTGTTAGTGGCATGACTGAAGGTGTCCTGGTCTACAAAGAACAGGAAGCAGCTGGAACAGTGAAGCTGCGTTGGCCCAAAAATGCAGGGGAGGAGGTGGTGTTACAATTTCGCTATCTGCGTAAGGACGGCACGACCGTTTACACCAACGATCTGCGTTGCAAAGCCGGAACTAATCCTCCTGCTCCGGGGGTGAAGACTGATCCCGGTCGGCCGGTAATTACTTTTACCTACACCGCGCCTAAGGTCGCCGTAGTTACGCCGCCTGCTGAGGCGGCAATTGCAGGGACCTTAGAGCGCGATGCGAATGGACGGCAATTCACGGCTGTGACCGTCACTGGTATACCAGTAGATCTGGGCAAAGACCCACTCCAAGTCGCAGTTCATGCCAGTGGCAAGGAGATCTACGTTATCCGTAAGGATGAGCCGATCATCGCCGTGGTCGACCCTTTGACATGGGCGACGACCGCCGAAATCGTGGTGCCGGAGTCGCCCACGTCAATTTGGGCAGACGGATCACTGATCGCTGTGGCATGTGGAAAAAGTCGGGTGGTGGCGCTTGTCGATCCGGTAAAACGATCACTGGTTGCGTCAGGAACCTTGCCCCAATTGGCAAAATACACTCCCGACACCGTGATTGGTCGTGCTCCGGATGGTTCAGTGATGAGTCTTTGGCAACTCGATGGCGGCTCATGGTTGGACCGGGCGTTGGTCCACACCACAAGTGATGGTGTCACTCGGATCATGATCAATGGAGAGCCCATGTATTGGGCGACCTGGCTGACTAATGGCACTGGAATAATCGGCCAGGGATCTTTTACCTTTAGTCCTTCCGGGGCATTTGATTTGGTATTTCCGCAAGGCCCAAAGAACTCTTCTGAGTTGCACGGTAGTCAAATTCTTGGAGGAGTGGCACCGTTTCATACTGATTCAGGGGCGGCATTCCTGACCGATGATCGTAAGGCGGTGGTTTGGAGCAGGAAGCGGGTTGTCTCTGGAGAAGACCAGGGTTCCGGTCCGTGGACGTACTTACTATCTCCGACGCTTGATGCGGTTTTGCGCGATTTTCCCGGCTGTGCAATAACCGAACTCCCGCAGCAGCGTCTTTTTATTACCCTTGGCTACGGGCAGGATGCGGACAGCTCGGTGGCTCGAAACAAACCGACGTGTTATTACGTCTCCAATCATGATGGGCGCATTATTCGTCGGATTACGCTGCAACAATCCAACAAAACCGACGATCGATATACGCCATCTAATCCATTTAAGTCGGGTGCGATATTTATTCCCGGGCATGAAATCCTGCTGGTGCCAAAAATGTTGCGGAGTGGAGTTATGACTTCGTGTGTGGCCTATCGCTGTGGCCCGGTGGTGAACGCGGTAGAGCCGCAGCCCAATGCATCGGCGACCAATGACCCACCACTTAAGGCGGCAGTTGGCGATACCTTGAAATATACGCCCTCTATTGCTGCTGATGCTGTAGCCAAGGATTTCCGTTTGAAACGACCCATTCCCGGGATGTCCATTGATGCCAAAACTGGCACCTGGACCTGGCGTCCGAGCAAGGAGTACGCAGGACGCTGGCTCGTTACCATTTTGGCCACGATCAAAGACCAAGAAGCGACTGTAGTCAGTTGGACTATCGAGGTAAAATGAGCAATGCGGGTTTATTGAGGTCATCGCCGTAACGAGCGGATGCGCGTACGAATAGTAGAGTCGGATTCGGTCACGATTGGAATCGTGGTGATATCGGGAACTCAACCTAAACGCAGTAGTTCGCAGTTCGCGGTTGTCGCACGGCGACTTGAATGGGATTGACCCCTAGGCTCAATTGGATTGGAAGGCTGGCCATTGTTCACGGCGGGACGAGTGGGTGACGATTTACGAGTTGCGAGTGGGGCAGGGAAGTATGGCCAGGGGCAGCGTTAGCTCGTGGCGCGTGCTCAAAAAAGGACACCCGCTTATTCCCACAGCCCGCTCTTGTCCGCAGCCCAACTCTGGCCACGACTTGTGGCCCAGCGCTGGCGTGCCTCAGGTCCTCCGAGTGCTGATCCCAACATGCTGCCTCCTTCGCGCATCGTGGCTGTCCATGCGGCTGGGGTTATCCCCAGGCGTTGAACGAGGGGAAGAGCCTCGGCCGCCAGAACGCCGCGTTTACCGGCCGCAAGGTGACGTGCGGTTTCGTCGATCATATCCAGATAATCACCCTCGCTGATCGTCCAGCGTTCCTGGGCGCCGGTCCGCTCATGCGGCGGAGCACACTGCGGCATGGCGATCAGTTGCACGCCCAGATCGCTGTCAGCAGACGATGCATCGCTGCGCGTGCCAGCTCGCACCCGTGCGACTCGGTGACGAATGCTGGTGAATAGCGAGGCTTCCGGCGTCTTGACTATGCCAGCACGGAGTGGATTGAGATCCACGTACACCATGCACGCCAACGTCGCGGCTTCATCCAGCAAGGCGACGCTGGTAAAGCGTTTCTCCCAGAAATGGCCCGTACACCCATCCTCGGCATTTGCCCGGCGAGAGACTTCCTGCTTCACCAAACGCAGCAGCCAGCTTGGAGATGACAGACGCAGCCGTTGCTGCGCGAGCCACTTCGCGTTGTCCGCATAGCGCTCAACAACCGCAGGCGAGACTGACAATGGTTCAAGACTTGGGCCACTGCGTACCGGTAGGACGGCCAAGGCATGACGCGCAAGCTCGGTTTTACTCCAACCCTCCACCACGTCGGGACGCAGTCGTACCACAAGGTGCAGATGGTTCCCCATGACCGAATACGCGAGCAGATCAATCCCCATATGACGAAACCACCCCGCCAGACCCCGACACAACCACACCTTGCGCTCACCCCGATCAAGCAGTCGCTCGCGGCGGACACACCGGGTCACGAGATGGAAGACGCCACAACTCGATTCGGGGATTAATTCAGAGCGGGGACGGGTCACGAGCGAAGCATGGCAGCGAGGGAAAGGATGTCAATAAAAAGCGGGTGTCCTTTCTTGTCTCGAGGTGGTACAATTTCGTGGGAACGGCACGCAGGCAGGACTCAATGTCCCGCAAGCTTTCGCGAGTGGTCAACTGGGCGAAGGCCATGCACAGAAACTGATCAAGGCAGGAGAATGTGCGACCAGGACGACGCTCGGGGTATCTGGCAGCGCAACGTCGAAATTCAGTCAGCGGCAACAGATCCATGACTTGAGCAAACACCAACCGTCCAACATGCATGTCGCCCCCTGTCAAGGGACTGAATCAGCCCCGGACAGGTATTCTCAATTGAAATCGATTCAGCCCAGGCTGGTGTATTTACGCGGTTAATTGCGTGCGTTTGAAGCAGTATTCAACTTCCTGACCGGACAGTAGTGGTCTCCTATATTGTCGTTATCGCAGATTACGGAGATTTTGCAGGGCGCGTTCGTGGTACGCTTCGCGTGCGTGCGTTTTCCACTGGTGCTACGCATGTCGGCGAGCACGGCGCATGCTGCGGCGGTCGCTCCGCCCCAATCGGATAGCTGTCTGCGCTGCGTTCAGCCCGCCGCGAGCGAACTGTGCCTCAGTATAGGCAAGGCGGAGTGCAGTCAGGCGTCGGCCAGGGCTGCATCCGTGCTGTTATTGGCATGCTCAAGTATCTTTGATATTCCCAAGCGCCAAGTACTCATTACGTTTCGCTGGACTACACCCTGCGTAAGCGACTATGGGGCTATTCCTATTCCAATCATTTTGGGAGGCGTTCATGCTCGAAACAAAATGCCAGTGCGGCAAGCTGATTAAGGCGCCGTTCAAATATGCTGGAAAAACAATTAAATGTCCGGCATGCGGAAATCCGCTGCTCATTCCTGCGTTATTTGACGAGAAGGGAGATCGATTAGGTGAGCAAGCACTTCGAGCCGAGCAAAAATCAACTAATCCATCAAATGCATCGACCCAATCTTCATCATCGTCGCAATTCAATACAGGCGTTTCCGCAAAACATCCCGCCACAGAAAATGCTGCAAATACCAAAACAGGTTCACGAATTCCCCAAGGAGTATGGATTGGCGGCGGCCTTTGTCTCGGGTTGGTATTCTTAGGCCTCATAATCTCTCCGTTCTTCCGTTCTGCTGATCGCACTGAACAGAATACACAGCTTAAAACGCCAGGCGATAGCAACGAAAAAACGGCGCAGGCCTTAGTTAAAAAGGGTCTTCTCCCGATTGAGTGGGTGATTTGAGACAGGTTCAGAGCGCAGGTAG
>CAZZAM010000064.1:0-13811 GCA_964652775.1 uncultured candidatus Brocadiaceae bacterium | reverse complement strand
GCGGCCTCTGCGCCTCTGCGGTTGCCTTGGAGTTTTTTCCAATGCCGGATTTAGGCTCATTACCGCTTCGAGATTGCTGCCCAAATCCGTTCGCCCACTGCCTCAGGCGTTCCATCGGCATCAATCGCGGTCAGATCTCCTGCTGTGACCAGGGCGGCGTAACCCGCTTCCACTCGAGCATGGTAACTCGCGTCACGTGACTCGATGCGATCGGTCATCGCGCGGGCAATGCGCCTGGTGGTTGCGGCAACACTGGTGATGCGCAGCAGCAACGCGGCATCAGCGCGCACGCCGCCCACCGCCAGATCAATCGCTGCGCGCACCCGCACCGGATCAAGTCCGTGGCCGTAGGCCTGGTACGCGATGGTCGAATACCAGAAGCGATCAAGCACCACCCATTCGCCGCGGGCAAGCGCCGGGGCGATGATCTCGTGGCAGAGCTGGGCACGGGCAACCAGGTAGCCGAACAATTCTGCTTCGGCACAGGCCTCGGTCGTGGGATCGAGCAGGATCGTGCGGATTGCCTCGCCCAAACGAGTTCCGCCGGGCTCGCGCAGACGCAGCACGGTCTTGCCAGTACGCTGCAGCCGTTCGACCAGCAAGGTTGCCTGGGTACTCTTGCCACAGCCATCAAGACCTTCGAGAACGATCAGCGGCATCGCGCTATCCGACCGCCAAGGGAATGACTTTCAACGCCAGCAGCAGCGCAAGCACCAGACCAAACGCCAGCCGATACCAAGCAAATATACGGAAATTATGCGTCGCCACCCACTTCAGCAGCCAATGGACGACCGCAAGCGCGACTGCAAACGACATCACGAAACCAACCGCAATCAGCACCGCGAATCCACCATGCACCTCGTCGTGGTGTTTGTACAACTTCAGTCCTGACGCGCCAAGCATGAGCGGAATGGCGAGGAAGAACGAGAACTCGGTCGCTGCACGTCGATCAACACCGATGCACATCGCGCCCATGATCGACGCACCGCTGCGCGATACGCCAGGGATCATCGCCAACACTTGCATGAAGCCGATTGCCAAACAGGTCGTGAGCGGCAGTTGTGCTGCGTCCAGGTGTCGTGCCGACGGACGCCAGCGTTCGATCGCCAGGATGATCAGACCGCCGACCGCCGCCGTGGCGGCGATGATGCCGAGCTCGTAGGCGCCAAAGACGTTGACTTCGAGCCAGTCGTGGCATTTCAGTCCGATCACAGCAACCGGCAGCGAAGCGATCAAGAGCCCCAGCGCAAACCGCCGACTCGCCGGATCGCTGTGCAGCGTCGAGGTCACCGCCCACAGCCGCCGCCAGAAATACACACACACCGCCAGAATCGCACCGAGTTGGATCACCACTGCGAAGGTTTCGCCCTGGTCGCGGAAGCCCGTTGCCCATTCAGTTAAACGGATGTGTGCCGTCGAGGAGATGGGCAGGAACTCGGTCAGTCCTTCGACCACACCAATAAGCACTGCCGACAACAACGTGGCTGGATCCATGACTGGCGGATGATTGGCCAATCCGTGGAAACGCCAGGATTGCTAGGAACGCTCGCTGTGCCCAAGCAGGTTGCGCCACGCGGTCAACAGCCGGTCGATGTCCTCGGCAGTGTGGCTCGCCATGACGGTATGACGGAGAACGCCGTTGGGTCCGGCACCGATATAGAACGAATGCTGCACTAAAAAGCCGCGCTCGCATAGTCCAGTCGCTATTGCTTTCGTGCGTGCGGCATCGCCCAGGTCGATAGTCACGATCGGCATCGACGTTTCAGGGACGGTGAGACCGAGGGCTCGAAACCCTGCGCGCAGCTGTGCCGCGCGCGCATCCATGGTCGCGTAGCGTTCGGGATGTTCGGCGAGGTAACGGAAACTAGCCGCCGTAGTCGCCAAGGCAGGAACCGAAGACTCACTCGAACCGCGTAATATCGGGCTCTTTTTGGCGAGAATGCCGCGCTGGGCGTGACTCAGCGGGATGATGCCGCCGAAAGAACAGAAGGCCTTGCTCAGCGTTGCGGCCACCAAAACGCGCTCGTCGGTGAGTCCAGCAACATCGTAGGCGCCACGACGATGTGGGCCGATGCAGCCGACGCTGTGCGCCTCATCAACCAGAAGCCAGCCGCCGCGCGCCGCAATGACCTGCCAATAGGCAACGACCGGTGCAACCCAGCCGAAGGTGGCGAATGCGCCATCGGTGGCGACGAGCGGGCGACCTCCGTGCGTGCGCACGAGGCGATCCAGATCGTCGGGATCGCGATGCCGGAAGCGATGCACCGGCAGGCCGAGTTGCAAAAACGCGTCGCCTAATGCCAGGTGGGCCAACTCGTCGGCGACGATGTAATCGACCTGGCCGGCGGCAAGGTGAATGACAATCTGCGGAGTGACGAATCCGGACGCCACCGTGCATACGGTCTCGCTGCCGAAGAAGCGCGCGCCGGCTTGTTCAGCGGCGGCATTCGCCGCGCCTTGAATGTCATAACTGCGGCCGATGCCAGCGTTGATGCCTTGTTGTTCATAGGCCGCGTGCACCGCCTGGCGAATGCTCGGCTCCTGCTGTAAGCCGAGATAACCGCAGCCAGCGAAGCACAACATAGTGCGACCATCAAGCACGCACTCACGATTGAGGGGCGACTCGAGGATGCGCATCAGATCAGTCCCTCTGCGCGAACGTCGCTCGCAAAGCCCCAGTGCCACCACTCGTCGAGATTGGGCAGAAAGCGCGCGCCATGCATTACGCGGATGAGCAGACGACGATTCTCGCGAAACAACCGATGCTGCGGCGTCTCCGCAGCGGTCTCGAAAAACAGCAAGCCCGCTTCTGGTCCTGCCATGTACGGCAGCGGGGTTCCCATGTCTAACGCCTGACCACCTGCATCAAGAATCGTCAGGTCAACCGCGCCGCCGTAACGGTGCGAGTCAAAGCTCGGCAGCACGCGGATCGGCGGTGCGAGGATCACCAATTCCGCTTCGACTTGTTCTTTACTCCAGCCCGGATGTGCCTCGGCGATCGTAACGCGGTACTTGGTAGCGAGCCGCTCTTGTACGACCCATGGACGCCACGCGTCATGAATACGGAAATTGTAGCCAGTGGGTAAAGCCTCGCGGGCGCGCTCCAGGGCATCCGCCACCGCCGGCCGGATCCGACAGCGCGGGTCATCCGTGAATCCGTTCGTATAGCAGTGACGCTCGCAAACAAAGCCACGCTCAGCGAGATCAACCAGCATGCCTTCGACACGCGGTTCCCACGCGAGCCAATAGTCGCGATCGCTCTGGTTCAGCAGCCGGGGTTGCTTGGACATGGCAGCAGGGCCCTTCCGTGATGTGCTTTCTGGCAGCGGCATGGTCCTGAGCATCGGTCCGAGTCCAGCGCCCCGTGAAAAAGCATTCGAATGCACAGGAGACGCAGAGACGCGGAGGCGAGAAGAGGGTGGCAGAAGCGACCTGGTCACCCGCGGTAGGATCTACCAACCTTCCCTAACTCCTGCGGACCTCTGCGCCTCTGCGTCTCCTGTTCTTCGGAATGCGGAGTTGCGGGTGCCAGGCAGCCCGGATGTCTGGCACTTTCGCAGATCCGCCGATCATCCTGCCGTGCGCATCGTCCATGTCGTAGCGCGGCTCAATGACGGTGGTCCGGCGCGGATCATCGCGGCGCTGGCGCACGCGCATCGTGCGGCTGGGCACGAGGTCCATGTCCTTGCTGGCGCCTGCGCTGCCGACGAACGCGATGTCGGCAACGAGTTGCTGCCCGGTTTAGTTGAACAGCTCACCGGCCTTGGCCGTCGTGTCTCGCCGTTTGATGACCTGCGTGCGCTCAATGATCTCGTCAAGCAACTGCGCGAGCTTGCGCCAGACGTCGTGCACACCCACACCGCGAAGGCCGGCGTACTTGGTCGACTCGCGTGCCGACATCTTGGCCTGCCATGTCTGCACACCTATCATGGCCACGTCTTGCACGGCTATTGGCCGCGCGCGATTCATACCGCGCTTGCCGTGGCCGAGCGCGCCTGCGCCGGCAACGCGTGGCATCATGCACTCACGCCAACCCAGACGATCGAGCTGCGCGATCATCACCACATCGGCCGACCACAACGCTGGATCTGCCTGCCCCCGCCGGTGCCCGCAGTCACGCCGATCCACGCCGCGTGGCACGATCAGTTGCCGCAGGATCGCAAGCGCGTGCTGTGGCTTGGTCGCTTCGCACCGGTCAAGGATCCGACGCTGTGGCTCGATACGGTCGCCGCGCTCAATCGCCTGATTCCAGTCCATGCGCTAATGTGTGGTGACGGTGCGCTGCGTCCGGCGGCAGAGGCGCGCGCGCGCGAACTCGGCCTGTCCGCGACCTGGACCGGCTACGTTCCCGCCGGCGAAGCGTTGGGTGCGGCCGATCTTCTACTCTTGAGCAGTCGTAACGAAGGGCTGCCGTTGTCGGCGGTCGAAGCAGCCGGCGCGGGAATTTCCGTAGTTTCTCCTCTCGTTGGTGGTTTGTTCGACGCCGCCCGCTGGGGCTTGGTGCGGGGTGCAGATCGCAATCCGTTGGCCTTGGCAACCGCTGCAGCTGTCACCCTGACAGCGCCAAGACCCGCCCCGCATCTGCTGGCGCGGGCGCTTGCTGGCCCCAGGATTGCCGCCCGCTATCTCGCGATCTACCGTCGATGCGCATCAACGCCTTTTTCTTCTTAGCCGCCCTTACCACCGCGCTCGTCGCTGCCGAGCCCGCGCCGAATCTCGTGCCACAATTCGCCACCGCGAAGACCGGCGAGTTGCTGACCTGGCACATCGCCAACGCTCCGGCGGCTTGGCTGCAGATCGACGTCGCAAAAACACCACGCCTGACCATCACTGGTCCAGATGGCAAAGTGTTCCGTCGCGCAGCCTACCTCGACCAGCCATGGAAGTCCGGCACCGGCGCCACCGATTCGCCCGAGTTCATTGCCGATGGCTCGCGGTTTCTGTCGCTGCGCCACAGCGCGCGCAGCGTGGGCAGCTATGTCTGGTCGTTGGCTGCTCCTGATGGCACAACCGTCACCTCGGGCACGTTGGACGTGGTTGCTGGCAGCGATCCCGTCGGACCGATCCGCGTCTCGCGCGACAATCTGCGTCTGCTCGCCTTCCCCGATGGAACCCCGTTCATCCTGAATGGCCCCAACCTGGGTTGGGCAAACACGCCGGACCGAGCAACGGATTTCGCGCGCTATTGCGGACTCCTAAAGGCCAACAACTGCACCCATATCCGCACCTGGTTCGCGTCCTGGTCAGGCAAGGTGCAGGGTGAACACGCCGATGATCTGCGACTTGATCACGCGTGGCTCATGGATCGGCAACTGGCAGCGGCGCGCGCCAACGGACTCCGCGTGACCTTGGTGATGGAGAACTTCCATGACATCTACATGGGCAAGTGCGCCCCCTACGGTGCCACTCCCGAGGAACGCATCGACCATTTCGTCAACGCTGGGCTGAACCCGATCTGGCTGCGCTCGTTGTCCTATATGCTCGCACGCTGGGGTGCTGACGACACGGTGCTGGCGTGGGAACCGATGAACGAAATCGATATGTTGCAGCCCATCCGCGAGAAGGCGTTGCCGTGGGCAAACGCTGCCTTGGCGTGGCTGCGTAAAGAGGACCAGGATCAACGGTTACTCACGTTGAGTTGGGCGGGATCCGATTGGGGCAAGGCCATGGCACTGCTTGACGACAACGCCTATGCGCAGGTTCGTGGCTACGTCTTTGAATGGACCACGGCCGACTACCCGTTCATCGAGGCCTCGCGCGATGTCGTGAAGCTGTTCTTCGATCCGTTCGACACCGCGCAACGACTCGGCAAACCCTACATTCTCGCTGAGGTCGGATTCCAGGGTTCCAACGAAAATAATCGCGGGAATGATTTGGATACCGACGGCCTGCTGCTGCGCCAAGCGGCGTGGGGCAGTTTGATGCTCGGTGGTTGCGGTGCGGGTATGAACTGGTGGTGGGACGTCTATATCGACAAACGTAATTTATGGGATTCCTACCGTGGTATTGGCCGTGCCTGTGCCCGCCTTGACTGGCGCGATCGCGATCTCGTGCCACTGACACCCAACCGCAGCGGACCACTGCGCGTGCTCGGCTGGACCAGTCCACGCCAGGGCCTGATCTGGCCGCAACACATCAACGACACCTGGTATGCCGCAGTCGCGCAGGGGAAACCGCGGCCAGTACCACCGATTCCGATGAAGGTCACCCTCGCTGGCTTTATCGCGAATGCAAATTTTCGCGTCACCCCACTCAACCTGAAATCGGGCGATCCGCGCAATACGTGGGAACAACGCTCCGACGCCCAGGGCCGGATCGAATTGATCGTGCCTCCGGGAACGATCGATGTCGTGTACGCGTTGGAAAAGCTGCCGTGAATACCAGGTTTTTTCCGCAGAGACGCAGAGGGCCGCAGAGGGCCGCAGAGACGAGCCGTGCGGTCCGCACAGCTGCACATCAGCTCTACCGCCAAACAGACCACGTTCTCCACGCCCATCATTCCAATGTCCTCCTCTGCGGCCCTCTGCGGCCCTCTGCGTCTCTGCGGCTTTCTTGCGCATGAGCCTCCTCCACCCATTTTTATTGTGGGGCTTAGCGGCAATCGCGGTGCCGATCCTGATTCATCTGTTGCTGCGTGATCGGCCGAAGCCACGGCCGTGGGCCGCGATGCGCTGGCTGCTGGCGGCGTATCAGGCCGCTGCGCGACGTTGGAAGCTGACCAATTGGCTGCTGTTGTTGCTGCGTTGCTTGATCATCGCCCTGCTGGCTTTAGCAGTGGCTCGTCCAGCGTTGCCGGGCATCGGTGGTGGTGGACACGTGGTGCTTATGGTGGATTGCAGTGCGTCGATGGGCGCGCGCGGTGATGATCCTGGCCCACTTGCGCAAGCCCAAGCCACCTTGGCCGCCGCTGTGCACAACGGCGGCGAAATGCCCTACGCACGTTGGACCTTGGTGACCGTTGCCGACACCGTTGACGTTGTCGCCAACGGTGATCGTGCCACCGTGCTTGAAGCTTTATCGCGACTGTCTGCCTCAGCGTTGCCCGGTGGACTCGACAACGCTGCGGCCGGGAGCAACGCCGAACGTCTAGCCTCCGCCGTGGAGTCCGGCTGCGACGCTTTGTTGATCTCTGATTTTCAGCAAGACGATGGCGGACGCTTGGTCGCGCTGTGTGAACGCAGCGCCCGCCGCACCGCACGTTGGGCGGTTGGCGCAGCAAGTCCTAATCGCTGGATCAGCGGGCCTGCTGATGCCGGTGATTTGCGTCCTGGCGAAGGCGGCGATGTGCTGATGCACGTGAGCGGCGCGGCGGCTGGCCTACGCTTGGGCATCGACGGCGGACCGCTTGTCCAGGTGACAGGCAAAGCGACCGGCAGCTTCCGCCTGCCGTTGCCACCACTTGCAGCCGGCGAGCACCAACTGCGCATCCAACTCGAGAACGGTGGCCTCGCCTACGACGACATCTTGGAATTGCCAATCAAAGTGCGGCCCCCGCTGAGCGCCCTGGTCGTCGCTGATCGCAGCGATTATGTCGGTGCCGCACTGCTCGCTGATGACAACGGACTTGCTGCCACGCGTATCCGACCCGGCGTGTTCGCTGGCACCGCCCTGCCATCAGGTGGCGCCGTGCTGTTGCGCACGCCCATCGCTGACGCGCAACGATTAGCCATGTGGGTGCGCGGCGGTGGCGTGTTGTGGGCACCGCTTGACCTGCTGCTTGCTGATCCAGCGCTGGCGCAACTGGTGATCGGCGTGGCTCATCGTGACGGTGATGTCCCTGGTGGCATGTACGCCTCGGGCGAACCCGACATCGACGAAGTACTGGGTGCCGCGAAGCGTGAACGTGTTCGCGCCACTCAGTTACCTTCCTCTGCGCGGGTCTTGCTGCGCGCTGGGTCCAGTCCGGTCATCGCCAGTGTGCCGGCGGGACGCGGCTGGGTGGTGTGCGAACTTGATGACATCGAACACGACGCGGCATTGGCTGGTCGCGGTACCGCACCGCTGTGGGTCGTGCGCGTCGTTCGCCGCCTGGCTGCCATCGCCGAGTCGCCATCGTTCTGGGTTGCTGGCCAACCAGCACCCGCGGCTGCTACCCTGATTCGCGGCGGCGCGCATGTCGCGATTGCTGCCGGTGCCCCATTACTGGTGGCGCCTGGTGCGTGGAGCGACGCTGGGCGAACGGTCGTCGTGTTGCCCAACCCCGATGAAGCGCGCACCGATGTCGCCGCGCCGGCAAGCGCAGTCACCAGTCTCGCGCAAGCGCTACCCGCGCGACCAGCGTTAGATTTGGGCTTGTGGCTGCTGCTCTTGGCCGCCCTAGTTGCCTGCGCAGAGATGGCATTGGCAGCGTGGGCTGGGAGGACCTATGGCGGATAGCGTCCAAACCGCATTCACGTTCGCTCGCCTCGCTGAGCCGTGGCAGGTCGGCGTGCTCTGCGTCCTGGCGGCAACCGCAGCATGGGCAGCGTGGCGTTTCTATGGCCCGCGCGCGCCGGGCGTAAGCGGCCGGATTGCCCAGTTCTGCCGCGCCCTTGCCATGGCGATCCTCGTGCTGTTGCTTGGAGCCCCGGCCATTCAGCACAGCGAAACCACCGTGCTCCTAGGCGAGGTTCATCTCGCCATCGACACCAGTGCGTCAATGGCGCGTGGCGATGGACCTGGCGGAGCAACCCGCATCAGTGCCGCCACCACGCTGACCACCATGCTGCAGGCCGATGCCAGCAAGCGACGCATGCGTTTGACCCGTTGCGCGCTCAGCGATGGCGCACCGATCATTGAGAACGCCACGCTCAAGGCCGATGGGGTATCAAGTCCGCTTGGCGATGCGTTGATTGCCGCAATAACCACGCGCCGTCCCGATGTGCTGATCGCCGTGACCGATGGTCGCGTGACCACCGGATCCCATTTGACTGCAGTGACGGATCGACTGCGCGGTCGCGATCTGCGTCTCGCCATCCTGGCAACCGGCGGGGACCGTCTGGATCCCGAGTTGTTCATCGACGAGACCAACATCAATCGCGAGGTCGCCCTCGACGAGTTGGAGCCCATCTCCATCCGTTTGTCGGCCCGCGCCCTGCCCCCCGGACCAATCCGCGTCGAGTTGCGCATCGGCGACGAGGTTGTCGATCGCGCCGAGATAACGCCGGATGCTGCGCTTAGCACCACCCTCCAGGCCTTGGAAACGCGACTCGGCGCCACCTTTCGCAAGGAAGGTCCAGCGCGCCTGAGCATCCGCGCCGAAGCTGGCGGCATCGTCCGTACCCAAGAATGCAACGTGATGGTGAAGGAGCACCGCCTCGGTGTGTTGATACTCGATCGGCAACCGCGCTATGAAATGCGCTATCTGCGCACTGCCTTAATCCGCGATAACGCCGCTACCGTGCATACCTACCTCGGTGATGGACGCTGGATCCGTTGGGGTGACAAGGGGCCGGATCATCTGCCGCTGTCCGCTCAGGAACTGCAGGAATACCACGCCATCATCCTCGGCGATCTTGGGCCCGAGTCGTTTCGCGACGCCGATCTGCTAGCGATCGCCAACCATGTTCGCAAGGGCGGCGCTGGGCTGGTGCTGATTCCCGGCGAAACCGGCGCGAGTACGGCCTTGGCGCGCTCAGTGTTGGCGGATCTGCTGCCGGCGACGCTGCCTGAAGCCGGAGCGATTAGCCAAGGCTATCGCGAACAGAAGCCGCGTTATCTGAAACGCCAGCCCATCGCCGAATCGTTGGGCCTGCTGGACAGTGGTGGCACAGCGTGGGATGCGCTGATGCCGCTGCTGGGCGCAGCACCGTGCACGCCCCGCGCTGGCGCTGACGTGTTGGCGCGGGATCAGGACGGCGCCGAACTGGTCGTCGCGCGTGCCGCCGGTGCAGGACGGGCCGTCATGGTTTGCGTCGATGATACCTGGCGTTGGCGGCGCGGGGTTGGTGATCGTTACCTCCACCGCTTCTACAGTCAGTTGCTGCGCTATGCCGCCGCTGGACGCCGGGCCGGTGCACAGCCCTGGCGTCTGACCGCCAGCCCACGCAGCGTCACCGCTGGTGAATCCGTCGCGATTGACTTGGTGCTCGCAGCTGGCGTGGACATCGACATTCCCGAAACAGCGTCAGTCCGCCTCACTGGCCCAGATCAGGCCCAATTCGTGTTCAAGTTGGTGCGCCGCGAGAAAGGGTTTTCCACTCGCATCGATGCGCCAACGGCAGGAACGTGGACCGTCGGCATTGAGGACGGCCCCACTGCCAATCATGTTGAGCCAGGAGAGCTACTGGTCGTCGCCAGTGAAGACGAGCGCCGCGATCCTCGCGCCGACCGCACGGCGCTCGACGCGTTGGCGCGAGCGACCGGCGGACAAGTATTCACCGATCCAGCAGCGTTAATGGCCTCGCTGCCCATCGACCTGGGCAAATCTGAAAGCACCACCGCGGAACGCGGCCTGTGGGATACAGCCTGGACCCTGATCCTGCTGATCTCGCTCTTGGCCGTGGACTGGGCCATTCGCCGACGCAATCGTCTGCCCTGAATGCAGCAGACCGGACGTCCGGATGCCCAAAACGAGAAAATAGGCCAATCACCAACAAGTGAACAGACGAACATCGTTGGTAGGTGTAGGCACCGGACTACCGAACTGCTCCGTCTAGGAGCCTGTCGTTGCGTGATAACCGCGAACTGCGAACTGCTCATTTAGCCGTGGCTTGCGTGGCAATCCTGCTGCGCGTACGCTTGGTCATGACCACAGTGATCGATGGCGTCTATGTGTTGCAGAAGAAGATTGGCTCCGGCGGCATGGGCGCGGTCTATCTTGCCGAGGTCGATCTGGCGCGTTTCGACTACGCCACCCTGTTCGCCTACACCCAGGTCCAGGCGCCGACCCACACCGAGCGCCGGCAGAAGGCCGAGCAGCTGGCCGGTGAGTTGCGCGGCAAGAACCTCGATCTCGCTACCGTGCGGACCATCCTTGAGGCCCAGCACATCCCCATCCCCGGCAGGCAGGTTGCGGTCAAGGTGGCGACCGGCACGGTGGACCTGGCGCGCTTCGAGGGCGAGTGGAAGAACCTCCTCTGTCTCGATCATAAGCACGTAGTGCAGGTCTACGGTGGCGGGGTCTATCAACAGCGTCCCTATTACGCGATGCAGCTGCTGGAAGGCATTGTGTCGCCGCAGCGCATCAAAAACGAATTCTCCATCGGCCAGAAGTTGGCCCTCTTGGTGCAGGCGGGCAGCGGTCTGCAATACCTGCATGACAACGGCTTGGTCCACCGCGATATCAAGCCCGATAACATGGTCACCTGCGAGACCATGCCGGGGGAGTTTCTCACTCGCATCACCGACCTGGGCCTGGTCAAGAACCTCGACGGCGATCTCGGCCTGACCCAGAGCAATACCGTGCTCGGCTCGCCGTACTATATGTCGCCAGAGCAGGTGGTCTCAAGCAAAGATGTGGATCACCGCGCCGACATCTATTCGCTCGGGGCGTCGCTCTACGAGTTCGCCACCGGAGTGCGCCCCTACCACGACAAGACCAGCGTCTACCAGATCATCTCGGCGGTCAGCACCGGCGAGCGCCCCATCGCGCCACAGCGGCATGTCGGGAACCTGCCGGCTGTCGTGGTGGGAATCATCGAGTGCGCGATGGAGCGCGAACAGGACTTCCGTTACCAGTCGGTGGCCGAGATGTGCGCCGACATCGAGGCGTATTTGGCAGAAGAGGCGACCGAGCTGACCGTGTCGACCACCTTCGCTCAGGGCGGCAAAGACCGCAGCCGGGCGCGGGTCGGTGCCAACCGCTACGTCTTCGAGAAACTGCGGCAGAAGAAGGCCCAGTGCAAGGTGCCGACTCGCGCCTCCGCTGCCCGGATGGCCGTTGCGAAAGGCGCGAGGAAGTCGGTCGTGGGCGGGTCGGGCCTCTGGAAATGGTGGGTGGCAGGCGCGGTGCTGCCTGCCGTCATCGTGGTGACGGCGCTGGTCGTCTTTCCCGCCGCGAAGGATTCTGTGGTGACGCCGCCGACAGCGGCCTTGCCAGCCGCGAAGGATCCCGTGGTGACACCGCCGACAGCGGCCGCCGCGCCAGTCTCCCAGCCAGCAGCAGTGCACTCTGGCGGGTCGATCGGCGCCGTGGTCAAGCCAGCCTGGGCATCGGCGCTCGGCCAGGACAGCTACGGCACCTGGGCGGATCTGCAGGTATCTGGGCAGACGCAGCGTTTCCGATGGATCCAGCCGGGAACCTTCACCATGGGATCACCGCCGGCGGAGAAGGACGCGGCGATCGAGGGGCGTGGGAAGCCCGAACAGGTGACGAGCGAGGTGCCGCATCAGGTGTCCGTGACGCAGGGCTTCTGGCTAGCTGACAGCGAGTGTTCACAGGCCTTCTGGAAGGCGATCACCGGATCGAATCCATCGCAATTCACGGAGTCGCCGGAGAACCCGGTGGAGAAAGTGTCGTGGGACGAGTGCCAGGGATTCGTGGCCAAGCTCAATGAGCGCGTGCCAGGAGCCGCCTTCCGCCTCCCCAGCGAGGCGCAGTGGGAGTACGCCTGTCGGGCGGGTACGACGACGGCCTTCTTTTTCGGAGCGGCGATCAATTCGGAGCAGGTGAATTTCCAGGGTAGCATCAGCTTCGCTGGTTCGAAGAGCGGTGTCAGCCGTCGCAAGACGATGCAGGTGAGGGAACTGCCCGCGAACGCCTGGGGACTCCACCACATCCACGGCAATGTGTGGGAGTGGTGTAATGACCGCTTCGCCATCCTTCCGAAAGGGGCGGAAATTGATCCCACTGGCCCGGCCTCGGGGACTCATCGGGTGCGCAAGGGCGGCGGCTTTACCAGCAGGCCCGCCATGTGCCGGTCGGCGGCCCGCGAACGCTGGGCGTCAGACTTCCGCTATGAAGACATGGGATTCAGGCTCGCCGCCCCGGCCACACCCTGATCAGCGTGCCCTACTAGCCACCACGCTGTTCAGTTGAGCCAATATGCAGCAGTCCGAACTGTTCCGGCTAGGTCCAACCTTGATCCGGCGTTTGAAAAATCATCAAGGCAACCGCAGAGGCGCAGAGGCCGCGGAGGTCGCAGAGGAGAGCGAGATTGGATCATCACCCTGCGGGTGATCGGCACTAAAAATAATCACGTCTTCTAAACCCAGCCCTCTGCGACCTCTGCGTAACTCTGCGCCTCTGCGGTTGCCTTGGATCGCGTCGTTTAGGTTCAATTCACTGTGCGACAACTGCGAACCGCGACGTTGAGGATGAGAGAAATACGCGTTGCGTTTGCATGCGGTTGTTGCGGCGTGTCATTCACCTCTTGTCTCCGCCACAGCATCGACACGCTCGCAGCCATGTCGTTGACTGACGTCTGGCGCAACCTCCGCGGTCTTCCTGATAAGGACAAGCCGGTTCCGGCCAGTCAGGTGATCCCACGACTGCGCGAATCCTCCGGCGTATTGCCGATCATCAACCCGGACAAACTAGAACCCAGTCCCACACCGGCACCACGCAGCCCATCATCCGACATCGTGCAACAGGTCGCCGCCGCGACGCCGGCCTGGGAAGAGCGTTTTCCGGGTCACTATCGCGCCCTGAGCGCCGACCTGGAAAAACGTGGCGAGAAAATGGCAAATTGGGAATTATGCGACGCCCGTGACGTCGGGGTGACGGAGCACGGTCACTCGGTCACGTTCTCGCTCCGCAAACGGAACTCAGCAACCATGATCCAGGTCGAACTCACGATGTTCAAAGGCAAGCTCGCGAAGATACGGGTAAATTGATCCTAAATCCGGCATTGGAAAAAACTCCAAGGCAACCGCAGAGGCGCAGAGGCCGC
>CAZZAM010000063.1:0-14103 GCA_964652775.1 uncultured candidatus Brocadiaceae bacterium | reverse complement strand
ATTCCTCTGCGACCTCTGCGTAGCTCTGCGCCTCTGCGGTTGCCTTGAAAAGAGTCATCTGCATTCATCCTTTGTCTTTGGATCTCCGCGTCAGCAGTCGTTCAATCGCACTCAAAATCTGTTCCTTCGCATACGGCTTGGCGATGTAATCGTCGCAACCGGCCTTGCGGCATTTCTCGCTCTCGCCCTTGAGTGCGTTGGCGGTGATCGCGATGACCGGCAGGGTCGCAAGCTGCGGCTCGGCGCGGATTGCCTTCACGGTCTCGAAACCATTCATCACCGGCATCATCATATCGAGAAGAACTAGCCGGAACGCACCTTTGCGCAGTTTCTCCATCGCAATCTGACCGTTCTCGGCAATCTCATACGTGTAATTGGCCCGCGCGAGCAGAAACGCGATGAGCTTCTGGTTAACCGGGTTGTCTTCGACGATCAGGATGTCCGACACGTGACGAAGTCCTCCGAAGCCGGGTACCTATGTACGCGAGCGGAGCCGGTGCGTCAAATAAGAAGGCGGTGTGCCAATCCAGCACGCGCTGGTAGATAACAACGTCAACTGTCCGACGCGATGCGCGGTCGGCCTCCTCACGCCGCCTGTATCACCTGACCAATCACGAGCAGATGCGCTGCAACACCAGATCCAGTGCTGGCATGCGCTCAACGTCCCAGGCGATGCGGTGGCGACCATCGGCCGCTTCGCTGAACTGCGTGTAGCCATAGGTGGCACCACCTTGCAACTCCACGGTAACCGTTCCGCGTTTCCAGGTGCATAGCTCGGGGCGAAAGATGGTCGCAACAGCCAAGGGATCGAAGAGACACGGCAGGTGCTCGGGTTTCTTCCAGCCCACCCGCCACGCCGCGATGGAGCGATACAAATACTGCGCCAGTGGCGATGCGGCCACTTTTAGTTTCGCGACATGCTCGGGCGTCCACGTCGCAACCTGACCGACGTAAAATGGCGTGATGTCCATCGGAATTCCTGACCGAAGCAGCACACCAAACGCCTCGCTGTCGCAGATCACATTGTACTCGGCAAAGGGTTTCCGGAAATCGCCTGCCATGGCAACGATGCGTGGAATTTTCGCAATGATCCGTGGCTCCTTGGCAATCGCCATCGCGAGGTTCGTCGTCGCGCCGATGGTCACCGGAATAATATCGCCGTTCCCCGCCATGATCGTCTCGATGAGGAACTCAACAGCATGTCGCTTGTCGGGCCTTGGAAGCTGCGCTTCGGGCAACGACTCTGGATCCTGATTCGGCAATGCCTTCTTGAGATACTCATCGAATCCCCTCCAAGTGCGGCTCGATATGGTTCCACCACAACCAGCCGATACCGGCACCTTGTGCCAGTTGCCACCAGCGGTGACCAGGATGCTGCGCGCCTGGCGTGAGCGCGCTTCCGTATTGCCATAAACCGTCGTGATGCCGACCAGTTCCAGCTCGGGGCTGCGACTGATCAGGCCGATCGCAATGGCGTCGTCAATGTCGTCACCAACGTCAGTGTCGAGGATGATCTTGGTGGGCATGGGGTCTCCGGGTTGGCTGTGAGGTGTGTCAGTATGGGCCGAATTACTGGTCGATGGTCGTAGCGCCTGTAATTCCTGACTGGATTATACCTGGATATTTCATATCGCGATGGGATCCTTTGCTGATCAACTAGCACAATTTCATGGACAACGCCTCTCCTCCTCTGCCCCGCCTGCACACTGCTCTACTCCACGGTGGCAGTCGATCCGTCGCCTTTCACGAGCATCCCTACAGCGAACTGATCAGCGTTGAGCACGGCGATGTGTTCGTCGCCTGTCAGGATCAAGATTACCGCGCTGGTGTTGGCACGCTCTATGTGCTACCGCCTCGCGTGGCGCATGACCAACGCAATCGTGGTGCGTGGCGCACGCACTGTATCCTCTACAGCGGTGGCGAACACCTGCTGGCCAGCCAACCGCGCACGCTCGACCTGCGTGATGACGCGTTGTCACGGCGCTGGATTGCTGACCTTGTTGAACTGACCTCCGCCCGTGACGCCCGCGCTGGCGATGGCTTGCTGCTTAGCTTGCTGACGCGACTCGGAACACGCGACGCCAACAACACCGCTGCTGCCACGCTGCCCACTCCGGTCACCACCGCGCTGCGTTTTCTCGATGAACACCTGACGCGCGAGTTGAGCGATGAGCACGTTGCCCACGCTGCCGGTGTCAGCGTCAGTCACCTCGGCGGGCTGTTCCGTCACCACGTTGGTTGCGGCCCACTGCGCCATCTGCAACGCCTGCGCCTTGATCGCGCCGCCAACTTACTGCGTAATCCGTACCTGAGCCTGCGTGAAATCGCCACCGCCTGCGGCTACCGCGACATCAATTACTTCACCCGGCATTTTCGCCGCGCACATGGACTACCGCCAGCGCGGTGGCGAAAACGCGGAATGGATCAATCGAACAAGCCGAAAACTACTCCCATTCGATAGTCCCCGGCGGCTTGCTGGTAATGTCGTACACCACCCGGTTAATCCCGCGTACTTCGTTGATGATGCGGTTTGAGATGCGGCCGAGGACATCGTGCGGCAGTTGCGCCCAGTCGGCGGTCATGCCGTCAGTTGAAGTGACACAGCGGACAGCGCAGCAGTTTTCGTAGGTGCGTTCGTCACCCATGACGCCGACTGATTTCACCGGCAGTAACACCGCGAAGGCTTGCCACAGTTCGCGGGTGAGGCCAGCTTTGTCGATTTCATCGCGGACGATGGCGTCGGCAGCTTGCAGCACCGCGACCTTTGCGGCGGTGATTTCGCCGAGAATGCGCACGGCGAGTCCGGGGCCGGGGAATGGCTGACGCCAGACGACAGCGTCGGACAAACCCAGCGCGGTGCCGATCGAGCGTACTTCGTCTTTGAACAGGAAGCGGAATGGCTCGACCAAACCAAGGCCGAGATCGGCAGGCAGACCACCAACGTTGTGGTGACTCTTGATGACTGACGCTGGGCCACCGTGGACCGAGACTGACTCGATCACATCGGGATAGAGCGTGCCCTGAGCGAGGAACTTCACGCTGCCGCCGGACGAAACCTTGATCCGCGCTGCCTCGTCCTTGAACACATCGACGAACAGTTTTCCGATAACCTTGCGCTTGCGCTCGGGTTCTTCGATGCCCTTCAAGGCAGTAAGGAAGCGCTCTGTCGCGTCAACGTAATCAAGATCGATGCCGATGTGCTCGGCAAAGAGCGAGCGCACGCCGTCTGCTTCTCCCTTACGCAGCACGCCGTTGTTGACGAAGATGCAGGTGAGTTGTTTGCCGATCGCCTTGTGCAAGAGCACGGCGGCCACCGACGAATCAACGCCGCCAGACAGGCCAAGAATGACGCGCTCGGAACCAACCTGGGCACGGATGCGCTTGATTTCTTCTTCAATGAACGAGCCCATCGTCCAATCGCGGCGGCAACCACAGATGCGGACCAGGAAATTGCGAATGATATCGGTGCCGTGATTACTGTGCGTCACTTCGGGATGGAACTGTACGCCCCAGAAGTTGAGTGCCGGTGCGTGCACCGCTGCCAGCGGACAATTAGCCGAACGTGCGATGATCGTCGCACCGGGAATACTCTCGATCCGATCACCATGGGACATCCACACGGTTTGCTCGGTCGGCAGACCAGCGAACAGCGCAGATGAACCATCGCAGGTGATCACCGTACGGCCGAACTCGCGATGATCCGCCTTCACGACTTTGCCACCAGCTGTGTGCGCAGTGACCTGAATGCCGTAGCAGATGCCAAGGATCGGCACGCCGAGCTTGTAGATCGCCGGATCGATCTGTGGCGCGCCGGGCACATAGACCGACGCCGGACCGCCAGAAAGAATGATGCCCTTAGCGCCCTTCAGTCGTTCGAGCGGAACCTGACAGCTGAGGATCTCGCAATAGACGTGCGCTTCACGCACGCGCCTAGCGATGAGCTGCGTCACTTGGCTGCCAAAATCGAGAATATAGACGGTGTCGTGCATGATAAGTCAGAGTCCGATTATCGGCGTTACTCAGGCCGATAGTTCGGCGCTTCTTTCGTAATTGTCACGTCGTGCGGATGGCTTTCGCGCAGACCAGCAGCGGTCATGCGGCAGAGGACAGCGTTCTTTTGCAGATCAGGAATGGTCATCGCACCGCAGTAACCGAGCGACGCGCGCAGGCCGCCAACCATTTGGTGGATCACCACGCCGATCGGTCCCTTGTGCGGCACCATGCCTTCGATGCCTTCGGCGACGAGCTTGGTCGCTTCGGTGGCGCTGTCCTGGCCGTAGCGATCCGCACTGCCGCGTTGCATCGCGCCGATCGAACCCATGCCGCGGTAGGCCTTGAATTGACGACCTTGATAAATGATCGATTCGCCCGGACTTTCGTCGCAACCCGCGAGAATCGAACCGAGCATCACGACGTCAGCGCCAACCGCGAGGACCTTGGCGATATCGCCGGAATACTTGATGCCACCATCGGCGATGACCGGAATGCCAGCAGCGCGAGTTGTTTTTGCAGCAGCGATAACAGCCGAAATTTGCGGCACGCCGACGCCGGCAACCACACGCGTCGTGCAAATCGAACCAGGGCCAATGCCGACCTTGATCGCATCCGCACCTGCTTTGATCAGGTCTTTGGCACCTTCGGCGGTGGCGACGTTGCCGGCAATCACGTCGATGTCGTGGTGCTTCTTGATCCACTTCACCGTGTCGATGACGTTACGCGAATGACCGTGTGCTGAATCAACGACGATGACATCGGCACCGGCCGCAACCAAAGCGTTAATGCGAACATGGTCATGGACGCCACAGGCTGCGCCAACGCGCAGACGCCCACGCTTGTCTTTGCACGCGTGCGGGAACTGCTCTTGCCGCTTGAGGTCCTTCATCGTGATCAAGCCAACGAGGCGGCCCTTGGCATCAGTGAGAATGAGTTTCTCAACCTTGGAACGAAAGAGGATGTCCTTGGCCTGATCCAAGTTCACGCCGGGACGGGCGGTGACCAAGTTGGCACTCATCACTTCGCGGATCGGCGTCTCGGGCTTGCGATGATATTTCAGGTCGCGACTGGTGACGATGCCAACGACCTTGTCACCATCGATGATCGGGATGCCGGAAATGTGATGCTTGGCCATCACGTCCTGGGCATCTTTGACGAAGGCACCAACTGGGAGGGTCTTGGGATCGGTGATGACGCCGTTCTCGGAACGCTTCACCTTCTCGACTTCAAGCGCTTGGTCCGACGCGAGGAGATTCTTATGGATGACCCCCATGCCGCCCATCTGCGCCAAGGCGATCGCGAGGCGGTGCTCGGTGACCGTATCCATGGCCGAGGACATGATCGGAATATTGAGGCGAATGCGCTTGGTCAGTTGGGTCGAGACGTCGGTATCTTTCGGCACCACATCGCTGTACTGCGGGATGAGGAGCAAGTCGTCGAAGGTCAGGCCCTCGTCGGGCAGGATGATCGCCATGTCCCCTCCAGAATTGGGATTGGGGAGGCTACAAGCTGCTTTAGGTAGGCAACCAATGCCACGAATGCTGGAATGCTGGAATGGGAAACATATGCGCCGAAGTTTGGCTCCGTGCTCCGTCCATCCGAGTCCGAAACGGCTAAAATTCTGCGATTTTCGAACATTCCAGCATTCCAGCATTCCAGCATTCCCCATTCCCCTCCCCCATTGCCCCACCTACCACATCCATTCCTATGCCCCCATGCGTTGGCGCATCATGGCGGGCTGTTTCCTGGCGATCATCGCCATCGCCATCGCGGGGCCACCGGCATGGTTGCCCTGGGGCACCTGGGTCCGCCAACACGCCCCGTCATGGTGGAGCATTCCGGTCCTGGTGGCCATGCTGTTGCTCTGGGCCGGCAGGTTCCTGAGCGACAAACCGAGCGGACAAAGCGAGTCGCGTTGGTGGCCAACCCGCCATCGCGGTGAGCATGTCGCCCTGGGCCTTGGCCTCCTGCTGTTGCTCGAGCCGCTCCTGCACCTCGGCGTCTTGGCCTACCTTGGAAATCGTCCGGCACCGGGCGCTGAAGACATTCTGTTTCCACAAAGTGTAGCCAACAGCACGACTGGCCTCATCGCCAAAGTACTCGTCCTGTGCATCCTCGCGCCGATTGCTGAGGAGTGGTTCTTCCGCGGTCGCCTGCTGCCGTGGCTTGCTCGCGTCATCGGCCCGTGGGGCGCGATCTCGGCCACCAGTCTGATGTTCGCCTGCGCCCACGGAACGCCGATCGCCTGTTTGGTCGCGGCTCCGATCGGTGTGCTCCTGGGATGGATGCGCTTGTATCGCAACGATCTTGGTGCCTGCATCATGGTCCACCAAGCGCACAACGCATTGTTCCTCTTTGCCGGAACGACGATAGTGGCATCGCCCATGACCGCGATGGTACTGGCCGGCAGTGGTGCCCTCATGTTGACGCTGGCCGCCAGTCAGGGGCCATCACGTTGGCGCGCCCTGCCCGTCGGCCTGGGGTTAGCCGCTGCACTAGCCGTGGTGATGCCCACCGTGCTCACGCTCAAAGATCAACTCTGGGTGCAGGCTGCCGCGCGGATGTTGAACCGTGTCCGCGAACCGTGGGTGGGCACGATCATATCTCGCTTGGATATGCAGCGCTGGAGCGGCCGCCTCACCGGCGAACGCGCGCGCACCCTGCGCGAAACCCTGGATCACGCCGGTGGACCGGCAGCCCGCGCCGCACGCATGCTGCTCGATGGCAGTAATGCTCAGGCCGCATCGGCATCCGAAGCACTCGCCGATCTGCGCGCCACCGCGCTCTGCCAAACACCGTCAGAACGCCTGTGTGCCGCCGCCACAGCGATCGGCACCGCGTGGCCGGAAGCCTTGGCGATTGCCGCCATCGAAGAACCGGACCTCGTCGCCACCTGGCTTGGTCCCGATGGTGCCCTGCACGCCATCACCGCCGCGGTCGGCGGCGCGCGCCAGAAAATTCTCCGCAATCTCGAAACCGCCTGGCCCGGCCGACTGGCGAGTGTGTTGTTCCGTCTGCCAGCCGATCAGGTCACCGGTCTTGATCGTCGGCATGTCCGCATGCACTACAGCGAGGCCGAGGCGATGATTGCACTGCTCGATCCGGAGCGGAAAGCAGCATGGATGAAGTAATGGCGATTCTCAAACATCATTGATGTGAGTTAAGCCGGCTTCAACCCATCTCCTAGTTGAACAGCAACAGCATCATAACCAGCATGATAAACGTAAGTGTTCTTTATGAGATGACTGTCATCATCTTCGTGAATATGACCTCGAAAATCTGAGAGGTGATAAAAATAAGACCATAGCTCTTTATGCTGATCGCTTCCGATATTCTGAACTAACACACCAGGCAAAGGAACACTTCCTGTATCCGGCGAAGAAGGATCTCCAAAATACGGACCGACACTTTTCAGATTTACCCAGAATCGTTCTAATTCCTCAGTTGAAATATTGGAAAACCAAAACCACGTTCTGTACCCATATTCTTCTTCAAGCGCCACGATTGCTGAACCATCTATCCATTCCACACCAAGAGCTTTCGCTATGTACTCCTTCCGTTGACCATAGTTCAACGGAGCTATTTCCTGCGCAGTAGTCTTATCGTTCATGGCGACTTTTTCCTCTGGCTAGATATCTGGACAACATGTGTCGGCCATCCCACGCCCGAGATGGAATCACCCCTCAACAAGTACGCGCCAGCACGTCTCAAACTGCTTCCGCCGCGCGCGCCAGTCGGCGGCGGCTTTATCACTCCGTGCTGCCAGCGCAGGCAGACCGAGATTTCCCGTCGAACCGGCGTGGGTGCGACTACGCACGACGGCGTCGTGATCGGGATTTTCTAAACGATCGAGCGAACAACCGACGCTCTTGTAGGCGTCGCGGAACGGCATGCCGCGTTCGCGAACCAGGCGATACGCCTCGTCTGTGGCGTAGATGTCCGGGGTCAGCGCGGCCACGATGCGTTCGCGCACCGGGGTCAACGTTGGTGTTGCGACGGTTGCGACAGCCAGGATGCCGCGCGCGAGTTGCACGCCGTCGATGACCAAGGCCTTGGTGTCCTGGAGATCGCGCGAGTAGCCGCTGGGCAACGCGTGGGTGATGCCGGTCAGACCGGAACGCAGACCTGAGAAACGCGCGCTGCGGGCGCGGATCAACTCGAACAGATCTGGGTTGCGCTTCTGCGGCATGATCGACGAGCCGGTGGTGAAACCTTTGCCGATGCTGAAGAAACCAGCTTCTTGGCTAGTAAAGAACACCACGTCGGCAGCGAAGCGATTGAGATCGGTAATGACCGTGCCTAACGCATCAAGTACCGCGCTCTCGACCTTGCCGCGCGAGTTCGCGTCCGCGAGGGCAACGCCGCCCCAACGTGCAAAGCCGAGCTGCTTCGCGGCGAACTCACGATCGAGCGGCAGTCCGACGCCGTACGACGCACCACTGCCAAGCGGACACGCATCGACAAAATGGAAGGCGGCGTCGAGCATCACCAAGTCATCGAGCAAGCCCTGGGCATGCGCGGCGAAGAACATGCCAACCGATGACGGCATCGCGCGCTGGAGGTGCGTGTAACCGGGCAGCGGGTGGAACTCGTACGTCTTCGCCTGGGTCAGCAGCGCTGCAGCGCACGCGACGACCTCTTCGGCAAGATTGCACAGCGCATCTTTTTCCCACAGGCGCAGATCAGTCAGTACCTGATCATTGCGACTGCGGCCGGTATGGAGTTTTTTTGCCGGTTCGCCGATGCGTTGGGTCAGCAGCGCCTCGACCTTGGAATGGACGTCCTCGTCGCTCGCCTCGACCGTCCACAGACTGCCGCGGTAGTCGCGGTACAGGCTACGTAGGCCATCGACCAGCGTGGTCGCCTCGGCCGCGTTCAGCAGGCCAATCCGGGCCAGCATGCGGGCATGCGCGATTGAGCCGAGCAGGTCATACGGCGCCAGGGTGCGGTCATACGACCAGTCATCACCGACCGTAAAGCCGTGCACCAGTGTGTCGGTATCGTCCCCGCCTTTGCTCCAGATCGCCATGGCCGGAACGGTGGGCAGATGCTAGGCGGGGCAAGCGGCCTCCAGACTAGCCGGTGGCCTGGCAATCTAGCACACATAAGGTGCCAATTATGACTGCGGACAAGAACCAGGGACCAGTGACCTCACGCTGGTGGCACATACTCGGCAAACTGACCGGCAGCGGCAGCCTCCATCGTCCGCTCGGATTGTGGGGACGAGACCGCTTCGGCTTCACCGATACGGTTACGCCGTTCCTGATCTTGTTCATACCGCATCTCATCATGGCCCTCGGCATGACTATTTTTGCCCTGTGTTTGCCGGTCCTGTGGCTTCTGGTGTGGGCCGACTTCATCGCTGATTATAATTTTCCCAACGTGCTGCTCAGCTTGGTGCTGCTGCCCTTCGGTGGTTTGTTCACCTACCTTTTGAGCGGCGTGATTCTGACCCGCCGACGGGTCATCATCGATAGCCACGCCGGCACCGTGACCGAGCGCGTTGGCCTAGCGCTCCCCTTGGTCCCGCTGCTGTTTATCACCCTGGCTTGGCGGCGGCATCGACTGGATCGCTTCACTAAGATACTTATTCACACTGCCCAGACTGGGAAAACCGGCCAAGTGGCTCAGTTGACCGTCGCGTTGTCACGCCAACGCATCGGCAACAGCTCGGAGCCGGACGCCGACATAACTATCGCGGTAACCAAGAGCATCCGCTATCTCACCGCGCGACGCCTCGCCGAACGTCTCGCCGGAATCAGCGGACTGCCGATCGACGACCGCGCCTATGGTGACCGCGCCATCCGGAACGCTGCCGATCGTGACCGCCCACTGATCGACATGCTGCGCGAGCAACCTCCAGCAGCCGTTGCGGCTCAACCTCCGGCCGGTGGCCTGCGCGTCCTCAGCGAAGCGCCGCTGGCCATCGCACTGCCCCGACCTGAATTCCTGACTCAGCGAACGCGGCGTCAGCTCGGCGGACTGGGGATCGCACTGGCTATCGCATGGGTGATCTTCGCCCATGGACCAAGCGAACCGATCAAGCCAGCGCATCCGGTCAGCCCGTCGGAAAGCCTGGTCGAGGGTGTTGATTTTCCGTCGCTGTGGCCATGGCGCTGGGCCTACGCCGGTTGGTGGGTGTCGCGAGCGATCGCACAATTGGCGGCGGTGACCGCAGTCATTCTTGCCCTCGTCATCATGATCAGGCTGTGGCTGCAACCACGCTGCTGGCTGGTCGAAGTCCACTCCGACGCCCTGGTTGTAAGCCGCCGTGGTCTGCTCTGGTGGCGGCGTATGCGTTTCCCATGGCCTCAACTTGAGGAGCTGCGCCTGCATGAGCAGGCCGATCATGCGGTACTGGTCGCGCTCAGCGACCGCCGGGTGGCGACATTCCCCGAGCCATTACCGCTCACTGAAGCCCGTTGGCTCCAAAGCCGATTGCTTGCCGAGCTGGCGCACAGCCAAGTTCACCCATAGGTCCGACAGTTGCACGGCCACCGAGTCCGCGACCATGCCGCCATGCCCACCGGGCTGTTCCGCCGCCATCCGACCGCCATTGCCATCGCCACCTGCTCCGTCGTGGCGTTGGCTGGTCTGCTCGCGTTTGCACTCGCGCTGCGCGATTGTCATTTTGATGTCCCACTTGGCCGTTGCCTCAATTGGTCGCTCATCGTCCGCAACAGCGAGCTCATGGCGAACGGACAACCGGCCACACCACGGGCCACGGAGCACCGCGTATCACTGGTCAGTATCGGTCCTGGGCCGGGAGATACGGCGTGGATAACCGGCACCGCTTCGGGGCCACCGCAATCACTACAACTCCTCCGCGTTCCCGGCGATGGTCGCGCGCGCCTCATCTTGCCGGACGGACGCTCAGGCGACGTCGGGACCACGCTTGCCGGATTTGATTTCAATCTTCTTCCGCTGCCCGAAGGCGCTGAACATGAGTGGCGTACGGATATCGCCTGGGCCGCGCTTCCCCACGATCGCCGCGCGGTCAACTGCTTGGTCAAACGCCAGCGTTCGGGCCCGCGACCAGAATTCCGCTGCGAATTTCCGCCGAGCGTCGAATGGATCGATCCCTTTACCAAGCGTTACCGCCAGGTCCGTGGCCTCATCGCCATATACTGCTTTGACACCTTGCGCGGCGTGCCGATCTCGGCGACGGTGACCTTTCGGATCTTCGACGAAATGCCACAGCCGGACGGCATGCGTGGTCGCGAAGTCCGGCTGGAGTTGACCTGGATCGGCTCGTCGTCGATCGGCAATGTCGCACGTATGCGTTCTATCGCCCAGGCTGGCGCGCTGGCCGAGTCACTGATCGCCGCCCACCGTACACCCCCGGCAGAACTCATCAGTCGTCTGCGTGCCGCTGATGGTCCGTTCGCTGGAATTGCCGATGGACTGCTCGCCCGCTTGGCGGCTGGGCGACCATGAATTACCTCCCAACCGTTCAAACGCTTGCCTGTCTTTTAGCGCTGCTGCTCTGCCTTGGTCAGGCCATGCCCGCAGTCGAGATCGATGACTCCATTCGCCGCGATCCGAAATTGGGTATCAACTGGCTGGCTGACAGCCGCTCGCAAGAAGCGTGGAAATCGCTTTTTGCCCCCAATCCGCAGTGGGTGACGCGCGAACTCGCCGTCCTGGCGACACTCCATCCAGAACAGGTTCCGACACTGTGGGCATCCCGACTGCTGTATCGCGGTGATCCCTGGACCCATCGTGACCACGAACCGAGCAACACGCGGCGCTGGCGGGTCACCGATCGTGACGCCAAGCTTGCGATTCTGCGTGACCTGCGCTGGCGTCGTGACCCCATCTTCATTCCGGTGCTTGGTAGTTTCCTCGCCAGCGAAGAAAACGACGCCGCGCTGGCCAATGCCGCCCTGGCCGATCTCTGGCTGTCATCACCCACGGACGGTCGCAATGCCGCCATGCTGATCGCCAATCCAGCATTGCGCGAATGCTTGTCGCCGGCCCGCTTGCCGAGCTCACGCATGTTTGCCCTGCGCCTGCTGCTGGACACGGACGGTCCTGCTACCCCAGGCGTCCGCAGCGCGCTGGCCTGGGTGCTCTCGCAAAATTCCATTCCCGCCGAACGCATTGCCGCGCTCAGTCAGATTCCCAATGGCGCCGTTCCGGATCTGCTGAGCAACTGTCTGATCGCCTTGGTCAAGCGAGTCGGACACGGTCACATGGACGATGACAGCACGACCACCGCGATCCTGTGCTGCAGCCGACTCGGCGACTCGATCAACGAGGAAACCGCACGCACGTTAGCTGAACTTGCGACCACGGCCCCACGCGAACTGGCCTGCGCAGCAGCCGCCACTATGGCACGCATGATCAGCTGGAAGCACATTATTAATCCGCGACCAATTGCCGAACGGCTACGCAGCGAAAAAGATCCGACCGTGCGCCATGCGCTGATGGGCGCGTTGTTGCGACTTGAACCTAAACTCCTGGTATCGTTGCCCGGTGCCGACGCTTGGGCCAGCCTCGCCAACCACCGTATGGCCCTCGACGCTTGGAGTTGGAACCAGTACATGAAATAGGGCGGCTACCCTTTGCCCAAGGTGCCACTTCAGACTTTTCTGCTTCTTAAGCGTTATTCCCCCCACCTTCTCGCGGGTTATTGCTTGGGTGCCGCCTCAGGGTTCCGAAACTGATGGTAGCGATCATGGACCTTTTGCCTCGTGTCAGCGGCGTAAACCCCAATCCCGGCGAGCATCGCCAGGGCGGGGGCGATTTGCCTCGACAGACCAAGCGCGATAGCCCAGATACACCGGGAACCAGTAAGCCGGCTGATGCGACGCCGGAGGCGCCACTCGATCCGCTCCTCGCCGAACTTGACCGCATCCGCACCATCGACCCGACACTGACCGATAGCGGGCTCCATCGCGCCCTCAAAGCCGTTCGCGCCTACGCGCATCCCCCCGGTCAACCGGTTCCTGAGCTGCCGGGCACCATCACCCCACCGACGCCAGGTGCTGAACCCCCAACGCCGCCTCAAGCCGTGACTGGCAGCGAGGCCGACCAGCCATAGAAGCAGCACTTCGCCGCACGCTGCGGCCAGGAGTGACGGTATGCCCCGAGCGTTAATCTTCCCCGGACAGGGTGCCCAGTACGTCGGCATGGCCTCTGAACTCGCCCAGCGCTTCCCTTCGGCACGTACCCTGTTGGATCAGGCTGATCGCGCCCTCGGCTTCGCCCTCTCAGACATCATGACCAATGGTCCCGAAGCCGACCTCACCCGCACTGACGTCAGTCAGCCGGCGATCCTGGTCGCCAGCGCCATGTCCCTCGCGGTCGCCAACGAAGCGATCAAGCCCTTGGTCTGTGCTGCTGTCGCCGGCCTGAGCCTGGGCGAGTACACCGCCCTCTATGCCGCTGGCTCACTCGATTTCGCCCAAGCCGTGAAATTAGTCCGTCTGCGCGGAGAAGCGATGCAGGCCGCTGCCGATGCGGTGCCCAGCGGCATGGTCGCGCTGATTGGCGCTGACGAAGCCAGCGCAACCAAGCTCTGCACCGAGGCCGCAGGCGGCGAGGTACTGACCGTCGCCAACCTCAACGCCACCGGTCAGGTGGTCATCTCGGGAACCCGCACCGCCTGCGCCCGCGCCATCGAGCTCGCTAAAAACCACGGTATTCGCCGCGCTATGTCGCTGCCGGTCGCCGGAGCGTTTCATAGCCCGCTGATGGCACCCGCCGCCGAGCGCCTGCGCGCCGCGCTGGCCCAGGTAAAATTCCGCAACCCCCAGTGGCCAGTGTACACCAACGTCACCGCCAAACCGATCACCGACGCCGCCGACATTCCTGATCTGCTGGTTCGTCAGCTCACCTGTCCAGTGCGCTGGGCGGAATCCGTCATTGCCATGCAGGCGGCCGGCATCACTGAGTTCATTGAACTAGGTCCAGGCAAGACCCTCGGCGGCATGATCACGCGCACGATCAAGGACGTGACCTGCAGGAACCTCGACGTGCCCGCTGATGCAATGGCGCTCGCCGCTGCAACAGCGGTGCAGAAAAAGGAAGAAGGCTGAACCTAGATAACTTTTTCAAGGCAACCGCAGAGGCGCAGAGCTACGCAGAGGTCGCAGAGGGCTTGGG
>CAZZAM010000062.1:0-14477 GCA_964652775.1 uncultured candidatus Brocadiaceae bacterium | reverse complement strand
ATTGGATTGTCACCCTAAGTGCGATCAGCACCGGACAACAACACTGTCTTCTAACCCCAGCTCCGCGACCTCCGCGGCCTCTGCGCCTCTGCGGTTGCCTTGGATTAGGTTGTTTAAGTTCAGTGCTGTCCACTTGCATGCAGTAAATAAACCGCGATCAGCGTCGCCGCACGGCGATACGGATTGCGCGGGACGTGGGGAACGTGGCCATCGAACTCGAGGACGTCGCCGTCAGCGAGCTGAATCACGTCCGTACCAATCACGAATTCGAGCCGACCGTCGGTCACGATCACAATTTGCCGACCATCCGTGGTTAGTGCTCGTCGCTTCGCACCTGGATCAATCGTGAGCTGATGAATCTGGCATTGCCCGGCGGGAATCGCCAGCGAAGCCAAGCCCAGGTACGCCATCCCCACGGATTCCTCGCGATCCGCCCGCTTGCGCTCCTCCCGACGGAGCAGGCGCCACGGAGCAGGCGGTTGGCCATCGGCGCCTTTGACTAGGGTTTCGAGTGGTAGTTCGATCTGCCGCGCAATCTCAACCAGCATCGGCAACCACGGTAATGTGCGTGCGTTTTCGATCTTGGACAATTGACCCTTCGACATGCGGCAGCGTCGCGCCAATTCTTCAACCGTCAGACGCAACTGCTGGCGACGCTCTTTGATGCGCTTACCAATGACCGCGAGTGGTTCAGGCATGAGCACACGCAAGAACGACGGGAACACGACAGCGGTTTGGAAGGGCCAACGGCCCGACCCATCCCAGCCCAGGGCAACGCCCTGGGACATGCGATGCGTGAACAAAAGCCCTGTAGGGGCGCTCCATTGGGTCGCCCCTACAGGGCTCACCAGAGATCGGACTGATACCCAGGGCGTTGCCCTGGGCTGGGATGGGTCGGGCCGTTGCCCCTCCTGGGCAAACGCAGTCACGCGTCCGAATTGATCCATGTATTTCTGCGTGCGTCCCATGTCGCACCCACTCCTGAAATTGACGCCCCCAACCAAGACACGCGATAGCGGCGACACCACAGGCTAAACCAACCATCTGCTGCCGCGAAATCACCTCGCGCAGCAGTACCGCCGCGAGAATGGCGGTCAGAAGAAAGGACATCTGGCTGATCGGCAACACCTGGGACACATCGCCACTGGCCATAGCCCACGTCAGCATGCAAATCAGACCCGCGGTCAAACCACCAGACAACAAACCAAAGCGAACCGTACGCGCACCACAAGTCACCGTGCCAGAACGGAATTCCCACAGCATGCCGATCGCGACCCACATAAGGCCAGCGATCGCCAGCATGGTAAAATCAGCCGCGTGATGCTGCTTGCCGACTTTAATCGAGAACCCCATGACTGCCCGGGTCAGACTTGCAGTCACAACCAGGATGAGACCCACCCGCGTCAACGTCCCCGCTGAACGTGAGCCAAGGCCGAATGCTGCCACGGCGGCGATTGCCAAGCCAATGCCGGTCCAGGTAATCACATCTGCGCTTTCATCGAGGAAGCATACGGCCAACACGGCCGCAGGGACAAGATTCAGCCGGTAAATCGTGCTCGCGATGCCCGCCGGAGCGCGCGCCATGCTTTCAACCAAGAGAATATTGGCCACCGCACCGGCAACTCCAACTACCGCACCCCACAACCAGCACGCCGTATCCCACTCGGTTCCATTCCACCACGCGAGAAAACCGAACACGGCCAGCCAAGTGGCGCCGATGACAGCAATATATGCTCCGGTTCGCCGCTCGCCTTTGGCATAGACGCGAAACACGAGATCGTTGATCGCAGCGAAACCGAGACTGCCGAGAGCGAACACTGTTCCGACCAGGGGCGAGGCTGAACTCATCGCTGTACGCCCAATCTGAATGCCTCAGTCCGGACTGATCCGTCAAGGTTCAACGCCCAGGCACATCGTTTCCGCATCGCTCCCCCCGTTGTCTCGGATTGGAAGCTCCTGTCGCATCATAGCAAACATGTTTCTTATGAGGAAACACCCACCAATCCGCCAGATCGCCCAGCAGCAGCGCGTCCCTAGCACGATCAGCGATCCTGGTCGTGAGGTCATGCGACCTGATCAAGCCAACATCTTGACCGTGACCGGGTCGCATTAGCCTCCCCAAAGTTTGCGCACGGCTCAATGGAAGAGGCGCGGGGACGGACACGCCGTACCCCAGGGCCCGATCCCGACCCCGCAGCCCAAACCGGATTATGCCTAAACGCACCGACCTGAAGTCCATCCTCATCGTGGGTTCAGGCCCGATCATCATCGGCCAAGCCTGCGAGTTCGATTATTCGGGAACCCAGGCCTGCAAAGTGTTGCGTCAGGAAGGATTCCGCACCGTCTTGGTGAACTCGAATCCGGCCACGATCATGACTGATCCGGAAATGGCCGATGCGACCTACATCGAACCGATCACGCCAGCGACCGTGCGCAAGATCATCGCCAAGGAGCGCCCCGATGCGATCCTGCCGACCCTCGGCGGACAGACCGCACTGAATACCGCCATGGCCCTGTGGGAAGACGGCACGCTCACGGAATTCAACTGCCAGATGATCGGCGCCACCGCTGAGGTCATCCGGCGCGCGGAAGGCCGCGAAGAATTCGCCAATATTATCAAGAGCCTGGGCCTGCACATGGCCCGCGCCGAAAAAGCCACGACCTGGGATGAGGCGGTTGCCGCCAAAAACCGCATCGGCCTGCCGTGCATGATTCGCCCCAGTTTCACCATGGGCGGATCCGGCGGCGGTCTCGCCCGCACTGAAGCCGAATTTGAGCTGATCGCTCGGCGCGGGCTGATGCTGTCGCGCACCTCCGAGCTCTCGATCGAACAATCGCTGGCTGGTTGGAAGGAATTCGAACTCGAGGTGATGCGCGACACCAAGGACAACGTCGTCATCGTCTGTTCGATTGAAAACTTTGATCCGATGGGTGTGCATACCGGCGATTCGATCACAGTTGCGCCGATCCAAACGCTCAGCGACCGCGAGTATCAGCGCATGCGCGACGCCGCCTTGGCGATCATCCGCGCCGTCGGCGTCGAGACCGGCGGCTCCAACATTCAATTCGCCACCGATCCCAAAGACGGACGCATGGTAGTGATCGAAATGAACCCGCGCGTCTCGCGCAGTTCAGCGTTGGCATCGAAGGCGACTGGCTTCCCGATCGCCAAGTTCGCCGCCAAGCTCGCGGTCGGCTATACGCTCGACGAAATTCAGAACGACATCACCCGCGAGACACCGGCCTGTTTCGAACCGACCATCGACTACGTGGTGACTAAGATCCCACGCTTTGCCTTCGAAAAGTTTGGCGACGCCGACGACACCCTTGGCTATCAGATGAAATCGGTCGGCGAAGTCATGGCGATCGGCCGTACCTTCCGCGAAAGTTTCCAGAAGGCGATGCGCGGTCTGGAAATCGGCGCTCCTGGATTTGGCCCCCGCCGTGCCGGCGATGACGCCGAACCTGAACGCAAGATGGAATATCTTCAGGCGATCGAACGACCCACAGCTGGCCGACTCTTCCAACTGCGTCATGCCTTCCAGGCCGGCGCAACGATTAGTGAAGTCCACGATCACACCGCGATTGATCCGTGGTTCCTCGGCCATCTGCACGGCATCGTCGCCCACGAAAATCGCCTGCGCGGCAACAGCCTCGCGACGATCGACTACGAAACGCTCCGCACGGCAAAACGCGATGGTTTTAGCGACCGCCATCTCTCCATGTTGTGGAACGCCAAGGAAGACGACGTCCGCGCCAAACGCCACGCGCTTGGTCTGCGACCGGCATACAAGCTGGTCGATACCTGCGCCGCTGAATTCGCCGCCTTCACGCCGTATTATTATTCGACCTACGAAGACGAATCGGAAGCGCCCAGCAGTCCAAACAAGAAAATCATGATCCTCGGCGGCGGTCCCAATCGCATCGGTCAGGGCATTGAGTTCGACTACTGCTGTGTTCACGCCGCCTTTGCCCTGCGCGACGCTGGATGGGAAGTCATCATGGTCAACTCGAACCCGGAAACGGTTTCGACCGACTACGACACATCGACACACCTCTTCTTCGAACCGCTGACAGCCGAGGACGTATTCGAAATCAACCATGCGATGAAGCCGTGGGGAACCATCGTGCAGTTCGGCGGTCAAACGCCGCTGAATCTTGCCGCCACGCTTGAGGCCGGCGGCGTTCCGATCATCGGCACCAAACCGGGCGACATCCACCGCGCCAACGACCGTGAGGAATTCAAGGCTGTCCTTGAGAAGACGCATCTGAAACAGCCGGTGAACGGCATCGCCAGAACCTACGAAGAAGCCGTGAAGGTCGCTGACCACATCGGCTATCCCGTGGTTGTCCGCCCCAGCTTCGTGCTCGGCGGTCGCGCCATGGAGATCGTGCCCAACAAGGCCAGCCTGCGCGGCTTCATCCAGGCGGCGATGGACGTCCATCCCGGTTCGCCGGTGCTGATCGATAAGTATCTTGAAAACGCGATCGAAGTTGACGTCGATGCGATCTGCGACGGCCATCGCACGGTGGTTGGCGGCGTACTCGAACACATCGAAGAGGCCGGCGTCCACTCGGGCGACGCCGCCTGCGTCATTCCGCCGTGGTCGCTGTCCGAACGCATCGTCACCAAGATGATTGAGATCACCGGTGAATTAGCCAAGGCGCTCAACGTGCGCGGACTGATGAACGTGCAGTTCGCCATCCGCCACGAGGAAGTCTATCTGATTGAGGTCAACCCGCGCGCCAGTCGAACGGTGCCGTTTGTCAGCAAGGCAACCGGTGTTCCGCTCGCTAAGATCGCCGCCCTGGTTCAGGCTGGTGCGACGCTTGATCAACTCGGCGTGCAAGACGTACCCGAACCGATTAATTTCTGCGTCAAAGAATCGGTCCTGCCGTTCAACAAGTTCCCCGGCGTCGATACCGTGCTTGGCCCGGAAATGAAATCGACCGGCGAAGTCATGGGTGTCGCCCCCACCTTCGGCGAAGCCTACTACAAAGCACAGCTCGGCGCCGGTACCCACGTACCGCTGTCGGGTCCGGTGTTCATCAGCGTCCGCGACAGCGACAAGCGCGTGACGATCATGCTCGCGCAACAGCTTGCCGACATGGGTTACGAGATCCTCTCGACTCGTGGAACCGCCCGCACGTTGGAGCGCGGCGGCGTTCCGGTCACCGTCCTCAATAAGGTCAAAGACGGCGGCGACACCGTACTGACCCGACTCAAGCAGATCGCCTTCGTGCTGAATACACCATCAAACAAAGGCGCCAAGCACGACGAGGCGAAGATCCGCAGCGCCTGTGCCGTCATGGGCAAGCCGTACTTCACCACGCTCAGCAGCGCCGCCGCGCTCATCGGCGCACTCCGTCAGCTCAAGAAACAGGATTACTCGGTGCGTTCGCTGCAAGAAATTCTGCCGGGGCGCGGGGTGTGGAAGCAACAGGCGATGGCGCGGTAGATGTCAGCGAACCCACCGTTAAATTGACTTTTTCAGGGCGAGCCAGCGACCGAGCCGACAGCGAACTACCTCGCCCGTTCGTTAAGCGCAACGAGCAACCGATTCAACGGCACATGCAACGGTTCGTCTGTGCGGCATTCGACCAATGACGCTCCACGGCTGCGGCTGAGTGAGGCCAAGGCCACGCGGTGGCGAGCGACTTCGTCGATATAGGCTGTGGCCAACGCCCTTGGTTCAGCAACTAATTCGCCTTCAGATTCCAGGCCCTGAAAGCGACTGGCTCCACCGATTCCAAGATCGAGTTCGTCAGGATCGAGAATCCACACCACCACCAAATCGTGTCCACGCGCGCGCAGGCGATCGAAGGCTGAAGCCAAATCTTCTGGCGGCGCGAGACAATCGGAAAGCATCACCACTAGACCGCGATGGGCGCCGGGGGCTGATAAATGTTCGAGTCCTTTGCTGGCGTCAGTCGCACCGTGCGGCGTGTGGCCTTCCAGTGCGCGACAGATGCGTTCGAGCTGTCCCTGATGACGAGCGGGCAACTCCAGCGCTGCCCGCTCATCGTAGAGCATCAATGCGGCGCGGTCCTGCTGTTGCAGCACAAGATGTGCGACTGCCGCAGACAGCATCGCCGCATAACGAAACTTGCTGACACCGGAGCGCGTACCGGAATAGGCCATGCTGCCTGAACCATCGACCGCTAAGGTGCAGCCAAGATCGGTTTCCGCCTCATACCGTTTGAGCACCAGACGATCGGATCGACCCAGCACCTTCCAATCGAGATGGCGCAGATCATCGCCAGGAACGTATTGACGGTGATCGGCGAAATCGACGCTGGCACCGCGCAGCGGACTGCGATGAGCGCCGGACTGCGCGCCTTCGACGATGATGCGAGCAACTACATCCAAGCGTTGGACCTTGGCCAACTCAGCCGGTGGAACCAAGTGGGAGAGGGTGCTCACGGTCGGAATGGTAGGATGGAGACGTGAATGCCAAATGCCGGAATGCTGGAATGCTGGAATGCTGGAATGTGGAGACGATCACCCACACGCAGCAACGACCGCTAGAACACCTTCGTCAGAGCCAGACGACGTACCTCTTTTGCCATATTCTCTCATTCCAGTATTCCAGCATTCCAGCATTTGGCGTTAAGCTGCTATCTCTTACTACATGTATGACAGATACTTATGTATCTGAGTTCAATCCAACCATTGGCACGCGCTGCGCGTTAGGACAAACAAGGTAAGCCATGCCCGACTCACTTCTCATCGGTCTCTCAGCGCTCCAAGCCCAGAAACGGGCGATGGAAGTCACGAGTCACAATCTCGCTAACGCGACTACGCCCGGATTTTCGCGTCAGCGTTCGGAACTAGCTGCGACGACACCGGAAAACTCGGCACCTGGCCAGCTTGGCCGTGGTGTCGATCTCACCGCAATCCGCCGCGTCATCGACCAACTCAGCAACGAACGTCTGCGCGCTACCGCGTCGGAAACCAGCCGACTGAAGACGCTCCAAGACAACCTCAAGACCGTTGAACTGGTGTTTAACGAACCCGGTGAAAACGGTCTCGCCGGCGTGACTAACGCCATGTTCAATGTGCTGTCGGATCTCTCGAACAATCCCGAGTCCGCCGCTTTGCGCTCGGCAGCGATCCAGCAGATGCAAACCTGGGGCAGTACGCTCAATGATTTGTCGAGCCGCTTGGACAGTCTGCGCCTAGATGTGCGCGACACAGTTGGTGATCAGATCCGCAGCGTCAATCAACTCACCAGCCAAATCGCCAACCTCAACCAGCAGGTTCGCGCTCAGGTTCTTGCTGGCAATAATCCCAACGATCTCTTGGACTCGCGCGACAAACTGGTCAGCGAATTGTCCGGTTACCTCAATGTCCGCGTCCGCAACAACGGCGCTGACGGCAGCGTCTTGATCGACTCGAATGGTATCCAATTGGTCGGCCTTGATGATGCCAACGAACTCAACGTGACGGTGACCACCGATGGCACCATCCACATCGCAACCCCGACCGGCGGTCTGATCAGTCCCAGTGGCGGTTCGCTCTCTGCCCTTGATGAGCTGAATCGCACGGTCATTCCCGCCATTACCGACGCACTAGACGATATTGCCGCGACCACTGCAAAGCGACTGAACGCGCTGCATGCAACCGGCACCAGTGAGTCGATGAACACCAGCACCTTCCTGTCGGCCTTCACTGTTCCCACTACTGAGTTGACTACCGATCTTGATGACACGGCACTTGAACAGATCAGCGCCGATGGCGTCGGAATTCCCGCGATGTTCCTGCCCACGTTCACCGACAGCGCCGGTAACGCCGTCGACCGCAACTTGACCATCAACCTACGCGACACCACGACCGGCGAGGCACGCAAGTACACCGTGCGCTTCGATCCCAGTAGCGGTACTGGCACCCGCTCGTTGGAAGATCTGGTCACCGCGATCAATAACGGTTCCGGTGGCAGTTTCACGGTGTTCCCCAGCGACGGCATCGGCATTCCCAACCTGAATGCCAAGGCAGTGCCGGTATCCGACGGTTATAAGTTGCAGTTGTCAGCGGCCTCTGGTTTCGCCATCGACTTCAGCCCAGCGCTTGATCTCAAGCCGACCAATCGGCAGTGGGCAGGTGCGCAGATCACCGTCACTTCGGCGGTTGCGATCCCCTCTACGGTTGGCACCCAACTCCAATTCCAGGTCGAACCGGTCACCGCAGGCACGCTTACGCCGCTGCAATTGCGCGTCACCTCGCGCAGCGCGACCGACGGATCTCCGATCAACCACGGCACCATCGCCCTGGGCGCGCCCGGCGTCATTCCCCTTCCTGGCATCGGTGGAACTGGTGCCGTGAACGTCACGGTTGCGGCAGGAACCTATCGCATTGGCGATAGGTTCGTCGTCGATCTCGACGCCGGTGGCGCGGTCGTCCAGAAGAACTCGTCCTCGACTGGTCCATACATCCAAACGACTGAGCGCACCGTAACCGACGCCGGATTTTCCGTGCGTGGTCGCTATAACGGCTCATTGACCTTGGATGACTACGCCGCCGGAACCCCGCCATTCAATACCTGGTCAATGCGCGTGGTCAGCTCCGGCACGATCGGCGTCGAGGCCTCCAACATTCTCACGAATCCACAACCGCCGATAGTCGAGTTTAGTTATTGGACCGGACTCAGCACCTCGCCGACGCTGAATACGGTGCAGAAGACGCTCGACAACCGACTCCCTGCCGGATCGCCGGTCGAAATCGCCGACGGAGTCTACGCCGTTTTTGATGCTGGCGATCTGACCAATCTGGTCGGCGGCACCAATGCGACCTTCACCGTGGATTCAGCTCCGGATGAGGCGGGTCTACTGCCCGCACTGGGAATCAATTCCCTCTTCACCGGTTCAACCGCAGCAAGCCTTGCGGTGTCTGCAGAACTCATTGATGATCCAACTCAGCTCAACGTCGGACTGACCCGCGCTGAGGGCGACAACTCCAATGTGCTGCGCTTTGTCGATACGCGGAAAGAAAAATTGTTTTCGGATGGGGCCTACGCGCTCGACGCTCGCTATAACGGCATCTTGTCTGATGTCGGCTCGCAGATCCAACAGGCTAGCCGGCTTAGTGAAAATCAGGCTACCATTCAATCGGCACTCGAAAACCAGCGGCAACAAGTTTCCGGCGTCAACATCGATGAAGAAGTCGGGATGATGATCCTGCAACAGCAGGCATATTCGGCCGCAGCTCAAGTCGTGAACTTCTCGCGTCAAAACATCCAGACCCTACTCAGCATTCTGCAGTAAAGGCACAACATGGACCGCATTACACTCATGGGGCTCAACCAAACGGTTATCCAGGACAACCAGCGTACGCTGGGACGCCTGGCAACCTATCAGGAACAGCTCGCCTCCGGCAAAAAAATCAATCGGGTCAGCGACGATGTGGTCGCCTCCTTGCAGTCACTGCGCTATCGCGCCGACTCTAGCGATTCGGGAAAGTACCTCGACAACATTGACAAGGCACTCGCCTTCATGGGCGCGACCGACACGTCGCTGAATGAACTCACCCAAACCTTCGATCAGGTGAAGGAGATCGCTTTGCAAGGAGCCAACGCGTCGCAGGACGCCGACTCGCGTGAAGCACTTGCGCTATCGGTGGACTCTTACCTTGATCGCATGATCGATCTGGGCAACACGGTCCATGATGGGCGTTACATCTTTGGCGGTACTGCTACAACCGCACAAAAGCCCTTTGCATTGTCATCGGATGCAAGTCGGGTCGACTACGCCGGCAACCTCGATGCCTTCCAGGTTCAAGTTGGCCCGAATTCCAAAGTCGACACCAACCAGAACGGCTACGACCTGTTCAAGGGGACGGTCGACGTGTTCGACTCCCTGATCCAGCTCCGGGACGCTCTACGCTCAAACAACGCCAACAAGATTGCCGAATCCGTCACCACGCTGGACGACGCCCACAACCACGCCAACGACCTCCAAGGTGCGATGGGTGGCCGCGTCCAACGCCTGGAACTGTCACGCAACCAGCTCCAGGCTGGTCAATTCTATCAGAAGCAATTGATCAGCCAGGCCGAAGACGTCGATTTCACTGACACCATCTCCAAAATGCAGCTCGCGCAGGTGGCTTTAGAGGCCGGCTTGCAGTCCGCGGCACGGATCATCCAGCCCACATTGATGGACTTTCTGAGGTAGGGGTAGGGGAATTGCCCCTCATGCTGGAATGCTGGAATGGCAAGCGTAAACAGCCAAACAGCAGCTTAAAAACATCCGAATGATCGTGATATTCCCACATTCCAGCATTCCAGCATGTGGCATTCCGTGGCAATCCCCCAAGACACCCTGCCCTAGGTCCTCAGCTTAGGGGTGGTGGAAACTGGTCTGGACTGCTATAAGCCAGGACGCCGATGGCGCGCATTGCGATCATCTCAGACATCCACTCCAACATCGCTGCCCTTGAAGCGGTGCTGAAGGATATTGAACAGCAGAAGGCCGACGCCATTTACTGCCTCGGGGATGTTGTCGGCTATGGCCCCGAGCCAGTCGAAGCGATGTCGCGCGTCCTGGATGTGTGCGCGCCGGGTAAAGTACTCCTCGGCAATCACGATCACGCGTCCATCTATGAGCCGATCGGCTTCAACGCCGCCGCCCGTGGTGCCGCTTTGTGGACTAACAAGCAAATCCGCGCCGGTCTCTTCAGTTGGCTGTCCGGCAAGAAGAAGCGCTGGGAGTGGCTCAAGAGTCTGCCGACGACCATCACCGAAGGCGACGTCCTCTACGTCCACGCCAGTCCGCGTAATCACCTGGAAGAATACGTGCTCGAAGAGCACACCCAGGGCCGCAGCTACCTCGGCGAAGATCCCAAACAGTTGCTCGACGAAAATTTCGCCCTCGTACCGCATACCTGCTTCGTTGGTCACACTCATCGTCCTGGTGTCATCACCGGCGGCGACAATACGTGGCACTCGCTCAAGACACTGAGCCAACGCTGGACCATCGACCCGCGCAAGACGATCGTCAATGTCGGTTCGGTCGGCCAGCCGCGCGACATGGATCCGCGTTCGTGCTATGTGATCTTCGATGGCGAAAGCATTGAGTGGCGCCGCGTCGCCTACGACATCGAGAAGACGCGGAAGATGATTTACGAGAACCCGAATCTGGAAAACTCGCTCGGGGATCGGTTGTTAATCGGGCGCTGACGCGCCCCCTGGCTGTGTCGCTGCTCGGTTTCTTCGGAAACCTCAGAAACCGTGGCGGCATCGGCTATGCCGATTCTATGCCGCCAACGCAGCTCGGCGCCAGCCCCCCATCGGGGCGATGGGGGGCATTCGAATCGGAAATCGAATTTTGGGGTCAAAATCCCTTACTGGACTGGACGCGACACCCCGCTAGCCTGCCGACCCCTCGCGGAGACCAGTCATGCCTAAGATGAAAAGCCACAAAGGTTCCAAGCGCCGCATGCGCGTCACCCGCAATGGCAAGCTGATGCGCACCACGGCCGGTGTCCGCCACTTGATGGCTGGCCGTACGCCCAAGATCAAGCGCCTGCGCCGCCGCAAGACGATCACCTCATTCAAGCCCGCGGTTCGCCGCGCGCGTATCGCCCTGCAGTAAGCAGCGGCACATCCACACCAAGTAGGGGACATCCCCTCTCCGGCGTCACCTCGACGTCGGGCAAGTTAAGGAGAGCACCATGCGTGCAACGAACGGCGCCTCGCGCCACAAAATGATCAAGCGCATCAAGAAGCGCGCTTCCGGCTATTTCAGCGGCCGGCACAAGATGTACCGCGTCATCTGCGAAGCCGTCCGTCGCGCCGAGCAGATGTCGTTCAACGGCCGCAAGATGAAGAAGCGCCAGATGCGCGCGCTCTGGATCAAGCGCATCGGCATCGAGTGCCGCAAGCTCGGCATCACCTACAGCCGCTTGATCGCCGCCCTCGAAAAGGCCGACATCCGCCTCGACCGCAAGCAGCTGTCCGAGTTGGCCATTCACCAACCCGCCGCCTTCGCTGATGTCATCGCCAAGGCCAAGGCCGCCGTCGCAGCCTGAACCGGCTGACGACGCCCTGATTCCCGATGAACGGGCCGCAGTGGAATTCCTCTGCGGCCCGTGTCGTTGATAAGCATCACCTCAAGGCAACCGCAGAGGCGCAGAGGCCGCGGAGAACGCAGAGGAGAGGATTGCCTGATAGCCTTGGAAAAACAGAGTCGTCACCAAGTAACGAATTGACAGGCTCCCCCTCTGCGACCTCAGCGGCCTCTGCGCCTCTGCGGTTGCCTTGGCGTTTCCAACAGAGCAACGAAGACTAACCCATGGAATCCGCGAATCGTTACATCCATCCTGTTTCTATCGGATCGCTGAGGCTGGTGAACAACCTGCTGCTCGCGCCGATGGCTGGTTACACCAATGTCGCGTTCCGGTTGATCGCGAAAGAAGTCGGCGGCTGCGGCATGGTCGCCACCGAGATGGTCGCTGCGATTGCCCGCGCTACCGATGCGCAGTCCGAACGATTCCGCGTGCTGACCCGCACGCTGCCGCAAGAGCGCCCAGTCGCGATGCAGATCTACGGCCGCGAGCCCGAACTGTGCGCCGAGACCGCAAAAGCCCTGCAAAACGTCGGTGCCGACATCGTCGATCTCAACTGCGGCTGTCCGGTACGCAAAGCCAAGCAGGCCGGTTGCGGTGTCGCCATGATGCGCGAGCCCGATCAAGTCGGCCGCGTCGTCGCCGCGATGTGCGCCGCTGTCACCGTGCCAGTGATGGTGAAAATGCGCCTCGGCTACGACGCCGCGAACCGCAACATGGTCGAAGTTGCGCAAGCTGCTGTCGCCAACGGCGCAGCTGGCCTGACCGTTCACGCGCGAACTGGCGAATCCAAACACGGCGTGCCGGTTGATCTCTCGGGTCTCGCCGAAGTCCGCCGCGCCATCCCCGCACACATTCCGATCTTCGCCAACGGCTCGATGGACACCGCCGCCGCAATCCGCGCTGCAAAAGACCAAGCCGGTGCCGACGGCTACATGATCGGCCGCGCCGCCTGCGGAGATCCGTGGCTGTTTCGCAATCTCATCGCCGATCTAACCGGCGGACAAACCCACAGTCCATCCATTGCTGAACGTCGTGTCCTACTTGAACGCCACTTCGATCTGATCCTCGACCTCTACGGCGAAGCCCGCGGCGTCCGCGTCATGCGGAAATACAGTTTCTTCTACTGCAACGGCCTCCCCGGAGTCCGCAAATTCCGTGGTGAATTCTGCCGCATCGACAGTCGCGAGGCGTTCCGTGCCGTGGTCGCGTCGTTCTTTGAACAGCTCGAACGTGGCGCGATTGAGGGGCCGGCGGAGCATTTGACGTTGGCGGGTGAGGGAGACGAGGAGTAATTGCCACGGCTACGAGCTACAGGTCGGCTAACGCCGAGCGGCTACACGCGCTGCGCGCGGGCTACGGGAGTACAAACAGAGCCCCAAGAAAACAACTCCACCTGGGAGCGCGGGATTCAGCCCGCGTGCGATGGAGGCAATGGGACACTTGAGAAAAGTGGGTGTCCTTAAATTGAAATGTTTATTCAATCAGTGTCTTTTCGTTTGCGATAATGGAATAACGCCGCAAATGGAACGGTGAATGCTATTATCAATGACCAAGTAATTATATAAGTAATGCCAGGAGATAGTTGAGCGTCGTTAAATAATGCGCCGCACAAAACATTGCCAATTAGAATGATGTCGATCTTGATAACCATCTTTGCAACAATGAATAATACGGCATTAATAATTACGACTATGAGGAGTGTCTGTTTCACATTCTAGCGCCTAAACTAGACTTGGACGGCGTTTGCGCCGGGATAAAAATTATAGAAAGCGATGGTCATGGCATGGTTTCTACATGACGGTCCCATCACAACAACACGCTAGGTCAGTTACTACATGTCCCAAGGGCCAAAGGCCCGTCGCCATCCCAGCCTGGGGCAACGCCCCAGGAATCGTTGCGACACCGCGCAGAGGGCTGAAAGCCCGATCCATTGGCGCGGGCTTTCAGCCCTTGGTTTATATTTCGTCACATGTCCTGGGGCGTTGCCCAAGGCTGGGATAAAACCGCGCCGTTGGCGCTTCACGAGAAACCGCCAATAAACAGACAACTGTATTACAGCGCTACTTCTTATTATGTCCCGGTGCGTTTTCGCTATTCCCCGGACCATTGCTGTGGTGGCCCGGAGCAAACAGGCCGCTATTAGGTCGAGCAACCACGACACATGATGTCGAACATATCGCGATGACGATAATGGCTAGACGTAGGATGATTTTCATGTGGCGCTCCTGCTGGGTCGATACGGCGTGGTGATACGCGTTGATGAATACAATAGCGTGAGAGGATGGTCAACGGAAAGACCTACCAAGGATGAAAATGGGTGTCCTAAGTTCGATATCCCCCAGAAAATTCCTAAATCTTATTGAGGGTCTTCTCCCGATTGAGTGGGTGATTTGAGACAGGTTCAGAGCGCAGGTAG
>CAZZAM010000061.1:0-14614 GCA_964652775.1 uncultured candidatus Brocadiaceae bacterium | reverse complement strand
TGTGGCGTCCGGCGCACGCACGCCGTAGCAACGGCCTCCGATGTGAATAATAAAGAAACCGACTGCGAGATACCCTAAACGCTCGTACGCTGTCGTAATGCCAGACTCGACCGCAAAGCTAGACGGATTACCGACGATCATATAAGGCCCAACGCTTGAGCTCACCGATGGCGGCCCGACCGCAACTCCCGAATTGCCAAGCGGCGTGGCGGGGCCGCCATTCGGTGGAGCGCTTGGTTCGGCCCTCAAAACCTCGAAACTCCAATCCAAGGCGTCGCACTCGAACTGCTCGTCTCTGAAGTAGAACAGAAAATGTCTAAGGCCCTCCGCCTCTGGGCTGACGTCAACCCAGTCATGCGGGCACTCAGCCAATCGTAAATCGCCTCCCACCTCGTAGAACTCACCCCAGCGTGGAGCCACCTCGCTGAATCGGCACTGACCGCGATACCAGCCCTCATCATTGGTTGATCCCAGACGATAGCGGCGGCAAGAAATGAAACGCAGCCTCCCCACATCCTCAGAATCGAACTCGGGAAACTGGAACGGATTCATCAGGAACGTAACCACGACATCAGCACCATCAACCAGCACTCTGGGCTCGGGTGCATTCGGCTCCGCGTTCCAACCGCGATTGAGTTGTTGGAAGGTCGTCATGCTGTAGTGGCCGAACGTAGAGCTGAGCGACTGCCGCCGGTCAGGCAAGGTCGAGCGCAAACGGCGCGCTCGAATTTCCGCAATGCGTGGAGCGGAGTGGCGTGGCGGCAGTTCGTCTCCAGCGTATGGTTCGGCGTTGAGTTCATCCGGATGTCTGCCTCTGTAAATGTGCTTGCAAGCGACGCTCTGCATCTCGGATACGTTCTTCAATCGGTGGCACTGTGCCTGTCTCGAACAGCGTGCCGTCCTCTCGACAGACAAGGTATGGACCGTTGCCCGCGATAGCATGCCGGATGTCTCTTGTCTCGTGCCATTGCCGCGTTGTCCAATATACTAGCCAACCCGTCTCACGCTCCTGGGTCTCGGTGATAGTCATTTCGGGCTTATCAGGCCACTGAGGGTTGGGGGCATTGATGCGCTCATATACCAACTGCTCTGCTTGCTCCCGAGTGATCATGACGCGGTGTGTGCTGACGCCGAACGTAGAGGTGAGGGGCGCTGCGCGGCATCATCGCGCAGCGTCCGCTCGACCGTAGAGTTAGAGGTGTTCGAAATCAAAATGCACAAGTGGTCTTTTCCGTGATGCCTTCCTTCCAAAACGAGCGCCCACGAGTGCAAAACTACTTGGGCCACGAGCCTACTCTTTTCATCGGGCAACCCAAGGCGTTGGCTAGTGACGTTGCTTGGGTCTTCAAATCGGTGCCATCGCTGCTGGCAGTAACGAAGAAGGTGCCATTGGTATGGCGCACGTCGATTCGAAATCTGGGTTTGGTGGGAGTGCTCGTCCCCGTAACCGCACTGAGACTTGTTACCGGCCCTCCGCGGTCAAACTCCACGCACGATAGCTCGCCAGGCTTGAATCTGTGCGTCGAAAGCTGAAGCCACGCAATTCTCCTCCGTAGCTCAAAGCCTCCATCGGCATCGACCGAGACAGAGATAGTAATGAGTGCTCCGAGGCCCGCTAACAAAGCCAGCAGACTCATCCCACACAATAGAACCCGAATTAACCAAGGTGTTTCTTCGAGGAAGCCGGCAACTGCAAGGCCCACGCTCAAAGGAGCGAGCAGCAGCGCGATCAAAAGATTTGGTTTCCAAGTGTGCGTGTACCGGTTTGGAACATCGCCCATAAGTACACCTCTAACACGGAGGTAACGGGGCCGGCGAACCGGCGTGAGTTGAAATGGGAATCATGCGTTGCCGGCTCCCGTTGACCGATTGGTTAGCCATTGTCCCACGCCCTGAAAGTCGGCTTAACTTTCCATCCGGGATTCCAGTGCTTTGACAGGTATCCATCCAGCCCGTAGCACATTTTCTTGGCGACATGCCAATCAAAGTCAACTTCATAATATTGGTATTCATTTGAATTATTTCGATCGTCCGGATCCCAGCCAAGGTGAAACGTGCCGCTATCGCCACCACAGTAAATCAATTTAAAAATTTTCTGATCTTTCTTTCTGCCCGATTCAGCGCCTGTCTTAAATCCATTCTTGATCACTTCGTTCATTTTCCATATCAACAAGTTTCCGTTATCCCCGGCAGGATCAAATAAGAACAATTCACCAAGAGTCCCATCGCAAGGGAATCGCCCTGAGCCAAAAAGCGCTTTAAATTCTTGGTAGCTTGGTGAAACGTGATCAACGCCAAGCAACATTGCTGCATTTTGGCAATCAGATACGGTAAATGTTGCTGGTCGCCCATCGATGAGCGAATTGCTAAATATTTTCGCTATGGTCATGAAATGGCTAACTAGACTTGGACGGCGTTGGCGCCGCAATAAAAAAGATAGGCGGCGTTGGTCACGGCCTCCTTCTACAATTTCGTCCTTTCCCTACAACGCATTATGCCTCTGACGCCGCTATAACTAGTTATGACGGCGCACGCCGTGTTTTTCGCGAATGGGTTTATATTGACTCTTTCTCTCCAGGTCTTCTCATGGTCGGCATGAGTCACTCCAACGCGTGCGATCTCCACGCCCTCGATGAGCACCTACGCCACACCATGCGTCTGCTGCGCTATAGCCGTCGTACGGAGAGCACCTACTGCATGTGGATCGTGCAGTTCGTTCGCTTTCACGGTCTGCGCAAGCCAAGCACGATGGGCAAGGTCGAGGTCGAAGCGTTCTTGTCGCATCTCGCCAACGACCGTTCGGTCGCTGGCTCGACGCAGCATCAGGCACTGTGCGCGTTGCTGTTTCTGTATAAGACGGCCTTGAACCAACCGCTGCCGTGGCTGGATACGCTGCCGCGACCGGATCGGCCCAAGCGCCTGCCGACCGTGCTGACGCGGGCCGAAGTGCGCGCCGTCCTAGGCCAGCTCGACGGGGTTTACCGACTGATCGCTGATCTACTGTATGGTTCTGGTCTGCGACTCATGGAAGGATTGCGACTGCGCGTCAAAGACATCGATGTGGAGCGTCGGCTCGTCACCGTGCGCAGCGGCAAAGGGGACAAGGATCGGGCGACGGTTCTACCGACGTCCGTGGCAGCGCGCATACCGGAACATCTGGCTCGGGTCCGCGCCGTGCATCAGCAGGATCTGGCAGCGGGACTCGGTGCGGTTGAGTTGCCGCATGCGCTGGAACGAAAATACCCGAACGCCGCACGCGAGTGGTCGTGGCAATATGTGTTCCCTGCGGCTGGACTCTCGACCGATCCACGCAGCGGCCGCCGAGGTCGGCATCACATTTTCGAAACCAGTATCCAACGTGCAGTTCGTCAAGCCGCGCAGGTGGCAGGCATCGCCAAGCCGGTGCATCCGCACACCTTCCGCCACTGTTTTGCCACACATCTACTCGAGGACGGCGCCGACATCCGCACGGTGCAGGAACTGCTGGGACACAACGATGTCAGCACGACGATGATCTATACCCACGTCATGCCGGTTGGTCCGTTGGGCGCGCGCAGTCCGCTGGATCGCATGGTCGGGTAAGCATTGAACCTACATTGCTCGGTTGAAACACCGCAAGGCAACCGCAGAGGCGCAGAGGCCGCTGAGATCACAGAGGAGAACGTCCATTGGATCGTCACCCTGTGGGTGAGTGGCGCCAGAAACTGCAATGACTTCTAACCCAAGCCCTCTGCGACCTCTGCGTAGCTCTGCGCCTCTGCGGTTGCCTTGAAAAGAGTAATCTAGATTGAATGCGCGATTCACCTGGAGGAACAGAGGTAACAAAGTTCGCGTGATCGGGTTACGAATTTCACTCAGTTCATCCAACGGGTCATGGGCGCCAAACTGTTGCGCCGTATCTCCTTCGTTACCTCCGTTCCTCCGTGTGAACCAAACGTTGATTCTCGGATTATCCCGACTTCCTCCGTGCGTCCCACCACGCCATCCGTTTGGCAATGTCCTTCTCATGCCCAAATGAGCCAGGCGTGTAAAATACGCTATTTTTCAGCGCTTCCGGCAGGCACTGCTGCCCAGCGAAATGATCTGGAGCGTCATGATCGTAGGTGTAGCCGCCACCGTACCCAAGTTCCTTCATCAATCCGGTTGGTGCATTGCGGAGGAACATCGGCACTGCTGCGCCGGGTTTCGCACGCACGGCTTCAGCCGCAGCAAAGTATGCTTTCGTTGAATTCGATTTCGGCGCGGTTGCGTTGTAGATCACCGCCTGGGTCAGCGGATAGACGGCTTCGGGCATGCCGATTTGGCCAACAGCGGTCAGCGCGGCGGAGGCAATCACCAACGCCTGCGGATCTGCGAGGCCAACATCTTCACAGGCAAAGATCACCACGCGACGGGCAACGAACATCGCGTCTTCGCCACTGTCGAGTTGCCGTGCTAAATAGTACAACGCGGCCTGCACATCGCTGGCACGCATGCTTTTGATGAAGGCACTGGCGACGTCGTAGTGCGATTCGCCGTCACGGTCGTGATCGGCTGATGGATTCTGCGCGACGGCGGCGATGTGTTCGGCGGTGATCGCCTTGCCGTTGGCCAGCGCGTGCGCGGCCTCAACCAGCATCAAGGTGCGCCGACCGTCGCCCGATCCTAATCGCTTGGCGAGTTCAAGCGCACCTGGTTCCACATCCAATCCGGGAATACCCTCGGTGTGCGAGCGAACTTGCTCAATCAAACGATCCAACGCTGCGCCGTCGAGTTGTTGCAGAGCGAACACACGCACGCGTGACACGAGCGCCTTGTTGAGCGCAAACGAGGGATTCTCGGTAGTTGCTCCGACGAGAACAATCGTGCCTGATTCCACATGGGGCAGCAACGCGTCCTGCTGGCCTTTGTTGAAACGGTGCAATTCATCGATGAATAGCAGGGTTCCCTGACCAAGGTTGCGCGCCGCTTCAGCTTCGCTGATCACCACCCGCAGCTCCGGCAGCCCAGACAAGACGGCACTAAACGGAGCAAAGCGCAGGCCTGCCTCTTTCGCCAGTAAGCGTGCGATCGTCGTCTTGCCGCAGCCTGGCGGACCCCACAGCACCATCGACGGCGGCGTTCCCGCCGCGAGCAGTCGCGAGATAACCCCGCTCGGACCCAACAGATGGTCCTGACCGACAACGTCAGCTAAGCGCGTGGGGCGAATGCGTTCGGGGAGCGGGGTGCGCATGGGACGGGCTGGAGGCTGGAAGCTGGAAGCTGGAGGCAAGGATTCCCACGGACTGCGGCCTACAGCCCTTAGTACCTGGATCCAAAAACAACAAACGGCGAGCACATGCCCGCCGTCCGTCGTTCATACTCACAAGTAAAACTTAGCGCTTCGCGGCGCCAGCCGTGGCGAAGCAGCCCTTTTCAGCGATGACCGACTTGGCCTTGAGATCAAGGTCGGCAGTCGTGACCAGCCAGCCGGTGACCTTCTGGCCGGGGTAGCGCTGCTGCAGTTTATCACGCATGTCGAGGAACAGCTCGCCGTCTTTCAGCGAAATTTTTCCATCACGGCGCTTGATATCGACAAACCACACGTCCTTGCGGCCGCGGGCGATGACGATGCGACCAAGGCCTTCGATGCCGTAATTTTTGACGGGAACAGCTTCGACACTTTGGAAAACGGGCAGACGGGTCTCCAATTCACGATCAACAACGTCTCCAGGAAGCGGGTGTCCGGCCTTGAGCAGGCGGATGATAGCTTCCTCAGTGGCCTTAATGGCAACGCGCATGGGCGGTAGTCCTAGGGTTTCAGGGTTGCAAAGGAGCAAAAATCACGATGTTTGTGCGTTCCGGCACGCGGAAAGCTCAAAAATCGTGCGGGCGCACTGTATGGCATCGCGTTCATTTTCAAGAGATTTGATCAAATTTGGTCATGCCCTCTGCGACCCGCCCGGCTTCATGTCGCGGCAAATGTGCCGTGTTGGCAGATGATACCTGGATCATTCCTCCTATGAATTCAGCAAATCGTTCCAATTGCTTCTCGGTACAGGCGATGGCGTTGCGATGGTGCGGTAGCGATCTATTCTGATTCCCCCATGTCCGGCGTAGACGTTCCTCCCGATACCAAGCAGGGCGAACTCGTCGCCGGGCGCTGGCGCGTGGTCCGGGAACTCGGCAGCGGAACGTCCGGACGGGTCTGGCAGGCAAAAGACGAACACCTGGACCGTGATGTAGCCGTCAAGGTGCTGGAAGCCGCGCTCACTGACGAAGAACAAGCCCAACGCTTCGAGCGCGAGATTCGCGTCACCGCCCGCCTCCAGCACCCTGGCATTTGCGCCGTATTCGAGGCTGTGACTGATGATGGTGGTCGTCCGTGTTATGTCATGACCTTGGCGCGCGGGCGCACCCTCGATCGTTTCCTGGAAGATTTGAAGCAGACCCAGGACCACTGGCGCACCTGGCCTTTGGTCGACCGATTGACGCTGTTCCTGAAGCTGCTCGACATCCTGCACTACGCCCACAACCAAGGCGTTGTTCACCGCGATCTGAAACCAGCCAATATCGTCATTGGTAACTACGGTGAGTTATGGGTGTTGGATTGGGGCCTCGCCCGTGATTTGCGTGCTGATCAGAGCATCGAACGCGCCTACGATGCGGTATTTTCGGGCGATGAAAAGAATACCGAGACGGTCGCCAAACGCAGTTCAACGTCCGCACGACTTGATACGGCCACGGTCATCATGAGTGGACCTGACGCCTTGCCGCAAGCTGCTCAAGCGAACGAGCCACCCCTTATTGAAACCGATCGTATCTCGGCACGCCCGTCGCCGGGAAACACCGGCCGCAGTGACCGACTGCGCAATACCGAATCGCAACGGCGCAATTCGCTGCGCGTATCGCGCAGTACCCATTTCGGACAGATTCTCGGCAGCCCAGCCTACATGAGTCCGGAACAGGCTCGCGGCCAAGCCTCGGTGGTCGATCAACGTACTGATGTGTACTCGCTTGGCTCGATTCTGGTCGAGTTGATGACCATGCACACACCGCAGGAAATGGGTGACAAGGAGCCGCTTGTCGATTTCCTCTCGCGCATTCGCAAGGGCGATCGCCGCACCTTGCGCGATCTGTGGCCAGACGCGCCAGAAAAACTCGCAACGATTAGCGAATGGGCCTTGGCCAAGGATCCGCAGGATCGCTATCCTGACTGCGAAGTATTTGCCCAAGAACTACGAACACTGCTGACCCAAGTTTCCGAACAGTATTCCGAATTCGAACGGCGAAAGCTGGCGCAAGAGCGCGAAGGTGCGTGGAAATCGCTTGGCCGCTGGGATTTCGCCGCCAGCCCAGATCCCGGACCATTTAAGTTGTCCTCGGCCTCGTGGTGCGGTGAGCAGGTCGGTCACGTTCATCACCCGGAACTCGGTGGCATGTTGATCGGCGGCTACGGTCTCCAGATCTACCCGCTCGACGTCCAAGTTGGTGACGATGTACGCGTCAGTACCGAACTCGAACTCGTTCAGGGCGAAGAGGTGTGGATTCTCGCTCGCGGCACCGATCCCCTCTACTCCTATCAGTTCCGTCTTGGTGCCTACGAAGGCCGATGGGTAACGATCTCACGCGCTCGTGGCGCCAAGGATCCACTCGACGCTGAGCTGCTGACCATGCGGTCGGTGCGCGATGGTGAGACCACCACCAACGTCCATCGTCATGCCCGCACACATCGGCTCATCGTCGAATGCGAAGGTCAAGTTTTGCGTTTCCACGTCGATGACCACGAACCAATCGTGTTCCGCGACCTCAACCCAGTTTCAGTTGCGCCAGGCGTGACCCTCGCCATCGCCACCTGGAAGACGCAAGCGCTGGTGCGCAATCTCATTGTCGAACGACGCCAGAGTCCGCTCATGGTGCCGATATACACCTGCGGCAACGAATTCCTCCGCCTGGGCATGCACCAAGAGGCTGAAGCGTGGTACGCGCGCTTCTTGGCTGAACACCCCGACAATCCAATGCGCGTGGAGGCGTCATTCCTTCGTTGTATGGCCGTCGTGAAACGTGGCGACCTGGCTGCATCAGCCGAAGCACTGCGCGATTTCCTGAGCGATCACCTCGATCATGTCTTAGCTCGTGACGCGATTTTCACCTTAGCCAAAGTTCAGTACGACCGCAACGGCGGCAGTTTGCGCGCGGCAATTCGCGAATTGCTTGGCTATCAAGAATCCGGTGACGTCGTACGCACGCGCTTTTGTCTGTGGATCATGCCGCTGATCGGTGCCCAAGTCGAACACGGCGGCATCACCACCGAAGTCGAACACGACCTCGAACACCTCTCACGACTCATGCGTGGATCTCCGGACGAGAACGCACTGATGGGTACGATCTCGCGCTGGCTCTCAAGCCACCTGCGAACCTGGCTCAACCATCTGGTTGACCGCAATGACAGCGTCGCCATCGCCGCTTGCCGCGACACTATGCGCCGCGCGCGCACACTTGGCTACACGATCACCATCCGTGAACCGCGCATGCTCTCGGAATACGCGCGTATTTCGCGTGAGATTCGCCACGACGGAGATCCCGCCCGTACGGTCATGGTGATCGGCCGTGGCGAAGATCGGCCGACAACCTTGTTCGACTTCGTCCGTGACTCGCTCGTGCTCATCGGCCTCGGCGCGGGCAAACCGGTGCTTGATTCTCTCGCCGGTGACGAGGGGCTGACTCCGGTTGAACGTGTTCTACGCGCTGGACTACGCCGCACCCTGAACGATCCCGCCGGTGCCCAAGCCGACCTTGAATGGTGTTTCTGCCTGACCGACGAACTGGAAACTTCGCGTACGTCGCTCACCAAATTGTTCGCGGCCCGCCTCGGCTGTCTTGCTCTCGGCTATCTGCCGGCATCGCTGGTTCTTGATGGCCTCAGTACGATCCGCGCCGACACCCTGCACTCGCCACTGCTCGCGCTCACTGCCTGGACCTGCGAATGCCACGGTGATCGCCTGACTGCCCTGCAACTCTGGCGCGAGTTGGCTATCGACGGCTCGGGATTCTCGCTGGTTGGGAAACAGGGAATCGAACGGCTCGGATAGCCGTCGCAGGCACACCCCAGTCTCGGATGGCGGTGGCGCACTGAACTTCATGAGTCATCCCATCACGGCGATGCGTCACGTGTGGACCCACGCCGACGCATCTTTCCTGGAGTACATCCGTGCAAGCGGCGAATCCAACGGCTGAGATGGCTGGCAGAATGGTAGCCGCAGCGTTCTGCGATCTGCTCAAGGGTCAGCGTGGTGCTGGCTAACAACCCGGAAGCGTGCCCCGCGCGCAGCCCGGCCATTGCCACGGACGGACTACAGCCTCGGCGGGCCTGGAAGGCAGCACGTAGGGTCGAGGGCGCAACGCCCAGGCGGATGGCAAGTCGACCGATGGGTAGCGGATGAGTTGGCTCGCCAGCGAAGATGGCTTCAGCCTCGATCACCAAAGCAGCGGTCCGGTCGCGACGCTGTCGCACTGCCCGGCGCAGCCGGAGGTCGAGTTCACCAGCGAGGCAGGCGAGAATCGCCGTCTTGTCGGAGGCATTGCCAGAGTGTTCGCGAACAATTGCACCGCAGAGCCGGGTCACCGCGCCCTCAGCATCGTCCACCGCCAACAGCGGCCAGGGAGTCGCGACCGGCGCTTCGATCAGCAGATACCAATTTGAAAATGCGGTGGTCGCCTCCTCACTGTGGACATGGCCGGGCGGGGTAAGCCACAGCGATCCCGGTCCGAGATCGGTGGGGGCGCCATCGACGGTGATGCGCACGCGACCGGTGCGGTAGCAGACCAGCTCCCAGCAGGCATGGCGGTGGGCTGGCGTGCGACCGCCACGCGGCAGGCCATAGGACCCGCCGGCGATGATTCGGATTGGCGATCTGTGCAATGATCCTGTCGTTGTGGGCATAGAATACTGGTAGTCTTCTGCATATAATGATGGCCATGCAGACCATGACCAGCGCCCAGTGCAAGCCAGCAACGCTCACCCCGGGCGAGCGCCTCGTCCGCGCCTTCACCGGTGAACCGATCGACCGCCTGCCCTTTGGTGTCGGTCTGGGCTGGCAGCCGTGGGGCGAGACCCTGGAACGCTGGCGGCGCGAAACTGACAAGCCCAATCTCAACCCAGCATACGAACTCGCCTTCGATCCCGGTTTCGTTCAGCCCAAGCTTCACTATGGCATGTTCCCGGGCTTTCCACACCAAGTCATCAGCGAAGATGCGGAGTTTACCGTCTTCCGCGACTGGCGTGGCATCACGCAGCGCCAACGCCGTGACCACGGCTCGATGCCGGAGTTCCTCGAACATCCGGTGCAAACTCCGGCCGCTTGGCAGAAGCTGAAACGTGAACGTCTGCAATCGGATCCGGCTCGTGTCGCCCAGGACTGGCCTGCCTTCCATGCCCGCCTCACCAGTCGGGGCGAAGCAGTGCAGGTCGGAGATTTTCCCTGGGGCATCTTCGGGACTGCCCGCGATCTGATCGGAGCCGAACGCTTGCTGACCTGGTTCCACGATGAGCCCGACACCGTCCACGATATGATGGATCACCTGACCGGCCTGTGGCTGGGCCTGATCGACGCGGTGGCGGTCGCGGTGCGGATCGACCACGTCCACATCTGGGAGGACATGGCCGGTAAGGCCGGGCCGCTGATCTCGCCGCGCATGGTCGAACGCTTCATGATGCCGTGCTACGACCGCATCGCCGAGCGCTGCCGCGCCCATGGCGTGCGCGTGCTATCGGTCGATAGCGACGGCGATGTCCGACTGCTGGCACCGATCTTCGCTGCTCATGGCGCCAACATGATGTTCCCTTTTGAGGTCCAGGCCGGCAGCGATGCCGAGGCGTATCGTCGCCAGTTGCCCGGCCTAGCGATCTGGGGCGGGCTCGACAAACGCGCCCTCGCTGCTGGCCGCAGCGCCATCGACCGCGAGGTCGAGCGGGCCAAACGCTTGGCAGCGACCGGACGCTACGTGCCAATGTGGGATCACCTCATCCCGCCCGACGTCGCTTGGACCGACTTCGTCTATGCGGCCGAGCGCCTGCGTCGGGTGTGCGAGGGACGAGCATAGCCTGACCGCCCTGCAACTCTGACGCGAATTAGCGATCGACGGCTCCGGCTTCTCGCTGGTTGGGAAGTAGGGCATTGAACGATTGGGATGAGATGAGGAGCGCAGCCGTCGCTGGCACACCACGACACCAGTCCTAGAATGCCATCATGTTGGATGTCGGCTGGGGTACGGTAAATCTGCGCATTCTGGAGCACGCCCATGCTCTGCTTGCAAAATCCCGTCGGCAACCGTCGTTCCTTATCCGCGAGGCAACTGCATTGAGTACCAGCCCGTCTCCTGCCACAATTGCCGCGTTGCTCAATCATGCAGGTATCGACTTCGTCATCATCGGAGCACATGCGCTGGGAGTTCATACCAAGGAACCCAGAGCAACGAACGATGTGGACATCGTGGTGGACGATGTGCCAGGTGCCGTCGCCGTTCTTAAAAGCATCAAGCCGAGAACACGCGTACTCGATCTCGGTGCCGAAGTCGGTAAGCGCATTACCGATGCCAAAGGCAATGAGCTGATCGACGTGTTGTACCCGACCGGCGGAGTGCGCGGCGCGTTATTCGACAATCGAACGCAAGTCATGCTGTCCGGCCATAAGGCGTTCATCCCGACGCTCAACGCCATGCTGGCGCTCAAGTGGTTAGCGATGTTCAGCCCATCCCGCAGCTATCCGAAACGCGTCCAGGATCGCGCTGATTTTTTACGGATCATCGAGCTGCATCCCAAGCTCAACATCACGCCAGTTGCGAAATTGGTCGCCAAAGCGCACGCGTTGCTCGCCAAGCAACTCGTCCACGACATGGGCGAATACCGTAAGACCGGCGACCTGGCGCTGTTCGGCGATTCATTCTGAATTTTACCATAAAAACGCAATTCACACAAAGGAATGGAGGCAACGGAGTTCGAGAGACCGATTTACGAATTATGAGTTGTTTCCATAATAGATGATGGACACCGAACTGACAGTCCCTCCTCCTTCGTTACCTTCGTTTCTCCGTGTAAATCAAAGGCATTTCTAAGCTCACATCGGCCGATCAAGCACGCGATAACCGATCGCCTCACTGACATCATCGACGGTCACGTCGTCACGCGCGTCAAGATCCGCGATAGTGCGTGCAACTTTGAGAATGCGGTCGTGCGCGCGTGCAGACAAGCCAAGCTCGTCGACTGCGCGGGCAAGGAGCTGCATCGCCTCGGGCACCGCATGGGCGTGTGTGCGTAGGCCACGCGGTTCAAGCAATCCGTTGGGGCGACCCTGCCGCGCAAGCATCCGCCCGCGCGCGGCGACGACGCGTTCACGCATACTGACGCTGGGTTCACCGGCATCGGCAGTCTGGAGTTTTTCCGGCCGCTGCGCCGGGACTTCAAGATGCAGATCAATGCGATCGAGCAACGGTCCGCTGATCTTCGCACGGTAGCGGTGAATCTCGTCAGTTCCGCAAGTACAGCGCCGCGTGGGATGACCGAGAAATCCGCACGGACAGGGATTCATCGCTGCGACCAAAGCGCAACGCGCAGGAAAGCGCAGCCGACCGCTGGCGCGAACAACGGTCAGAAATCCATCTTCGAGTGGCTGCCGCAGCGCTTCGAGCGCAGTACGCGGATATTCCGGTAGTTCATCGAGAAACAGCACGCCGTGATGGGCGAGTGACACTTCGCCGGGGCGCGGAGGACTGCCGCCGCCAACGAGGCCAGGTCCGGTGACACCGTGGTGCGGCGAACGGAAAGGACGCCGACGCACCAAGCCACTGCCCAGCGGCAGCATGCCAGCAATCGAGTGAACGCGGGTGACTTCCAACGCTTCCTCGGGAGTTAACGCCGGCAAGATACCAGGCAGCCGACGCGCCAACATGGTTTTACCCGAACCCGGTGGACCGATCAGCAACACGTTGTGACTACCTGCTGCGGTGATGATCATCGCCCGCTTGGCGTGAGCTTGCCCGCGCACATCGCTAAAGCACGGTTCGTGAGCGGCGTCAACGACATCGGCTGGTGGCGGTGGCAATGCGGGATCCGGAGCACCACGCAACCACGCGCAGCACTCAGCGAGGGTTGCAGGTGCGATCACGCGCATACCACCAACCGCCGCCGCCTCGTGGGCATTCGCCGGTGCCACCACCATCGTCGTGAGGCCAGCCGCGCGTGCTGCCGCCGTGGCAGCGACAACGCCACGCACCGGACGCAGCATGCCCTCCAGTGCGAGTTCAGCCATGAACATGGCATCTTTCGGCGGCGCTGGCAAATGGTTCGCTTCAATTGTGGACACCAAGCCGATGGCTACGGCCAGATCAAACGCTGGCCCCTCTTTGCGGCGATCGGCTGGAGCCAGATTGACCGTGAGATAATCCCCAGGTTTATGGTGTAGTTTGCTGGCGAATACGGCAGTCGTGACCCGGTCCACCGCCTCGCGCACAGCCGCATCGGGCAGGCCAACTACCGTCGTCCGACCTGGACCAGTTGTCGGCTGAGAGCGTGCGACCTCGACATGAACCACGTAACCGTCGACACCTTCGATGCCGGCGGCGTTGATGCTGACGAGATGCATACGGAAAGCTGACAGCTTGCGAGCGCGCGGCAAGTCCCTCGCCGTTGCACCGTGGAATCCAACCGGATGATGCCGACATGCCTGACCAGAAGCAGCCGAGGACCGATGCCGTACGTTCAGTCGTACGTGAGATCCTTGGGCAAGAACTTGGCATAAAGCCCGAGCCCGCTCGTCCAGGTGGCGGACTGGCATGGATGGATGATGCCGAACCGGATTTACCTCCGGGGACCAGCAGTGGTTGGGCCCGGCCCGGAGCCAAACCACGAGTTGATAACGCGGATGTCGAGCAGGCTCGCCACATTCAACAATTGCTGCTGCCACCGCCGCCGCGACAGCAAGGCCTGTCCTGCGCCGCACGATTCGAACCACATCACGAAGTCAGCGGCGACTTCTACGATTTCATCCAGCTGAGTCCGACGCGCATCGCCATTGTCCAAGGCGACGTCAGCGGACATGGCGTCGCCGCTGGCATGGTCATGGCCATGGCCATGCAAACCATCCGCATGCTCGCCACCGTTGAGTCTACACCCATCGAGGTGCTCACCGCAGCCAATCACTGGCTGTGCGGACACATGGCCGGGAAATTTGTCTCGGTCAGTTATATGACCATCAACCTTGCCAATGGCGAACTGGTATTTGCTCGCGCTGGGCACACTCCCTGCGTCCTCGTCAATGCGGCCACCGGAATCCGTGACGTCCTGTTGCCTAAAGGCATCGCGATCGGTATCCGTGACGGAGACGCCTTCGCGAGCAACATGGAAGAGCAACGCCGACGCCTGCGCCCTGGCGACATGCTGGTCATGGTCACCGACGGCATCCTAGAGGCAAAAAACCGTGAGCACGATGAGTTTGGCATTGAGCGCATGACCGAGGTTATCGCCCAGCACGCCCTCGCCGGCACCGATGCCGTAGTCAACCGCATCCTCGACGCCGCCCGCCATTTCCAGGGCTCGGCCAAGCTCGATGATGATGCTATGGCGATGGCGATTTCACTCGGATAGGGAAGCCTTAATTCC
>CAZZAM010000060.1:0-15568 GCA_964652775.1 uncultured candidatus Brocadiaceae bacterium | reverse complement strand
CCTGTGGGTGAGTGGCGCCAGAAACAGCAATGACTTCTAACCCAAGCCCTCTGCGGCCTCTGCGCCTCTGCGGTTGCCTTGAAAAGCGTGATCTAGGTTCACCTGTTATTTGTTGTCTGTGATGGCGGTGACCCGAAGCGGCGGCGCCAGCACCGCGTGAAGGTAGCACGACTGGGGAATCCGGCGCGCCGCGCGACTTCGGTAACTGGTATTTCGCGTAGCAGCAACCAGCGCGCCAGGGCAAGTCGCGTGGTGGTGATCGCTTCGGCTGGAGTGGTGCCGTAGCCAGCACGGAATCGGCGATATGCACTGGCGCGACTGAAGCCACTTGTGTTCACGAGGTCTTCGCTTGTCAGCGTGGGATCGTGAGCGCGGTCCCAGAGCAAGCCGATCATCGGCCAGAGGTCGTTGTCAGCGAAATTGAGATCGTCCAACTGCTCATCGAGTATTTGGGTAAGTACGGCCTGCGTTCGTGTGCGCCGAGTTTGGGCATCGTTCGTCAGTAGCGCTGATTCCAGGAGATTGCAGGTTGGATGCAGTGGCAATCGTCCGAGCCAGTGGCGTCCATCGTGCAAACGAAATTGGAGGTCGCACCAGGCCGGCAACACACCAAGCGAGAGGACCACGGATTTGCGGTGCATCGCGCCGTGGAGATGGAGTGAAGCCGGTTCGATGAGAAGTGCCTGCCGAGGCTTGAGGTCGCAGCGGCGGCGTGGTCCTTCCATGCGCATCGCACCGCTGATGACCAACACCAAGGTGGGGACGGCATGGGTGGACCAGGGCGAGTCGGGTCGAGCTTCCGGGTCAGTGGGCCACGCCGTAACCGCACCCAGTGTGGACACGGTCTGCTCGAGCAGACTCAGCGCTTTGCGTAGCGCCGGGTCGATCATGACCTGCGACCTGACGAGGGAGCAATTCGTCTCATGGGACTGCCACGGTCTGCACCGAGAACGGCTGAGCAAGCCATGGTGTGGTGGCGGCCAGGCGCAAAACTGACGCCATGATCACCCTCGCCTGGAATCCCACCACCACGCCGGCCGAACTACATCAGGCGCTCACCGAGTTGGCGGTCGAATACCCGCTGCGCGCTGGGAGTGGCGATCTGGCAGTTCGTTTCGAGCGCAGCGCCGGCGATGCGTGCACCGTGTCGCGCACTGGAGGCCAAGTCGTCGTGCGCTATGCACGGACGAACCTCGCCCTGCGTGCGGTGGCCGCGCTGTTGGCGGGGGTTGTTCCTGATGGTGGCGAAGTACGCGAGTCAGCGTCATTCGCCCGCGTCGGCGTGATGCTCGATTGTTCGCGCAATGCGGTGATGCGAGTCGACCATCTGGAACGTTGGCTGCGACGCATGGCGTTGTTCGGCTGCAATTTGCTGATGCCGTATACCGAGGACACCTATGAGATTCCCGGTGAGCCGCGATTTGGCTTTCAACGCGGACGCTACACGCTGGATGAATTACGACGGATCGATGCGACTGCTGCTCGCCTGGGCATCGAAGTTGTCGGCTGCATTCAGACGCTTGGACATCTGGAACAAATTACCCGTTGGCCGGAATATCGCGCCATTTGCGACCATGAAAGCACGATCCTGGAAGGCGACCCGCAGACCTACGTACTGATCGGCAAGATGCTGGATGCAATCGCATCTTCCGTTCGCAGTCGGCGCATCCATGTCGGCATGGACGAAGCGTGGTCACTCGGTCGGGGCAAGCATTTGGATCGGCATGGCGGCCAACCGCGCTTCGATATTCTCACGCGCCATCTGCAGAAAGTCGTGGCGATGTGCCGCGAACGCGGACTGTCGCCGATGGTCTGGTCGGATATGTGGTTCAACATCGGTTCTCCCAGCCACTCGTACTACGATCCCAAGACGGTCATTCCCGATGCGGTTGCTCAGGCGATCCCGCGTGAATTGACGCTCGTTTATTGGGATTACTACCACGCCGATCCGGCGTTCTACCACGATTGGATTGCTCGCCATCGCGCCATGGGTTTTGAGCCGTCGATGGCATCGGGTGTGCACACGTGGGCGCGTCTGTGGTGGGATCGCGCCGATACCGAGTCGCTGGCCGGAGCCTGCATCACCGCAGCGCGCGCAGAAAAACTCGAAGAAATTTTCTTTACCATGTGGGGCGATGATGGTGCGTATTGTGATTTCGACTCAGGCTTGGCTGGACTTGCGTGGTGCAGTGAACGCTGCTTTGCGCCGGAGCGGCATGACGCGCAACTAGCAGCTCGTTTTCAGGCGGTGTGCGGTGCGGCGTATGCGCCGATTGCGCAGATCGGCGAACTGGGATCGACTGGGATTCCGCCATTGCTGTGGGACGATCCGCTCTTGGGCCTGTATGTGGGCGATGGATCAGAGCGGAAAGACAAGGTAACCAAGGCGCGGTCCACGCTCGCGACAATCGCTACGTTCCTTGCCGGTGTTCCGGTGGAAACTGGCGGTGGGGACCTCAATCACGCACGGTTGTTGGCGACAGTGATCGCAGCGAAGCTCGCCGTGCGAGCGCATCTCGAGATCGCGTACGCGTCCCGTGATCGGATTGGATTGGCTGCGGTGCGCAACGAAGCACTGGCCTTGGTTCCAATGATCGATGATCTCGCCGCCTCGTGGCGACGCGGCTGGATGCGGCGCAATAAACCGCAGGGATGGGAAGTGTTGCAGCTGCGTTTAGCTCAACAGGCCGAGCGTCATCGTGAACTAGCACGCCGCATCGATGAGTTACTCAACGGTGAAGCGCAGACGATTCCAGAATTGGACGAACGCTGTGACGGCACCAGCACATTGTGGGGGGGATGGCGGGCCTTGGCGAGCGGATCGGTCAGCGTGTAGTGAGTTGTCGGGGTCAGAATTTCTTGGCGTCTTTGGCCGCTAGCGCACGCGCTGCGCGCATGCGCGCGATCCACGGACGCTCGGCGGGGATCAATCGTTTAGGTGCTTCGACGCTGCCCATGATGACCCATGCGCGGCGCGGTACGGCGGCCAGATTTGGACCGGTGTAGTGCAACATCTTGCCGCCATGCACCGTGCAGCCACCGCCACGCAGTGGACAACTGATGGCATTTGACAGATCCCAATTCCCAGGCGCTAATTCGAGACCCTGCGCGCGGGGATCATCGTTGGTTGGTCGGTGCGGCAGGATCTCGCCAAGGTGGCTACCCGGTATGAACTGCATGCAGCCGCTGCTGTCATCGACATCTTGCAGCGGAATCCAGATCGAAGCGCTCATGCTGTAGGAATTGCTGTCCCAGTACGATTCGTCTTGATGCCACGGTGTCGCCAGCGGACTGCCTGGCGGTTTGCAGATCGCATGACCGCCCATGCCCACGGGTTCGGCACCGAGGATAGCGGTGAGGATCGCGCGTGCGTTGGCCCAGGCGACCGTGTGCTTCAACTCAGGTGCATAAAACTCAGGACCGAGGAGCTGATGTACCACCGGTTGGTCGGGTCGACCTTCATTGCCAAACAGTGCAAAATGGTGACCTTTGTCCTTCCCGGCGCGATCAGCGAACAGGCGGTCATAGATCTCGCGCAGCATCGGTAGTTCGGTCGCGGGAGCGACGCCATCAGGAATGGCGAGGTAGCCCTGATGCTGGTAATGCGTGATCTGCTGCGGTTGGATCGTCATGGTTGCTGCGATCGCGGGCGTTGGTTTGGCGGCACTGAGCATGGATGAACCTCGTGTGGCGATGGTAGGGGTGGTGCGTTGGCATTGCCTGCCGACTTCTCCGCAAGAGGATTACGAACATGGCCGCTGCTCCCTGGCGTCGCGAAGAATACGCTGACTTGCTGCCCGAAGTGCCGCATGTTGGTTGGTGTTTATCGCGGAAAGCACGGCCAAATTCCCTATCGCCGCATACCCATCCTGGCGGCTGGGAGTTGTGCTGGATTCGCCGGGGCACGGTTGATTGGTGGGCGGGGAACGAAACGTGGGAGGTGCCGCAGGGCAGCATCTATATCACCAGACCCGGCGAGTTGCATGGCGCCACCCATACGGTTCACGAACCCTGCGAGTTATTTTGGATTCAAGTGCGTTGTGGCCAGCGCCTCGTTCCGACGGCTGTGGCAGACGAACTCAAACGGGCACCGCGTGTATTTCCCGGCAACGAACACATCACCACGGCATTCTGGGATGTGCTGCGTGAACATCGCAAGGACGCGCCACTGCGGTTACTCGCGGCGCGTGCGGCACTGCATCGTTTGCTGTCTGTGATCGTGCGTGCTGCGCATGGCAGTACGCGTCAGCCAGATCCGTCACCAGCGATCACGCGCGCTTTAGTCTTTGGTAGTGATCAGTTGGAGGAGCGTGTCACGGTCGGCCAATTGGCCGCCGCTGCCGGTTTGTCGTCGAGTCGTTTTCATGCCCGCTTTCTGACTGAGACCGGACAGACGCCCGCTGATTGGTTACGCCGCGCGCGTTTGCGTCGGGCCAAACGTTTGCTGGCGACGACGGATCGCCCAGTGACGACGATTGCGTTTGATTTGGGATTCCCAACCAGTCAGCACTTCGCGACGGTGTTTCGCGGTTACACCGGCTTCACACCAACGGCGTGGCGCAATTCAGTGGGTAGTGGACCGACGTAGGGTGGGCGTGATTGCGCGGCCGGCTGAAGCCGACCGGCCGTGCCGGCTAAAGCCGGCGCTACGTTCGAACTACGCTTCCAGTTTCGCCTTAATCTGCGCGACGACGTCGGCGATTGAGATGCGGACCTGCTCGGTGGTGTCGCGGTCGCGCAGGGTGACGGTGTTGTCGGTTAGGGTCTGACCATCAACGGTGATGCAATACGGCGTGCCGATTTCGTCGTGCTTGGCGTAGCGTTTGCCGATTGCAGCCTTCTCGTCATATTTGGCGTTGATGCCAGCCTTGAGTAATGCGGCGATGATCTCGCGCGCCTTCTCGGGCATGCCCTCCTTTTTCACTAGCGGCAGTACGGCGCATTTGATCGGCGCTAGTCGTGGGTGTAGCTTTAGGATCGTCCGCATCTCTTTTTCGCCGGTCGCGGTGGTACGCTCTTCTTCATGGTAGGCATCGAGCAAGAACGCGAGCACGGCGCGGGTTGCGCCGGCGGCGGGTTCGATGACGAACGGCTTGTATTTCCAGGGTTTCGCGCCGGTCTTTGGGTCGGATTTTTCCTGATCGACATATTGCAGCGTCACGCCGCTGTGCTTTTCGTGCTGCGACAAGTCGTAGTCAGTGCGGCTGGCGATGCCTTCGAGCTCGCCCCAGCCCCAGGGATACTGGTACTCGACGTCGTAGCAGTCGTCGGCGTAGAAGGCCATTTCGTCTTTGGCGTGCTGACGGAACTTGAAATCGCTGGGATAATTGGCGAAGCGCTGCCACCACGACATGCGCGCCTCTTTCCAGAACGCCATCCACTCTTTCTGTGTTCCCGGCTCGCAGAAGAATTCCATTTCCATCTGCTCGAACTCGCAGGAACGGAAGATGAAATGCTCGACCGTGACTTCGTTGCGGAAACTCTTGCCCATCTGCGCAATGCCGAACGGCGGCTTGAGACCCTGCGAGTCCATGACGTTCTTGAACTGGACGAACATCGCCTGCGCGGTTTCGGGGCGGAGGTAAGCGAGCGAGGCTTGGGACAGATGCTCCATCACCGCACGGATAAGTCGCGCGCGATCACTGTCGGCGAGCGCCTTGGCTAGCACGCCGTCATCACAAGCTTTGCCGAAGCGCGCGCGAACGGCAGCGGCCATGTCCGGCGCTGCGGTCAATTCACCAATCGCAGCGGCGATCTCGCCCATCTGATCAACCGGCCCAAGGCTGGTCCGGAACATCAGATTAAACTGCTTTTCTTCGGTCAAAAACGGGCAGCCAAACGTCGGCCCAACGTAGCCACGGAAGGCCCACGTCTTGATTGGCGCAGTCGCGCCCTTGGGAAAGAAACCAAACTCGGTCGCGCTGATGCACTTCAATCCGTGCAGCACGTTCGCATCGCGATCCAGTTCAACGCCAAAATCCTTGGCGATGCGCTCGGCCCAATCTTTCGCCACGCCTTTGTCAGCGCAGGTGATCGGCAGGGGGTCGCCGGGATTCGGACGCGGTGCCTTGTCGGCGCGGAAACGTTCCTTGGAGACTTTGCAATCGACGAGCGGATCGGCGAAGCCGGCAGCGTGGCCTGACGCGCGCCAGACGTTCGGATGCATGATGATCGAGGCGTCGATGCCGACGACGTTCTCGCGCGTCGTGACCATGTCGCGCCACCACTCGCCCATGATGTTGCGCTTCAACTCGGCACCGAGCGGACCGTAGTCGTACGCACTCTTGAGGCCGCCGTAGATCTCCGACGACTGGAAGACGAAGCCGCGCTGTTTGCACAGGGCGACCAACTTCTTCATCACTTCGGGCGGATGGGCCTTGGGGGCGGCGGACAGGGGCATGGCGAGTCTCAGGTGGGAGGCGGGAAGGTAGATGGGAAATGCCAAATGCCAAATGCTGGAATGCTGGAATGTTCGATTCGAAGTCGGTGGGGGCAATCTGCGATCATTCCAGCATTTGGCATTCCAGCATTCGACATTCCTCCCCTATCCCCCCAACGCACCCTCATACAATTCCAATTCATCCATCGAATCGAACATTTTGCCGAGGACGATCTCGAAATCGGGCAGGCGCAGGTTGAGTGCGGACAATGACCATTCATCGAGTTGGTCCACATAACGATCACCTGCGGCGATGAAGCCAGCGGCTTTGACCAAGGAGTGGGTGATGTTCAACAGGGCGCTGAGTTCGCCGAACTCGCCGGCTGATGCGGGATCACGCCAGTTGATCATGGCGGCGGCGAGCAGCTTGGGCATTGCCCATGACTTCGCGACCAGGGTCGATATGTCGCGTGGCGAAGACCCGATCTCGGTAGTTATGAGGTGGTCGAAGTTTTTTTCGCCGTGTTGCTGGCGAACGCAGGCGCGGGCGTATTCGGCAGTGAAGTGGGTTATCGCTAGAACATGACCGAGATCATGAATGAGACCGGCGATGTGCAGGGTTTCGTTGTCCAACTTGTTCTTGAGATGGTAACTGCGGTAATCGTAGAGGATCGGCATCATCACCGCGACGGCATTGGCTTGCGCCCAACATGTGGCTACTGCCTTGCGTTGCGTATCGTCCACCGGAATCGCTTGTTGCGCCGTGGTGAGGACAACGCCCATGCCGATGCGCCGAATGGCTTCGTTCAACTGATTGGTGACGTGGCCGGCGGCGTTAGCTTGACCGATGATCAGGGCGGTAATGGCCGGATCAGTTGCGATCACCGAGGCGACAACATGCGCTGGTGCTTCAACGACGGTGATCAAATGCGTGAGTTTCGACACCGTGCGCGGGAAGGTGGGCAATCCAGCAGTGATGAGTCGTGCGTTGATGGCGGCTGGGGAAAGTGCCATTGGATCACATCCGCTTTGCCATCACCCGAGCGACAATGTCGCGTAGGGCGGACATGAAGGGGTAGTGACGCACGTGTTCGAATCGCTCATCCAACATGCGGACGCGCTCGTCCCAGGTGGCGCGGCTGGGGCCAGGGATGGGCGTGCCGCGAACCACGATGCGCTTGATGCCACGGGTCATCAACTGACTGATGAGCTGCTCGCCGAGCTCAACGCCTTCACCGACCAGAACCATACGATCAGGCAGGACTACTGGTCGAGCCAAGACCATGCCGGGCGAGGCCTGGGTAACCAGAATACGTTGTACAGCCAATGACATGCGGCCGGGGTTCTATCAAACGGCATGCCAAGGACCAGAGAGGGGAGGAGTGAAATGCTGGAATGCTGGAATGCTGGAATGATCGAGAGTGGATAACCCACGGCATTCGTGATGATTGGTGCGCCATTCCAGCATTCCAGCATTCCAGCATTTGGCATTCCTCTACTTGGCACGCCCAACGCCTTTGACCCAGGGACGCCCCATTGCCGTCGCCCCCCTGTGGCGGTCATGGACACCCGGCGTCGGGGACTGCGACATGCGCACCATCGCCTGCTTTCTGCTGATTGGCTTGGCCTGGGCCCAAGATGCCCAGCCGTCGCAGCCACACGCGCCCGCGCCAGCCGCGACAACCGCAGCCGTAGTCCCGGCCGAGTCCAAACCCCTGTTCAGCGATCAAGAGTGGAATGCAACCCAGGCACCAGTGGCTAAATCGGCCGAGGCGACATCGGCTAGCAGCACGGCTATGACTATGTTGATCGGTTTACTACTCGTGATCTTCGTCGCGCTGGGCCTTGGCTGGGCGCTGCGTCGCATGCAAGCACGAAAATTTGTCGGTGGGCGCAGTCGCAGCCTGGAGTTGTTGGAAACCGTAGCCATCGCCCCACGTCGTTCATTGGTCCTGGTCCGTTGCGGTACGCATTGGCTGGTCATCGGTGTTGGTGAGAAGGAATTGGTGAACGTGGCTACGCTGCCCGCTCCTGCAGCTACACCCGATGTCGCCGCGACACCAATGCCGGTACCGACGCCACTGACTCAGCCGTCACCCTTCGGCAATGAGTTGTCGCGCTTGCTCGGCGCGCGTACTCAGCCGGGAGAACGTCCGTGAACCTAAACGCCGCAGCTCGAAGAACAGGAGACGCAGAGACGCAGAGTCTCGAGGAAACTGGAGCGCTCGCGTGGAGCATCCTGCAGGTGACGAAGCGAATCTGGCTCAACGCTTCCAACCTCTGCGCCTCTGCGACTCCTGTTAATTCGAATGTTTTTTCAGGGACGATTCGAGTTTTGTTGTTGTTAGGCATTTTGTGCTGCGGCGTTGCGCCACTCAGCGCTGTCGACGTTCAAGACCCGCCAGCACCACCCGCCATCGAAGCCGAAGCAACCTCCAATGGTAAAGCCGGCTCATCAGCCACGACCGCCGCGCTGGTCAGCACGCAGAGTCAACCGGGGCAGTTGAATCTCTCGTTCAACGCTGGCGGCGATCAGGGCGTGAGCTCGGCGGTGCAGCTGCTGCTCATCATCACCGTCCTCGCCGTCGCTCCGGCGTTCTTGATGATGATGACCTGCTTCACGCGGGTGATCATCGTGTTGGGTTTCGTGCGCCGTGCTCTTGGCACGCAGACCTTGCCACCCAATCAGATCGTGGTCGGACTCGCACTGTTCTTGAGCTTGTTCATCATGGCGCCAACGATCAAACGCATTGAGGCAGAAGCTTGGACTCCCTGGCAGAAGCAGGAAATCACCCAGGCGCAGGCCTTGACCAAGGCGAAGGCGGCGGTCACTGAATTCATGCTCAAACACACGCGCAAAAATGATCTCGCGCTATTTATCCGTTTGGCCAAGGAGGAACGTCCGAAGTCAGCGGCGGATGTCTCGTTCCTGACCCTGGTTCCAGCGTTCATGACCAGTGAATTAAAGACCGCATTTCAAATGGGATTTATCATATTCCTACCATTCCTGGTCATTGATCTGGTGATCTCGGCGATCCTCATGTCGCTCGGTATGATGATGTTGCCGCCGGTCGTGGTGTCGTTGCCCTTCAAGATCCTGCTCTTCGTCCTCGTCGATGGCTGGACGCTGGTGATCCAGAGTCTTGCCGCGAGCTACGCCTAGGTGCCCCATGCAGGACACGATCGTAGATCTGTTGCGCAACATGCTGTGGGTGAGCATCCTGCTCTCGGCACCGGTCCTGGTGACGGCGTTGGTGATCGGCTTGGTGATCGGTTTGCTGCAAGCAGTCACGTCGATTCAAGAGCAGACCCTGACCTTCGTACCGAAGATCGCCGCGATAGGCGTCGTTCTCGCTCTGACCGGCGGATGGATGCTGCGCTACTTGGTTCAATACAGCGCTGATCTCTTTGGAAATCTGGCGCGTTACGGGGCGTTGTGAGAAACGGTCGTTGCATCAGTCCTGACTTCCGGACCTCATTGGCATGAGCCTCAACGGGTCACTTGAACAATTCTGGCAACAGACCCCGGCGTTGATCCTGGTGGTGACGCGGGTGAGTTCATTATTCTTCACGGCACCGCTACTTGGTGGTCCGTTCATCCCGCCACGCGCGAAGGTGTTGCTCAGTCTGGCGATCGGCGCACTGATCTTGCCGTCGGTGCAAGCGACGATGCCGACGCCCATGCCGCTCAATGCCGGCTTCATTCTGTTGGTTGTTCAAGAGGTGGCGGTTGGCATGTGCATGGGCTTTGCCCTTAGCCTGTTGTTTGAAGGCGTGCGCGGTGGCGGCGAGTTGATCAACCGTTACGCCGGGTTCACTGCTGCGGAAAACTTTGATCCTGATTCGGGCATCGGTGAAGGTCCGATCGGCGACATGTTGGTGGTTGGCATGGTCATATTGTTCTTCGCGGCCAACATGCATCACGAGACTATCGCGGCGATCTCCCGCAGCTTTAGTGCGGTTCCGATCGGTGGCTGGAGTCTGAATCCCGCCATGCTCCACCTCGCATCCAAGGGGACCGGTGACTGCATGGCCGTGGCTTGCGCGATCAGTTTTCCGGTGCTGGGCGTGACCATGCTGGTGACGGTGTGTGAAGGCGTGCTCTCGAAGGCAGTGCCGCAGATCAACATTCTGACCTTGAGTTTCTCTCTAAAAATCCTACTCGCCCTCATCGTGGTCTGGGCCGGTCTACCGATGGTGGTGGCGTTTATGGGGACCTGTTTAGTTGCCAGTCAGAATATATTGGCGACGGCGCTGAAGGCGATGTAGGTCATTGCCTATGCTACGAGCTGCAGGGCATAGCGAAGACGGGCTGAAAAATGTACGGCGGGGCCTTGAGCCAGCCTGAGCGCTCCCATAACGTCGCTATGATTCGTTGTCTCTATGCTGGTTTTTGCGCGCTCATCCTGCTGTCGGTGCAGGCGGCTGAGACTCTACCCAAGCACGAGTTCTCGCCGCAGACCGGTCGGGTGACGATCGGTGCCGACCTAGCGACCATCGATTTACCGGAGGGCATGCAGTTCATGCCGCCGAGCGATGCGCGATATATCCTGGAAACGTTGTGGAAGAATCCCAAGGACGAGTCGGTGCTTGGTATGGTGGTCGCCGATGCGGACCAGGAGGACACAGAACCGGTCTTCGTGGTCTTCTCGTACGTTGCAGACGGTCACGTTGCGGATGACGACGCGTCAGGCATCAACTACGATGCGTTGCTCACCCAGATGCAGGAGGCGACCAGGGAACAGAGCCAAGTCCAGGAACAGCAGGGCTACCGCTCAATCGCACTCATCGGCTGGGCGGAGCCGCCGCATTATGATGCAGACAAGAAGAAGCTATATTGGGCGAAGAGCCTCAAAGTTGGTGGCCAACAAGAGCCCGCATTGAATTACTGCATTCGTATTCTCGGTCGTACTGGTGTGTTGGAGATAAACGCGCTTGGGAAAACCGCTGAACTCAAGCGGATCGGCCCGGTCGCTCAACGCGTCATGCTCAAGACCGAGTTCGCCAAGGGCAACCGCTACGAGGACTATCAAGAGGGAACCGATCTCAAAGCCGCTGGTGGTATCACCGCCTTGATCGTCGGCGGTGCGCTGGCGAAAAAGCTGGGCATCCTTGCACTCATCGGGCTGGGCTTCCTGAAGTTTTTCAAGTTCCTCGTCATCCCCATCGCTCTCTTCGGTGGATGGTTGTATTCCTGGTTCAAGAAACGGGGCGAACAGAAGAAGGCTGCGGAGCACGACGAGCTGGCCGAGCTGGAGCGTCGGCGCTTGGAGGAGATCAAGAGGGCGGATAATCCAGACTAGGAGTATGATGCCATCAGCGTGTTGGCTTGCGCTGAAAACGATGTGCACCAACGCGAGAACAGATGGCTTGAGCAACCCCTTTTGAATGCCATAACGCTGCCATGTCGGACTCCGAACAATCGAATGGCTTCCTGGGTGTGGTGTTGTGGTTTCTCGTGGTCGTGACAGTCGCGGCCGGCGTTGCGTGCTATTTTCAGTTGGAGGAAGTGAAGCGGATTATTCCGATATTGTTCGGACTCCAGGCCAAGCTGCCCGGCGTGACGGCTTTGTTTGTCAACCACGGTTGGTGGTTGTTGACCATAATCCCAACTGCGCTGGTTCTTCTTCTGTTGTACATCGTATGGACGGCGAGCAGCGCGATGTTCCGTGTCAGCGTTGCTGCGATTATCTGCGTGGTCGTCTGCGCCCTCGCGGGCTTGGCGTATACGGCGACGAAATATCCCTTAGAGGAAATCCAGAAGCAGTTGAGATGATTCTAAACCCGGGAACGCCGATCTCCTGATCGGCTCGAATCGTGAGAAGAAGAACAGCTGCGTCCTGTTGCCCCTGGCCGATCAGGAGATCGGCGTTCCCGGGTCACCCCCGCGCGGCCATCTCTTCAACGCTTGGGCAGGTGCAGATCAGGTTGCGATCGCCGAACGTGTTGTCGATGCGCGCGACGGCGGGCCAGAACTTGCGGGCGACGATGCCGGGAACTGGGAACGCAGCGACGGTGCGTGAGTACGGATGCTTCCAGGCGTCGGCGCAGACTTCGCTGGCAGTGTGTGGGGCCATCTTCGGCGGGTTGTCGAGTTTGTCCGACTTTCCATCGGAAACCGCCTGGATTTCTGCACGGATCGCGATCATCGCGTCGCAGAAACGGTCGAGCTCTTCCTTCGGTTCGCTTTCGGTCGGTTCGATCATCAGCGTGCCGGCGACCGGGAAGCTGAGCGTCGGCGCGTGGAATCCGTAATCCATCAGGCGCTTCGAAATATCCTCGGCGCCGATGCCGGTCTGCGCGGCGAGCGGACGGATGTCGAGGATGCACTCGTGCGCGACTAATCCCTTCACGCCGCGATACAACGTGGGGTAGTACGGCGCGAGACGATGCGCGATATAGTTGGCGCTGAGGATCGCGGTCTTGGTTGCCGCCGTCAGTCCATCGGGGCCGAGCATGCGGATGTACATCCAGCTAATCGTCAGGATCGACGCGCTGCCCCACGGTGCGGCACTGACGGCACCAGGAACGCTGCCGGAGCCACCGACCGCGACGACGCAGTGCTTTGGCAGGTAGGGGGCTAGGTGACGGGCGACGCAGATCGGACCCATGCCGGGACCGCCGCCGCCGTGCGGGATGGCGAAGGTTTTGTGTAGATTGAGATGGCAGACGTCGGCACCGATGAGTCCGGGCGAGGTCAGTCCGACCTGCGCGTTCATGTTCGCGCCATCCATGTACACTTGACCGCCGTGTTCGTGCGTGATTGCGCAAGCGTCTTTGATGCCGGCTTCGAAGACACCGTGGGTCGATGGATAGGTGACCATCAGACAACACAGTGCTTTGCTGTGTTCAGCTGCTTTCTTGCGCAGGTCAGCGAGATCGACGTTGCCGTCTTTATCGCAAGCGACGGCGACAACTTTCAGTCCAGTCATCGATGCGCTGGCGGGATTGGTGCCGTGGGCACTCGTCGGGATGAGGCAGATGTCGCGATGGCCTTCGCCGCGCGCGCGATGATGCGAACGGATTGCGAGTAGACCGGCGTATTCGCCCTGACTGCCGGCATTGGGTTGCAGCGACACGGCGTGGAAGCCAGTGATCTCGGCCAACCACTGTTCGAGCTGCGCGAATAGGCGTTGATAACCAGCGGTGGCTGTAGCGGGCGCAAATGGATGCAGGTTGCCGAACTCGCGCCACGACAGCGGCATTAACTCGGCTGCCGCATTCAGTTTCATCGTGCAGGAGCCGAGCGGAATCATGCTGCTGGTCAGCGAGAGATCACGCGATTCGAGCAGGCGCAGATAGCGCAGCATCGCGGTTTCGCTGCGATACTGATGGAACACGCTTTGCCGCAGGAAATCACCGCGCCGGGCGAACTGGCCGAGCGCTGCCGCGGGCAGGCCAACATCCGTAGCGGTGAAGCCGGGCGCGGTGCTGCCATTGAAGACGGCCCACAACGCTTCGACGTGCGCCGTAGTGACAGTCTCGTCGAGATTGATGACAACGTGTTGTGCGTCGGGAATCCGCAGATCGATGCCACGTGCGTCGGCAATGCGGGCGATCTCGGTTGGCAGACGAGGACCTTTGCCGACTTTGATCGTGTCGAAGTAGACCTCGGTGCGGATTTCGTAACCAAGACGCTGCAAACCGGCGGCGAGCAGTCGAGTCATGCGATGCACGCGGGTGGCAATCGCATTCAGTCCTTCGGGGCCATGCCAGATCGCGTACATCGCCGCCATGTTGGCGAGCAGCGCTTGCGCGGTGCAGATGTTCGACGTCGCCTTTTCACGGCGGATGTGCTGCTCACGAGTTTGCAGAGCGAGACGCAACGCCTGATTGCCGTGACGATCTTTCGATACGCCGACAAGGCGACCGGGGATCCCGCGCTTCAACGAGTCGCGCACGGCCATGTAGCCCGCGTGTGGACCGCCGAAACCGAGCGGCACGCCGAAACGTTGGGTGTTGCCAATCGCTATGTCGGCGCCGAATGTTGCGGGCGGTTCGAGGACGCAGAGGGCGAGTGGATCGCAGGCCGCGACCAGCAGCGCGCCGACCGCGTGGAGTTTCTCGGCGAAGGGACGGAAATCACGGATTGGGCCGTCAGTTCCCGGATATTGGATCAGGGCACCGCAGACCTTGGCGTCGACCGCAACCTCGCGGTGATCGGCGACGCGGACTTCGATGCCGAGTTCGTTTGCGCGGGTACGCACAACGTCGATCGTCTGCGGATGCACCTTGCGCGAGATGAGGAATACCGGCGCGTCGGCTTTGTTGTTGGCGCACATCGCCATTGCTTCGGCGGCGGCGGTCGCTTCGTCAAGCACACTCGCGTTGGACAGATCAAGGCCGGTCAACTCGGTGATCATGGTCTGGAAGTTGAGCAACATCTCCAGGCGACCCTGGCTAATCTCGGCCTGATACGGGGTGTACTGGGTGTACCAGCCGGGATTTTCCAGTACGTTGCGTTGAATCACCGGAGGGACGAAACAGTTGTGATAACCCTGGCCGATCCAACTGGTGCGTAGTTTGTTCAGCTCAGCCAGCGAGCGGATCTCGGCGATCGCTTCGGCTTCAGTTGCAGCAGCAGGAACCGCGAGGGGGCCGCTGCGGCGAATCGACGCTGGCACAACGGTGTCGATCAGCGCGTCGAGGCTGGCGTAGCCCAACGTCTTCAACATCGCTTGACGTTCAGTAGCGCCGGGGCCGAGATGACGATCAACAAAGCGGTCGGGATGGGGGGCGAGTTCAGTCATGACGGGACCCTTGGCTGGCTGCGCGTAGATGCGGCGCGTGGCCGGTGGCTTGTCCCAGTCTGGGCGCCGGAGAGCGTGACTCCGTCGGCGGGGGCGGATGCCCCTCTCTCCCGGGTGCCGTCAAGCGATGGTTCTTTGGCCTGAGAGTGTGACTCCTTCGGCACCCCGACGCAGGTCGTGCGACCCCTGGGGCTTCTCCCATCGCCGTCATCCGGCGGGTGGGATCAGACCGGTGCGCGCAGAGGGTCAAGAGAGAGTGCGGCCATGAAATCGAGCCTGGGATCGCCGAGTTGCACTCGGCCGTGGCAATGCTGTCGAAAAGCCGTGGCAATGACGGCAGGGGCAATGACAGCCGTTGCATTGGGCAGCCGGGGCAATGACAGCAGGGGCAATCCTGCCGGCAGCCGGAATTCCGGCAGCCGGCTGCTAGCGACCGGCA
>CAZZAM010000059.1:0-17756 GCA_964652775.1 uncultured candidatus Brocadiaceae bacterium | reverse complement strand
GCCGATTCTGCCAGCCACGAGCTCTTGGCTAGTAGGCAATCTCGAACGTTTACCATTTTTCCACCGAACCCCGAGCAAGGGGGCGAAGCGGTGCGGGCCCAGCCCGCAGCAGCCCAAAGGGGTGCGTGCCGCTGAGCCGGCGGCCACGGATGGCCGCCGCGGCTAGTGGGCAACCGGCCAGGATGGCCGAGTGTGTATGGTGCATGCGACAGATGTGAAGCCCGCCAGTTGGGCACAAGGCCGAGTAATCGACAGCCGTTCGAAGTAGTGCTGGTTACGGAAGCTCTACAGTCTGAGTCGACGTCGCCCGCTTAACTTTGGGCAATTCGAATTCTTGCTCTCGCAAGCTCTTCAGCCATGCATCCTTGATTCGCTCATGGTTTGCTCGGACCTCGCCGAAATCAATTCGAGAATTCTTCTCCATCGCCAACCGGACTTCTTCGTTTCGTAATGCGAGGGTGAGATGGAAAATTCCTCCCTGACTCAATAGCTGTTGGAATGCAGTCATCCGCGCTTGGACTTCCGATGACATGTTCTTTGCGTCAGAAACGGCGCGCACTGCCATTCCTTTTGCCAGCCAGTGCTGATCCAAGGAGCGGTGCCATGATGGGAGCCGTCCGTCGACGAGGAATGAGTCCGCGCGTACAATCACGCGTTGTCCCGTGGGGCTAATGTCCAGCGTGAAAGAAGAAAAACGGGACGGGGTGTTCTTTTCCGTCGTGAGGGTCGCTCGCAGATGTTGATCTCTGAATTCTACGACGCCAAGACTTCCGTCTTGAAAAATAGCCTCCTGCTTACCCTTGCTTAGCCTAAAGAGCAAGCCGGCCGGATCGAAGTTGATCGTTATCCCAGATTCTGCATCAGGGAAATCAGCTCGTAGGCCCCATCGCAGATAAACCCTGTCCTCGTCTTCTTTCATCTTGAGTATAAATTCAGGTTCAGCACGAATAGATAAAATACCTCCACCAATGAGGTCGTACATCAACACCCTGCCATCGACTGCAATCATGAGCGGTAAGCCATCGAAACGATCGCAGAGTACGAGACAGCGTCGATTTGGTGGAGACCATGATACAAAGGCTGTAAGTTCGGCGCCCATGACCTCGATATCGGCTTGGAACTGGAAGGATTGCTCGTTCCCAACGCGAAGCGCGGGCCTTTTCTCACGCCAGTCGGAGGGAAGATCTACCGCCACGCAGCACAGAAAACAGCTCGCCAGAATACATACTCGGAGGAATGCGACAGATCTTGTCATAATAGACAATGTAGACATACAACCTTTCATACTACTTCCGCCCATAGCCCCGTCTTATCAGCAACGATCTGCTTGCCCTGCGTCGCCGCGAACGCCATGCGAGCCGCGCGATTGCCAACCGCAACGCCCTGGAACAAGCCGCCCTCGCCAATGGTTGAGCGCCAAGCGGTCGCGTCGATGCCGAGACGGTCGCAGCATGCGCTTGCGATTGGGGTCAGGGCGCCTGGGGTGACCAGTGCGCGGTATTCGTCAAGCGTAACTGGAGCATGGTCGCGTTCGCCGGTCACGGCGTCAACGGGATGACAGGCGGACAGGGACGTCAGATGTGCGCCCAGGCGACAATCGTCCTTATGGAAGAAACTCGCCTTCCGTCCGCTGCCAGCCGCGCACAGGCGCTGGGCGATGCTGGTGAACACCGCATCAGCTGGATCAGTGACCATGCGAGCGCGCAGCGGATTGCGGTCCACATAGGCCATGCATCCGAACACCGCCCCATTGTCCAACAAAGGGACACTGAGAAAGCGGGATTCCCAAAAGTGACCATGCACGTCATCCTCGGAATTTGCACGACGGGCGAGCCGCTGCTTGAACAGCTTCATGAACCATGTCAGCGACGACAGGCGGGCGCGGTGCTCGGCCACCCACGGCTTGCTGTCCGCGTGGCGTTCGGTCAGCGCACGCGTCACGGGCAACGGCTCCAAACCAGCACCGCTGCGCGCCGGAATCTGCGTCAACCCACGTCGAGCCACCTGCTGCGACGACCACTGCGCCGCCACGTCCGGACGTGGCCGCAGAACCAGGTGGACGTGATTCGACATGATCGCATACGCATGTAGGTCGATCGCAAAGCCATCAAGCAGATCCGCCAGCAACCCCACGGCCCAGGCACGGCGACACGCGCGTTTACCACCACCCAACAGAAACTCGCGCCGCGTGCACCGAGACAGCACATGATACGTCCCCTGCGCACCACTAGGCAGGACATGTTCGCGAGCTTGGGCCATGCAGGCAACGTAGATGCATAGGCTTAATGTCAATAGGTTGTGTGTCTACATATCTCTTTACATATCTCTTAACCTATATTGGTGTGTCTACCTATCTCTACCTATATTGGTGTGTCTACCTATCTCTACCTATCTCACCAACGTGTGGTGTGTCTACCTATCACGTGTGCTGCTGGTGTCCTAAATTGGCTCAATTGCCGGTGTGCCGGTGAGTAACCGCTGGACCACGATTCCACCGAACATTGCCATAACCGAAACGACCAAGCATGCGATAGTCGCAACCACCTCCGCGCCCGCCGGCATCAGACGTCGGATCGCTATGAGCGAGAGCGCAAAGGACACCACATGAGCTAGAACTGCAACGGGCCATGGGGCGAACCATGTGTACCAGGGCACCCCAGAAATTAGTGCCAACAGCACATCCCTCCAGAGTACTCGCTTCATGTCTTGCTCACTCATGGTCCCTCCTCCGATTCTGGATTCTATTTCCGACAGACTCCTAGATTTACTGGTTCAGCACTTCGGCAAACGGTGGCAGGGGGACGCCGAATTCATCGCAGACGAGACGGAGTAATTCAGATTCGCGCGGGGTGATCGCCCCATCTGCAGCGACGGTGTGGGCACAGGCATCGGTCACCGCGCGCAGGCCTGCGGCGTCAAGTCCACTGACGCGGTCGAGGGCCAAGCCGAGGCGATCCAACTTGCAATCACTGGCGGATGGACGTTGCGGCTTGGTGCCGGGAATCGGCAAGCGCAGCATGCCCGCCGCAAAAGCTTTGTCCTGACACGCTGTATCGTTGCTGCCGCAGGTCGCGAGTGCATCGAGAATCAATCCGACCTCAGCAGCGACGTCGCGGAGGCGAGCGCGTTGGGTTGAGTGAGCCACATTGCCCAGCGTGCGACGGAGGGTGCGTAACGCGCAGAATTCGCGGAAGGTTAGCACGCGGTCTTCGGCGGCCAAGGCTTCGGCGAGAGCGAGATGTTCCTTCCGTTGGCGCACAGACATGGCGCCGAGCGCGGGTGCGGTGAGCTTCAATAATGGCCAGCGTGCGCGATCAGCATCCAACGATTGCCAGTGCGGCTGCAGGCGACGAATTTCACTCGCCAACCAGGGATCGCGCGCATGGAGGAGCGCCACTTGGCGGTCGGCATCGCCCGACTTGGCAGATAGCAAGGGCAATAACGAGGCGGCGCGGGCTGAGACTGGCTCGCGAGCTGCCTGAGCCAAAACCGCCGGCATGCGGGACAGCAACTCTGCTCCGAGACGTACGCGATCCGGAGACATCACGCCTGACAAGGATACGGCCTGCGCTGCTGGAATGCCGGAACGCGCAAAGCCCATCGCGGCTGGCGAACTACTTGTTGGTCCGGAATCTACGGCGATAGCGGTCACCGGCACGCCTTCTATCCGGGCGATGCGATCCGGGAGCGGCGGATGGGTTGCAAGCATGCTGCTGATCTGACTAGTCAAGGCGTTGGCGAAGAACATGTGCGCCATGCCCGGTGCGCGTTCGGCAGCAACGCTGCTGGCGCCGGAGGCGATGCGGCGTAGTGCTCCAGCGATGCCGCCCGGATTGCGGGTAAATTGCACCGCGCTGGCGTCGGCGAGAAATTCACGTTTGCGCGAGAATGCAGCTTGGACGAGTCGGCCAACGACCCAGCCGAACAGACCGATCAGGAAGAGCCCGACCGCGAACAACAGAATCGGAAAAGCGCCACCGCCTTTGCCCTTCCGGTTGCTGCTTGAGCTAAAGCCGCCGTGCAGGATCGCCCGGATCACGAACAGTCCGACTTGCGACAGCACGAGCAGTCCGGCGATCATGGCGATCAGGCGCATGTTCAGTCGCATGTCACCGTTCAGGACGTGACTGAATTCGTGGCCGATGACGCCCTGCAATTCATCGCGTGAGAGTTGGCGCACCGCGCCACGAGTGACGCCGATCGCGGCATCCGTCGGAGTGAATCCGGCAGCGAAAGCGTTGATGCCATCTTCCTCAAGGAGAAACACCGGTGGTCGCGGGACACCACTAGCGATCGACATCTCTTCGACGATGTTGAGCAGTCGACGTTCGTCGGGATCAGCACGCTCGTGCAGGAGTTCGCGGCCACCCAAAGATTCAGCGACTGAGCGGCCACCGCCTCTGATGCCGAACCAGGCGATCAGGCTGCCAATCACGATGACCGCGAGGGTGAGCAAGCTGCTCCAGATCAGGATTGGGCCGCGCAGCTCGCGGATAGCGAGGTCGTTGTTGGCGTTGAAACAGAGAAGCGCGGTGAAACTGACCGCCAGAACGACGGCCAGAACCGCCAGAGCCATGACCCAGATCAGGCGACGGCTGTCGCGGCGTGCGGCTTCCTGGTGAGCGAAGAAGTCCATGACTGGTGACGTGCGGCTGGCTCAGGCCGACATCAGAACTTGACCTGTGGCGCCTGGCGCTCGGCGGCGTTTTCGAGTTCGTAGAGTTGTGCGGGTAGGAATCCGGCGAAGTTCGCAACGATCACGGCGGGGAACACTTCGCGGGCGGTGTTATAGCCCATAACCACATCGTTATAGGCCTGGCGCGAGAAGGCGACTTTGTTCTCAGTCGAGGTCAGCTCCTCGGTGAGTTGGCGCATGTTCTGATCGGCCTTCAATTGCGGATAGGCTTCAGCGAGGGCGAACAACTTACCGATCGTACCAGTGAGCGCGGCATCGGCGGTCATCAGCGAACGCACGGCGCCAGCGTCAGACGGATCAGACGCAGCCTTGGCGCTTGCGCTGACGGCTGTGTTGCGCGCAGCGATGACCGCCTCCAGCGTACCGCGTTCATGGGCCATGTAGGCTTTGGCGCACTCGACCAGGTTGGGAATCAGATCGAAGCGGCGCTTGAGCTGCACATCGATTTGGGCAAATGCGTTCTTGAAGCGATTGCGCAGCGCGATGAGGTTGTTGTAGATGCCCACCGACCAGATGATGGTGATCAGTACGAGGCCGCCGATGACGGCGAGGGTGATCCAAACGGCTGGTTCCATGGGGTACTCTCCTAGTGGCGGTATTGATACGCCTTTTGCTGCAGTCGCAACATCGATCACTGGCGATGGCCAAGCCGAGTTGCTGGGTACGCTGCGGCCATGACCAGCGTTGGGCATGATACGACCGGCAGCGGCAGTGGGTTTGTCGAGCCGCATCCGGACATTGTCAGCGCGAATCCTGGTGGAGCGGCCGATCCGCTCGGCGAATCCGTGCTTGATCCCTTGCTGCCCGGCGCATGCGTGTTCGAACCACACGATGTGCGCGTGGTCATCGGGCGTGGCCAAGATCCAACCCGCGAAGTGGTGATCACGGCGTGCCGGACTGATCGTATCCCGGTGCATCGCCGGGTCGCCGGAGGCGGAACCGTGGTGTTGGCACCGGGCATGGTCGTCGTTGCGGTGCGTTTGGCTGGCGGCATGCATGCCCCGGACGATCTGTTCGCGCTGATGAATGGCGCACTCATTCCGGCAGTCGCTGCGGCCTGCGGAGCGCGTGTCGCCTGTCGTGGCCACGGTGATCTCGCACTGAAGGGCGCAGATGGCGTCGAACGCAAGGTGCTGGGTGCCAGTTTGCGTCAGAGCGCACGCTGCAGCGTGTACCTGGGCGTGTTCCTGGTTGCCGATGCGGTCGCACTGATGGAACGCTACCTCGCACACCCCTCGCGCGAGCCGGGTTATCGCAGTGGCCGCGGACATCGGGATTTCTGCGCCGATCTGGGCTCAGTGGGATGCACCGTGCCGCGACTTATCGCTGAACTGACCCCGCGCCTCGCTGAACTGGTGGACGCGCATCCGCAATCGGCGGGTCCGCGCGGTTGCGCTGTGACTTGACCTCGGGCCTGCGTGAGATGATGTGCCCTTCCACGACGGAGGTTGCATGCCCGCACTCGCTATCATCGGTTCCGGCCCGGCCGGTTACACGGCCGCTATCTACGCTGCACGCGCGAACCTCGCGCCGACGCTGTTCACCGGCAAGCAGGCCGGCGGTCAACTGACCACGACGACCGAGGTTGAGAACTTTCCTGGTTTCCCACATGGCAATCTGACCGAGTACTTGAAGTCATCCGTGCCGGCAGAACGGCTTGCGATGCTTCCTCCCCATGGAGGTAAAGGAATAACGGGACCTGAGCTCATGGAGCTTGTTAGGCAGCAGGCAATAAATTTCGGCACAATTATTCGTGAGGGATGTGAGATTATAAAGGTCGAGAAGCGCAGTGACGGCTTTGCGATGACGGTCAACGACATGTACCAAGGCACGGAAACGGTCGAAGTCTTCAAGGCGGTGATCGTTGCGACGGGTGCCAGTGCGCGTTACCTCGGCCTGCCTGGTGAGGGTGAATTTTTGGACGGCACCGGCAAGAAGACCGGCCTCACCGCCTGTGCGACCTGCGATGGCGCGTTTTACAAGAACGTCGAAGTCGCGGTCGTCGGCGGCGGCGACACCGCGTGCGAGGAATCGATGTTCCTGACCAAATTTGCCAGCAAGGTCCATCTCCTCCATCGCCGCACCGAACTGCGCGCGTCGAAGGTCATGGCCGCGCGTGCGCTGGCGAATCCCAAGATCAGTCCGATCTGGAATACGACGCTTGGTGGCTATCAGACCGACGCAAAGGGCAAACTCGAATCGGTGACCCTGGTAGACACAGTGAACGGCGCCAAGCGGCAACTGGCGGTGCGCGGCGTCTTCATGGCGATTGGTCACACGCCGAACACATCGTTCCTCGCCGGCACCGGCGTGAAACTCGATAAGGACGGCTACATCGACGTTGAACACGGTTGCCATACGAATGTCGAAGGATTGTTCGCTGCCGGAGACGTCCGCGATCATCACTATCGCCAGGCAATCAGCGCGGCCGGCATGGGTTGCATGGCCGCCCTCGAGGCAGAGCGGTGGTTGGCTGTCCAGTCGTGAGCGACGACGTCCGGAAGTCCCTGACTCCAGCGATTGAAGCCGCGATTGCCGCCGCAGAAGCAGCATGGCCGCAGACACTCGAGCGACTGAAAGAACTCGTTCACATCCCGTCGTGTTCGTTCTCGGGCTTTGATCCGGTGCATGTGGTTGCTTCAGCGAACAACACGGCCGATTGGCTGCGCGCGAGCGGATTTCCCGACGTGGAAGTCTTGCCCGGAGGCGGCCCGCATCCGGCGGTGATCGCGAGTGATCGTCGTGCTGGCGCCTCGGCACCGACGTTGCTGCTCTACGCACATCACGACGTGCAGCCGCCGTTGCGTGAGGAACTGTGGACGAGTCCACCGTTTGAGCCGACTGAACGCGGTGGTCGCCTGTACGCGCGTGGTGCGGCCGATGACAAAGCAGGCATCATGGTGCACTGTGCGTCCGCTGCGGCGTGGCGCGCTTCCCATGGCAAACTGCCAATCAATCTAGTTGCGGTGATTGAAGGCGAGGAAGAGATCGGTTCGCCGAACTTCTCAGCATTCCTGCGCACCCACCGTGATCGACTGCGCGCCGACGCCCTGGTGATCGCTGACGCGGCCAACTATGCAGCGGGCATGCCGTCGCTGACCACCAGTTTGCGTGGCAACGTCGTCGTCGAGGTTGAGCTATCGGCATTGAAATCACCGCTCCATTCCGGTTTGTGGGGCGGCGCGGTTCCCGATGTGACGGCGGCGCTCGCACGCATGCTTGGCGCATTGACGAACGCGGACGGCAGTATCGCTCTGCCGGAATTACTGACTGATGTTCGGCCGATGACGGCAGCTGAACGTGCTGACCTCGCTCGTCTGCCGTACACGCCGAAATGGTTTGCCGATGTCACCGGGTTGCTTGACCCAACGCTTGCTCCAGCGGATTCGGTTACGGCGCATACGGCGATTTGGCGTCGGCCAGCGCTGACGATCAGCGCCATGCAGGCCGGACAGCGCGGAAAAACCGGCAATGTGATCATGGATTCAGCCTGGGCTCGGGTCAGTGTGCGGATTGTTCCAGACCAAGATCCACTGCGCGTGCAAGCAGCGCTGGTCGCACATTTCGAACAGCGTTGTCCGCAGGGCATGCGCGTGCGTTGCGATGCGCGCGATCCCGGATCCGCGTGGGCGACCGACACCGATCATCCAATCTTCGCCGCCGCGCGCGCTGCGTTGCACCGTGGATATGGCGTTGCTCCAGTTGCGATTGGTTGCGGCGCCTCGATCCCATTCGTGGGCGAGATGAGCAAACTGCTTGGTGGTGTCCCAGCACTGCTGACCGCAGTCGAAGATCCGATCTGCGGAGCGCACGCCGAAAACGAGTCGCTGCTGCTGGCGGACGCGTTGTCGGCGCTGCGCAGCGAAGTCGCGTTGTTTGGATTGGTTTAGCCTGGGACGGTCGAGCGCTTGCTCGACCTTTCGCAGGTCATTGCCCCGTGGTCGAGCTGGTGCTCGACCCTCCCAGGACCGCCAATGCTTCACCTGCTAAATAAAAACTTCCACTGACGCAGACATCGCCACTCGTTGCCGACAGGGCTTCGGAAACATTGGGAAACCACGGCAATTGCAGCATGTTCTGCGGCCAGTCATTGTGCCCGCGTGCACGCGGACTGGAGAACCCACAGCGGACGATCGGCGTTTCTGGCACGATGACCGCCTGCATTTCTGCGATTTCTTTGTCTTGCGCGGTTCCCAGCACCAAGGTCCAGCCGGGACGCAGGAGTTGATGGGCGACATGCAGCGTGGCGCCAAGCGATGGTCCGTTGTGCGCTCCGTCGATCAGCAAACGGCGACCGGCGTGTTCGATGAGTTGGCAGCGCGCATCTAAGGTGGTCAGCGCCATGCCTGCCCGGGCGGTCGCTTCGTCCAGACCAGGATGCATGACTCGCGCGGCGGCAAGTGCGGTGGCGGCGTTGTCCTGCTGATGTTGGCCGGTCAGCGCCAAGATGAATGGCTGTACGGATCGCTGAACCCAGACGGTTGGTATCGTCGGCAGAATGCGGTGGCGCAGGGCGATGGTGACGACGTGGGATTGTGGCGCGATGACGAGTGGCCGTCCCGGTCGCGCGACGCCCAGTTTTTCGCCAGCAATGTGCCAGACCGTTGGGCCGAGGATTTCACGGTGGTCGTGCGACAAGTGGGTGATCACGGCCACGGCTGCATCAAGAGCATTGGTCGCGTCGAGGCGGCCACCGAGACCGACCTCGCAGATGAACGCGCAGCCCGGTCGCGATTCCGCGAGCAGGCAGGCGACGGCAAAGGTGCGCTCGAACCAACTCAAACGCAGACCGCTGGTCTGCTCGATGGCTTCGACGCGGTCGCAGAGTGGAGCGATCACCCGTGGATCGGCGTTCACTCCGTCGTTCCGCCAGCGCTCCATCACGGTACGGACATGCGGACTGGTGAACGAGACGGTCGCGCGACCGTGGGCGTGGATCGCGGCCTCGATGAGGCGGACGGTGCTGCCCTTGCCCTTGGTCCCGGCCACGGTGCAGGGGGCCGGCGGGGTGGGCAGATGGGCCAGGAAACTGCGCATGCGTTCGGGGCGAATCGCACGGAAATCACCGGTGCGCTCGGCATTCGGCGCTTGGTCGAGCCAACTCTGGATTCCGGCGACGGTCGGCGGGATGGTCACGCCGGGGCATGTTCCGTGCGGGACTGCGACGGCAAGGCTGGCGAAGTGGTGCGGGCCTCGTAGCTTCCGCCACGTGGGACGCGCCGTGCATCGCCTGAAGCTCAAGCCCAACGACGTCATCGGTCGTTGGTGCGTCGTGCGTAAGCTCGGCGAGGGCGGTTGTGGATCTGTCTATCACTGCCGCAATCTCAAGCGGCCGGATGAAGAAGCGGCGATCAAGATTCTCGAGAACCTCAGCGACGAGCAACGCTTCACCCGTGAGCGCAAGGTGCTTGAGGCGACCAACGGTCCCTTCGTGGTCAAGCTGATCGAGAGCGGCCGTCACGATGGCGTGCCGTATCTTGCGCTCGAATACATGGCCGGCGGTTCGCTGCGCGACCTGATGGACAACAAAGGCAAGATCCCAACCAAGGAAGCGGCCTGGGTGATGGTCATGGCGATCCGTGGTTTGCGTCGTTCGCGCACGGTGCATCGCGATCTCAAGCCCGAGAATCTGCTGCTCAGCAAACCGATTCGCTCGAATGAGGTTCGTCTCGTTCCCGGCGACATCCGCAAAGGCTCGTGCATCAAAGTTGCCGACTTCGGTCTCGCCAAGGCGTGGGATCCGTCGATGACTAAGATTACCAAGACTGGTCAAGTCATGGGCACGCCGCTCTACATGAGCCCCGAGCAGTGTCGCAACACCCGCGATGTGCATGTGCATAGCGACATCTACGCACTCGGCGTCATCTTCTATGAGATGGCCGCCGGTAAACCGCCGTTTGATGCGGACAACGCCTACGACTTGATGGCCAAGCATTGCAACGAACCGGTGTCGTTCGCGCCCGGATTCGATCCTGATCTGGTGTCGATCTTAGGCCGCTGCTTGGCAAAAAACCCGCGTGATCGTTACAATTCGCTGTTGTCGTTGGAGCGCGATCTCTCACGCGTCGCCGGCCTTGGTGAACCCGAGCCGGATCCACGTTGGTCGTGGACAACCTGGGTTATTCTCGTTGCCTCGTTAGCTGCGTTCGTCGCCATCGCCTGGATTTTGCGCAACCCGATACAGAAGGCGTTGGGATTGTAACGAGTTGGGTTAGCGTCGACGACGAAGGCGCGCCACCAGGAGTACGCTGAGCACGCCTGAGAGCCCAGCCGCACCACAGCCGCCGCCACCTCCACCACCGTGACTGCCTCTGGCAGATGATCCGGCAGTAACTGTTACCGTGAATGTTGCATTAGCCGTGCCGCCGTTTCCGTCATCGGCGGTGACGGTGACCGTGTCGCTGCCCACCGTCGGACCAGCGGCAAACTGTAATGTACCAGCACTGAATGTGATGGTGCCAAGGCTTGTCGCGGTGGACGTGAAACTGAGTGTGTCGCTATCGGCATCTGTGGTGACCAGTGTGGTTGATCCGCTGCCATTGAGTGCGGCTGAAACTGAACCAGCGGCTAAGGTGGGAGCAGCATTGGCGCGCAGCGTCACAGAGATCGGTGCGCTGGTACCGCCGCCAAGCCCAGCGAAAGCAGGATTAGTTATCGAGATGTTCACCGTATCGCCAAGCGATCCGGCGAGAGCGGCGGTCGGCAGCATGACGGCAAGCGAGGTTGTGCCGCTGATCGTGGACACGGTTGCCACGCCAGACGAAACGCCGCGTTGCCAAGTGGCTGTGCTAACCGGAGACAGATCGGCAGCGTCGTTCGCGAATCCGGTTCCAGTCAGTGTGATCGTCGCCGACGTATCGCCGACGCGTGTGGTGTTCGGGATTGCGACGGTGGCGGTTGGCACTGCACGAGGACGCCAACCATACACGGTTAACGATGCGGCCGAGCTGGTGCCGATATCACCAGCGGCGAGATCATCAAGTGCCAGCGTCCAGGTGCCGATGGCGGCCTCGTTCCAGAATGGTCGGCAAATGATGGTAAATGTGCGCGTGTCGGCGTAGGTATCCAACGAGCGAGCTTCTATGCGCGCGGTTGTGCCGGTTGGCGATGTCAGCGTGAAAGCCAAATCGGCCCAGTAGGTATGGGTGACGGTGATCGTGAGTTGCGCTGCTTCGACACGCAGATCACTGGCACCTGTTAGATCAAAGCTAACGGTTTGAGTTGCGACATCGGGAATGGCGCCAGTTCCCGTGCCAACTGCGACGACACTGCTCTCGGCGGGAACTGGAATCCAGGTGGTTGCGGCGGTGACGGCAGCAGCGGCATCGACGAGTCCGAAACCTTGGCGATGATGGTGCTGCAGTCCGGTTGCATTGGTCTGGAACCCGCCACCGAGTGGACGCGCCGTATTCACCAGGATGTGCTCGACATCGCGCCAGGTGAGTGCGGTGTTGGTTTCGTACAGCAATGCCACCACTCCGCTGACCAACGGAGCGGCGAAAGAAGTACCGGCGAGCGCGTCCGTCGCAGCCAAGTAACTCCCAGACACATAGCCGTTCGCACCAACCTGATCGGTTGAGACAGCTCCGGCTGCATCACCACCAGGCGCGGCGACCAGGAGGTTGGCTCCTGGCTCAGTGTAGCTGGCATTCGCACCGTGGCCGTCAACCGCACCGACCGCGATCACCTGGCGATACTGCTGATAGCCGTCGTAAGCCGTGTCATCAGTCACGCCGCCGTTGCCGGCAGCAAACACGTAGGACGTGCCGCGACCGTCGCGACCAGTCTGGGAACCATAGCTAAGCGCATTGGCGAGGGTGTTGGTTGCTGGTTTGAAGGCGACACCGTCATCGGCTTCGCCCCAACTGTTGCTTGATACATCGACGATCGGGCCGCTCACGGTTGGCGGAGTTACACCGACTCGCAGGGCATTCGCCGCCATTGTATCGGTGAAGGCGCCAACAATCAGGCGCACGGGCGCAAGTCCGGCCGACGGCGCCGCACCGCACATGCCAACGCCATTGAATCCACGGGCGACGGCGAGACCGGCGGTCACCGTGCCGTGTTCCTCTCCGGCACCGCTCGGTAGGGGGCCAGCAGGTCCTCCGTCGCTTTCGAACAGATCAAGTGCCAGCGCAGATATATAGCAGGCAGATAGATCGGGATGGGTGTACTCAATGCCGCTATCGACAATCGCCACGTTCTTACCGACGCCACGCGCAGTATCCCAAGCAAGCGTTGCGCGGATGTCGACACCTGCGGTGGTATTCGCCTGCGAACCGTCGTTGCTGAGCGCCCACTGGTTTGTGAACAGCGGATCGTTTGGCGTGGCTTTTACCCGTGCCGGCCAACGCAGTTGGGCTTCGGCCCAGACGATGTCAGGATCTCCAGCCAAGGCATTGGCTAGATGAATGCCAGCTAACGGGTGATCATCCTGTGGTTCAACCACATAACTGTGGTCGGGTAGCGCGGCGATCATGCGGAACTTCCATCGCTCGGCGAGTGCGGCCAGTACCTGTTTGGACCTTGGCATCATCGACACCTGATGCGAGATGGCGATTTTCCGTAATCCTACCTGACCAAGTGCCTCTACGCGCGCTTGCGGCTGGGCGGCCTTTGCTGACCGCAGGCGATCGGCCCAGGTGATTCCTGGATGATCCTGCAGTTTGACCGTCGTGATTTGTCCGTGTGCATCTGTGGCTTGGACCTGCGTGGCATCGACAGCGATGCGAATCCGACCCAGCGGCGAACCTACGGTGACCTCTTCGGCGCCGAGGTGAACGGACAGGCCGAACAGGGCGACGATCAGACAACATGGGCCACTGCGCTGCATGGGTGCAACGTGCTTTCATACCGAGTGCGAGCAAGCGGGGTTTCTCTGCGTTTTAGGAGCACGCGGCATTTGGGAGACCCGAACTCAACGGTTCGCGGACGACACAAAGAGCACGTGCGCATGCAGCTGATCACCAAGTCGAGGGTTTCTCGTAGTACAACGCGCAGGCAATCGATGTATTAGGAAAAATTTTCTCGATTAGGCTTAGACGTGGAGTTGTCTGAGTATTGAGGTCGGTGATACAGCCGATCAAAAACTGCAGCGTTGCTGAACTAAACGTCGGAATGGCTAGGTCCTGTAGGCAGTGTTTTACTCTCGCGTAATTCAATTCGCGTCGTGCCAAGTTCGCAGAAAGACGCTGCGTGCGAACAACGGCGTTCGTGTCGACGATCGCGCGCTTCAAGATGGCGCATCGGCACCGCGCATATTTTCTCGGCCAGAAATTATGCAGGTGAGTGATACGAACGAACCAGGCGACAGGCATTCAGCCGTCGAATCGCACGTCGGCAGCGTTGTTACATTAGGTGAAAACCATGTGACGGGCGACGGCACTATTTTTTATTACCGTAGGTTGATGGCGTTGTCGTGTAGCCGACGTATTGAACAGCGTAACTTCAGCAACGGGAACCTGTAAGTTAGGCAGCGAACAAAACCATGTGGCTCGACCAGAACATCGCCAAATCACTCAATATCCACGCCCAACCACTCAAGCATCCAAGCATTCCTACTCAACAATCAGCGCCGTCTTTCTTCCGCAACTTTCCATAGGGTCTACTCATGTTTGATCGCCTCGCCGCTCTCGTTTGTTTCATAATGCTGACGGCAGCCTGTGTCAGCGCAGTGGATGAACCGGTCATTACTCCGGAAATCTACGAGCAGCACATGGATGGCGGCAAGTACGCCATCTCGGTATTCAGGAGGGACGGAACACCCGCCGAATTGGTCCCGGCAAAAATGGCGGCCGATGCTGCGGCCAAGGGCATGCTCAAAGGCGGTGGCGGCGCGGACACCGGCATCAGTGGCTTCCAGCGCATGCTCTTCATCCGTGTGAATTTTCCCGATGATCTGCGCGAGTATATTGATCAAAGGGGGGCCGAAACCGAATGCCGGCTGGTTGCCGACTTTTATAAGGAGAATACCTACGGTGCGGTGCAGTTGCAGTACGATGTTACGCCGCTGCTGACCATGCCGCAGACCTATCTGCATTACCGTGAGATTCCCAAACACGTGCAGTTGGGCGGCGTTGGTGACTTGATGGGTGATGGCGTTCAGATCGCAATCGACGCAGGATTTACTGGTGCCTACGATGTTGTTGTCGTGGCTCATCGAACGATATTTTCTGCCAGTACCTCTAACATTCAGTTGAACGGTGGTACCAGCGCTCTGTCTCACGAATTCGGTCATGTGCTTGGCGCCGGTCACAGCGATCGCTGGATTGGTGACGGCATCGGTCCCTATACGTCGCACGATTGGCGGCGATTCCCCGGCAATCCATCGCCGAACCCGCCTGGTCGTATCTTCTCCATGTACACGGGAACCACGCAGGCCTACGGCGATCCGTATAGCGTGATGGGTAGTGGACCATCGACGAGTCACTGGTGTATGTATTGGAAGATTGCCGTGGGTTGGATCGCGTCCAATAATTATGTGACCACGACAACGAGCGGCCGTTATCGGATTACTGCCTACGATCAGCCGCATTTGGAAGCCGGTCGGACCTATGCACTGTGGATTCCGAAGAACAACCAGCAGAACTACCTGCTGAGCTACCGCTCGCGTTGCTACGATGGACGGACCAATGTGCCATTTCCGCAGGGTAAACACGAGTGGTTGCCCGATAGCCTCATTGTGCAGGGCACGCCGTGGGACAGCTCGAAAGAGGTCAACACACCTCCGAGTGCGGAGCCGCACCTGATCGACACGACACCGGGCACGCCGAGCAGTCTCAATCAAACGATTGCCACGCTGCAGCCGCCGATTGATGGCGATTACCGCCAGGATGGCGGCATTGCTATTGGTCGCACGTACTCAGATATGAGTGCCGAGAACCCGATCCACGTCACCGTGGTAGGCAAGGAACTCAGCGAACCGCAGGCCTTGGATGTAGTGGTGAACATCGGTCGCTTCTCCAACAATCATGCGCCAACGTTGACCATCCAACCGCGCCTCACGTCGTTGGTTGGTCACAGCGGCCAGGTGCTGGTCCCACTTGCTTCGTTAGCGACGCAGACCGCGCCGATTGAGTTCGTTGCCACGGCGACCGACAGCGACGGCGATGAATTGGCCTATTCGTGGGACTTCGGTGATTACCGGAATCCAACGACGAGTTACGATCCATCGATCGCGTGGCACAACACCAATCAGAATAGTTGCTACCACTACTGGCGTACCTCGGACATCGGCGCGGCTGGTCGTCTGGTGACGGTTCGTTGCACGGTGTCGGACATGAAGGGTGGCGTCGCTACCGCGTTCGTGAAGGTCAACATCGCTCTGCCTGAGTTCGCCGGTCCCGCTGGCGGACGGACGAAGATGTGGGCTGAAGGACGCGTCGTCGATCAAGCTGGCGTGCCGCTCCAGGGCGTGCGCGTGTCGTGGGTCGGCACGCCGTACCTGGGCGCGTGGACCGACAGCAATGGCTATTACGCGATTGCCAATCTCGCCGATGGCACCAATCATCAGTTTGACGCGACGATGGAAGGCTATCGCTTCATCGGCGTCAACGACGCTTCGGGCAACACGGTCGTCTTCAGTGGTCGTGACAAGACGCAAGTCGATTACGTCGCCTATCGTCGACAGGCAATCACGGTGACGGCTGACAACCCAACGGTTGCAGTTGGAGCTCGGCCCATGTGGACAGTGACGCGGACCTTGCCGCTGACGGGCTCGTTCACCAAGCCAGCGGTCTATGACCAGCCGATCGATTTCTTGACCAATCTGCCGCTGTTTGTGCGCATCTATTCTGACACGACTGGCTTGGAGTGGAGCGCGAATGGTGGTGTCACCTGGACGACGATGGCGGACTTTATCAACATCAATGACGAGACGCCAGAATCCCAGGGTCAGTATCGTCGTGAGTCCTATGACTCATCGCAAACCGCACCGCTACCCAACGATGCGAATCCAACCGCTGACAAGTACATCCGCTTCGACGCTGGCGTCACCAGCATCAAGGTGCGTGCAGCAGCAACCACCAATCCCACGGCCGCGGAGCACTATATTGGCACATATCGTCTGCTTGCTGCGTTCGGGATCGACTACGTCGCGATGCCAGAAGAAGCCACGGTTAACGTGCAGGGCACGTTGCCGAACACGCCAACCGTCACTCTGCGGACGGATCAAGCGGGTGCCACCGAGGACGGATCGCACGTGGCGCAATACACGGTGGTGAGCGACATCGCTCTCGCGAGCGCGATCACCGTTCCTATCACGATCACGTCGGGAACGGCGACGTTGGCCGATATCGCTACGCCACCGACCAGCGTTACCCTGCAGCCGGGAACCTACGAGCAGTCATTCACGATCACGGCCGTCAATGATCGGATTCGTGAGGGCAGCGAAGCCCTTACTGTGAATATTCTCGGAGGAACTGGCTATAACGTCGGCGCTCCAGCCGCCAGAATGCTTTTTATCTCCGACGATGACACGCCCCGTGTGAACGTCCAAGTCTTGGATGGCCCAGCTCGCGAGCGCAATGAAATCGATACCGCTGCGGTCGCCGGGCACTTCGTCGTTCGTCGCGATGGCACCATGGAGCAGGATCTGGTCGTCGGTCTCACCGTAGCCGGAACCGCCACGTCTGGAGTCGATTACGTGGCTTTGCCCAGCACGGTGACGATCCCTGCCGGTCGCGCATCCGTCGTTGTGCCGGTCACTCCACTGACCGATTTATTGACTGAGGGCGACGAAACGGTGCTGGTCACGTTGGTCGATCGTCTGGACTACCAGGTCAACAATCCCGGATCGGCGACGATGACCATTCAGGATGCTCAGTTGCCGGATGTGTCGGTAGCAGTGGTCGGCGGCGCAACGATCAGCGAAAATTCCGGATCAGTCACTGTCCGCTTTACCCGCTGGCGCAATCTCACGGGTAGCCTTCAGGTTAGCTTTGCGTTGTCAGGCACCGCGTTTTTCGGCCTCGATTATACGCTAACGAACATGCCGACCCGTGGTCAGACCACCATTCTGCCCGGTCAGGATCACGTTGATCTGATTCTTACGGCCAGTAAC
>CAZZAM010000058.1:0-18728 GCA_964652775.1 uncultured candidatus Brocadiaceae bacterium | reverse complement strand
TGGCGTTGGGAAAAACTCCAAGGCAACCGCAGAGGCGCAGAGGCCGCGGAGATCGCAGAGGAGAACTCAATGGATCGTCACCCTGTGGGTGATCGACGCCTGAAACAGCAATGTCTTCTACCCCCAGCCCTCTGCGACCTCTGCGGTTGCCTTGGATTGCGTTGTTTAGGCTCATGATTGCGCCTCAATTTGGTACAATATCGACAGCAGCATCTGCATGACGCCGATGATCATCAGCCCGATGGGAATGGCGGCGAGCAGTGGAGCTGCTGCGGCGAGTACCGATGGTAGCCATGCGGCCCGCTGTGCCTCGCCCATTTCGGCGCGGGCGAGTTCACGCGCCAACTCGGCCGGGGTTGTCGCCCGCCATCCAGCTGCGTTGCAGAGGGCTGGGAATGCGGTCGCGTTTCCCAGCGCCGACTCGGGCAACCGCGCTTGGCTTCCAATCAGGAGGAGTCGAGCCGCCGCATGGCGCCGCCGCCGCTGCCAGCGCCGTGTCAGAACGGCGATGATGACGCTGATAACGAGGCTGATTACACCTAGTAGTAGGGGAACTTCCAATTCCGCGAACCAACGCATCGACACCAGCAGCGGCGGCGGGGTGAGATTGAGTTCGCGGATCATGCGCTCAAAACTTGGGAAAATATAGACGTTCAAGAAATGCAGCAGAGCGATGATCGCAGCGAGTTCGGCAAGGAGAAACGCTTGCTGACGCACGGCCAGGGGATTGGTGGTCGAACCGCGCGTGATGGCGGTGCACCATTGCATGAATGCCTCTGGTCCCTGGCGCAGGGCTTGGGCAGCCTGCGTGCGCAGGGAAGATGGCAGCAGGTTCGAGGAAGCGAGCACGTCAGCAGCGTCCTGACCTGCAGCGAGACCATCTGCTGCTTTGCCCAACCGGAACGGCCACGGCCATGGCATTTCCAATCGCAAACCGCGCAGCACGGGAGCCCAGGGACGTTGCTGGCGTGTAGCATCAGATAGCCGACCCAGCAGCAGAGCGACCGTGTTGGGCGTGTGCATCGTCAATACCAAACGCAGCGTCGCCATTAACGCTTGCCAGCCAAGGAGCACGGCGAGCAGGAATCCCATGAGGCTGCCAACCATGACAATGAGGGCATAAAATTCGTTCATTACCAGCCACCATTCAGCTGTGAGATCGTCGAGAATAGCGGTAGATATAGCGCCATAACGGCCATAAACAGGCCGACGGCAAATCCGATTAGCAGCAGCGCGCGCGTTTCGACGAGCGCCGGCTCCAGCGCATACGCCAGTCGATCGCGAGTGGTCGCACGTAGTTGTTCCAAGGACGTTCGATCAGCATGGGCTGGCAACAATTCCAGTGCTTGCAGCAGACCAACGGCTGTCGTTGCCCGGGCTGCGGTGCGCCATCCATGGCCAAGCGCGCGCCAACGCGTGAGTATGCGCCAGGTTCGCCACGAGCGATCCCAGGTCGGCTTGTTCTGTCGCCATGCTGATAGACGCAGAGCAGCGCACCACGACCACGGCCAACGCAGTCGCCGCGGCGCATCGGCTCCGGCAATCGCGGCATCCACCAGTTCGAGCATGGCCGCTTGGCGATGGACCTCGACCCACCATAGGTGCGGTAGGTGACGCAGTCCACGGAACAGGCCGAGCGTGGCCAAGAGGAGCCAAATGAGGGCAGCGCCGATAAGCGGCAGAATGACTCCGGCGATCGACTGGTCCAACATGACCAACGTCAGCAAGGGCAACTTCAGATTAAAATCACGATAAATGGCGGCGTGCATCGACGTCACCCCGCTGAGCTGAAGAACAGCCACGGGAATCAGAATGATCACCACGAGCAGGACCGGGAACCAACGGATGAGCCAGACTCCGCGCACGGGCTGCAAACTGTCGTGGGCGAGCCGATCAAAGGCAGCTTGCTGATTCGGTTCGTTGTCCAACTGGACTGCCGCAGCTTTGCTGAGCAGACGATGACGGCGCAGCACGGTGCCGATCGGCGTGCCACCAGCGAGATCGGGTGCGAGTCGATCGCTCCACGGCCGCAACAATGGATCGCCTTCTGCCAGTCTGGCGAAACCCTGCGCCAATGGTTGGCGCTGACGAACTGCCAAGGCGAGTGCGGCGAGCACATCGGCGCGGTGCGGATGTAGCCAGGGGAGCGTGAACGTCATGCCACGCTCCGCGCCACTTCGGCGGCAGTGGTCAATCCGTCGGCTACGAGTCCGGCCGCCTGACGATCAAGATCCGCAATCAAGAGTGGTGCTTGGCCGCCGGCCAGACGCGTGCGATTCGTGTGGTCTAACACCAAGAGATCGCACACCGGCATACGGCCACGGAATCCAGACTGACAGGTGCTGCAACCAACGCCGCCACACGTATCGTGGCGACGGCGCACGAGTCGTTGCGCGAGCACCAGGGTCAGCGCCGAACGCAGGTGATCCGCGTCAACGCCGAGGTCAATCAGTCTGCGCACCGCCTCGGTGGCGCGGCCGCAATGCAGCGTGCTAATCACCAAATGACCGGTCAAAGCTGCGGTTAAACACGCGGCGGCGGTGGTGCGGTCGCGCACTTCACCAACCACCAACACGTCAGCGTCCTGGCGCAGCGCAGCGGCGAGCGCCTCGCTGTAGCCGAAGCCGTGTCCAGGTGCGACCGCGACTTGGGCGAGGCCGGGGATGCGGCGTTCAACTGGATCTTCGATGGTGACGACCTGTCGATCAGAACGCTCGGCTGCCAATTCGGCGAGCAGACTGTGAATCGTGGTGGTCTTCCCAGAACCAGTCGGCCCAGTGACGAGAATCAAACCATCGCGTCGGCGCAGCGCTTGGCGCAGGGTCTGGAGGACAGTTGGATCCAGGTGTAATTCGTCTGGTGTCGGCAGCGCCCCGAGAACGGGCAGGCGCAGGGCCAAGCGTTGACCACGCACAGTAGGTAAGCAGGCCAGTCGCACATCGCCAGTAATGCCGAATGCGCGACCGTCGATGGTTCCATCTTGTGACTCGGTGGTGATGTAGGCAGGCAGACTGGCAAGTGCTTTCAGTCGAGCCACGGCTTGTGCGCTCTCGGCGGCAGCAATTTGCCCGATGGTTTCGCGCAGACCATCCTGACGCGCAACGATCACCAGCGAGCCATCATCCTGCGGCTCGGCGACAACGTCAGAGGCGCCAGCGGTTGCTGCCTGCCCAATCAGCATTTCGATGCGCGAGAGCTTGCTCACTGCTGCTCCTCACGCAGGTGGCGGAGCGCGTTGCCGCGCTCGTTAACTGCCGGATTATCGATGCGCACCAAGCTTTCCTCGTTCAGCCAACGGCGTCCATGTTCGATGGTGCTTGAAGCGACCCAGCCGAGGCTGATCAGCAGTCCGGCAGCGGCTGCCAAACCGGCAAAGCGTAGGCCAACTACCACCAGTTCTGTTCGCTGATTGGGGGGATACGCGGCAATCCGCATCATCGTGCGGGTAGTGAACACAGCAGCATCAGATTCGGCGGCGAGCCGCGTGTTCCAACCAGCGGCGAAACGCTCGCCTCCACGTTCGACCGTGGCGTGTTGGTCGGCCAGTTCTGCGATCAGAAGATGACGGCGCAGTAAGCGAGCGCACGCTGGATCGGCACTGATGCGCCGGGCGAGCTCACGCTCGAGCCCGGCATCAGCGGGACCATCAAGGAACCGTCCGATGAGTTCGCCATCGGATCGCTGGGCGATTTCCAGATGCGCCGCCGTGTCATCCGCATGGGGATCGCGCTTGCTCATGTCGGCGTCACCCCGGCGCGATTTTCGATGCAACGACGGACCGACTCACGGACGCGGAATAATGCTTGTCGTACGGCATTGCCGTCGCGCCCGAGACGAGTGCCGAGAGCGGTGGCGTCCAAGTCCTCTTGGTAGCGCAGATACAAGAGTTCTCGTGCATGTGCAGGCAGCAGCTCCAGACAGGCGCGCAGATGTTCGGTGGTCATTGGCCAGTCCTCAGCAGCGTCAGTTTCGTCAACTGCTGCCAGCGCAGCGGCGAGTGACGGCTCGACTAATCGGCCACGCTTGAAATGGCGGCGACGTTCATTGGCGGCGAGGTGCTTGGCGATGCCCTTGAGCCATGCGGCAAAAGGTCGTTCTGGGTCGTATTCATCGAAGCGTCGATAGGCGACCAAAAATGTTTCCTGCGCTACGTCATCGACCGAGGCAACGGCAATGCCCAGGGTTCGGACATAGCCGCGCAGCCAAGCCTGGTGCTCGGCAACCAGCGCCGTAAACCGATCCTGCAGGGGGCCTAACGAATCCATCGCTTCCCTCCTTTGTCGGCGATCAGCGACGTGTTACGGAGTATCTGCCAGGACCATCAATCGTCGGTGTAGGATACGGCGGGCTATTTTTTGGGAGCCGCTGGTGCGGTGGCCGGAGGTGGTGGCAGACACTCCAGGCTGGTACGGAGCAGTTCGTACTGCTCTTGCAGAGTGGGATCACACGAGCTGGCAATCGCTTTGGTCAATTGCGTGGTCAACGCTGGCACGGTGGCCGCGCGCTTGTCGGCCCTGGCAGAGGACATCTCGTTCACTTGTTGGCGCAACTGATAGAGATTGTTCATTTCCTTGAACCAGGAGGTGAGCGCTCCCTTCCATGGTAGCTCGTACTCGTGCATGCGGGTCTTGAATGTTGCCTCGTCCTCGCTGAGAGCGGCCATGGCTTTGCGGATTAATTCGTCGTAATCCTCGCGAATGGGCTGAGTGAAGGCGTCCACCGTGCGCTGCAGTTCGTCATCAAGAATCGCCATACGGGTGCCGCTGAGCACCGTGGCCAGTGCCTTGCGGCGTTTCTCTTCGTCTTTGTCCTTGGCACCCTTTTCTGCGTCGGCGAGGAACTTTTTGGCATTCTTGATGTCGTTGGTGTTGGGCACGCGCCAGTCGATGCCTACATTGCCAGTTCCAGCGGCAACCTTCCTGGTACTGGTGAATCCTCCACCGCTGATGACGACATCAATTGCGTCAGCGTTTTTCAATTCCATCCACCAGACCCCAGTCGGACCGCTGACCGTGGACACATCGCCGGCGGTAATCTTCACGCCAGCCAGAGCCTCGCCTGAATCGCATGTGCTATTGTGATTGGCATCAGCAAAGGTGGCGCCGCCGAGATATCGAGTCGCTGAACCACGACCCAGGATGATCACCAACGAGAACTTCCCGCCCGACTCGTCAACGGCGATGCCGACTTCCCGCCATCCTGGATCAAGGGCCTCGCGTCCAGCAAAGGTATAATGGGCTTTCGGTGGTTTTTCTGGTGTTTCGCTGGTCGTATTGGTCATCGCCCTGACAAAGGTGGCGCGCAGCGACGGCGCCTGTGCGCCAACTAAAATCAGACCATTGGCGTTAGGAGTATAACCAGCACCGCGGAACGGCTCAGCAAAGGGCAGCCGTTGGTTATTGATCCATTGGATTTTGCCATTCAGCAACCCGCGCGCAGATGCCATCAGAGCCGGATTGATGACGACCGGTGCAATGCCACCCTGCAACTTGGAATTCCCATTCACCCAACTCCTGGCAACCCAACCGCTGATCATCGGGGCCTTCTTGTCGGCGTATTCGCGCAAGATCACCTCGAAGCGATTTTCGGCTTCTCTGGTCTTGGCTCGGTAGACGTTGATCAACTCAAGAGCAGCTGTTTCAGTCGGGGTTGGCTGCCCTCCAGCGTCAGCCTTCGCTGCTGGCTGGGTCTGAGCTGCGGTTAGTAACGCGGGGAGCATGACGACGATGGCAAGCATGCGCATGATGGATGAGCGTCTGCGGTACGCAGGCAAGGGAACCTACAGTAGCTACGCTGCATGTGGCCGTATCAATCGCACATGCCGATTTTTATGGGATTTAACGAGCAGGGCCCGCTCGAGCACTCCCAACAAGGGGCTCATCGGCGGCAAGAATTGCCCTCTACCCTTGCGGGCAATGCCTAGAAGAATCACGCATGCGCTTCATAGATCGTCTTGCCCCATCCGTACACGGAGGCGGTTTCGCCATGCCTGAGTACTGGGTCTGGGACGGCTCCGCCATTCGTGGCGAAGACGGACGCTATCACCTGTTCTGTTCACGCTGGTCGCAAAAGTATCTCATGCATCCGGGCTGGACCTTTCACTCGGAGATCATCCACACCAGCAGTGTCACGCCGGAGGGGCCGTATCGTTTCGAGCGCGTGGTGTTTGAGCGCCGATCACCGCGCTTCTTTGATGCCTGTGCCACGCACAATCCCACCATCCATCGCCACGGCGATACGTTTCTACTGTTCTATATCGGCATCGGCTATCCAGATGATCTCAGTGATCCCGCCACCATCCGTGCCATTGGCAGCGATCCTGATCGCTATGCCACGTACTGGAATCGTAAGCGCATCGGTTTGGCGACGAGTAAGTCCATCCATGGACCATGGCAGCGACCGGATGCTCCGATCCTCGAATCCGTACTCGGCGGTTGGGATGAGACGATCACCTCAAATCCAGCACCTTGCGTGTTGCCCGATGGCAGCGTGAGTCTCATCTACAAATCAAATCGCTTGGACCAGAGCGTGCGCGGACCATTCAGTCTCGGCCTCGCCCGCGCCAAGCATTGGAGTGGCCCGTACGTCCGTGCCTCGGCGCAGCCGCTATTTTCGGGCAACGTCGAGGATCCGTATCTGTGGCATCAGGATGGTATGTTCCACGCCATCATGAAAGACATGAGCGGTGCCATCTGCGGCGAACGTCACGGCGGCATTCATGCCACCAGTCCCGATGCCCTGACCTGGACGTTCCCCAAACCGTGCTTGGGTTATTCGCGTACGGTGACGTGGGACAACGGAACAGTCACCAAGCAAGGTTTCCGTGAGCGACCCCAGGTGTTGGTCCAGGATGGTCAGCCCACGCACATTTTTAACGCCACCGGCGATGGGCCTGGCGCGAGCTTCAATGCCTGCGAGCGGACCTGGGTCATGGTCACGCCAATCAGGGCCGCTTCAGCGTCGTAATGGAGCTCAGTACATTCGAGTAGGTTTATCCACTGATTTCGCAGATTACCAAAATTTCGAAGTGGGTGATCTTAGTCTCTGCACGCTGCGGTATCTGGGTGGTCAGTAGATCATAGCACGAAGGGCCATTCACCGATCCTATATTGTCTTGCCGATCAAGAATTGTTGTTTCATCTGTAAAGCGCCAAGTTCTAGCGCAACTCAACAATCGGGGATATTCCATGAACGCGTGTCTTTCATTGGTCGTGGTCGTTGCGTGCATGCTGTCTCGGATCGCCAGCGCAGCCGAGGACAGTGTGTCGCAGTACGGTATTACCTGGAAATTTGATAAGCCAGTGACCATCGGTCAGTTCGTCAATGGAGACTACTACGTGGTCGGTCCAGTGACCGTGGTGGAAGTCACGCCCGCACCAAGTCGAAACGGCAAGGAGTTGCGCAATGGCTCCATGCTGAACCCGCCAGTCACGAACTTCAGCGCGTATGACAACCGCTTCCCCAATGGCTATCGCGAAGAATTGATCACCACGTATCCGGTTGCACTGAAACCGGGAGACTCCTTGGTTTCGACCATCAGTCTTGAGCGTGGCCAAGCGATTGAAAAATTACCGGGAAATGAAGGCGGTAAACTCAGGGCTTCGGCGGTGCTGACCTGTCTGAAGGAATCCGTCCCAGCAGATGCATTTCGTCCAGGTTACTGCGATCTGAAGAAGGACGTCATTCATCGCTTCAGCGAAACGCATTGGGAATTGTTGCCGACCACGATTGCCCTGGCATCGATTCAAAAAAAACCGACTTGGTCGTGGGCTGAATTGGAACGCGCCTTTGATCGGTCATGGTTGGACCACGTCTATGGCTGGGAGAGTCGTGACTTGCACCCGTCCGAAAATATGCCGGGCTATGGGCAACAAGTCGTGCGCGTCGTCTCAATGGCTGGGTTGATGCTGTGCAGCGACGCGTCCAAGGAGCACAAGACCAAGCTATGCCAGCGCATGATTCAGGTGGGCATTGATAATTGGGCGATTGCCAAGCGCGGTAAGGCAGGGAAGGAGGGCGGATGGCCCGCAGCAGGTGGATTCGGCAGCGGACGGAAGTTCCCAATCATTTTTGCCGCCGTCATGCTGCAGGACCAGGAGATGCTGCAGCTCAGCACGAACGCACCCGAAGCGGCTTTTGGTGAAGACGAGCATACGGAATTTGGCAGCTGTTGGACTGGAGCCTGCGTGCGTTTCAGCGGCCAATATCCACGTTCTGGCCAAACTGACCGTGGGCCGTACGAACACCTGTGGCCGGGCTTGTGGCCAGGACCAAGTAACACCATGTCGGAGGGATATCGTCGGGCCAACACGTCGAACTCCTGGCCGGGTGTGGCCTTGGCGACATTACTCCTGAAGGCGGAAAAAATCTGGAACCATGACGCGTTCTTCGCCTATGTGGATCGCTGGATGCATGAAGACGACACCCAGTACATCGCCTGGATCAAGGAAGCGATCTCGGCCGATTACAACAAGGACTGGAGTCGACAGACCCATTGTTTTGATGATGACTGGATTGAGGAGGTGTGGGGCAAGTACCGGCAGAGTCCCGGGCTGCCGCCGATCGCAACGTTCCGCAAGGCGATTGCCGAAGAGGGTACTGTTCAAATCGGCCCCAACCGGGCGTTTATCGCTGAGGGCAAAAAGCTGTTTCCGCTTATGCTCTTCGTCCAGCCGCAGATATCACTCAGCGAGGCCATGAAACATGCCAGCAAGCCGTCCACAGAACCAATTCCACCAGCGATGTTTGCCCAAGCAGACATTCAGATCCAAGACGCACTTGCTCTCGGAGCAAACACGCTGTTCGTGAATGGTGACGTTGGCGTCACCAACTGGGCTTTTCACACCGGGCAAGGATACATGGATAAAATCGCGGAAAAAGGACTGTATGGCGTGATGGGTGCGGACACCGAAGTGTTTGGGCATCGCAAGTTACTGGGCCTGACGCACGAAGATCAGCCTGATCGTTCGGTGGCCATGCTGCCCAAGCCTCCGTGGCCGAAAGCCGTGAACGTCACCATGAATCGACCAACCCGGCCACATGGTTCTCCAAACGAAGTCGTCAATCCGTATTCGACCGAGGCCGGTGTGCTCCTTGAGGACATGCTGGGTGCCGAGGTGACCATCCATCTGGATCGCATGGTAACCGTCAGCAGTCTGGCAGTCTGGTTGAAGCCTGATGCTTCCACCTATGCGCCCAAAGAGCTGGTGTTCTTGGTGGACGGGAAAGAGGTCCTTACCGCCAACGTGGAAAAGAAAAAAGACAAGCAGGAGTTCAAACTAGCGGCGCCGATCACCTTCAAGGAGCTGATTTTCCGTGTTACCGCCGTTCATCCTGGCAAAGTGGATTGGGGACACATCAAACAAGTCGGAGCATTCAACGACCAGGGACAACAGGTCTGGCTCTATGCGTACGATGCCCAGTTGCGATCGGTGGATAAAGTAGCGGGTCTTTACCAATGGTTGCACACCATGCAGAAAACGCGCCCAGTGTTTCTGACGCTCAGCACGGGATTCATGCGTGCGTCACCAGTGTGGGATCCAGCGACGCGCCAAGCTATGTACCCGGAGTACCTCAAACAGTGTGAAGTGGCTGGATATATACACAGCTCTGACATGGCTCAGGGCGTTGGCACTTGGCTCAGCCGAGTCGGTGCTGGTGTATCTGAACTGAGCGAACTTGCTGGTCCTGGACGTCCGGTGGTATTCTGGCTGGATCTGGCGGATGCGAGCGGTGCAAAGCCTGCGGCGCTCAACTCAGCACAGGTGCGCGCTGCGGTGTGGTCTGCCATCATCCACGGGGCCACTGCTATCGGTTACCGACCAGCACTGGAGAAGAACCAACTGGTGATGGATGCCCCGGTGAAAGCAGCGGCGAAAGAACTCAATGATCGAATTACCGGTCTCGCCGCAACCATACTTGGCGATCCAGCTCAGGTCAAAATAGTCATTTCCATGAGTGACCGTCTCTTGTGCCAGCATAAAGCAACGGTCGCAGATGGATCACTGTTCATCATTGCGCAGCATATCGGCGTCAGTGCGGATCAGGTCGGAGCCGAACCTCGCGGTGGCAAGGCGGTCATACATGTTGAGGGACTCCGCGCCGGAACCCAGATAGACGTGATTGGCGAGAGTCGTGCCATCACGGCAGCACCTGGTGAGTTCAGTGACGATTTTGCTCCGTTGACCGAACATGTGTACCGACTGAAGTTGTAGTACCGAGCAATTCCTTAAGCCGATAGTCGTCGCGCATATTGCTGATTGCGGAAACCGCAGAACGAGAGGACAATCGCCAGCGGCTGCATCGGCTACACGTTGTCGCCGATCCATGCGAGGTCATTCATGCTCCGTGACGTTATCATCATCGACGAAGCCAAGTGCGATGGCTGCGGGGAATGCGTCACCGCCTGCGCAGAGGGCGCGCTTGCCATCGTTAACGGCAAAGCGAGGTTGGTATCTGAGACCTACTGCGATGGCTTGGGCGCGTGCTTGGGACACTGCCCAGTTGGAGCCATCACGGTCGTCAAACGCGACGTTGCCGCTTTCGATCAGCACGCCGTCGATGTCCATCTCGCCCAACAGCGCAAGCCATCCATCCATCTCCACGATCACCCACATGTCTGTCCGGGTGCGCAGATGCGATTGCTGGGGACGCATGCTGGCGGTGCGTCAACCGTGCCGGCAACGGCGGCTCCTAAGTCGCAGCTTTCGCACTGGCCAATTCAATTGGCCCTACTCAATCCGGCGGCACCGTTTCTGCGTGGGGCCGAGTTGTTGCTGACGGCGCACTGTGTTCCGGTCGCCATGCCTGACTTCCATCAGCGTTGGGTTGGTGGCCACGGTATCATGCTCGCTTGTCCGAAACTTGACGACCTCTCCAAACACACCATGAAATTGGCGGCAATCCTCACTCAGGGTCAGCCAGCCTCATTGACCGTTTTGAAGATGGAAGTTCCCTGCTGCGGTGGTCTGGTCATGAGTGCGCAGCAAGCGATCGCGTATGCTGGCTGGCAGGGCCGCTTCGAGATCATCACGGTTCCCATCGCAGGTTGATCTACCGATCCGAGGCGTCCTTGCCCTAACGATACGCCGACCACACCAGATTGCCCCACTGCTGAAGGTCGAATGCGGCGTGCCAGAGCGGTGTTTTCCCATCCCATGGCTGGTGGTAAACTTGGCCACTTTCGCAGATGGCAAATATTTTTCGCCCGTTACGCGCATCCACTGGCCACGCATAGGCGATAAAATGGATCTCCTGCTCGCGGGCGTTCTTGACCTTGATTCCGTCAATCATGGTTGCGCGCGGACCGGCAGATGTCGCTTCGGTCATGGCTCCGCCACGACCATCGGGAAGAAAAATGGCGAAGTGATAGCCATAGGCAGTATCACCTTCCGCAAAGAGTCTGTTCAACTGCCGGAACGGATCGATCGAATACGGTCCAGTCGAAGTTGTAGGAACGTTGATCAGATCACGCAGAAATCCGTACTCACCGACCTGATTGCGATCCTGGTCGATGCGGCATTCAGATTGAAACATGATCTCGGCGGCGAACACACTGGATTTAAGGGTTGAGGCGGCAGCGCTCTCGTTTCCTACCATGCGCTCCAGATCGCCGGGAAATGGAATGATCAACGCGGCCAGGATCACAAGCAAGGCAATGAACAGGAGAACTTTGAACGCCAGCCACGGGAAGAAAGATTGCTGGTCAGAAGAGGCATGGTCAGCCATCGCGGGATTGTGTGCTTGAGCAGGTCCTGGCAACATGGAATGCGAAAATGTGTTTATCGCTCAACGTTAGTTTCCCGTTTGGCTGCTGGGCCGTCGTTCGCCATGCGTCATGCCATGGTTCTCGTTGCGCTGTCCCTCACTTAGCTGTGGAAGCATCACCGTGTGCTTCTGCTCTGATGGGCTGACCATCGTCGGCGTTGATTATGGTCATGGTGGTAGTCCGGGCGGGCGCGGCTAGGTTGTCGCTACGCCCGTGACGGGTTGGAGCATGTATGCGATCTATCCTCGGGTTTATGTGTTTTTGTTCCGCGTTAGTAGCGGCGGATCCATCAAGCGAACCCATCCTGCGCATCGAGACCGGATTCCACACGCTGAGTATTCATAACGTCGATGCGAGTGCCGATGGGCGGGTGTTGGTGACCTCCAGCGAGGACAAAACCCTGCGCACGTGGCGTTGGGACGGGAAAAAATTGGAAGCTGAGACCGTGTACCGGGTGCCGCTTGGAGAAGGCAACGAAGGTCAGTTGTACGCGGTGGCGATCAGTCCCGATGGACGCTGGTTGGTGACCGGTGGATGGACAGGATGGAAGGAAGATCAGGCGGCATCGGTGTACATCATTGATCGTCAGAGCGGTCAGCTCGCTCGTCGCGTGGGTGGAATGCCGGGGCTGATCTTCGATCTCGTGATCGCACCAGGAGGCGATGCGGTGCTCGTGTGCCTGGGCGACAATGCTGGCCTGCGTTGTCTCAGCTTGCCAGATGGCCAAGAGAAGTGGCGTGACACCGAGTATTCAGCGGCGTGCGAGCGTGCTTGCTGGTTGCCTGATGGCGGTTGCGCTACGACGTCCAACGACGGCCACGTTCGCCGTTACGACTCCACGGGACATATGACCGCCAAGGTCGTGGCTCCGCTTGGCAAAATGCCGGTGGGCATTGACCACCATGACGGGACACTCGCGGTTGGATATATGGATGCTGCCGCCGTCAGCCTCCTACGCACCGACAGCCTCGCGACGGTGACGGATGTCGGGAAACTTGACCCCTCCATCGCATTCCAAAGTAGCGTTGGGCAACCTGTAAGCGTCGGCGTTTCCGAGGGTGGAACGAGCAGCGTGTGCGCAGCTCATGGTCGCTGGTGGGCTGGCGGAGACGCGGCATTTCTGGGCGGTCCACTGATTCACTCGTGGTCAATAGGGGGAGGTACGCCGCAGGCGCATGCGCAGTTTGCTGGGTCGTCCACGATCATGGATATACGTCGATTGCCGTCCGGTATATTGGCCGCCTCCGATACGCCTTGGCTCCACCTACTTGCGCCCACCGGCGAAATCATGGCCAGTCTCGAACCGTTGCGGTGGACCTTCGGCGCTTACGGAGCATCGCTGATGAGCGAGGCACAGGGGAAGCGGATTTTTTCGACCGAAAACATGGTGGTTGATCTCGAAACGGGAACAGCAGGCAGATTGACAGATCGGCAGTGGATGTGGTGCATCTACGCGGACCAGCCAGGTGATCCCGACCGGGCTTTCACCATGGCCTGGAATTTATTGGACGATGAGCCGCATGATCCAGTAACTGCCGAGAAGCTGGCGCGCGCTGGCCTGGCTTTACCTGGTGCAGATCAGCCGGCCCTGCGGGACACCCTGGCTGAAGCGCTGCTGCAGCAGAATCGTTTCGATGAAGCGCTCGTCGAACAGAAGGAGGCCGTGCGTCTGGCCAAGGCGATGGATCCGCCTTATGACGAAGCGATTCTCTCTGGGTACGTTGAGAACCTCGATGCGATAACCAAGTCGGAAAAAAAACCAGTCGTCATCCCTCCGTGCGTGGAGCCATATAGCACCAGCAGCAAGAATCATTTCGAACGCGCTACCACCGTGGCTCCTGGCATCGACCTCCAGACAACCGACGCTGCGGTGACGCTCAATGGACATTCGGTGACGCTCGGCGCCAGTGAGTATATTCTGTTCAGTGCCATTCCGCCCAGCAAGCAACTGATCGTGCTTGCCAGCAAGCAATACCTGCGCGCCCTAAACCCAGAGGGAACGGAAATCTGGTCGCAGGAATTGGCGAGCGAGCCAAAGGGTGTTGTCTGTCCGTCCAAGGCCGCCGTCGTCATCACAACCAGCATCGACGGCACCGTGCGTTGGTATCGCCTCAGCGACGGGGTCGAGGTCTTGACCTGCTTTGTGGACAAGGATGGTCAACGCTGGGTGGCCTGGACACCAAGCGGCTACTATTGGGCTGGTCCGAACAGCGAAGAGCTCATCGGTTGGCACATCAACCGCGGCAAGGATCAACTCGCCGAGTTCTATCCAGTCAGTCGCTTTGCCGATCGCTTCAACCGTCCTGACATCGTCAAGCACGTGCTTTCTACGTGGAAAACCGATGTCGAAATTGTCAAAGAATTCGGGGGGTCCGACAACATTGCCGCAGCGGTGAAGGGCGTGCCGGTGGTGCGAATCACCAGTCCAGTCGCAGCGAGTGTGGTACCGGCCGGCACCGAGGAGGTCGTCGTCGAAGCCGAGGTGCAGAATACGGGTGGGGGCATCGACGAAGTGCGCGTGCTGGTCAATGGCAAGGCTCTTGATGGCACCGAACGCGGTATGCGCCCGACAACAGCAGCGATCGCCACGTCCTACCGCTGGGTTATTCCGGTGGCACCCGGTGCGAACGAGATCCGCATCACGGCGTTCAATACGCGGCGCACCGAATCGAATCCTGCCGTCATTCAGATCACCTGTCCCGAGCGCCAAGCAACCAGTACGCTCTATGGCATCGCCATCGCTGTCGGCGCCTACGAGAATCCGAAGTACCAATTGAATTGGACCATCGCTGACGCTCAGTCGGTCATGGAGGCGGTGTCACGCAGCGGCAAGCCACTCTTTGAGTCGGTGCAGTGGACAGCACTGTTCGATGCTCAGGTGAGCAAGGCGAGCATTCGGACTGCATTTCTTGCAGTCCAAGGTAAGGCCAAGCCAGGTGATACCCTGTTGGTGTTTTATGCTGGCCATGGCGTCATGAGCGAGGGCTCGTCAGGTGTGCCTGGAACATTCTACCTGATTCCGCCGAGTATTCGGCAACTCTACGGTCACGATGATGATCTTGCCGCTAACGCCGTGTCGGCCACCGACCTGCGCGACTGGTGCAAAGCGATACCGGCACAGAAACAGATCCTGCTGTTGGATGCCTGTGAATCTGGCAGTGCTGTTGAAACAGTAGCTTTGCGTGGGGCGTCTGAAGAACGCGCGCTGGCGCAACTGTCACGCTCAGCGGGCCTTTCGATCATCGCTGCTGCCGGATCAGCGCAGGGCGCCAACGAAGTCAAAGCCCTGGGTCACGGTGTGTTCACCTACGCCCTCATCGAAGGGCTTTCCGGCAAGGCTCGCAGCGGTGATCGCCCAGTGACCGTGCGTAGCCTAGACGCGTGGTTGTCGCTGACCGTACCTGAACTCACCAAAAAGTATCGAGCCCAGATGCAGATCCCCACCAGTTGCCATCGCGGGCAGGATTTTCCATTATCGTTGCCGTGAATTGGCGGAGTCGTTCCTACGTGACTTGTTCCTTGCGTTAGCTGCTCAAGATGGAATCCAGGCCCACGGCATCTATGTGGATGCGGTGATCGACAGCCATCTCAACGAGCAAACGCCATGCAGACCATCGTCCTGATTCGCCACGGTTACCCGATCTCCTGGGATCAGCAGCTTAAGGCGCGTGGAACTCCACCGCATCAACGGATTGATCCCGGTCTTGCCGCGATCGGACACAAGCAGGCAACACTCAGCGCCGCGCATCTCGCGACCGGTGGTGAGGTGCACCAGGTGATCTCCTCACCATTCCGGCGATGCCTGGAAACTGCCGATGCGATTGCCACTGCCTGCAAGACAGAGGTAGTGCCTGACTGGCGACTCGGCGAGGTGCTGTTGTCGCAGGTGCTGGGCAGTCCATTCAGTCCGACTAGCGCGATGGATCCGGATTGGGCAGAAAGGCGTGAGGGGGCAGGGAAGCCAACCCACCCAGAGTCCGATCGCACGATTCAAGAACGCGTGATGAAAGTGGTGCTGGATCTCAAGGCCAGGAAGCCGTTTGCCCAGCGGATCGTGATTGTTTCTCACGAGATTATTCTGAAGGAACTGATCAAGAATATGACTGGCCGAACCGTCACGCTTGATTGGCATCCGTGCGCTGTGACCGTGTTGCAGCGGGAAAAGTTGATGGATCGCCAATGGCGGCTGAGTGGAGAACTCGGCGGGTTCAAACACCTGGGATCCGATGATCGTACCGAACCAGTCGAGCAGATTGTCCATCGCTATCATCCGTCAGATAGCCGATCCTGAAGTGGCTGTTGGCGGATGTAGCGCCAACAGCGCATGTCGGTTCTCCATGACAGTTGCATCCTGCGTGGCGATTGAATTGCGGTAGGCGCAGTCTGTGATACATGCGCAGACCAGATAACGCGTAGTACAGCAGAAAGCAGCACCAATATGCAACCTCAAGCGCAATGTGACGACCAGGTTAAAGCCCTCCTCAGCAAATTGACGTTGAAGGAGAAAATCAGCCTGCTTGCTGGCAAGGATGACTGGAACACGGCAGGGGTGGAGCGACTGGGCATTCCCAGTTTGGCGCTGGTCGATGGTCCCCACGGCGTTCGCATCGTGGATGACGGGCGACGCTGGAAGGGAGCAACGACGTCCTTCCCAACCGGCGCCTCCATGGCCACCAGTTGGAATCCGGCATTGATTGAAAAGGTCAGTGGTGCCATTGCCGAAGAAGTGCTTGGAGTTGGCGGTGATGTATTGCTTGGACCATGCGTGAACATCGTCCGGCATCCGCTGAACGGTAGAAACTTCGAAACGTTTACGGAAGATCCGTTCTTGGCTGGTCGCCTTGCAGTCGCCTATATTCGCGGTGTGCAGACGCATGGTGTTGGCACATCACTCAAGCATTTCGCGTGCAACAACCAAGAGGTCGAGCGGATGCGCGGCAGTTCGGAAGTGGACGAACGCACCCTGCGCGAGATCTATCTGCCAGCGTTTGAATCTGCAGTGAAAGAGGCAAAACCGTGGACGGTGATGTGCGCGTATAACCGAATCAATGGCGCTTACGCGAGCGAAAACAGGTATCTCCTGAACGATATCCTCCGAAAAGAGTGGGGATTTACTGGCGTGGTGGTCTCGGATTGGGGCGCAACGCACTCGACGATCGAATCTGTCTCTGCTGGGCTTGATATCGAAATGCCGGGGCCGGCGAAATTTACCAAGGGACTCGCGGCTGCGGTTGACTCATGGCAGATCGATGAGGCGGTCATTGACCGCAGCGTGTCGCGGATTTTGCGCATGCTCCTTAGGTCGGGCAGAATGGGTGGCGCAGCGGCCAAGCGTACGGGTTGCATCAATACACCGGCTCATGAACGACTGGCGCGCGAGCTGGCCGAAGAATCGATCGTGCTATTGAAGAATGATCGCGGGCTCTTGCCCTTGCAGTTGCATGGCGTGAAATCAATCGCCGTCCTGGGTCCGAATGCTAATGAACTGCAACTCAGCGGTGGTGGCAGTTCAGAGATCGATCGGCCAGCGCGGTTGGTAACGCCCCTGGACGCATTGCGCGAACGACTGGGCGATAAGGTGGAATTGCGACTTGAAGCTGGCGCGTTGAACTATGTGACGCCACCAATATTCGACATCCGCCGACTGAAGCCTGCGCAGGGCGAGGGATACGGACTGTGGGGTGAGTATTTCAATAACACCGAATTGAGCGGCAAACCACAAATCGCACAGGTCGATGGCAACATGAATTTGTGGTGGGGTGGCAGCAGTCCGGCTCCGGACATCAGCCCGCAGGCATTTTCAGCGCGCTGGACTGGTACGTTGACGGTTCCGCAGGATGCGAGTTACACCCTGAAAATTAGCCGCTTAGGCGAATGCAGCATCTTCCTGGACGGAAAGCGCATTCTCGCATATCGCACGTCCGCAGAGAAGGGCGCAGACGCGCAGCCTGATTCAGTCACGCTGAACCTGAAAGCTGGCAAAGCGTATGGCTTGCGCATGGAATACAGCAAACGTCCCACGGATGTGAATGGTGGATTTATTGTTTCGTTCGGCATCACAACCGGATCCGATCTGGCTGGGCAGCTCGAACGTGCGGTGAAACTGGCGGCAACATCCGATATCGCCATCGTCTTTGCCGGCGTTTCACGACGATTCGAACAAGAAGGCAGCGATCGTTTGGACCTGCGGCTTCCCGGCAATCAGGATGAGCTCATTCGTGCGGTGGCGCGGGCGAATCCGCGGACGATCGTTGTCGTGAATGCAGGCGCTCCGATTGCCATGCCGTGGGTCGATGAGGTCCCGGCCATCCTCGATGCATTTTATCCAGGACAGGATGGGGGTAGTGCAATCATCGATATTCTCACCGGTGCGGTGAATCCGTCGGGCAAGCTGGCGGTCACCTTCCCGAAGCGCATCGAAGACACACCGGCATTCCTCGATTATCCAGGTACGCGCGAGTCGCGCTATGGTGAAGGCATCTTCGTTGGTTACCGCTACTACGACAAACGTCTCGTCGAGCCACTCTTCCCGTTCGGATTTGGGCTGTCCTACACGACCTTTGCTTATGGTGCGATATCCGCGCCGACCACCTGCACAGCCCACGATGAAGTCCAGATTTCGCTGCCGATTACCAATACCGGCAAACATCGCGGCAAGGAAGTCGTTCAGCTGTATGTACAGGATGTGGTCTCCTCGTTGGCGCGGCCCGTGCGCGAGCTGAAGGGTTTTGCTAAAGTCGATCTTGCCCCGGGCGAAAGCACGGTGGTCAATTTCAAACTGGGGCAGCGAGCCTTTGCGTTCTACGACACACATCATGCCCAGTGGATCGCTGAGCCGGGTGCGTTTGTGATTCAGGTGGGCAGCTCATCCCGTGACATCCGTGCGACAGCCAACCTGACCATGACGCAATGAGCCCAGGAAGATAGCGCTGCTATCTTCCTTCGGCCATACCGCTGCCTT
>CAZZAM010000057.1:0-18743 GCA_964652775.1 uncultured candidatus Brocadiaceae bacterium | reverse complement strand
TCACCCACAGGGTGACGATCCAATGGACGTTCTCCTCTGCGATCTCAGCGGCCTCTGCGCCTCTGCGGTTGCCTTGGGGTGTTTCAACCGAGCAATGTAGGATTAAGCGCGCATCAGCGTCTTGTTGTGCGCGCACGGCGTTTCGCCGTCGTCGTGAGGCCCGCATAGCGCGCGGCGGCGGGATGCCGACGGATGAAGGCCGCAACATCCTGCGGCGGAACCTGATTCGCAACCTGCTCGGGACGGGTGTAGCCGGGAATGATGCTCTGCGCCAACGCCCACGGTTGCCGCTGGACGATGAGTCCGGCCGATGGGTCAACGAGGTGATTGCGCGGCCGGGCATGCAGCTTCCAGGCCAGCCGTCCGCCCGTCTTCGTCACCGCATCACGTTGGCCGTTGGCGTACAGAAAGCGCTGCAGCAACTCGCGCAAATGCGCGACCTCGCGCGGATGCCAGGCCTCGGACACCAGGCGCTGCTGCAACGGATCGACCGCCGTGTGATAGACGTATTCACGCTGATCCGCAGCCGACCAGAACAGCGACCAGTCGCGCGTCGCGACGAGATACTCGGCTTGGGCGCCGCGCTGATGCTGACTGAACACTGCCTCGCGCTGGTGACGACCGGTAGCGATCTCATGCAGCGGCAAACCGTCATAGGAGTTACCCTTCATCGCACCGCCAACGGCGCACATCGTCGGGGCTACATCGACCAGACTGACCGGCGCAGTGCACACCTGCCCAGCCGCGAATCGACCCGGCAGGCGCGCTAGCATCGGCACCCGGGCACTGGCGTCGTGCATCGAACGTTTGCCGAAACAGTTGTACTCGCCAAGCAACTCGCCGTGATCGCTGGCGAACATGATCAACGTGTTGTCGAGTTGGCCGCGACGTTCCAGCGCATGCACGATGCGGCCGATCTGATAATCGACGAACGATATGCAGCCATAGTAGGCCGCACGGATCTGGCGAATCAGGCGATGATCGATGCCCTGATCGCGATATTTATAGCGGTTCTGAATGCGGTTCATCCAGGTCAGATGCGCCTCCCACTGCTCGGGAACGCTCGGATCAGGCATGTCCACGCTGTCGTACAAACGATGCCACGGCGATGGCAATGCGAACGGCGGATGCGGATGAATGAAGCTTGCCGTGAGATACCACGGTTTTGCGGTGGATGCCGTCTTGAGAAACGCCACGCTGCGATCGCCGATCCACTGCGTCGGATGTGCCGCCGCCGGCATCGCGGCCAACTGCGGCACGTAATACCAATCCGAACGCACCCCATGCGGATCAAGCACATCGGCGTAGCCGTTCGCCTGCAGATAGCGGACGTAATCATCACCCGCAGGATCAGCGGCGAACTCCTCCTGGATTTCGCGCGACTGGAAGCCCTTACCGGCGGCAACCGGGGTGAACTCCAGCTTGCCGATCGCATGCGTCCGATATCCGGCCCGCGCTAGGCGCGACACATACGACGAGCCGTCGTCGCGCACCTTGCCCGCCTCGGCGCTGAACACGCAGCCGGTGCGCTGCGGCCAGCGGCCGTAGTGCATGCTCAGGCGCGCTGGAACACAGACCGGCGACGGCGTGAAGCAGCGCGTGAATGCAGTGCCTTCGCGCACCAGCCGGTCAAGATTCGGCGTACGAATGTGGGGATTCCCCAGCGCTCCGATCGTGTCGCCGCGCTGCATATCCGCGAACAGCAGCAAGATATTGGGTCGCTTCATGCCGCGCAGGCTACGCGCCCCCTGGCGATGGCCAGACGGCGCGATGGTTGCACGCCGCCGACCTCTGTCGAATATGCCGCTCCGCGAGAAACCCATGCCCAACCCCGCCCCCTCAGACCAGCACCTCGTCCAGAATTACGGTCGGCAGGCTCTGCGTTTCGTGCGTGGCCAGGGCTGCTGGCTGATCGATGAACAAGGTAAGCGTTACCTCGACGCCTTCGCTGGCGTCGCGGTGAGCAGCCTTGGCCACGCGCATCCGGCGTTGGTCGCGGCGATTTCGCAGCAGGCAGCGACATTGCTGCACAGTTCGAACCACTATCAGCATCCGCTGCAAGAGCAGCTCGCCACGCGTCTCGCCAAAGTCTCAGGGCTGCCGCGTGCGTTCTTCTGCAACTCCGGCACCGAGGCGTTGGAAGCAGCGGTGAAGATCGCGCGTTTGTGGTCTGGTGCTCACGGCGGCAGCAAGCCACGGATGATCGCCGCCGAAGGTTCGTTCCACGGCCGCTCGCTCGGCAGTCTCGCACTGACCCACACGCCGAAATATCGCGAACCGTTCCAGCCCTTGGCCAAAGTCGACTTCGTTCCGTTCGGCGACAGCGCCGCGCTCGACAAAGCCATGGGTCCTGACGTCGCCGCTGTCGTACTCGAACCGATTCAAGGTGAAGGCGGCGTCAACGTCCCGCCAGCCGGTTACCTCGCCAAAGCGCGGGAGCTCTGCAATCGCCATCAGGCTTTGCTCGTCCTCGACGAAGTGCAGACCGGCATCGGCCGTACCGGTCGCATGTTCGCCTGCCAACACGAGAACGTCCTGCCCGATCTCATGTGCCTCGCCAAAGCGCTCGGCGGCGGCGTCCCGATCGGCGCGGTCGTGATGACCGAAGCCGCAGCGGCATTACTGAAGCCCGGCCTGCACGGCACCACGTTCGGCGGCAATCAACTCGCCTGCGCTGCTGCGTTGGCTGTGCTCAACGTCATCGATAACCCGGCATTCCTCGCCAGTGTCGAAACCAACAGCGCCAAGCTCATCGCCGGCCTGCGCACGGTATTTCCCGACGCCGTCGCAATTCGCGGACGGGGCCTGCTCATCGGTGTGCAGATGCCAAGCGATCCCACCGCGATCATCCATGCCGGTTTCGCCCACGGCGTTGTCGTCGGCCCTGCTGGCGGTAACACGATCCGCATCGCGCCGCCGTTGATCATCAGCAGCGATGAGATCGGTGAGTTGGTGCAACGCCTGGCGAACGCACGGGCGAGTCTTGGACAGCCGGCGCGCGCGGGTAGCTGAATAGCTGCCGGCGAGATTCCCATCGCGACTCATTGCGCTGGGCTGCTTATCGGTGATGTTTCTAGTCCAAGGACGCCCAGGCAGCGCAGGTGCTGCCTGCATGGAACCGCTTCCGCTCGCATGGTGGCGGAATACGCTGCGTCCATGGCATCTGACGACGATCGTCCTGTTCCGCTGGAAATGCAGCCGCGCTTTCAGGCGGCTGTGCGCGAGTTCCGTAGCGAGTGCTTCTGGTGGTGCGATCCCGCGAGTCCGGTGACCACGGTTGCCACAGCGCGGGAAGTCATTCGCCAACTTCGTCAGCACGGTGGACGTCGCGGTTGGCGCGCTGCAGCAGAGTTGGTGAAATGCCTCTAACCGCATTCCAACGCCAAGTCATTACCATCCTGCGCAATCAGCGCCACCCGGGCAGTCACGTTGCCGGCAGTATCCCAATGCACGTCTCCCCAGATTCAGATCGGGAAAGCAGAGACATCGATTTATTCCACGACGCCAGAGAGGCTTTGGCGGTTGCCAGTACGCAAGACGAAGTCGCACTGCGCGCAGCCGGACTGACGGTGGCACATGACAACGTCTGGTCCGACACCTTTCGCAGAGCGCGCGTCAGCTTGGCGAATACCGATGAGTCCGTCGAAATAGACTGGGCGCTTGACGCAGCCTGGCGCTTTTTCCCGCCAATCCCCGATCCGCTGTTGGGATGGCGTCTGCACGACATTGACCTTGCCTGCAACAAAGTGCTGGCGCTTGGCAGCCGCAGTGAATCGCGCGACCTCATCGATGTCATCGCCTGGGCTCGCACGTTTCCGCTGGCCGCGCTCTGCTGGGCGGCGTGTGGAAAAGATCCGGGATTCACACCACTGATGCTGCTTGAGCACATGCGGCGTTCGGCGCGAGTCGATCCGGGGCAGCTGGCTCTGTTCAAAGCGCGGCATCTCGACGCACCAACCATCAAGGCTTCATGGCTTGCCTTGGCCAGCGATGCTGACGCAGCGATCACCGCCCTTGCAGACGCCATGCCTGATCTAGCCATCGGCGTGTTGTTTCTCGACTCGGCCGGCATCATGTGCTGGCCCAGCGTGGATGTGTCGCTGGAACAACAGGGACTTCAACTCCATCATCCAACGGTGGGCGGCTGCATTCCGCAGATTCGTGGGTTGCCGACGAATGATGGTTAAAGAGCCTCGTGATGCTGAAACAAAGTGCCCGTCCATCGTCCTTATTATTAGCGCATGTCCATTATTCGATTCTTAAGGGTGCTCTTTACCAATAGAGTACGTCCCATTTAAGAGATTTACGATTGACTCGTCTTCCAAATTTTTCGCCATCAATTTGACGATGACAACACAATCGACATACCTCACATCTGCGGTTGCTAGTGGGATTGATCTGCCTCCAGTCTCCAAGTTAACAAAATCATCTATTGTATAAACTTCCTTTTGTCCTCGGAAATTTATACTTGCATATGAATATCTTGTGAAGCCGAAGCCTCCGTGTTCTCGCGCTAATCCAGGACGTCTATACACCAAAGTATAGCCGTAGGTTCCTAATTGAGTATTACTGATACCAAAGGCAGAAGTTCGAGACGAGCTACATCCGGCTACACAGCTCATCAGTATCAGCAGCCCATATAAAAGGATCCTCGGCGCGCTGAGTAAATAAGAAAATGAATACCCACTTTTCGCCGTCCACCTTGACGAACGAGTCCGACGCCATGCAGCATCACTATCCACGGTTCGGACTGCGGTCATGACGGCGCATAGTCCGCAACACAGGACGGGACGCAATGAATCACCGAGACGCATTGCCCCATGCCACGCTGGAGCGTGGCGTTCCCAGGCTATATGCCCAATCGCGCCCGACGCAGATGCTCCAGCGTACTCTGATTCGACGTCGTCTGGTAATCCTTGAGCGGCAAGAGCTGCTCGTGAACCGCGTCAACGATCCAATCCGGTTGCGGATAGTAGATGTTTTCCATCTCTGCCGCAGGCGAGATCCAGTTGCGGGCGCCGACGACGACGGGCGGGGCGTCGAGTTTGCCGAAGCAGGCTTTGCCGAGCGTACTCGCGACCGTGTGCATGAATGAACCGCGCTCGCAGGCGTCGCTCGCAAGCAGGACACGACCGGTCTTGTTGACCGATTGCACGAGGATGTCGTAGTCGAGCGGCACCGCCCAACGCAGGTCGATGACTTCGGCTGTCACACCGTGCTTGGCGAGTTTGTCGGCGGCTTCGAGCGCACGGTAGAGCGTTGCGCCCAAGGTGATGATCGTCACGTCAGCACCGGCACGACGCACGGCGGGCTGGCCTTCCGGAATCGTGAAGAATCCAGCCGGGATGTCCTTCTCGAACTGTTCACCTTGCGCGTAGAGGCGTTGGCTCTCGAAGTAAATCACCGGATCGGTGCCGACGAGCGCACTGTGCAGGATCGCCTTGTGGTCGTAGGGCGTCGCCGGGAATGCGACCTTGAGGCCGGGAATGTGCGCAACCATCGCAACCCAGTCCTGGCTGTGCTGAGCGCCGTACTTCGAACCAACCGAGATGCGCAGCACCATCGGCATGGTCAGCACGCCGGCACTCATCGACTGCCACTTCGCCATCTGATTGAAGATCTCATCGCCAGCGCGACCCATGAAGTCGCAGTACATCAACTCGACCACGGCGCGGCCACCGGCCAGCGCGTAGCCGACACCGGTGCCAACGATCGCCGCTTCGGAGATCGGACTGTTGAACAGGCGATGATATGGCAGCGCCTCGGTTAGACCGCGGTACGCGCCGAACGCGCCGCCCCAGTCGCGGTTCTCTTCACCCCACGCCGCCATCGTCGGATCGACTTGGAAGTGGTGGAGCATCGCTTCGAAGATCGCGTCGCTGATGTTGTACTGCTTGGCTTTGGGCACGCTGGTCTGACCGACCAACGAGCGTGTTTTACCGGCGATCTGCACGAGGCGCGGATTATTCTCGCGGTCGATCGTGACCTCGGGCTTGGCGTCCGAACGCTTCTCGACCTTGCGGTTTGAGAGCATCAGTTTGCCAATTTCCTCTGGCTCGATGCGCGGACTGAGCTTGTCATCGATTGACACCTTCAACATCGCCGTCAGCAGTTGCTTGGCGCGATCACGGATCGCCTGCACGCCGTTGGCGTCGATGAGTCCAGCGGAAACCAGTTGCTGACCATAGACCACGATCGAATCGACGGCCTGCCACGCCTCGACCTCGCTCTTCTCGCGGTAGCTGGAGGCGTCGGACGGCGAGTGCCCGCTGATGCGGTAGGTCAGGGTATCAAGCAGCACCGGGCCGCGACCTTTGGCAATCAACTCGCGCTTGCGCCGGATCGCATCGGCGACCGCGAGCGGATTATAGCCATCGACGCGCTCGGAATGCATGCCCTCCGGATTGACCGCGAGCCCGACGCGAGCCAACACGCCGAATCCCATCGTCTCGCCGACCGTCTGGCCGCCCATGCCGTACATATTGTTCATGAAATTGAAGATGATCGGCAGGCCGCCCTTGCGATGCTCGGGCCAGAGCTGGTGCAACTGATCCATCGCCGCGAAATTCATCGCCTCCCAGACTGGACCGCAGCCCATCGATGCGTCGCCGATATTGGCGACTACGAGACCGGGCTTGCCGTTGATGCGCTTGAACAACGCCGCGCCAGCCGCGATATCGGCCGAACCACCGACCAAAGCGTTGTTGGGATAGATGCCGAACGGGATGAAGAACGCGTGCATCGAACCGCCGAGGCCGCGATTGAAGCCAGTGACGCGCGCAAAGATTTCAGCGAGCGCACCGTAGACCAGGAAGCGCGTCGCGAGTGCTTTCACCGAACCGCTGTGACCGGGTTCGACCACTTTCAGGATCGCGCCACTGTCGAAGCCGCGCATGATTTTGTCGAGTTCCGCTTCGGGCAATTTGCGGATCGCGGACATGCCGGTGGCGAGAATCTCGCCGTGACTGCGGTGTGAACCGAAAATCTGGTCGTCGATGGTCAGCTCAAGCGCCTGGCCGACCGCGGATGCTTCCTGCCCGATCGACAAGTGGGCCGGACCAGCGTGGTCGTACTTCAGGCCTTCGAATCCGCCCTCCATCTTGATCTTGTGCAGCATCGTCTCGAACTCGCGGATCAGAATCATGTCCTCGAGCACGCCGACGAGCGCGGTCTTGCCGTAACGCTGGCGTTCATCCGCGAACGGTGTGGCGTAGGCGCACAGTGGAATCGTCGGTGCGGTAATGAGGCCGGAGGCGCGCGCAGTCTTGGGATCGATGAAGAGGGATTTGGGCATGGGGTTCTCAGGTTATCACATGGAGGAACAGAGAAACGGAGCCGACAAAAACATGAATGCATTGAAGCATTCACGCTGTCCTTCTCCGTTACTCCGGTTCTCCATGTGCATGTCTTGGTAGGGTTCAGTGATGGAGTAGCGGCCAGATGGCGTCTTTTTGCGCTTCGCTGACCGTCGGATGCGGCCAGATGATCTGGGCGAGTTCGTCGATGCGCAGCTCGGCTTCGATAGCGGTTGTCGCACCGGCGATCATCTCGCTAGCTGCACCTCCGACGATGTGCACGCCAAGGACGCGGCGATCGGTTTTGTGGACGATCACCTTGCACAAGCCACGACCTTCGTTCTCGGCGATGAAACGACCATTCGCCGCCAGCGGCCACTTCGCCACCGTGATCGGAACGCCGTCGGCCTGGGCGGTTGCTTCGGTAAGACCAACGCCAGCAACTTCGGGACTGGTGTAGATGACACCAGGCACAGCGCGCCAACGCATGCGATCATCGCCACCGGCAAGATTGTCGACGACGACTTCGGCCTGACGCGAGGCAACGTGCGCGAGCATGATCCGCGAACAGCAGTCGCCGGCGGCCCAGATGCCCGGCACGTTGGTGCGACCACGCTCGTCAACTTTGATCAGACCGCGCGGCGCATCGATGTTGAGCTTATCGAGTCCAATCCCGTCGGTGTTCGGTGTGCGACCGGTGCAGCACAGCACCAGATCCGCAGCAACCGACACTGGTTGTCCCTGCGGATCAACCGCGCTCACGCCATCAGCAGTAACCGCAGCGACCTTGTGGCCGAGACGGAAGACGACGCCCTTGCCTTCGAGCTCGTTACGCAAGATGCGCGCACAATCGGGATCGACGCCAGGGGTGATCTCGTTCATCAGTTCGACCACTTCAACCGCAACGCCGACTTGGGCGAAGAAGCACGCGAACTCGACGCCGATCACGCCGCCGCCAATGATCGCCAACCGCTTGGGTAGCTTAGTAAGTCCGAGTATGCCTGATGAATCGACCACGTTGGGCAAATCGAGGCCGGGAATTGGCGGTTTGGCTGGACGGCTGCCGGTGGCGATGAGCACGTCTTTTGCCGCGTACGTCGTTGAACCGACCGCAATCTGCGCTGGCTTGTCGCCACTCGGCGCAGCGACCAGCTTGGCGTCCCCCTTCACCACGGTGACACCATACTTGCGCATCAGTCCGCGAATGCCCTGGCGCAGACCGTCCTGAACTTTCTGCTTACGCGCCTGAACCGCAGCAAGGTCAAAACTCAAACCGATCGTTGCAACGCCAAACGCCGCGCCATGACCAGCCTGATAAAACAGCTTCGAACACGCGAGCATGGTCTTGGTCGGGATGCAGCCCCAGTTCAGACACACGCCACCGAGATGATCCTCGCGTTCGATGAGCAGCGTTTTGAGTTTGCGCTCGCCCGCACGTTCAGCAGCGACGTAGCCGGCTGGGCCAGCACCGATGACAATGAGATCGTAGGTGTCAGTCATGGGACATATTCCGATTCTAAGGCAACCGCAGAGACGCAGAGGCCGCTGAGGACGCAGAGACGAAGGTTGGAATACCGTAGAAGAATCGCTGTTCGTCGCGCAGCAAAAATCCCCTCTGCGATCTCCGCGGCCTCTGCGCCACTGCGGTTGCCTTTGGAGCTTTTCATGCGGCCACCACGAGGTCGATGTTTTCGATCGCTGGCACCAGCGCCTGCAAAAAGCGTGCAGCCGGTGCGCCGTCCAGGCCCTGGTGATCGATGGTGAGACTGAGTGCGAGCGCGGGCAGGAATTCGACGCCGCCCTTGCCGTCATCGTACGCCTTCAGACTGATGCCGCCGACACCGAGGATCGCGACTTCCGGCACGTTGAGCACTGGCGTGAAGTGGTCGATACCCATTGCGCCAAGATTCGTGACGGTGAAGGTTGAACCGGACAGTTGCTCAGGCGAAGCCTTGCCGTCCTGACACGCCTTGGCGAGCGTCTTCACGCCAGCGCCGATCGCTGCCAGCGACAGACACTGCACATCGCGCAGCACCGGCACGAGCAGGCCGCGTTCGGTATCGACCGCGACACCGAGATGAATCGAGCTGAATTGACGAATGCGATCGCCGAGGAAATGCGCGTTCACCGCTGGGAACTTGACCAGCGTGCGCGCAACCGCGAGCAGAATGAGATCATTGACTGATGGCACCGGCTGACCGACCGCTGCGCCACCAGCTTTGTAGCGCGCACGCAAGGCCTGCAATGCGACGGCTTTCGCCGTGGTATTGAGGGTGAGCTGCGCGGTACTCGCGATCGAGTGGCGCATGCGCTCGGCGATGATTTTACGAATGGACTTTACTGGAATTTCGGTCACGCCGGCTCCGATCGGTGCAGCGACGAGCTGCGCGCTGCGCGCTGCGAGTGGGGCAGCTGGCGCAGCGCGATCGGCGGCGGTGATGGTGCCGGCGAGGCCGCTGCCGGTTGCTGGGATGGACCCGCCGGCGGCGCGGGCGGCTGGGGTCATGCGTGGGGCGGAGGATTGGACATCGCGTTCGATCACTAAGCCGTTGGGGCCGGTGCCGGGGATGGATGCGATATCTACGCCTTTTGCAGTCGCGGCGGCGCGAGCGCGCGGGCTGGAGCCGGCGGCGGACGCGCTGGAGGCTGGTGGCTGGAGGCTGGAGGCTGATGGTGCAATGGGCACGATCGCATCGGCCGGCTGAAGCCGACCGTCCGTGCCGGCTGAAGCCGGCGCTACGTTCGCAGCTCCAACCAATGCAGCGAAGTCTTCACCAGGCGCACCAACCACGGCGATCGCGGTCTGCACGGGGACGTCGTCGCCAGTGGCGCGGACTTGGGCGAGCAACACGCCGGACGCGGTGGCGGGGACTTCGACCGTGGCTTTGTCGGTTTCCACTTCGCACAGGCCGTCGCCATCTTTCACCGCGTCGCCAACTTTCTTCAGCCAGCTTTTGATGACGCAGGACTCAACCGAGTTGCCTTGCTTGGGCAGAACGACGATAGAAGCCATAGGATATCCTTAGAGAATAGTTGCAAAACGAGGATGAAACGGAACGAGTCGCGGATCGCTCGGATCCAGATTCGTCGCCAACGTGACCTGGGTTGGCAGATGCCAGGTGCTGGTGGCGCGCAAGCCGAGCTTGTCGGCGTCGACCGCCAAACCAACCCGCTCGCAGCGCGAGCAGACGAATGATTTCAGCTCAGCGTCTTCGGACACCGGTTCACTGGGACCAACCGTTGCGTCGAGTGCATAGGCACTGAACAGCGCAGCAGTGAACGCCATGCCGTCCAAACACCGACGAGCGAACGGACCGACAAAGTTGTCAGTCGCGCGATTCAGTGTGCCGCCGATCAGCACTGGTTCGATGCCGCCCTGACGACTTAATGCTAAAAACGTATCGAGGTTGTTCGTCGCCACGGTCAGCCCGGCATAACCAGATAGTAGACCGACGAGTTGATAGATCGTGGTCGAGCCGTCGAGATAGATTGCGCCGTGTTGCGGAATGAGTGGCAGGAGTTTGCGTGCAGCCTCGGCTTTGGCTTTTGATCCGCGCTCGAGTCGCGAACCAAAGCGCAGCGTGCCGTGCGCCACCGCGCCGCCATGCACGCGAGCAACGCCGCCGCGCGCGGCCAGCTTGTCGAGATCGCGACGCACCGTCATCTCAGAAACCTTGAGCCGTTTGGCGACTTGCGACACCGCCGCCGAACCTTGCTCGGCGAGCAGGCGCTCCAGCGCATCGATGCGATTCTGGGCCAAGGCGTGTTTCATCGTGTGAGATCGCACAATATCGAACATGTTGGTGGCGCAAGCTGCCACTTCCGCAGTTCCAGATCGGCCCGCCGGCCGAACCAGCAAACTTCATCTTGTTCTTTGACAGCAATATAATTACATTAAAGTGATAAACCCAGCATCTGGGCGTTGTCCAATCCTGCGTTAGAGCGGGGATACCTGCTTGAAGCCTGTGACCAGATCAGCCCTGACGCGACCCGACCACCATCTCTAGGATATCCGCCATGTTGACCGCCGACCTGCGCCAGATCCTGACCGCCATCGCGATGTGCCTTGCCATCACCGCCACGGCAGCGGGCGGCGAGTCCACCGCCAAGGCGGCAAAGATTCCCGAGTTGTTCAACGAAGTCGTCGAGGCCGAAGTGCGCGCAGGACTGATCAACACCACGCCGCTCACGGTCTATACGTCGGCCAATGCACCGACTGCGCCAAAGGTCGAGGAACTCGAGAAACGCAAGACGCTTAGTCAGTACGGCATCACCTGGACCTTCGACAAGGAGGTGCCGGTTGGTCGCTTCATCAACGGCGACTGGTACGTGGTCGGCCCCGTCACCGTCGTGATGATCGATCCCAAACCATTATTCGGTGATGAAATCACCGAGGGGTTCATCAAAAAGGATCAAGTCGACGAAACGAAATATCCCGGCAAGCAGGCGCGTCACGGTTCGGTGCTCAATCCGAAGATCCAACAGAATGCAGTCGACTTCACGTCGTATTGCGGACTCGACAGCCGACTGCCGTCCGACCGCTTCAAAGCAGAACTGTCCGGACATCTCCCGTTCGCCATGAAGCCGGGTGACTGTCTGCTGTCTTCAATCAGTCGCCGCAACGACGAGATCCGTGTCTTCGGTGGCCAACACGCAAATCCGGTACGCGCCGTCGCGGTACTGAACTGCGTGGCCGAACCACTGCCTACGGACGCATTCCGCCCATCGTTCTGCGACACGGCAAACAACGCGTCGTACCGCTCGCGGAATCTCAAACGTGACCTCCTGCTCAAACTGCCGAAAATGCCTGGAACACCGGCGAATCTCGCGCGTTACGCGCGGATCCTCGAACGTCCGTATGCCGACCTCGCCGACTTCGGTTTCTCTTGTCCGCAAGAGAACATGCCGCACTACGGCCAGCAAATGATCGAATACATCGGCGAGGCCACCCTGCTGCTGCAGATGGATTACTCGCCAGAGGAAAAGGAACGCACGCTGGTCAATCTCATCCAGGTCGGCATCGACTTCTGGGGCATGACCCGCGCTGGCCGCAAATGGCAAGTCATGGGCGGCCTCAATCAGGGACGCAAGTGGCCGATCATCTTTGCGGGTATGCTGCTTGATGATCAGCAGATGCAGTCACCGAAGAAAATTGTGCCAGGTTCACGTTGGCATGAGGACGAGCAGACCGCGATGTGCCCGTATAATTACGATGGCAAGGTTTTCGAACAGACCTGGACCGGAGCCAAAGCATTCTTCGTCGGCCATTCGCTGTGGACGGATCCAGGAGATCGCGGCAAATGGCTCAAGGGCAGCGGCCCGATCGATCTGTTCCATCCCAAAGACTGGCCACTACCTGAAAAAGAAGAACTCGGCAGCAATGGCTACCGGATGGCCAACACGAGTGGATCCTGGATCGGCCAAGCATTATCGGCACGACTGATGCATGCCGAAAACGTGTGGGACCACGAAGCGTTCTTCGCCTACGTCGATCGCTGGATGACTGAGGACGACACCATCCAAGTCGAGGCCCTGAAAGCTGCCGGGCGCAAGGACCGCACCAAGGTTCCCCGGGGCGCATTCTATCGCCAAGGTTGCGTCAATGGCGAAGCCAAATGGGTAAAGGAAATGTGGCTGAAATACCGCAATAATCTGCCACTCGGTCCGAATGGCGAGAAGACGCCCAACGCCGAAAATACTTGGAAATAAATCGCATGACCACGTCAACAGTTCCCAATCGTAATCTAAAAACCGCAATCCAAGGCAACCGCAGAGGCGCAGAGCTACGCAGAGAGCTTGGGTTAGAAGACATTGCCGTTTCTGGCGCCACTCACCCACAGGGTGACGATCCAATCACACTCTCCTCTGTGATCTCAGCGGCCTCTGCGCCGCTGCGGTTGCCTTGGAGGTTTTCCAACGCCGGTTTTAGGCTAAAGGCTTCTATGAACTCATTCCACTGCATCTCCCTCAGCCTGTTTTGCTGCGCCAGCCTGTGTGCGGCCGATCTCTACGTCGCGCCGACCGGCGACGACAAAAATGCCGGCAGCAAAGACGCTCCGCTCAAAACCATCCAGGCCGGCATCGATAAGGCCCAGCCAGGTGACTCAGTACTGGTCGAAAAGGGCGTGTATCGCGAACGCTTTATCGGCAAGAAGTCGGGCACTGACTCGGCCCGCGTGACGATCAAGTCCTCACCGCGACGTGCTGCGATCATGGAGGGCTTTGAGCTTGCCGGCAGCTACGTGACCATCGAGGGATTCCAAGTTACCCACGGCTTCGGCTCGTTCGTCGGCACCGGCATCGACTGCAAAGGCAACAACAACCTGATTACCGACAACTACATCTTCGAAGTCCGTAAGCAGGGCCTCAGCGTTTCCGGCAATGCCAATCAGGTGGTAAAGAACAAAATCTACAAGCCCTGCCAAGGTATGGGCGCGCAGGGCAAGGATTACCTCATCGAAGGCAACGACATCTCACGCGTGTATAACTATGGTTACCTCGACGGCGACTACGCCAGATTTTTTGGCGAGAACGGCGTCTGGCGCGGCAATTTCCTGCACGGCAACATCATGAGCGAACGCGCTGGTCATCCTGATGGATTCCAGACCTTTGACGACAATGGTGAGTACGTGAAGAACATGCTCTTCGAAAACAACCTGATTGGCGACACCGTTGCCGCCGGCATGCTCCAAGCTTGGTACAGCAAGAACTCCGGCGGGCTGATCTTCCGGCGCAACGTGTTCTACAATTTACAACAGGGCCTGTCCGGCGGAACTATTCCCAATCTCACGATCGAGAACAATACGTTCTACAACATCATCGAACGCTGTGGCGAAGGCGGCCCAGGCAGCGTGTGGAAAAACAACATCTATGTGAACTGCCGATCGACGGTCAGTTCCGACTACAGCCTATTCTACAAAGTCGCTGGCAAAAAACCGGGCAGCGGCTGCGTCCCTGGGGAAGCCGATCCGCTGCTGGTCGATCCCGACCAGCTCGACTTCCGACTGAAACCAGGCTCTCCGGCGATCGATGCTGGCGATCCAGCGACCATAACTCCTGAAGGCGGCGGCGGTCGAGTGGATCTCGGTGCATACGAATACATCCCCTCAACTTCCGCTAAATGAGCACAAGGAACGCCATGCCCCTCTTCCGCATCATTGCCATCGTCCTCGTCTTCTGCGGAGCGTCACTACTGCACGCTGACCAATGGGAATTCGATCTCTACATCAAGGACGTCAAAGAAGGTCAATACAAGGACGATATGAAGGCAGTCGCGGCCATCGTCGGTATCTCTGAACAAGAACTGTTCGATACGTACGTCGCCAAAAACTACAAAATCGAGGTTGTCCTGCGCGCCTACCTCTTCGCAAAAGAATTGAATCAGGAGTTACCCACGACGCTCAAAAAAGTTTCGTACTACGCCGAAGGCAACAGCAAACGCTGGAAGAAATACTACAAGGACGAGAGCGTTCCCGCCGACGTGATCGACCGGGTCACCAAGAAATACGACGAACTGGCTAAGGACGCACTGAAGAACTGGACCGCAAAAGATGTCGCGGCCAAGGCCGCGCGCGCCGCGCAACGGGCCGAAGAGGAGCGCCTTTCTAAACTACCGCCCGATCCACGCATGGCGATTTTAGTTCACCGCGTCGCCCAGCGCACGCGGTTGACCGTAGGAGGCGCCCGCAATATTGCCGAGAACATGGTGATCAAAGGTGGCTATTCATTCGAAGAAGCCGCCGAGGCCACCGTATTCGCTGCGGTGACCGGTCACACCGAGCAGAAGTTCCGCATCGAGATGACTCCCGAGCGCAAAGGCAAACTGCTTGCCGATCTCTGCACCGCCTTTCCGCCGACACTAGAACAGAAAGACGACATCGTTGCGATCAGCACGCTGATCAAGGCGGAAGTCGCCAAAGGCGGCGCCTTGGATCCCAACGCCACTGAAGTGCTCAAAGAAAGCAAACGCATGCAGGACGCCGCGACGATCATCGCCCAGCACAGCAAAGCTTCGACCGCCGACGTGATCCGTTTCTTCCGCCAAGCCGAAGGTGAAGAGGAAGTAGCCAAGGCCTGCGTCATCGCCAAGGTGACCGGCAAGGACGTACAAGAGATCATGAAAGTCCGTCGCTCAGGCACTGTGTTCGATGGCTGGCTCAACGTCATCACCACTTACGACCTCATCGAATCAACCGAACAGATCAACGACGGCGTGTTTGCAATCATGACCGCCATTGAGAAGCAGTTGAACCTGGTAAAGACAGCCGCTAGTCACTGAGCCTTACCGCAGCATAGCCGCTTTAGACTCATCAGTCACGGCCCACCATCCCAACCATCAGGCAACCAGGTGATCGCCCGGCTCCAACGACAATCCTTCGGCGTCGATACCACCGTCTGCGTCATGCCGTCTAAGCACAGTACGTTGACCGCGCCGGGATGCCGCTCATCGGTGACCGCGCTGGCTAGGCAATGACCCCACTGGCCCATGCCAGTGTCCCCAGCAACCGCATCAATGAACAATGCCACGCTGGATTCAGCGCCACCGCGCGCAGAGCCCCGACGATAATGACGCGGACGTCCGGCGCTGTCGAGATAGGCATTCATCTTCAAGCTGCGCGGGAGCGCATTCGCGAACGTCGCACTGCCGCTCCAACGGAATCCAGCACACTGGAAAACGGAATGCACCGCAGTCTTTGGCTGATCCAGGTACGCCGGCAAACGATCAAACCAGGCGGGACTCTTGGCCGCATTGGTTGCTCCTAACGCGCCCTCAGCAGGTAGTCGACCGTTCCACTCTTCAGCATAGGTCAACGTGCACATGCCAAGTTGGCGCAGATTACTGGCGCAGGAAACTCGCACCGCGTAACGACGGACCATGAGCCCAGCAGGCACCAGAATGCCAGCTAACACGCCGATAATGGCGACGACCACCAAGAGTTCAGCGAGCGTGATCCCGCTGCGACTGGACTCAGCGCGCATCCGGGTGCTGACTCCGTTCGACCAGGGTGGAGATCGACGAGTGCAGCGCTGCGGTCTCCTCGCTGTGTTCCTCATCTGGCGGAGGCGCTCGACCCTCGGCCGCGGCGCGCGCTGCCTGCTCCAACCACACCACCGGTCGATACACGCGAGCTACCAAGTACAGCCCAAGACCGCCGCCAACCAACAGCACGCCAATGATCAGCGATGTCCACGGCCACGGCGACGGCGCTGCCGCAGGTTTCCACCACGCGATCATCACGCTGGGCGAAGACCCAGTGTGGGGACATGGAGCAGCAGCCACACCCAGCGCATCATCATACCACACATGCACAGCCTGACTGGCCTGCACTATGTCTGGCCCAGGCTCCTTCAGCGGTGGCACCGCACCTGCACGCTCGAGCACCGTCACCGTGTCGCCATCAATACGAAGTATCGCACAAGCCGTCCATTCCGTATGCAGCGACAACCGCGTTGCTGCATCGACCGTAGGCTGCAGAGCCGCCGCGGAGATCGCGCGTTCCTGTGCCGTCTCTTCAGACTGCCGGAGGGAACGCGCATGTTCCCACCAGCCGACCGCGACGGCCAGTGCGCCAACAACCGCGACCACTGAGGTCGCCAGGATGCAATTCAATTTCAAGCTGTGGAGATGCGCTGACATGGGTCGGCACGGTGCCAAGCCGTCTCCGGTTGCCAAGCACCTATGCTGATCAGTTCAAGTGTTACACCGCAGCAGATGAGTAATCCTTCGAATTTTTATCCACAGATTTCGCAGATTGCACAGAATTCGAAGTTCGAATTCTACATAATCATCGCAATCTGAGGATAACTTCCCTCGCATTAGCTGGGTGGCATCTCATGAGCTAACGCGGAACCCAACTCCCCCAACGTCCAACGAAAACCAGACGCCTGTAATTGGGCTGGTTCAATCCGTGCCGAACACAGCAACGCCTCGTCAGCCATGCGGCCTATCAGCAGACGCAGTGCCCACGCGGGTATCGGCGGACCCCACGCCGGTCGGTGGCATGCGGCTGCAAGCGCGCGCGCCAACTCGCGTTGGCGAACCAGTTGCGGTGCTACTACGTTGATGGGACCACGCAGCGTTGTGGTCGCGAGCAGGTGCAGCATCACTGCAACCGCATCGTCGCGAGCGATCCACGGCCACCATTGCTGACCACTGCCCAACGCGCCCGACATGCCCCAGCGCGCCGGTGTCACCATTTTTGCCAGAGCTCCACCACCAGCACCAAGGACGATGCCCAGTCGGAGATGCACCACGCGCACCACGCTGCGGGCGGGATCGCACGCACGCTCCCAATCGCGGCACAGTTCGGCAAGGAATCCATGGCCGGATGCGGCGGATTCGTTCACCACCTCGTCGCCACGATCGCCATACCAGCCGCTGCCAGAGGCGCAGATCAATGTCTGTACCCGCCCGGGATCAGCAGCTAACAAGTTTGCGATCGCCGTAGTGCCGATGATGCGGCTGTCGCGCAGTTCACGCATCCGAGCCTGCGTCCAGCGCTTGTCAGCGATGCCGGCGCCAGCGAGATGGATTACCGCATCGCAGCTACGCAGGCGATCGCCAGCGATGACACTGGCGCCATCCCAAGCGATCTGCTCAGGTCCTGGTGCACCGCCGCGTCGGATTGGAACAACGACATAACCAGAATTGGCAAGCGCCGTCGCTACCGCTGATCCGAGAAATCCGTTGGCGCCACTCAGTGCGACCCGCAGCGGCGTGTTCGCCGTGATCATTCCCAAACCAGCCGGGTCATCGCCCAGTGCGGCGTGTGCATCGGGTCCTTCGCCAGCGCCGCCACCGCACGACCAAGATCGCCGTTCCCCGCCAAAGCTGTTGCGTGAATGCCATCGGTAATCAGCGCGGTCAGCATGTCGGCGCGACGACCGCCGAACACATCGTGATCGAGCGAGTCGCCGATGACCAGCACGCGTTCAGGAGCTGGATTGCCGAGTTGCCGCAGCGCCGCCGCAAAAATCGCCGCATGCGGTTTGCCAACGTAATCAACCTGACCACCGAGGTCCGCATACAGCTGCGCCAGCGCACCCGGTGCTGGGCGCAGACCATGCGGCGTGAACATGGTGAGATCCGGATTGGCGCACAGCATCGGTAATTTTCGTGCAACGCAGCGAGCCAGATCAGCGCGCCAGTAGGCGAGATCCGCCCTGTCATCTTCCAGGCCAGCAAGCCACACAAACTCGGCGGTCGCTGAATCGCTGACGCTGACATTGAGCCCAGCAATCATGTCTGCTTCTGACCCACGCGTGATGAGATAGCAACGCTTGCCGAGTTCATTAAACGGCGACTGGGTGCGCTCACGCAGTCCGTGCCACACGACTTCGCCCGAAGTGATCACGCCATCGTGTTCAGCTGCAGGCAAACCGAGTTCAGCCAAGCGGCGCACATTGTCAGCCGAACGCCGACCCGAATTCGACAACACCAGCACGCGC
>CAZZAM010000056.1:0-21465 GCA_964652775.1 uncultured candidatus Brocadiaceae bacterium | reverse complement strand
CCCCCCCCCCCCCCCCCCCCCCCCCCCCCCCCCCCCCCCCCCCCCCCCCGACTCTCCGCAGGCGGGGGCAGGTTTGGATCCTACGTCTCCACCAACAGAAAAACCCTAGCCATCGTCAGGCTAGGGTTTTTCTGTTGGCGGAGACTGTCGGATTTGAACCGACGGTGCACCTTTCGGCGCACGGGGCATTAGCAATGCCCTGGTTTAAGCCACTCACCCAAGTCTCCAGACGGGCGGGAGGCTAGGACGTGCAGGGCTGGGTTCAAGTGAGGCGCGGGTCGCGGATCAACTCACCGGCGATGATCAGGCCATCCAGCCGACGGTCGTGCGCTTCACAGGGTAGATCGTCAACCAACTGGCAGGAGAAACCGACGCCAATCGCTGTGCAATGACGCACGGTCGCAAGCAGTCGATCGTAGAAACCGCCACCCTGGCCGAGGCGACGACCATCGCGGCAAAAACCGATGCCGGGAACCAGGATGAGTGTTCGTTCGGGCAGGTCGTGCTCGGGACAGCGCGCCGGATCCGGTTCACTGATCCCGTACGCACCACGCTGCAATTGCTCTGGCCCACGTACCGCATGCCAAGCGAGCTGCCCACCAGACACGACGCGCGGCAACAAAACGACAGCACCTGATTGCCAACGCCACTGGTGCAATGCCGTCACGTCCAATTCCTCAACAGTTGCGGCATAACTCGCTAGAGCCTGTGCGCCGATCGCCTCCAGCATCTGCTGACATGCAGCAGCGGTGCGCATGCTGGCGTCTGCGCGATCCTGCGCTGAGACCCGGCGGCGCTCGGCTCGGAGTCGTTCGCGCAGGATGCGCTTGGCCTGACTCGCCTCTACCACGTGATGACCTGCGCCGCATAGGGCAGCAACGCCATCGTCGCCCGGTGGCCTTTCACATCACCATAGACAAATCCCGCTAAGGGCATGTCTGACATAGAATGCACGACAGCGTGCTTCGGCCACAACCACAAACGAATACCCGGAGCACCAAGCAGACGACAGCCCAACCGCTTGGCGACAAATTGCCGCATGGGCTTCAAGCTGATGCCATTGACTGTTCGCAATATGGCGGGATCCGGCAATACGAGCGTGTCTCCCTCCTGCTGCGGTGTGCGAACATCCGCCTGACGCACATCGACGCCCCAGCGTAACGCGCCGCCCGATGCCAGTGGCATACCAGCCCAACCCAACACCTCGCGCCATGCGTTGGTCACGCCGACCGGCGATAACCCCAACGCCTGACGACCATCTGCAGGCATAACCTCACGCAGCCAAGCGGCACACGCATCACGCAGTTCTGGCGGTGGTTGCGCCTCGCCATGACAGAGTCGCGCGTCCAAGCAACGCGCTTGCCATCGTGCCATCTCTTCGCCGTCAGACATGGCGACATGATTGCCAGGCGCAACGGTCACGGCAAGAGACATTCAGGTTAGATCCTCAACAGCGCGATCCAAGGCAACCGCTGAGGCGCAGAGGCCGCAGAGATCGCAGATGGGATTGGGGTTGCGTGAGGTTGGTTTTTCTGGTGCCGATCACCCGCAGGATGACGACCCAATCTCGCTCTCCTCAGCGATCTCTGCGGCCTCTGCGCCTCAGCGGTTGCCTTGGAGTTTTTTCAAACGCAGACTTTAGACTGATCCGTGGTCGCGAGTCGCTGTCGTAACGAGGTCGTCCCCTGGTGCTTTTCGATTGGAGCCCAGACTGCGCCGGCGTGGGCAGCATTATTCCTCTTCTCTTGGCACTCATGGTGCTGGAAATGCACAGTGGGCAGCCCACACCCACCGGATCGGTGTGGATTCCCGCAGCATGGGCCGGCGGGCTGCTGGTCGCTTGGTTGATCGTCGCCGAGTGCGTTGCCCGAATCCTGCTGCGCTCGGGCAGTCGCACGTGGTTGAGCCGTTGGGAGTATCTGGCCCAGGGTCTCTGTCTCGGCATCCTGGTGTGGCTGTGCCAGCATCAGGCCTGGGCTACAACGGTTCCTGGGCATGCAGCCGCCTTGGCCCCCTGGCTCCTGTGTCAGATCATCCTCTGGGGCACGCTCGCTCCGACACTGAGCGCGTTGAGCGGTGCGTCGTGGACCCGAGCCGGCCTCATCCTGCACCACCTTCGTTTCGAACTAGCTCCCGCGCTCATCATCCTGCCGGTTCTCGATCTGTGCGAGCTAATCGGCGAGCGCACTGGCATCATGCAATGGTTCAGCGGGCCAGACGGTTTCTTACTCGGCATGCTCGGTGCCGGAGTGACATTGATCCTGTTCCTCTCCTTGCTGCCAGGATTCATCTCGTTGCTGTGGGGCGCTCAAGAGTTGCCCAACGATACGCTACGAAAAACACTCCAGGACGACTGCGCCCGTGCCGGCATGCCGGACGTTCGTTTACGCGTATGGTCATCGCCCGGTGGAGAAGTTCATAACGCGGTCGCCCTTGGCGTGGTTCCGGGCCTGCGTTGGATTCTGATCAGCGAAGATCTTCTGCGTGATCTCTCGTCCGAGCATGTTCGGGCAGTCGTTGCCCATGAACTTGGTCACCATCGCCACCGCCATCTCGTCACCTACATGTGGTTCGCACTAGTTACCAATGTCATGCTATGGGCAGTCTTGTCCTTCCTGGTCGGCACTATGGATGCCAACGGACATCGTCCTTCACATCAGGTTCTCAACCTCTTTGGCGACAATCACTGCGGAGTGCTGTTCCTTTTACCAGGCATGGAACGGGTCGATCCAGAAATCGTGTTCTGGGGCACGAGTGCCCTGCTGGTCATACTCGTATGGCGCGGTTTGTTCGGCTATCTCAGTCGAGCCTGTGAGCGCGAGGCGGACATCCATGGCGCGTGGCTCACCTCGCCAGCAGCCATGGCCGGTGCGCTGGTCGCCGTCGCACGGCTGTCCGGCACGCCCGAAAAAGCTCCTAGCTGGCGCCATCGCTCCATCCACAGCCGCTCGTTATTCCTGCGTGATCTTGTGCGCGAACCGCACTTGGCGGCCTTACACAAACACCATGTAAATAGCATGCGACTTGCCCTCATCACCGCTCTCATCCTTATCTTGGTCGGCAGCGCAAATTTCTGGTTTGATCCCATTCATAAGGCTCGCACCACGCTCGATCCAGACGGACAGGTCACTACAATGGCGGCCACTGATGCCGAGCTGAGTAGCGGGCTCGCTGCGGCCGATGCCGGCAATACCGGACCACTCATCAGCTGGCTCGCGCGCGCTGAGCCGGCTGATCGTCAACGACTTGCCGCTCTGCATCTACGCATGACCGAGATCAGCGGCGGAGCTCAACAGAATGGAACAATTCTGCCTCCTGACGACCGCAGCGGCTGGCGTATTCGCTATCGACTCGCAGCGCTTTCCGCCGTCCCCATGGAAGACGAATTCAATCTTGGCCTGGAAATCGATAACCTCCTGGCCTACAGCTTGGTAGCGGGGTCATCATCACCAAGCAAACAGGATATCGAACTCGCCAGCGGCCTGATTCCTCGACTTGAGTCGGCCCTTGCTGCCCATCCCGACCACAACGTGTTCGACACCCTAGCTTGCGTCCATTTTCTTGCCCAACGGTGGGAAGCTGCGCGTGGTGCTTGGGACAAGGCGCTCGTCCAACTACGCCAGTCAGAGTCGCTTTCGCCAACCACGCGCGCCGCTATCGAACAACTCTATCGCAGTCGCTATGACGCAGCGATCAAGAATCTGTCGGTCAACACCAGTGGACAACCAGGACCATTTCGCCCATTGCCACTCGGATTCAGTCCCGACGCTGCGGAGGATACCAACCATGAGCATCCCCGCTGATCACCTCGACCGCGTTGCTGCCCGTCTGCGCGTGACCTTCGACCGCGGACCCGGCATCAACGATGCGACCACGATCGCCCTGCCCGACCGTGAAAGTGTTGCTCAAATTTGCCGCCAATTCATGTCGTTGTTGTTTCCTGGCTATCTCTCCGCCGAGCCAATCACTAAGGACCGACTCGACACCTACCTTCGTTCGCACTTGGCCGGACTGGAATCCACCCTCCTTGATCAGTCCGCACGCGCCCTGCGCTTTCGTGCCCGTCGCGAAGGTGGCGAAGTCACTGTAGCCCAGGTGCAGGCTATCGTAGCTGAATTGGTCCTCGATCTGATTGAGGTCCGCGAACTGGTATTGGCCGACGTTGATTGGGCGTTCAATAACGATCCATCTGCCGCCGATCGCGAGACTGTGGTCCTCAGCTATCCCTGCGTTGAGGCGATTTCCATCCAACGCTTCGCCAATCGCATGTACCGTCGCGGCGTCCCCGTCCTGCCTCGGATGATGACGGAGTACGCTCACAGCCGCACCGGGGTGGACATCCATCCCGGCGCAACCATCGGTGAAAGCTTTTTCATCGATCACTGCACGGGCGTCGTCATCGGCGAAACCTCACGCATTGGCAAACAGTGCGTTCTCTACCAGGGCGTCGGCCTCGTCGCCTGGAACCCCCTCGCCCGCGACGACGCCGGCGAACTCACCCGTGGTCAATCCAATAAGCGCCATCCTGACCTTGAAGACAACGTCACGATCTATGCCGGATCAACGATTCTCGGTGGTGATACGGTGATCGGCCATCATAGCGTCATTGGCGGCAACGTCTGGCTGACCAAGTCCGTTGAACCTTACTCGAGCGTGCGCGCCCAAGATCCCGGACTGGTGATCAAGCAGCGTAAGCGCTGAACGAGTCGTCAGCCCTTCGGCGGCTCCGCGTGACTGACCACGACTTTCTGAACCGCTTTGCTCGCTAATTTAGAACCCCGACTGGCGACGCCACACGGCTCGATCGTCGCAAGATCCACGACTTGTTCGTGGATACGCTGGCCTTTGGTGGGTGCGAAGTGCAAGGTGGCGATGCCGCCCGGCTTGAGGCCAAGATATTCGACACGACCGTCGCGGTCCTTGATCAACTCGTACTCCTTGTCTTTGATAAACCCGGTAATCGACGACACCTTTGCCCACGGCTCGCGATCGCCATCGCGATAGATCAAGGTAAACGAGAATCCCTTCTCGGGATCAAAAACATCCAAGTGGATAATCTTGCCCTCGATGACGGTCTTCTCGGGTGGGGACATGATCTTGTACATGCCGTTCTGACAGACGACCAAGACCTTGTCGTACTCGCTGACTTTCAGTTCACGATCGGACGCCTTGACCGAACTGCCGAAGAATCCGGTTTCCGAGTCGTAGCCCAGACGGATGTTGGCATTGGCCACCGCCTTCTTGTCAACCACGTCGAAGCCTTTGACCTTGGTGCGGCGCGGGAACTTCGGGCCGTACTTCGCTTCGATGGCCACCAGCCAGGCGATCGTGGTACCGACCATGTCGCGCAGCTTGGCCTTGATGCCCTTGATCAGTTTCTCGATCTCGCCGATGTCCTTGCGGTTCTGTTCAATATCCCAGGCGCTGATGCGCTTGATCGGAATGTCGAGCAGGCGCGTCACGTCATCGTCGGTCAGATCGCGAATGAATTCCTTCTTGTACGGCTCCATGCCTTTGACGACGGCATTGCGCACGCCTTCGGCGGTTTTCTGTTCCTCGATCTTCTTATAAACACGGTGTTCGATGAAAATCTGTTCGAGGGTCAGCGCATGCTGCTTGGCGATCAACTTGCTCAGTTCGTGTTCGAGCTCGGCCTTCAACAACGCTTGCAATCGCTCGGTGCAGGCACGCAGCAAATCGGCAACGCCGAGTTCAGCCGGCTTTTCATCGCGAATAACCACGATGTTTGACGAGATCGAGACTTCGCACTGCGTGTAAGCAAAGAGCTGCGGAATGACCTCATCGGCGTAGACGCCACGCTGCAGGGTCAGGACGATCTCAACCTCGGAGCCAGTACGGTCACTGACGTTGGCGACCTTGACCTTGCCTTTCTCCACCGCTTCGTCGATCGATTCGAGCACGGAATTGACCGTCGTACCAAAAGGGATCTCGCGGATGACAATGCGTTTGTCGCCGTCGTTTTCGATCTTGGCACGAACGCGGACCTTGCCGTTGCCGTCATCGTATTCCGACGCATCAACGATCCCGCCCTGCGGGAAATCGGGCATCACGCGGAACCGTTCGCCCTTCAGAATGGCGATCTGACCCTTGAGTAGTTCCGATAAATTGTGCGGCAGAATCGTGGTCGCCATGCCGACGGCGATACCTTCGGTGCCAAGCAACAAAATCGTCGGCAGCTTCGACGGCAGCGCCTCGGGCTCTTCTTTGCGACCATCGTACGACGGCACCATCACGTTGAGCGCCGGATTGAAGAGTGTATCCTTCGCCAACGCGGTCAGCCGACATTCAATATAACGCGCAGCAGCAGCGCCATCGCCAGTCAACACGTTGCCGAAGTTTCCCTGGCGCTCGATGAAGTAGCCGAGATCCGCATCCGTGGGACTGCGGCCTTTGTTGGCCAGCACAACCAGCGCATCACCGATCGACGCATCGCCGTGCGGATGCAACTTCATCGTCTCGCCGATCACGTTGGCGACCTTGATGAACTTCCCGTCGTCCATCGTCCACAGCGTGTGCAGTATCCGCCGTTGCACCGGCTTGCAGCCATCGCGTAGATCGGGAATCGCACGATCGACCACGACATACGAGGCGTACTCAAGGAAATTGCGCCGCATCAACGGCTCAAGATAGGCCATGCATCCTCCGCGAGCGGCGCAGTGTGGCCAGGAGACGGGGGACGGCAAGATCCCTGGGAACGCCAATCTCCTGATTGGCAGAGGCAATGGCAAACCCGGGAACGCCAATCTCCTGATTGGCGGTTTGAGAATTGTCAAAACATTCAAGCCAAACGTCATTGCCCCGGGCCAATCAGGAGATTGGTGCTCCCGAGGACACACTACTCCACTGCCAATCCTCCACTCGCATAACCAACCCAGCCTTCACCGGATTCGCGTGAATATACGCCACAACTTGATGAAAGTGACTTTCATCGCGGATGTAGCGATCCCAGTATTCGCGGTGCCACACTGGCGACGGAGGTGCGCCAATCGGGAGATTGGCGTTCCCGGGGAAGAGATGAGCGCAAATACGAGCAGCGGTGAATTTCTTCCACGAGGCGACGATGCGCGCGAGCGTCCAGCCTGGCAAGGGCTGGAAGAGCACATGTACGTGATTCGGCATCACCACCCAGGCAAGGAGTCGATAACGTTGACCGTCAAAAAAGAGGAATGTGTTTTGTACCATCTCCGCAATCACAGGCTCGCGCAGGATACAACCGCCATGACCGGCATCGATCCAGGCTTCTATGCGCTTACGCCGTTCCACATCCTGCTGATCGAACGGCAAATTACAGATCTCAAGATTCAACCGTTCCAGAACCTCTTTCGGCAAACTATCTGCCAGATGAAACGTGACGTGCTGAATCGTGTCGTTGCCATCAAAATGCGGCAAGTATCCACGGCTGCTCCACCCGGAAACGCCAATCTCCTGATTGGCAGGGGCAATGGCAGTTGCCTTGGTTATTTTCGAATCGCCAATCGGGAGATTGGCGTTCCCGGGAGGCGGCACACTCATTCCATCCCCACTCCCGGTATCCGCTCCAATACCGCCGCGACCAGCGGCCACGGGGCAACTGCATGGAAGCCGTCATGGAACGGATCGAGCGCAACCGGCCCTCGTTCAGCAAGCCACGCGACATAGCGTTGGCCGAGTTCATCCATTGGACAACCACCATCGGCCAGACGGGTACACCACGCCGCACCCAGGACGGCACCGCGTGCGAGCCAAGCATCTAGCTGCATGCCGCTGCGGCGCAGATCAACGCGAAAAGTCGGTGTTGATGGGCGTTCTGGATCGTCGGCATCAATGCGCAGGGCGTGACCGTGACCAAGAATCGCGTCAGGATCTCCCGCCAAGCGACGTGCAGGAAGTCGGATCGACGCTGCACGACGTTGGCGACCACAAGCTCGACGAGCGGCGGCGGTGGCGTCCTGCGGGGCGAAGTCGCGCATCAGCACGGTGCGATCCGCACTGGCGATCGCGGCCGTGCTGGCACCAGCAACCACGATGGTCGAGATGCCCTGTCGGGAGAGATCGGGCAGGACTTCGGCCAGGGTGCGTGCGCCATGCAAATCGCGACCAAGCAACCGTAGCATGGCGGGTTGCAGCGAGAGAAAATTTGCGGCGGCGGTGTCCTCATCGACCAGTAACAAGCGCACCCCGGCAGCAATGCTTTGCAACACGGCGGCAGCCATACTGGTTGATCCCGATGCGCGACGGGTCGTAAAAGAACGCGCCATTCCTCCCGGTAAACGCGGGAAGAACGGCGTCATGTCCTGAGCCGTAATCGGTCGACCATCATCGGCCAACACCGGCATCAGGGAGGCGATCGACACCACGCGCTCGCGTCCGTCTGCTGGCGGCCGATCCTCACCACCTCCGGCGATCGCGGCTAGCAGGGTACTCTTGCCGTGGTAGGGCGCACCAGCAATCGCGGTCACACCAGAACGAATGCCCAATCCACGATGCCGCCCGAGACGCCCGAGATTGATGGTGACGGTCAGCTGTTTGGGAACCCGCAGCGGACGACACGACGGATCCACTCCACCGGCGGGATCACGGGCGAGTAAGCTTCCGGCAGCGACGAAGGCGACCAATCCATGCGCTGGCAATGCGTCACGGAGCGCACCTTGGACAGCCAGCGAACGGCGATGCGCTGCTAAGCCGGGCTGCGCGGCGGCGGTCGCGCGCGTGAAGCGTCCGATGCGACCGATCGCGCGCGCGAAGCGCTCACCGTCGATACACATGCCGGCAAAGGGCAGACGCAGGGAGAAGCGCAGAAACAGATCGCCCGTGATCACGAAGCTCGCATTCGTCGCACGCACCCATTCACCCGGATCGAGCGTCCATGCATCGAGGCCAAGGTCGGGGATCAGCTCACTCCGCGCACGGCGAAGCAGCCAGTCAGCCGCAGCGCGGTGAGAGAGAGACGTAGAACCTATCCAACGAGGGGCATTCCAGCGAATAGTGCATACAACCTCGCCCCCTTCCTCGCACGGCGGGCCTTCACGCTCTTCGATACCCAGGTCACACGACGGCATCCGCCAAGCGCCTAATACCTCGCGCCAGGCCCGCGGCCCCCAGCCATCGATGCGCGCCAGTGTTTCCAGCAGTTCGGCCAGCGGCCGCATCTCGTTCTCGGGGGCAATTGGCGCAACCGGGTCAGGTAGGTGCATACGCCGGGCATGCTGTCTGGGCGGTGGACTTGCGCCACTCATCCGCGCACTAACCTTCCGCCGCAATGGCATCCATTGGTTACTACATCGTTTCCGCTTCCCGCCAGGCCCGCCGCCTGCTGCCCGGACGCACGTATGCGTTCGGCCGCGAAGACGGTATCGACATCCCCGTGCAAGACGCACTAGCATCGCGCCGTCATGCTGAATTGCGCTGGGACGAGGCCACCGGTTGGTCACTCGTCGATCTGAACAGCCGCAACGGCACGTTCGTCAACAGTCAACGCATCACCCAGCCGACTAAGTGCGAGGACGGCACCCAACTCCAAGTTGGGGGCCAAGTCTTCCGCCTGCACATGCTGCCTCCCGGCGGTGATCCCAGTTCGTTGTCGGCGCAAGCACCGCAAATAAGCGCCCAAGAAACAATGGGGCCGGGCCTCAGTCTCAACGACCTCGCCAATCAGGGTGCCGCCTTCACAGGCGCAATCACCGACGGTGGTGTTTTCGAGCTGCTGCAGTTCTTCCAACAAACTGGCAAGAGCGGTCGCTTGGATCTACTCGGTGGCCAGGGTACGTGCTCGCTGTGGCTGACCTCCGGAAGGCCAATCCATGCCGTTGTAGGACTGGTCACCGGTATGGATGCGTTGGCGCTCATCGCCAAGAATCCACCACCGCGTTTTGCCTTCCACTCCGACGCGTTGATCGCTCCAGCCACCACCATCGAGGGCAGCGGCCAAGGTGTGTTGATGGAGTTGGCGCGCATGCTCGACGAACAGAGCAAGAAATAATATGCCGGCCGACGTACCCGAACTGGTGGGCATCGGCTCACCATTGGTTGATTTGTGCATCCAAGTCGATGACGCGTTTCTGAACGAGCATGTTCCCGGAGCCAAAGGCGGCATGGAACTGGTCGGACCTGAAGTGATCGCCAAAATCCTCGCTGCGCACGGCGGCATGCCCTCACAAGCGCCAGGTGGCGCGGCCTGCAATGTTTCTACCGGCACGGCAAATCTCGGCATTCGCTCGGCTTTTTCCGGCATTACTGGCGATGACGATCTCGCTGAATACATGCGCATGTCGCTCGCCATGCAAGGGTGCAAGACGTTGTTGATTGAACGCCAGACTGGACATACCGGTCGCGTTCTGGCGATGATCACGCCGGACGCGCAGCGAACCTTTCGCACCTGCCTAGGCGCAGCCGGATCACTGCACGCTGGCGATGTCTCACCCCAACTGTTCGCTGGTGCGCGCTATGTGATCATGGAGGGCTATTCGCTCTACGATCACGGCCTTGCTCGTGCCATCGCTCGAGCAGCCAAGGAAGCCGGCGCTATCCTGGCACTCGATTTCGCCGCACACGAAGTGGTCCGCAACAATCGCGCGGTGCTCGACGAATTGCTGCAAGGCGGACTCGTCGGTGTTGCCCTACTCAATCAGGATGAAGCCGCCGCCTGGAGTGGTGGATCCCCGCTGGCCGCAATCGACGAGATCGCACCGCGCGTGCAACTGGTCGCGGTGAAGCTGGGCGCTGACGGAGCCATGTTGGCGCGTGGCGCGGAACGTTTGCGTGCGCCTGCGCAGGCCGCGAGGGCCATCGACACCAATGGCGCTGGTGATGCCTGGGCCGCTGGTCTTCTGGCTGGTCTCATCCGTGGATTGCCGCTCGACCGCTGCGCCGACATCGCTGCCCGCGCCGGTGCAGCTGCCGTGGAAGTGGTCGGTGCGCAAGTGCCGCGTCCACGTTGGCAAGAAATTCGTGGGAGGCTCGATGCGTGGTCCTGATGATCGGCGTCCGCCAATCCGCAATCCCATGCACGCGCAGCGCGCAGCGGCCGCGCAGCCACCTGCAGTCGCTAAGCCGGTCGCCGCTACGCCCGCAATTGAAAAACCGCACAAAGACCGCGGTCCGATCACACTCGCACAGTTTCTGAAACTCGTCGGCGTGGCAGAAAATGGCGGCCACGCCAAGGTATTGATCCGCGAAGGCCAAGTGATGGTGAATGGTCAGGCTGAACTCCGTCCAGCGCGGAAGTTAGCCAAAGGCGACCGCGTGACGACGGCAGGCGCAGAACACCTCGTCGATCGCTGATCAACCGCCGTGGAGTCGCGCCGTAACCTCAAGCCGGCATTGGAAAAACTTCAAGGCAACCGCAGAGGCGCAGAGGCCGCTGAGATCGCAGAGGAGAGCAGGCTTGAGTCGTCACTCTGCGAGTGATCGGCATAAGAAATATCTATGCCTACTAACCCCAACCCTCTGCGACCTCTGCGTAACTCTGCGCCTCTGCGGTTGCCTTGGGTTGCGTTGTTGAGGCTCAATCGCCCGGCGCTGGTTATCAGCCTCATCCCCCTCGCGTTGCTGCCGTGCTGTTGGCTGTGGTGGTGGGCAGGTGGCCTCAATCCGACTGTGCAGCCGGGACGATCGGCGGCGCTCCTCCTAGTACTCGGCTCGCTTGCTGCGGCGTGGGCCATCGTTCGCACGAGTCTGACTCCACGCGGCGCACTGCCGTTGCTCCTCGCGTTGGCGTGGCAAGCACTCGCACTCAGCACCTGGGATCAGGTGCCAGAACCAGGATTGATTTGGTTCTGCGAACGCGCCGCTGGATTGGCCTGCGCGGTGGGCTTGGCGATCTGGCTCAATGGACGCGAGATAACCGCACCTGTCGTCGCAACCGCGATTGTCGGACTGGGTATCCTGATCCTCGCCACGGTGACGATGTACCGGGATCTTGGTTCGGCCTGGAAACTCGGCTCACATGCACCATTCGGAAATGTGAACTTCAACGTCGGTGCAGCCATGCCGTTGGTCGCCATTGGCATCGCCATGTGCCTGCGTTCTGGTCGCTGGTGGGTGTTATTCGCCGCCGGTGCCAGCGCCGTGGTGTATCTCCTCGGCACCACCACACTCAGCGAGGACCGGTGCAACGCCGTGTGGCTGGCAACTGGGGCCGCTATCGCAACAGCGTTGATTCTGCGACTTCCAGCGCGTTTCCACTGCCCTCTCTTGATCCTTGGTGGTGCGACCCTGGTGATCGGATGGATCCTGGTCATCGCTGGCGTGATCAACTTAAACAGCCTCGGTCACGGAATCGCACAACGCGTGTACATCGGGCGAGCAGCCAGCGAAGCGCTTGTCTCGCCGATGGTCGCAGTTGGTTATGGACCGGCAGCGGCAATCGCCGTGTTGCCTGAACAAGCATCCTTCGCCTCGTCGTGGTTGACCGTGCCAAGCTATCTCGAGCACGCACATAACGAACCGCTGCAAGTGCTGCTTGATGGCGGGCTGGTGCTGGCTGGCCTGTTGGTATGGGCGCTGGTCTGGACCATTCGTCCGCTGTGGCTGCGCCGCCACGAAGCGTTGCCAGCCGCGTTGCGCGTCGCCTGGTGCACCGCTGGCGCGCAATGCCTGATCGAATCGCACCTCTCGCAGCCAGGCAGCGTGCTGTGCTTGGCGCTGCTTGCTGGATTAAGTTGGTCCGTCGCGCCGTTCGTAACCACGCCACGAAAGGCCGGATGCCTGCCGATCATCCCAGCTTGCGGTTTAACGCTGTTGATCGTCAGTGAACTGGCGTTCTCCGGCGGTGGGCCAACCGGAATTGAAGCGCGAGTTTGGAACCGCATCGGCAAACAGACGGATATTTCCGCTCAACTCCATGAATTAGACCGCCTGCGGCTGCGCCTTGGTCCGTTATCGGAATTGGATTACGAACGCGCGAAGCGACTGTGTCAACTCAAACGCTTTGACGAAGCAAATGCGGCTTTGGCCAGCCACCTCAACCGTCTGCCCGTCGATGTGAAAGCGCTGCGCTTAGCTGAGACCATGCGTACACACCATCAAGCCACACCGAAACTCGCAGCAGCAGAGATCCGCGCGCGCGCACGCGCACAAGACATCCTGAACTCGATGAAGGCAAACGCGCGCAATCAGTCCGACCTCACCCAGCTGAAAGAGTATCTTAATCAGCGTCCGGCAGGCGATGGTCCGGCCCTGGCTCAGTAAGTTCGTCGAGCCACCCGCGTTCGGCCTGCGGAAACGCGTCGTAGTCGGGAATATATGGCTTCAGATCCAACACCGGCGTACCGTCGAGCAAATCGTGTCCGCACAGCCACACGCGACAGCCATGCACGCGCAGGATCCGCGCTGCGGTCAAACCGATGGGATTCGGCCGATCCGGACTGCGGGTGGCAAACACCCCGCGCTTGACGCGATCCCGCGGCGGCACGAGTTGCTGATTCCAACCCCGCGTGTGGTGAAACCACGCCAACACCCACACGTAGGAAAAACCCTGCAGATCTTTGAGGGTATTCTGTAAGCCGGGACGTAAGACGACGACAGCCTGAGACTCGGGGTCGACGCTACCCTGGCGCGGCGCCTCCGGTCGCATGCGCCACGAAGAACGCACCACGCCAATCGGCTTGAAGGTCACTTCCTGCAGCGCGGCCGGCAATTCAAAACGTGGTAGAGCAGCGCCACGACGAGATGGGATCGGTCCGGACATGCCCCATTTTCGCCCGGTGACTCTGATAAAGCAACCATTCCGATGGGATCACATGGAGAAACGGAGGAACAGAGCCGACATGAAGACGTCGAAGGAAACTGTGTTCACCAAGGTGGCGACCACTGCTTTCACCGCTCATCGTGCGCGACTCCGGTCCTCCGGTTCTCCATGTGAGTCGAATATTACAGCTCGACGAACACCGAGTCGGTCACCGGCTGGCCGTGCTTGGCGGTGATGAATTTCTTCATGATGTGCTGACCCTTCTCGTCGAACACCGTGCGCGCCGTCATGGCGTGCACCGCGATCGCGCGACGTGGACGGTCGCTGCGGTTCTCGTGCGATCCGTGCCAGGTGAGCGGGTGATGGAAATGCACATTGCCCAGCGCAACGGTACGCGGGACGACGCGCACCGGCTGATCCTGGAACTCATCGCCAAGCGATGTCCAGAATTCACGCGAACGTTCCCCGCACGCGTGCAGATGTTCGATGTGATCGCCCCAGGAATGACTGCCCGGAACCATACTCATGCAGCCGTTGTCGAGCGAGACTTCATCAAGGGCGATCCACGCCGTCACCATGCTGTCGCGCGGCGAGAGGGTCGTCCAGTAGGGTGAATCTTGATGCCACCAGTTGACGCCGCCGTGATGGGCTGGTTTGTACTGCACCTGATCATGCCACACGCGCAGGACGCGTCCGTCTGCTCCAGCGAGTTGGCGCATCATCGCAACCAACCGCGGATGATGGATGAGGCGCTCAAAAGCCGGACTGGCCTGCCAGGTATTCACGATCTGCCATACCGGCGTACCAGCACGGTTCATATCCATGCAGCTGACCGGCTGCGGAATGTCCGTGCGATCACGCTCGGCGATGACGCGATCTAACTCCTTGCGGAGCTCCTCGACCTCGGTCGGGGTCAACAGTGGGCCACCGCTCAGGTAGCCGTCGCGGTGATAGGCCGCAACTTGACGATCAGTAAGGGTGGAAGGCATGGCGCGGGTGGCGGCGATGGTGCTCATGCGCCCCATTATGTGCAACCCAATTACGTCGCCCATAGCTGATGGTCTGGACAGGATGGATCACCGTAAGATTTCCAGCCGGACTTACGCGACGCGCTGCAACTTTGTGAAGCGATCCCCAAGCAGCCACTCGCTGACGTAGATATTGCCCTGGCGATCGGCGCAGACGCCGTGCGGACTGTTGAACTCGCCGACGCGGATGTCGGGCTGCGGCGGATGCGCGACGTTGGTGGCGTCGAAACGATTGGGCCAGCCCTTCTTAACCACGTTTTGCGGGCCTGCGCCAATGTAACCAACGATGCGATCTTCTTTATCAAGCAACACGAGACGCGCCTTCAGCTCGGCGACCACCAGGTAATCACCGAAGCTGGCGAATCCGGACGGCGTCACCAAGCCGGTGGTGATGCCGCGCAGGAACTTGCCCTCGGTGCTGTACACTTGGATGCGATCTTTGGCGCGATCGGCGACATAGACTTCCGGCGTGCCCTTGCGCGTATCGATGTGGACCCAGTGCGGGCAACTGAAACGCCCAAGGCCATCGCTGCCGTCGATCGTACGCAGGAGCTTGAGCTTGGGCGAGAAGCACATCGTCCGGCTGCTGCCGTAGCCATCCGTGATCCACACGTTGCCGGTCGCCGCATCAACCGCGAGCGCAGTCGGGCAGAAATTTTCAGCTTCGCCGTAACCGGTGTCGGCTTTGGTGAGGCGCGCCAGCAACTTACCGGTCATATCGACCTTCACGACCTGCGGGCCTTCGTTCGCGCCGCCCTTACCGGTGACGTCGGCGATCCACAGCACTTCCTGGCCGTTTTCTTCGGCGACGTGCAAGCAATGCGTTCCACCAACCGGCACCTTGAATTCGCGTTTGACCACGCCCTGCGGATCCAGTTCCTGCACTTTGGCATCCGTCGCGTGACCGGTGAGAATATTGCCGCTCTTCAACACGGTGATGCCGTGATGAGCGAATCCGGCACCCGAGCTCACTTTGGCCCAGTCAGCGATCCAGGTGTAGGTCAGGTTGTCGACGGCGATTTGCATGGGTGCTCCGTTGGTCTTCATAAAGTGCTCCGTTGGTGGTGTGTCTCTTAGGCCCTTGCGTGAATTGCCAAGAGCAACCTCGTCAACACAGCACACCTGGCGGTCATACGCACTGATTGGAGCAATGCTTCGCGATCCAAGGCAACCGCTGAGGCGCAGAGTTACGCAGAGGTCGCAGAGGTCGCAGAGGTCGCAGAGGTCGCAGAGGTCGCAGAGGTCGCAGAGGGCCGGGGGTTAGAAGATATGGTTGTTTTCAAGACCGAACACCCGCAGGGTGACAATCCAATCTCTCTCCTCTGCGATCTCTGCGGCCTCTGCGCCTCAGCGGTTGCCTTGAGGTTTTTCCCAAACGCCAGCTTGTAGATTACCCAAAAATCGTCTGCTGCTGACCCTTCGTTTTTGCGAAATCCACTGCCTTGGCATGGGCCTCGTACACCTTGGCCCAGCGCAACGCGTATAGTCGATCAGCGAGTTCGCGCAGGTTGGTGCAGTCGGCTTTGCAGTAGGTAACCAATTTTTTGTAGGCTGCCGCGTCGCCGTGTTTCCATGCGCCCCACAGGGCGATGGCTTCGCTGCCGCGTACGCCAGCGATGTCGGCACCGCGAACGATGCCCATTTGCTTTTCAATATCCTTGAGGCCACCACTGATGCCGAGCGAGCGCGACAGCAGCAAAAGATCCATGTGGGGCAGATCAATCCTGAACGCACTGTCTTTGAAGTGACGCTCGATGAACGGGAGATCGAAGTTCTCGCCATTAAACGTCACGATGAGATCGTAGTCCTTCAGCGCTTGCGGAAACTTGTCAATCGGTTCGTCACCGGGCATAGGTTTGCCGGCGACGAAGGCCCGCGCACTGCGGCTGTCGGCCAATCCGATCACCGTGATCTGATCGTAGCCCGGCGTCAGCCCGGTTGTTTCAATATCGACCAGGGCGACTCGTTCAGGAGCAACATACGCGCGCCACAGCCGCCAGCTCTCCTTGGTCCCAAATGCGGTGCGAAACCAGGCGCGGTCACGGCCTGCGAGCGCTTTTTGGGCGTCGGTGATCTGTTCAATGAGCTTACCGGAGCGCGAAGCACCAACCGCCTCGCTCACTTCTTCGGGATGCGCTCTGGCCAGATCCCAGGTCACCACCCCGCGCATCCATAAAGCCCGTTCCAGCTCTTCGGTCATGCCTTTGGCGAACTGGAAACTGGCGGTCAGCATGGGTTGAGGCTTACGGCCCCAATAGCGGGTGGCTAGTGGCGATTGGCGAGAAGGACTGGGGCCAATGGCGAATGCTCGAATGTAGGAATGCTCGAATGGAGAGGAGACACCGAATTCGGTGTATTTTGGGCACACATTCGAGCATTCGAGCATTCGAGCATTCTACATTCCACCATACACGAACCGCTCGCCCTGGGGCCTATACTCCACCTGTTGCCTGTCGGTCGCCACGCCTGTAACCTCTCGGCCATGTTCGAACTGGTGTTCGTGACCGGATCAAGGGCAGGCGAGGTCGTGCCGGTCAAGAGCAGTCTGCTCGCCGGTCGCAGCCCCGATTGCTCGCTCGAAGTTCCTGATCCCAACTGTTCGCGTCAGCATGCACGCGTCGTGTTCGACGGCACCGGTATCACGCTGGTCGATAACCGATCCGCCAATGGCACGTTCCTGAACGAGAAACGCGTCACCGATCCGATTCCCCTCAAACACGATGATGTGTTCCGACTCGGCGAGACGCGCATCCGTATTCGTGCCTCTAGCGGTGGTGCCTCTGGTGACGCCAAGGAATCGGTCTTCGGCTTCCACGACTCTGAATCCGACATGAGCCAGTCGATTGTGCTGCCGATGGCGGATCTGGCAGAGAAGAGCCGGATGCCCGACAGCAACGGCCTGCGCTTTGCCGGGCTGCTCAAGGCAATGAACCTGAGCAAGGACATCGACAAGCTCGACGCCGTGCTTAATGGCATCATCGAAGTGATGTTCGACTTGTTCCCTCAGGCCGAACGCGGATTCCTCATGCTTGGCAGCAAGGTTGAAGAACTCCATCCGCAGGCTGTACGCACCCGCACACCACAAGCCCAAAACGAAGCGGCCAAGGTCTCGAATTCGATCTGCCGCAAGGCCCTGGTCGAGCGCTCGGCCTTCCTCTTCAACGACTCAAATCCCGGCGACTTTGATCAGGGCATGTCGATCGTCAGCCTGCGCATTCGCAGTGCGATGACCGTCCCGCTCATCGTCGAGAACGAGGTGCTGGGGTTGCTCCAGGTTGACACCGCCGACCGGGCGCGTGCGTTCACCTCAAAAGATCTGGAACTTGCGGCCGCCGTCAGCCAAGTTGCTTCCATCGCTTTGCGCAACGCGCAGCAACTGCGCCGCATTGAAACCGAGACTCGCACCAAGGACAACCTCTGTCGCTTCCTGCCCGGCCCGCTCGCTCAGCAGGTGCTCGACGGAAAACTCGACCTCGGGCTCGGTGGACGAACCTATCAGGGCACCGTCCTCTTCAGCGACGTCGTCGGCTTCACGCGGATGTCCGAGACTTTGGCACCAGAAGCCGTCGTTGACCTGATGAATAAATATTTCGAGCGCATGGTGCCGTGCATCAAGAACGAGCGTGGCTCGATCGACAAGTTCATCGGTGACGCGATCATGGCATTCTGGGGCATTCCGATCGAACAAGGCAACAGTGCCATCGAAGGTTGCTCTGCCGCTTTGGACATGCAGATCGCCATGCTCGGCTTCAATAGCTTGGCTTCCGGTGAAGGGCGTCCGATCCTCGGTCATGGCATCGGCCTGAACACCGGACCGGTCGTTGCTGGAAACATCGGCACTTCGGATACGACCAGCTACACGTTGCTTGGTGACACTGTGAATACCGCCTCGCGAATTGAACATCACGCGATGAAAGAACAGGTGCTGATCAGCCAATCCTGCTGGTCCGCGCTCAAGGGCGCAGCCCATGGCGTCAAAATGCCACCGGTGCATGTGCGCAACAAGACCGAGGCTTTGTCACTCTATTCGCTGCGCGCCCTCGCTCGCGATGCTGGCGAATTAATGCTATTCCTGCCGGTTGATTCCGGCAGCGTGCGCTGCTGGATCATTCGCCGATTGGCCGATCTCTCCTTCATCATGCTGCACCCGCGCGGCCACGATCCGTGTGCCCACGCCATGGCTTCCGCTGCGGTTGAATGGCCGGGCGTTGCGCTCGGCAAGCCCACGGCGATCTCATCACTTCCCGCCCAGAACGCCGACGGCGTGTTGACCCGCTGCCAAGTCCAGTTTACCGATCCTTCCCTCGCTGGCCTGCTTGGTCCTGAATCCTTGGCATGCCCGTTGGGTTGGGATTCCTTGGTGCGCTGATGGGCTCCCCGCCCCCCGCAGATGTGCCAGCCTGGGAGTCCGAGGTTCGCTCAGCCTTGGAAACCGCTCGTGCCGAACTAGCGGCCAGCGATGAACATCCCGGCGATGCGCTTTGGCACCGCATGGAAGACCTCGCGGTCACCTACGCGCGTGCGGCACGAGGATTACCGCCGCTCAGTGGCGATGCCGCAACGATTGATCGCGCCATCGATGCGATGACCGACATCACTGAGCGTTTACGGCGTCACGGTGGCGGAGATCCCGAAGATCACCACATCAACGAATCGCAGTTTTTCCTGCTCTATTACCTTGCCGCTCAGGTCCATGCCAACGCAATCAGCGAATCGCTTGCCGGTGCTGTAGTGACGTCCTGTTGGGACAACGATCCTCCTGCGCCGCGCTCGCAGCGAACTGAGTCCGACCGTGCAGTGGACGACGAGAGCGACGATGACGACGAGCCCTGGGAAGTGCGACTGCCACCGCCAACCTCGACCCACGGCTGGCTGCAGGAAGTCGCATCGGCCTGGCGCGATTCTGCCAATCCACCGCCGCTACGCAGTGCCGAAGGATCGCCGGTCATCGTTGCTGGCGACGATCTGCGTGAAGCTGCGGTCGTACTTGCGCTGCATCGACGGGGTTGCAACCCGCCGGCTGAAACCGTCTATGGTCTGACCGGGGTGATTTCGGAGATGGAAGAAGATATCGCATCGCTTGGACCTGAACTGTCCGAGCTCAAGAAATCGCGGCCGTTGGCCTTCGTGTTGTACTACGTCTGGACCCATATTTTGATCGGTCACGCGACCGAGGACGTTGCTACTGCCCTGGTCCAAGCGGCGAGCGAAAACATTGCCGAATTCACACCAGTAGGCCAAACGCCCCGAGCCGGCAGTTCGCGGATTCGTCGGCGAAACTGAATAGCCAACTCGTCAGATGCGGCGCCCCTCATGCCGACGTTTGAAAAACCCCAAGCCAACCGCTGAGGCGCAGAGGCCGCTGAAATCGCAGCGGAGAGTGCGCTTGATTCGTCACCCTGTGGATGATCGGCACCAGAAACTGCAATAACCGCTAACCCTAGCCCTCAGCGACCTCTGCGTAACTCTGCGCATCAGCGGTTGCCTTGGATTGCGTTGTTTAGGTTGACTCCTCGGCTACTCTCACTTTCTCTCGAGATACGTCGCCGCTCCTGCTTATAGAACTGCAAAAAATCCCATCGCCATGCATCTGTATATTCACGTTCCTTACTGCGTGGCGAAGTGTCCATACTGTGATTTCAATTCCGTCGCTGGTCGGGATGATGAACACACCGCCTACGTTGACGCACTGATCGCCGACGTTCGCTGCCTGCCACGTGGCCCCTATCAGACGATCTTTATTGGCGGTGGAACACCGACGATTCTTGGTGAACGTCACCTGGATCGTCTGCTCGCTGGGATTCGCTGTCACATCACGCTCGCACCGCAGTATGAGTGGACCTGCGAAGCCAATCCTGGTTCATCAGACGCTGCACGATTCGCCGTACTAGCTCGACATGGCGTCAATCGCATCAGCCTGGGCGTGCAGAGCACCCATGAACACCATCTGCGCTTTTTGGGTCGGGTGCATAATGCCGCCGATGCTGAGCGCGCGGTCGCCGCAGCCCTGGCGGCTGTTCCACGCGTTTCCGTTGATCTGATGTTTGGTCTCCCGAATCAAAGCGAAGCCGAAGTCGAGTCGGACCTGGAACTGTATCGCCGCCACCAACTCGAACATGCTTCCGTGTATCATCTGACCTACGAACCCGGCACCGAATTTCACGCCAAGCGTTCGCGCGGCGAGATGGCTGACATTGATCACGAGCGCAGTCACCGCTTGATCAACCTCGTGCAAGAGCGACTCGCGAGCCTGGGTCTTATTGCGTACGAAACATCCAACTTCGCCCGTCCCGGTGCAGCCTGTCGGCACAACCTCGCCTACTGGCAGCAGCATGACTACCATGCTGCGGGGGCTGGTGCCGTGAGTACTATTGGCAGCGAACGAACGACCCGTGAACCACATCCCGGCCGCTACATCGCGGCCGTTGCCGGAGCCGGTCAACTGATCTGGAAACGCGAGCCGCTCAGCGCCACAGACAGGCTGCGCGAGGCGTGGATGCTGGGCCTTCGCCTTGCCGAGGGGATCTCCACGGCGCGCCTCGATGCCCTCGGCGACAGCGAGTCCCGCTGGCGACCACTAGCACAATCCCTCGCTGATCTTGATCTCGTTGAACTGCCCCCTGGCCACATTCGCCTTGCCGCAAAAGCCCGGCATATTCAGGACGAACTGACTGTCCGCATGATGCCCTGAGGGAAAATGCTGGAATGCTGGAATGCTGGAATGCTGGAATGCTGGAATGCTGGAATGCT
>CAZZAM010000055.1:0-21701 GCA_964652775.1 uncultured candidatus Brocadiaceae bacterium | reverse complement strand
GCAAACGACAGAACACCTGTCGCTGCAACGTGAAATAGCTGAACACCATTAGGCTCAAGCCGGCGCTACGGTGCTACGGCGCAACAGTGTATTCCGCTCGCTCTTTTCACCCCACCGATAGAAGTTCAACCCATGCGCCTAGCAACCCTGGTTACGAGTTTGTTTGTCCTCGCCTCCTTGCCTGCCGCCGAGGTTGCGCCGCCGACACCGCAGCCCACTCCGCCGGTTGAGTCGAGTCAGCCCGCAGCGTCGGCAACGAGTGCGGCGACGACACCGGCGTGGACGATACCGACCGATGACGCGGTGAAGATTGCGGAGGCAATTGAGATCGCGATTGCCCACGGCATGCCGGACACCAAAGGTGGCGCCATCTTCGACGGGACGTTGTTGATCACTGGCGAGGCGGGCGACGGACACGAAGAATCAGCGAATCCATTTGAAGCAAACGTCGAAGGCGAAGATCCGCCGCCGGTGCGGATTACATCGATCCCGCCACCCGGTACGGCTACAGAAGTCGTGACTGAGAAGCCAGTGCCCAAGCCGCGTTCATACAGCGGTCTGCATATTCGCATGGCTGATGGTTCGTGGCTGGTGGGGATGAAGCGCGTGGTGAAGCCGGGAAAAGATATCGTCTTCGATCAGTCCAAACTCAAGGAGGTAAAGCCGGAAAACATGCGTACAGCGTTCACGGCTCGGCATCAGCCATCGCCCGAGGAAATCGCTCGAGTTGAGGAGCAAACACCTGTCGAGCTGCGGTCATCCATCGGCGTGATTCTGCGTTGGCAAGGCCTCCTCGAGCGACTCGGCTGGGGCGGTGATATGGCTGGCTCTATCGCTGCACTGGTGCGGGTCGGCGTGCCGGATGCGCATGAGCTCACTGTCGTGTTCGGATTCATGCGCGCCCAAATGGGCATGATGGCTGGTGACGAGACGGGGAGTGGGACGAAGCCATTGCTGTTGACTGAGGCTGATCAAACAGAGCAAGAAGTGCGGCAGAACAAACGGTGGGAGCGAATGGCGAGTAAGCGCGTCGCTGCACAGCCGCCCAAAATGGTGATTGATCCAATCGTGGTAGCGACTCGGCGCGCGTTGTCTGACTGGTTCCGTGCCAAACTGTCACAAGTGGATGTGGGGATTCCGCCCGAGCGCGCAGCGCAGGCGATTGGTGCGTTGCTAGAGGGGCAGGCCGATCCCGGACTGACCGAGTTGATACGTCTGTTCAAGGAACGCGCCGCGTTGCCCGATCACGTTGCCGCCACTGCCGATCTCGCCACCAAGCTGACGGTGTGGGAACCGGATGAACGCGAAGATGGCCAGGGTATGTCCAAGGAGGATCTCGCCCAGCTTCCGGCCGAGATGCGCGCGCAATTCCAGGCGCAGATCGATGCGGCCGAACGCGCAAAAAAAGCTCCGCAGATTACCGAGTCGGATATTCCAGGTCTGATTGATCTGCTCGGCGACGCGCGCGCCTGTCGTTGGCTCGACGAGGAGCGCCAGCGTTGGTCACCGATGAGTAGCGGACCGACTCCACGCACGATTGGCGACAATGCGCTGCGTGCGGTGACCACATTGCTGGCGATCGACCTACGGCGTTTGATCGGGCGTGATGTTTATGCGCCATGGACGTCGGTTGAACGTGTCGCTACGGCCGCGGCAGCGCAAGCGTGGTGGAAGGCCGGCAAGGGTAAGTCGATCAGCGAGTTGTTGGTGGCGGCGGTGCCAGGCATGAATTGTGGCACGCTCGCAGCGGTCATTGAGGCGCGCCCTGCCACTGAGCGACCAACCATGATCGCGGCCGTTGCCGCGCAATGGAAGCTCAAGGCGCCGTCGCGTGATGCGGCGCAGGGATTCGGACGTCTGCTCGCACTTATCGGCGAGGAGGCTGCCATAACACCGTTAGTGAAGTTGTTCCCGGTGACTGAGACGATGCGCATGCCGCTCGCCATCTGGGGTGCACGCCACCAAGACGCAGCAGCTCTGGATCAACTCTTCGAGGAGACGTTGACCGCACCGAATGACGAGCATCGACAGAGCGAGCAGGTGTTGGCGATTGTTAGTGCATTTCCAACGCCGGCGCGTTTGGCTCGGCTGATGACCGTGAACGGTGACTGGAGCAATCCTGCGAGTAGAGGTCTCATGGGAGCCACGCTCAGCAGTGGTAGTTGGAATATGACTGATGCAGACTGCTCTAAACTGCTTGAGGGCGTGACGCATGAGAACGGCGGTCAGACTGCGCTTCATCATGCGGTGGTAATGGCCATGTTGGGCGATCGTCGCGCCATCCCTGATGGTCACGTCAAGGTGCAGGGCGATATGGTCGTGATCGATGACCGTCACTGGATCAGCGTGATGCGGAGTCGCGGAACCGGGAAGAAGAAGGAGGATCCGCTGGTGCTGCCGGCGGACTTGCGTACCTGTGATCTCGCTGCGTACCACATGGTTGGTCATCACTGGGAGTATCGTGAAGACCGGGAGGTCCACGAAGTGACCGAGGAAGGTTTCCCAATTGCCGGTCCAATCGCCGACCGCGATGTCGCGATCGCACTGTTGCGTACCAAGCTGAACGCCATTTTGCTGAAAGAATTCACCGCCGCCAAACTGCCCACCACCTTGATCCCCGGTGCTGGTGCCCCAGCCGGCGATGACAAAGCCCTCTTCTGAACGGAACCATTATGCCTGATCTCGCTGATCTTCCTGTCTTCGCTGCCGCGCGCACGCGGTTGCTGTCTGCCGTCGCCACGCGTGTGGTTGGGCAGGACGCCACGGTTGAAGCCGTGCTGACGGCGGTGTTCGCTGGCGGCCACGTGCTGCTGGTCGGTGCGCCCGGTCTCGCCAAGACACTGCTCGTCCACACGCTGGCCGATGCGCTCGGCTGGTCGTTCCACCGCATCCAGTTCACGCCGGATCTGATGCCATCGGACATCACCGGCACTGAGATCCTGCGCGAGGACCGTGCGACGGGCGCGCGCGAACTCGCCTTCGTCCCCGGTCCGGTGTTCGCCAATCTCGTTCTGGCTGACGAAATCAACCGTGCGCCGCCGAAGACGCAGGCTGCATTGCTGGAGTCAATGCAGGAGCGTTCGGTGACGTGCAGTGGTGCGACGCGCGCTCTGCCACAGCCATTCTTTGTCCTCGCGACGCAAAACCCGATCGAACAAGAAGGCACCTATCCGTTGCCCGAAGCGCAGCTTGATCGTTTCTTGGTCGGCATCCGCGTGCCGTATCCGACGCGCGATGAAGAACTCGCGGTGGCCGCGCTCGACACGCGCCGACGCGCGCCCGTGGCTCCGGTGCTGTCGATCGAAGAATTTCAACGCTGTGCTGATTTGGTTGCGGCGATTCCGGTGCCGCCGGTTGCGGTGGCGCATGCGGTCGATCTTTGCCGCGCCAGTCGTCCCGATGCCCAGGCCTCGCCGTGGGTGCGCGAACATGTCGCGTGGGGCGCTGGTCCGCGCGCCGCGCAAGCGTTGGTCGCCTGTGCGCGTGCGCGCGCCGCACTTCAAGGTCGCGCTGCCGCCGAGCCGGCGGATATCCGTGCAGTTGCGCCGCTCGTCCTGCCCCATCGCTTGGTTCCCAGCTTTGCCGCTGCCGGCGCGGGCATCGATGGTGTTGCGATCGTCAAGCGACTCTTGGAAACCGTGAAGCCGTGAAGTTATCGGAGGTTCCCCGCCTCTGGTCAGGCGGTCTTGAACTCGCTGCGCGGCGCATGGTCGAAGGATTGCGTGCTGGGCGGCATCGTTCGCCCAGTCTTGGCCCGGCGGCGGAATTTCACGATCATCGGGCGTACATGCCCGGCGACGATCTACGTTCAGTCGATTGGAAGGCCTACGCACGCAGCGATCGCTTGCTGCTGCGCCGTCACCGCGAAGAGCGCGATTTGCCGCTGGTACTACTCGTCGACACCAGCGCGAGTATGGATTTCGGAACGCCGACTAAGCGTGCGTGGGCGACGCTGGCCGCAGCGACACTTGCCGTGCTGGCGTGCGATCAGGGCGATCGTGTGCGCTTGGTCGGTGGCGATGCGCAGGTGACGTCGTGGCACGCCGATGCCAGCGGACCTGCCGGTGCGGCACGCGTTTGTCACGCGCTGGATCAATTGGTGCCAGGTGCGCGCAGTGATGTCGCTGGGATGTTGATGGCTGTTGGCGCACGCCTCGAGCGACGAGCGCTCGTCGTGCTGCTCTCGGATCTCCTCTGCGAGCCGACGTCACTCGGCCGCGCCTGCGGAGCTCTGAGCGCGCGCGGTCACGAAATCGCCACCATTCAGATTCATGATCCCGCTGAAGCCGCCTTACCCGCAGCGTGGGGCTCGTGCATGTTGACCGATCCTGAAGGCGTTGCCGTCTCACGTGCGTGCGACACCAGTCTGATCAAGGCGGAGTACGACGTGGCGTGGCGCAGGCATCTTGCCGATCTCGCTATGGCGTTGGCGGCATCGCGCGTCGATCTGGTTTCGGCGCCGACTGATCGTGGTGTTGCTGATGTACTTGGTGGTTGGCTGCATCGGAGGACGAAGCGGTGATCTCCTGGGTTGCACCAGCTGTACTCGGAGCAGGCGTCTTAGTTGCACTGCCATTCGCGATCCATTGGCTGACCCGACAGCGCACAGTGGCGCGCTTCTTTCCGCCGCTCGCGTTTCTCGCCCGCGTCGATGGCGGACGTTCGCGCTGGAATCGCCTGCGTGAGCGCGGCATTTTACTGCTGCGTGCGTTGGCCATCGGGTGTCTGATCGCGGCGGCGGCCGGTGCTATCTGGCGTGGGCAACTGGGAGGCGCGCAGCGTCCGATGGTCGTCGTGCTTGATGCGTCGGCGTCCATGCGTCAAGAAGTTGCCGGTGCAACCGCGTGGGAACGTGCGCGTGCAACGGCGGGCGAACTCCTGCGCTCGGCCGGTGGTCGATCGGTCGCTGCCGTGGTGGCGCAGGATGTGCCACTGCGCTCTGGCGTCGAAGTGACCCCCAGCGCTGGTCCTGCCCTGGCCTTGCTCTCCGAAACTGAGCCATGCTGGGGCGATGGTGATCCTGCGGCTGCGATTGGTGCCGCTGCCGCGCTGTTGCCACAGGGGGGCGATATCATCTTGGTTACTGATTTGGCGCGTGGTTGTCTCAGTGGCGTCGATCCGGAATCGCTGCCGACCGGCGTCACGTTGTCATTAGTAGACTGTGGCCCAGGACCGGGAACGACGCCGGACAATCTCGCCGTAGTTGCTCTCTCTGCCGAGCCAGGTGTCGCGATCGTCGGTCGGCCGCTCACGTTGACCGCGCGCGTCGCCAATTGCGGAGCGAAGGAACGTACCGTGCCGCTGCGATTGCAGGCTGGCGCTGATGCGCGCACGATTGACGTCGTGGTCCCAGCTGGTGGCAGCGCGACAGCGCAGATCGAACTGACACCGACCAGCGCGGGTTGGTTCGATGTCACGGCTGCGATTCCCGGTCACGACGCGCTTGCTGGTGATGACCAGCGCGTGGGGTCGGTTGCCGTACGTCCGGAATTGATCGCGGTGGTCGCTGGTGATGTCGCTCGCGACGATCCCCGTGGTGCCCTGCGGCCGTTAATCGCAGCGCTCACCGCGGCTGGTTTTACCGTGCGTCCCAGCGACGGCGCTGGATTGGCGCAGGCACTTGACGGAGCCGCGCTGTGTGCGACCGCTGGTTTGCGTGAGCCGGTCTCGGCTGCGGCGGCACTCGGGCCGTACCTCCAGGCAGGCGGCGCCTGGCTACATATCATTGCTTCTGATGGCGACGCGGCGTGTTTACCGAAGGGGATTGAGCCACCGATGGCCGTCACCTCGCGGCTCGACCTGGGCGAGCAGGGCCGCGGATCGATTGATCTTGGTCACGTCCGCTTTGATCATCCATTGTTGTCGGTGTTCAGTGGACGCGAAGCGTTGCTGCGTTCGATCAAAGGCTTTCGTATTCGTTTAACGCCACAGCGTCCGGCTGCTGACGCGGCGGTGTTGTTGGCGTGGGCTGATGGTACCTTGGCTGCGGCGGAGCGACCGGTCGGCGCAGGGCGTTGGCTGATGCTGAATATCGGCACTGCTGCTGCCGATAGTTCGCTCGCTAGCGCTGAGGCGTGGCCGCTGATGTGCGCGCGTCTGCCAGCCGCACTGCTGCCCGAGCGATCAGGCGAGTTGGCCCGTGACTGTGGCGCTGGCATTCCAACGACGGCGTTGAGTGGATCCGATGGGCGTCGCGTCAGTGCGGTGGCGAACGTGGCGCGACCGCCGAGCCCTGGTCGTTGGCGCGATGCCGAAGGCCGTCCGCTCGGCGCTGCGGTTCCGGCGCGCGAAAGCGATTTGCGTCCGCTCGATCCGCAGGTGCTTGGCCTGACCGCGAACCGCGCAGGCACCGCGATGAGTCTCGTCGCTGATCAACCGTTGTGGCCGTGGCTACTGGCCATCGCCGCATTGTTGCTCGGATGTGAAATGTTGTTGGCTGGTGGAGTAAGGCGATGATCGCCTGTGATCCCGTGCTGCCGTCGTGGGCCACCTTGCTCGCGGTCGTGTCGCTCGTCGGCGGCACGGTCTGGGCGTATCGTCGTGGCGGAACGGCATTATGGCCGCGTGTCGTCGCCGTGGTTATTGTCATCGCGGCGCTGTTGAATCCGGTGCTCATCGAGGATGCGAGCAAAGCAGATCCGCCGGTGTTGGCATTGGTGGTCGATGGTTCTGGCAGTATGGCGCGGCGTGATGCGGCTGATGGTCGCAGTCGGCATGACGCGGCGCTTGCTGCGATCGAGCAAGTCGCTGCCAGCGCGGGCAATCGCTGGCGAATCCAACGCTGGACGCTGGCCGATGGCCTCGCTCCTGGCGGTGGCGGCACAGTTGCTGGCGGCACGGATTTCGACGCGTTGGAACACGTCATCTCGGGCCAACCACCGGCGGCGGTGGTGTTGGTCAGCGATGGCTGTGATCGCGGTTCTGGCCGAGTTGATGCGATGTTGGCGGCAGCCCGCGTGCCGGTGTCGTGCATGGCGGTCGGCTCGCTAGATCCAGCGGCCAACGCCGCGCTGCGCTTAGAAGCGCCGGGACCGAGCGCCTTTGTTGGCCAAGAGTTGACCCTGAGCGTGTTCATCACTGCAACGTCCAGCCTGATCGGTCGCCAGACTGAGTTGCGGTTGGGTGACAAGAAGCAGACGGTGACGTTGTCGGCCGAGCAACGCATCTCGTGGCCGGTGACGGCTGGCGATGTTGCTGGCGAACGGGTGTGGGACGCAGAACTCGCGCCGGTTCCAGACGAAGCCACGATCAGCGACAACCGCGCCACGCTCGCGCTGCCGATCGTTGATCGGCGGTTGAAAGTCGTGGTGATCGAGGGTCAGCCGTGGTTCGACACGGCTTCGGCCGTGCGGGCGTGGCGGCGCGATCGTCAGCTCCAGGTCACGACGTATCAACGCGTCGGAACGCGTACGCTGACCACCACCGGCGCGGACGAAGATCCAGCTCTCGACATCGCTGAGGCAATTGCCGCCGCTGATCTGCTCGTTGTTGGCCTGGAGCCGAAGCGCTTGCTCACGGACCAGACGCTGGAGGTGATCAGTAAGCGCGTGCGTGGTGGTGTCGGCTTGCTGTTGCTCGGCGGTTGGCGCGCGAGCGACGATCCGATGGCAACCTATGACCCAGTGCTGTGGGGCGATCAGGCCAATCGACAACTCGTGACGCCGACTCTTGCCGCTGCCGGTGAGCGACTCGCGCTCGCTGAGGGTGAGTTGCTTGCGCGCATGCCACAAGTACCAGTCGCAGCGGCAGCAGGCCTGCGTCCGCTGGCAACGGTGGCGATCGGCGACGCGCAGCGACCACTGTTGGTCATCGGTCGTCACGGCGCTGGTCGAACCGCGTGCCTCAACGGCGATGGACTCTGGCGCTGGAACCATGCTGACCCGCAGCTCAGTGAACGTTTGTGGCGGCAAGTCGCCAAGACACTGGCAGCTGGAGCTGCTCCGCCGTTGGCCGCCGATCGCGAACGCTACCGAGTTGGCGCGCAGGCGCGGATCGCCGTCACTGGTAGCGATGCAGCGGCGATGACCGTCACCGCTCCGGACGGCACGACGGCGTCGGTACCGATCACCGATGGTGTGGCGGTGATCACCATGAACGCGGCAGGTCGTTGGCGACTCGCTCGCGGGGTGATTACGCTGACGCTTGTCGCCGACGAAGACGCGCGCGAATTCACCGACGATGCGCGACGTGATGAACGCTTGGCGCGGTTGGCGGCAACCACTGGTGGTCGTGCTCTGTTGGTGACGCAGGCGACTGAATTGGGTTCGGCCCTTGCCCGGCGTGCGGACTTGCAAGTCGGTGCTCCACGGCGTATTCCGCTGGTCGTTGCGTGGTGGTGGTGGGTTGTGATTGCTGGAGCTTTCCTGGGTTGGGAGTGGTGGCTACGCCGGAGGACCTATGGCCGCGTCTGAGATTGATCCCCGCAGGTTGATTGAATGCACCGCGCAGGTGACGGCAGGACGTCGGCGCTGGGCCTGGTTGGCCGCTGGCGTTGCTGCAGTCATTGCTGCTGCGCTTGCTCTTGTTGTCGCTGACGTCGTCTGGGCGCTTGAGGATGGTTCGCGCAGTTGGCTGGCACGCACGCTGGTGGCGACACCGGCGGTGGGAATCGTGCTGCTGTTGGCCGCATGGCGTCTCGCAAATCCAACCAATGAGCAATCGCTGCGCCTGACGGAAGTGGCCTTGGACGATCATGATCGCCGTCTGACTGCGGCCTGCGAATTGTCGGCAATGCCAGGCGTACTCGCGGCTGCTGGCGCCCGCAACATCGTCGCCGGAATGAATCCCACCGTGTTGCCGACGCGTTTACCACCCAGTACGGCACGTCGCTGGATTGCGCTCGCGACCACAGCGTTGGCGATTGCTGCGCTCGCTGTGCTGGTTGTTCCCCGACTCGGAGAGACAACGTGGGCACGATTCAGTGACCCCGACGGCGATCATCCACCATGGGCGCGCGTGCAACTGACCTGGAGTAGCGCGCCTGAGCGCGTTCGCTCTGGTGACGCAGCGCGATTTGAAATTAGCACGGATGGCGATCTTGCCGTCGCGCCGGTGTTGGTCGCCGATGGTGTGCGCCTGACCATGTTCCCGCTTGGCGCTGGACGCTGGGGTGCGGAGTTAGCGCGGGTTGAACACGCGCAGACGGTGTGGGTCGAGGGCGGCGGTACGCGCACCAAACGGCGCGCGCTTAGTGTCGATCCGGTGCCCGTACTCAGCGAACTTGATCTTGCCGTGGAATCGCCGCGCTGGTCGGGATTGGAACCGGAAACACGGCGTTTGAAACCAGGCTCAACTGTCGAGTTGGCCGTATTGCCGGGCAGTCGCTTGAAGCTGCGTCCGCAGGCCAATCGTCCGCTGGCTGCGCTGCGCGTCGTACGCAATGGCATCGACGAACGCAAAGTGATGAGCGCTGATGGCGTCACGATTGCCGCGTTGCCCGGCAGTTATGCGATCGTGTTGGAGGCGAGCGACGGAATCGTTGGCGCGAGTGTGCCGATTTGCACGCTCACTCGGCGCGACGATCAGGTGCCCCGCGTGGCGTTTACGATGCCCAGTCACGACGCCGTTGCGACGCCGGGCATGAAGGTCGCGTTCACCGTCGAGGCGGAAGACGATCTTGGTCTTGCTCAGGTGGTGCGGGTCACGGCGGTCAACGGCCTTGAAGCGCCACCGCTGCGCCAGGGCATTTCGGGTCGGCGCTGGCATGGTGAACGGAGCCTTGATCTGACAGCCATCGGTGCCAAGCCCGGTGACCTCATCGTCCTGGGTGTCATGGTTCGCGACTGCAACCCTGAGTTAGGCGCTGACGGATACGCGGGTCAGACCTCGGCCTGGGCGCAGCGTTCGTTGCGGGTGATCGACGAGGAAGAATACAACCGCATGGTGCGTCAACGTCTCGGTGTCAATGCCCTTGAGCGTAAATACGCTGCGTCGCTCGAAGAATTGAAGAGCCTGGAGGCTGAAGCCGCCGCGATCCGCGCAGCGATGAAGGCCGGCGCCGATCCGCAGCTGGATGCGCGTATGCGTGCGCTGGCGGAACGGGCGCGAAAGTTACAGGAGAACGTGCGTGGCATGCGCCGCGACAAGCCGCTGTTTGATATCGAGACGGATTTGCAGCGTGAGTTGGATCAGGCTGCGAACGAACTGGCCGAGGCCGCCGAAAGCAAAGATCCTCAGCGGTTGCCCGGGAAAAAAGTCGGCGAGATGTTGGAACAGGACCTTGCCCACATGGCCGACCTCGCGCGCGGTTTCGGGCTGCTTGCCCGCTTACGCCAGTTGATTGACGCGGAACAGAACACGACCGAGCGCTTGTCGCCGCTGGCGGATCACCGCAACCCAACCGACGTCGATCGTGTTCGCTTGCGTGATCTTGCTGAACAAGAAGAAGAAATCGCCAAGGCGATCGATGCGTGGCAGGATCTTGAGGTCGATGTGGCCAAACGTTTGCGTGAGCACGCGCCCGAAGACGCCCAGTTACTTGATGACCTGAGCAAGGCGCTTGCTGATACCAATGCCGACACACTGAAGCGACAGGCGGCGACGGCAGCACGCGCTGGTGATGGGGCCGAGGCGTTCCGACTTGCAGCGTTGGCGCGTGATCGCTTGCTCGAACTCTTACCCAAGGCCGGACAATGCCAGGGTGGTCAATGCTCGAGCGCACGACTCAGCTTGAAATGGTGTAGCGGAAATGCTGCGAGTCAGGCGCTGGGACTCGGTTTCGGATTCGGAGGTTCAGGCGGCAGCGGCGTCGGTGATAGTGGCCTCGGCTTGGTCGCTGGTTACGGCGGCGATGATCGTGGCAACAGCCAGCAGAGTGAAGGCATGGATCTCTACGGTCCGGAAGCGCTGGGCGAGATGGGTGGTGGACAGCGTGGGAACGGCGATGGCATTGCCGAACTCGCTGCTGCCGGCAACGGCGGAGGAGTGGGTCACGCTGCAGCGTACGGCACCGCGACCCGCACGACCAAAGCAACTGATCGGTCGCGTTTGTCGCAGCCCGAAGAGCATCTGGTTGGTGATTACTTCCTGCGGTTGGAGGACAAACCATGAGCATGCATTCGAGTCCGGACTTTCGGACTTTCTATGTATTCCTCTGCCTGTTGTTGGCCTTCTCCGTGGCGCTCACTGCTGAGTCAGCTTCGCGTAAGGTCACGGTGGGTAACCTGATCTACGCGGGCGACAAAACCTCAGTGTGCTTCAGTGACCGCTTCCTGACCACGGTCCAGACCGAGGCAGCGATCCCGACCGAAAAACGACTGCGCGTCACGCGGCTTGGTGAACGCAATGAGCTTGAGCACGTCAACTTCACGATCATGAACGGCAACGAGGCGTTTGAGTTAACCACCGGCGAACGCGAGAACCTCAAGCGTTGGCTGACCCGTGGTGGATTTCTGCTTGCCAGCGCTGGCTGTTCGGCCGAGTCGTGGTCCGCAAGTTTTCGTGCCGAAATGATCAAGATGTTTGGCGCTGGCGCACTCAAGGTGGTTGGTCGCGAGCATCGGCTGTTTCGTACCTTATTCCCAATTACCAATTTCTCCCTGTCGCACGGCGGGACGGCGCGGTTCGAGGGCATTTACATCGATGGTCGTCTGGTTGTATTGTTCTCGCCTGAAGGCCTGAACGACACAGCGCATACCCAGGGCTGCTGCTGCTGCGGTGGTAATGAAGTGAAGCAAGCCGAAGAAATCGTCGCCAACACCTTGGTTTACGCGTTGACTGAATGATCCGTCGCGGCCACATCGTTGCATGCGTTGTCGCCGTCGTCGGCCTTATGGTCGGCGCACTGACGGCGTGTGGTGAAGTGAACAAGTCGGGGGAATCATCTGCTCCACCACCTCCAGTGGTGAAGCTACCCGCACCACCGGTTGGATTTGACGATGGCGGTCTCGTTGTCGCGTGGGGCGCACACGGCGGCGCGCGCATGGAGCCATGCGGCTGTTCGGCGGGCATGCATGGTGGTTTGGCACGACGAGCAGCCCTGTTGCAACGGATTCCAGTTGTGCGCAGCCTGCGACTCGAATTGGGCGGCTGGAGCGGCGGCAATGCACCGTACCAGACGTTGCGCGCGCAGCATTATCTCGCCGCTGCTCGCGACGCCGGTATCGCCGCAATCGGCATTGGCCTAGCTGAGGTGCGGCTTGGTCGTACGGTGCTGATGAGCTTCACCGACGAACGTGTCGTTTGCGCCAATGTGCAGGGAATGAAGGCGTCCATCGCTATAACCAAGCAGGGCGTGCGGCTCATAGTGACGTCGGTCGCGCCTATTGGTGCCAATGGTGCGGGTCTCACGGTGACCGATCCAGTTGAGGCGCTGAATCAGATCGTGGCTGCGGCCGGCGGCGCGAAGGTGGTGGTGATGGCAGATCTTGATGCGGATGGACTGACGAAGCTGGCGCGTGATGTGTCGGGCTTGGCGTTGATCATCGGTGGTGACGGACATCAGCCGAGTCAGCGCCCGCTAGCTGTTGGACCGACGCGTATCGTGTATGCCGGCAACGAGGGCAAGACGGTGGGTTGGTGGTCATGGGGATCTGCCACCTGTGCTTTCGAGTTGGCCGATGATCAGGTTCCCGATCTGCCAAGTGTGCGCGAACACATCCGTGCGTATCAACTTGCGGTTGCAGCCCTCGACGTGATTGACGATCAGCACCTGAGTGGCTTGACCGCACTGACCTCCACCGAGGCCAACACTACCTATGTTGGTGACGCAATGTGTGCAACCTGCCATGTAAACGCCGGTAAAATCCATGCCGCTACCCCGCACGCCCACGCACTGCAGTCCCTGGTGAAGCGCGGCTATGCTGGCGACCCGGATTGTTTGCGCTGTCATGTGACCGGCCTCGGCCGTGCTGATGGCTACGACCGCGCCGGTAAACGTCCGGAGTTTGATCATGTGTCGTGTGAGAGCTGTCACGGCCGGGGATCCAAGCACGCCGCGGAACGTGCCGCCGGTCGACCTGAACCATCGCCGTCGCCAGTGACGCCGGCAACCTGTGCGCGTTGTCATGATCCTGAGAACAGTCCGGCTTTCAATTACGCAGTCTATTGGCAAAGGATCCATCATGGGCGATGAACATCGGAGTCCGGAAGTCTTGAGAACGCAATCGACAGGAGTCCTCACGGCGCTGCTGTTGTGCACAGCGCTGCTGACTGCTGTTGATGTACCGCTGGCGATCCCGCTGGTTGCCAAGCCGTCGACCTGGACCACCAACATCCGGGCGGCATTGACGGAAACTCCGGCGCGACCGTTGGTGATTTTAGTGATGACGCCGAGTTGTCACTGGTGTCACGTGTTGAAGCAAGATGCCGAGGACAATGCCTCCCTTCGCCAATCGGTGCGCCAGACGACGGCAATTGAAGTGGATGCCAGCGTGCATCCAGATCTGGCCGCGCGTTGGGGCGTGCAGGCATTTCCGACGCTGTTGCTGGTTAATCGCAAGCGTGAATTAGTGAAGCGCATCGTGGGTTACCAAGCGCCAGATGATTTGGCAGTGTCGATCAACGTGCTGGTGTTACATGGTGATGATCCTGCCCAACGTAGTGAAACATTGAGCTTCGCACCCGCGCCTCCTTCGGCAGTGCTGCTGGCTGGAGATAACGCCACCGCTGCGGTCGCGGCAGCGCTTGACGCTGCCGATCCTGATGATCGCCGGACATTGCGTCAGGATCTGGCGAAACAGAAGGCGGCATTGTCGGTTCTATGGAGGCTTTTGGATCATGCGCGGCCGAATGTTCGGCTCGATGCTGCGGCAGCGCTTGCCGAAGCAGTTGGAGATCCACCGGATTACGATCCGTTGCTGACTGGAAAAGAACGCTTGGCGGCGATTGAACACTGGAAAGCCGACGTGGCACGGCGTGGAGCACGACTGTGAAACAGATGCTGGTTGTGCTGCTGTACAGTTCACTGCTGACCGGTACTGCGGTCGCGGCCGAGGTGTCGTACGCACGGGCGTTGGAGTGTGCTGCGGGTTCCGCTGAACTACGTGCGTTGGCAGCGGCGGCCGACGTGCCGACGTTATTGACCACGCTGGGCGATACCGATGCGGTGCGGAGACAAGGCGCGGCGCGGTTGCTGGCGTACACCAAGGTGCCGGCGGATCAGTTGTTGGCTGCGCTCATCGCCTGTACGGATCCTGAGGCTCGTCGTCTGGGTGCTCCAGGACTGCGTACAGGACTCGCTGGCCTGGAGCCAGCCAAGTTGTTGCCGCTTGGCCCAGCTGGTTTGGTCGCTCCGTTACTCGCTGTGCATCCAACGCCATTTACCGCCCCTGAAGTACGGGCGACAGTTGTTGGCTGGCTGACCAACGAGCAGTCGTGCGCTGACGCTTCGCTGGTCATCATTGCTCGTGGCACGCTGGCAGATTGGGGTGAAACGCTCGTCAAAGCCCTGGGGGCTGAGGCCTCGGCACCGGCCGTCGTAATTGCTGCCCATCGTTCACTGGAACAACTGACGCGAACCCAACGCAGTCTTGATGCCTACGCCGGACACCGCGACATGGCAGCGAAGGATTGGCGCGACCGACTTGCCGCGTTGGCGGTCAAGCAGCCGGCGGCGCAGGCCGATCCCACCGTGTTGGCGTTGATTGCGAAATTGCCGAACGACGAAGCCTTGGTCGATCTCCTGGGCAAGGGGACTAGTGTCATCGCTGCTGTGGATGCAGCGATGATCGGCGCAGAGCGTGGCCGGCGGCGTGATTTGGCCGCTACAGCCCGTCTATTAGCACGTGGGGTGACTCCCGGTCTTTGGCGCGCACTTGGTGCTGACGGACTGGCAGACCTTGATGCTGTCGACGCGCGTACACGGCTGATTTGTCTGCGACGTTGCTCTGATGCCATCCATGCCAAACCAGAATCGGCTGGTCCGATGCATCTGGTGCTGTGGCTTGATGACTCGGATACGCAGGTGCGTACCGCCGCGCTGGATCGCCTCGTGCGTCTGAGCGACAACAAGGGAAAATTCAAGGGCGAATGGAAACTTGCCGATGATGGACTGTTTCCCACCGCGCAAGCAGGTTGGCGATTGCGTCGCAGTCTTCGTCAAGGTGCTCATGATGAACAGCTAGCGGCATTGCTCTTGGTGTCTGGAATTGAGGCCGGAACGATGACGGATGATGTTGCCGGACTGCTATTGTCTGCCGAAGGCGTGATCGTCGATGCTGCGCTCGAAGCGATGGGTCATTTGAAAGTGCGTGGTCCGGATCTTGCCACACTCGGTCGCATTGCGACAGACAAACTGCAGCCTGCACAGCGCCGCGCTAAGGCTTGCTCGCTAATTGGTGGTTTTGGAGACAGTCGTTCAACGACCTGGATCAATGGCAAGCGGGTGGTTGAAAAGGAGTCACCCTCAGTCATTGAGGCTCAGGCAACGATCGAGCGACTCATGTCTGACGACGAACGTCTAGTCGCCAAGGCGGCAGCGGCGGCGATGGTACGCATCACGACAGATCCGGCACGCAAATTGGCCCTGTTTCGCCGCCTGTTAACTGGCACGTCGCCGCTGACCATCATCGATCAGATGCCGCGCGAGGATGATCCCAATGTGATCTGGCTGTTGGCGCCACTGCTGGGATCCGATCAACCGGAAGTTGCCGTGCGCGCCGCAACCGTCATGGGTCAGGCGTTGACGCGATCCTATAGTACTGGCAAAGCCATGCGGGCGGCATTGCTGCCGAAATTGCGTGAGTTGATCATTGGCAAGTCGGGATTCCCGTATCGCCTGCTTGCGGTTGCCATTGGCGCCGGCGATCGTGCCGCCATGTCTGCTGAACTGCCAACCCTGGCGACGGCGGATCGCCATATCGCCTGGGGATTCTTGGTCAGCAGCGCTCCGCGTACCGTGCAGGCGATTGAGGCGTTGGCGGCTTCAGCCGTTGTCTGCCAAACGGCGGGATCTCCACTCGATGAAGGTGAGCAGCGCCTGCTGATCGCCCGCGCTGTCGCCACTGCTGGCTTGGCGCCCGCCTGTATTGAGGCGATCATCGCCAGTGGCAATGAACATCTGCTCGACGTCATGGACTCTGATTCGGATAACGAGTTCGAGGAACGAACGCACACCTTGGATCTCGGAGCGGAAGGGAAAATCGTCCTGAAGGGCAAGCGTCGCGAGGGTGTCAACGAAGATCGCTACGACCATGCTGGCTATGTCATGAAGTTGGTGTCGCGACCACCTGGCTTACCGGATGACGCGCAGTTGCCTAGATTGGTCGATGCTCTGTCCAACGTGCAGCTTGAGGCCGAGTCCGCCGAGCGGTTGATATTGTTGACCGCGATCTGTGGTGGTCCGTTGCCGACGGCTGAAAATGCAGGATCAGATGAGCGATTGTGGTCGGTGTTGGTGCACGTGCGTCCGGAGGCGCGTCCAATTCTGTTGGCGGCCATTGACGCCACGGTGAAGACCGTTTGGGATTTCGAGAAGTTGATTCAAAGCGGAAATCCGGATCTCTTGCCGCACGTAGCCAGAATGTGGGCCAAGTTGTCGTCAGAATATGAACAGGAGCGGTATACCCGTTGGCTGGTCACTTTGCCAGGCGATCTGGTGCGCGGCCAACTCGATCAGTTGCTGCCTGACGAGGCCTCACTGTCGAACAAGTCCACGCCGACCCTCCTGCGAACATTTTCGCCGCTGCCCTTGCCGTTGGCATTGCGCCTGCTCACGGCTGGCCGTCTTTCGTACGCGGTTGCGCCATTCGACGCTGGCTCGCTTACAGCTCTTGAGGTCGCGCTAGCTCAGATGTCAGCTGGACAGATTTTGAGTCAGGCGCCAGCACTGCGTCGTATCCGCGTGGCAGCGCCGGCTGTGTTTGATCAGGCCCTGGCCAAGCAGGTGGCACGCAATGACCGGACAGGTGCGGCCTGGTTGCGTTCCGGGTTACCCATGGATGCGGGGATGAAGGACGCCTACGAGGCAGCGTTCCTCGGCGATGAACCGCACCGTTGGGTGGTGGGTGCGGCGCTTCGCTTGAAGGATGGCCGTTTAACGTCGGGCGATTTCTTGGAACGCGTACCAGGACTACCGGCAACCGCGCAAAGCGATGCGGCCCTGGCCGCCAGCCGTAGCCTGCCAGGAAAATGTGCTGATCAGGCGAACCGTTTGGCCGCCATCATGCAGACCGCGCCAGCAAGTGATCTGCAATTGTGGATTGGACTCGCGCCACCTGATCCGGCTATCGAAGCAGTGCTTGTGAAACGCCTCGGCGAGGACGCGGCTATGCTCCAAGCCGTTGCGATTGGGCTTTCGGTCCAGCTTCGGAGTGGGGTTGCGGGATGGCTGCCGCTGATCGACCGGCTGGATCGAGCGGCGGGAAGACGTCTGCGACCGTTGGTTGGTCTGCCCGCGGCACCTTGACCATGGTTGCTGTCGTGGACGAGGCCGATCCAATCAGGGGGCACGTAGGGAGTCATCGCTATGCCTGCCATCACCACTCTGTTGCTGGATCTTGACGGAACGCTGGTCGATACTGAGCCGCGTCACATTGAGGCGCACCGTCAATTTCTGGCGACGGTTGGCATCGTTCCGACTGAAGCCGATTTGCTGGGCAACATCGGTAAGGGCGACGAGCGCTTCTATAACGAACTGATGCTTCGCCACGGCAAAACGGGTAACATGTTTGCGTGGGTTGCCGAGAAAGATCGGATTACTGGCGAATTGTACCGTAGTCTGGGGGTGCCGGTGCGGCCAGGCACGCATGAATTGCTGGATCATGCGTTCGCGAATGGCCTCGCGTGCGTCGTGGTGACCTCGTCGAATCGCGAGCTTGCAACTGTTGCGCTTGAGGAATCCGGCCTCGCGGCACGTTTGCCGATGCGCGTGTGCTTCGAAGACACCGAGCGTCATAAGCCACATCCAGAACCATACGCCTTGGCCGCGAGTCGGCTGGGTGTGCCGCCCTCAGCGTGCTTGGCAGTCGAGGACAGCATGAGCGGAATTTCTTCGGCCCATGCTGCCGGGGTCCAGGTTGTCGCGGCGAAAGGCCACGCCGCGGCAGCGGATCAGATCCGGGCTGGTGCTACCCGGGTCATCGAACGCCTGGATGAATTGGTGCCGATTGGCGCGCAGTCTTTTACGGCTCGGCTTGCGGCGGCGCGTTGACCGCGGCGTGTCCTGACTGGTGGAATCACGCGTTCCGTTCAGCCTATCTTGAGGTCTATCACCACCGCGATGATGCTCAGGCTGCAGCCGAGGTCGCTGGTTTGCTGCCGCGCCTGCGCCAGCTCCCGGGGCCGGTCATCGATGCTGGCTGTGGTGCCGCGCGCCATTTACATGCGCTTCGGGCTGCTGGTATTCCGGCGTTCGGATTCGAGTTGTCCGCTGATTTGATCGCGGTTGCGCAGCAGCGCCCGGCGTGTCGCGGCAATCTTGTGCGTGCGGATCTGCGCGCTCCGCCGTTCACGGGTGACTGGGGCGTCGTGCTCTGTCTGTTCACGGTATTTGGCTATTACGACGATGCTGGCAATCAGGCGTGCTTGGCCGTCCTGGGGAAGATGTTGGCCGCTGACGGGCGGCTGGTGCTCGATCTCCCCGACCCGGCGGAGGTTCAACGGACACTGTGCCCGCGTAGCAAGCGTACCACGCCACGCGGCTGGATAATTGAGGAGACTCGGCGGCTGGTCGGGCAACGGGTTGAAAAGAAGGTCGTGGCGACCCCGCCAGGTGGTCAGTCACATACTTGGCAGGAATGCGTTCGACTCTATGACGCCGAGGAATTGGCGCGCATGGCAGCATTGGCTGGACTGCGTATTGATGCCATTTGGAACGGATTACGGGGCCCTCAGAGTCCTGAGGGACGGCTGGTTGCGTGGTTGGCACCGGTAGCAGGCCGGTAGGTGGTTGCGTTGACATGACTGTCGGCCGGGGCAGGCTCGCCTGTCCCGCACATGTCAGCCGAGTACAGTCTCATCCTGCGTTCATGCCCCGAGGGTCACCGCGAAGCCATCGCGGTGATGGTCAGCAAATTATTCTCGCTCAAAGAGCATACCTGTCAGCAGATTGTCGGTTCATGCCCCATCAGCCTGCTGACTGGACTGAGCCGCGATGAGGCGGCGACCGTCTATTTCTTGACCAATGGATTGCGCTCTGGTGGCACAGTCGTTGAGCTGAGCCAGGCGGCCGCGGCAGAGTTGCCCAAGATCGATTGGCCGCGGCGTCCGCAGATCTTCAAGCGCGAGTTGTCCGAATGGATTGCCAATCTCCAAGTGACGGTGCCTTCCTCAAGCGGCGCGGTCAAACTGATCGACCTGCTGCTCCTGGCTATTGATGGCGCTAGCGGCCGTCATGAATTCAAGTCAACCCACGTTCCCGAAGCGACCCCATTTTCGACGCCTGCATTGGCGGCTCCTCCAGTATTCAAGCCGCCAACCGTCCGGACCCCGCTGCCCGGCACGACCCATGTGCGCGCGACACCAGTTCCGCCACCGCCCCAATCTGCTGCGGCCCAGCCGGTCGCGCATGGTGAAGATCCGCTGTCGCGTCTGAATGAGTTATTCCCCGAGGAAGAGGGCGGTGGGTTCATGCCGGGCAAGGAGGACATCAGCAGCATTCTGGATCGTCTGCTGCCCGATGAACAGGTGGGCGGATCACCTGGTGCCGCGCCCAGCGCTGGCACCAGCGGTGGTCGTCGCGCGACTGAGGCCGGCGGCGGATTCTCGGTATTCTTGGCCAAGATCACCGACGACGAACGGCGCAAAAAGGCGGTCACGCTGATCGCTGAACTCGGCAAAGTGTCTGTAGAAGAGGCCGAGGGATTGTCGAAGAAAATGATCATCCCGGTACTGCGTGGCGTATCCAAAGAAGATGCGGAAGCTGCCAAGGCGCAGTTCGGGAAGATCGGTATCTTAGCGCGGGTCAAAGGACCAGAATAGTCGCGCCTGGGAACGGCCAGGCCCATGCCGTTAAGCTAACAATTGGGGTCCGCAGACGCCGAGCCTTTCAACTTTTTATCCACAGATTTCGCAGATTGCACAGATTTCGAAGTTCGCGTTCTTGACCGCCTCGGCCTGCAAAATCTGCGTAATCGTCGTAATCTGTGGATAGCTCCGCTCCAATGAGCGGAAGCGACGCGCGCGGCTATTTACCCAAGATGTCGATCAATCGCTTGTTGGCTGATTCAGCCACGGCCTTGGCTGCGTCATCGTACAGTCGTGATTTCGCCTGCGCTGCGTCGAGGTCCATGCCACGCGGATCGCGCGTATCGCCATCGTCAAGATGGCGTACGATTTCCAGGCTGCCGGCGATAGCGCCGCTTGCGGGGTCAACCACGGTTGCGTTGCCGGGTGCGTCGAAGCGGACTGAATTGCCAACCGTTCTGCTCGATTGCCGCAGGGCGATGCGCAGAACCAAATTGGCGGACTTCTCGTTCACGCTGAGGCCGGCGCTGGTCAAAGCATCCTGGATGCGGGCGAGGAGTACCGCGTCATCGACGCCTTCAACTTTGATCGTAATGGTCGCGAGTTGTTTGGCGCAGACTTCAAACAAGGCCTTGAGGTCAATTGGGCAGGTGGGGGGCGTTGAACTTGGGTCGGCCTGGATCAGATCGGCGACGAGCGCGTCACGACGAGCTGCGAGCATGCCGATGGCGCGCAGGGCCTGTGCCGCAGCGCGGATGCCGGAACCAGCGGTTGCGACGTGTTCCTTTTCGGCGCCGAGCTTGAGATCGACTTGGCCGATCTCCTGGCGCAACTTGGTTGCCCAGGCAACGCGATCGAGTTCGGCCAGTGCCCAGGTCTCCTTGCCGTCTTCGGCTTCGGCAACAATGCGCGTGCAGTCGAGGTCTTTGTTGACCGAAGCGGTCGCCTCGTTGCGGAATTCCGACATGGCTCGTCCGACGCGTTCGCCACCGGGACCAATCTTGGTGATTTCCTGATCGATAGATGTGGTCACGCCCTTGATGTTCACGCGCAGTTGCGCGGCCAATTCCTGGCGTGCCTTCGCTGCTGCCGCCTCACGCTTGCCCTTCGCTGCACCACCGACGGCGAAGAGTTTGCCTGGCTCGCTGGGCGGCTGATCGATCCACGCTGGCCGACCGTGGGGAACCGTGTTTACCACCGGTTTTTCCACTGCTTTAGGTTCTGGCGTCGAAACAGGCTTGGCGTGAGGCTCGACCGGCTTTGCCGCCGGTGGGGCAAACGCGCTGTTGTGGGAGGCATCCGCAGCTTTGCTTGCAGCCTCAAAGGCATCGCGACTGGTTTGGGCGTTTGGGCGACGCGGCTCATCGCCACAGGCGGCAAGGGCAAGGAGCGTGGCGGTAACTGAGAGGAGGCGGAGGTTATTCATGGTTGGGCTTTCTTGCGGGCTTCGGACACGGCGTTGACGATGGACATATAAGCGGCACTGAATTGTTGATCGGCATATGGTTGAGCGCCGATCGCCCCGTGGAGTGTTAGGGCTGCAGCATTTAGATCATCGTCTGACTGAACGCGTGCCGTTTTGGCAGCCTCGGCTAGTTGGAGGTTTGCAGCTTGCGTCAGGTTTCCAGCGGTTTCAGTTCGTGCTGGTTCCGGCAACGCATTAGACGCGGCTTTCGCCTCTTTCCAGCGCTTGGCCGCCAAGGCGGCATTGAACGCTTTGATTCCCTCGGCAACACGCTTGGCTTCTTGCGCGGCTTTGTCAGCGGCGGCTTGTTGTGCGGCGACCTTATCAGCAGCGGCTTTGTCAGCAGCGGCTTTGTCAGCAGCGGCTTTGTCAGCAGCGGCTTTGTCAGCAGCGG
>CAZZAM010000054.1:0-23537 GCA_964652775.1 uncultured candidatus Brocadiaceae bacterium | reverse complement strand
AAAAGAGACAATGCAGACCGACATATTGATAAAAAACCCAATCCCCTCTGCGTTCTCAGCGGCCTCTGCGCCTCTGCGGTTGCCTTGAGTTGTCCCCAAGTCGTGCGCAAGTTTCATGGATCCATCATCACCGAGCGTATCTCTGCCTCGCAGCAGAGTTGGCCTTCTACCGTCACCTTGGCCAAGCATGCCGCCATCCGGCTGCGTAAACGCAACACGTCGATTTCAATCCGCATCATATCGCCAGGAATGATCGGCCGACGGAACTTCACCTTGTCCATGCTCAAGAAAAACGGAATGCGCTTCGATCCGGGCTCTTCATTGAGCATCAAAAGGATCGCTCCGACCTGCGCCATCGCCTCGACCTGCAGGACGCCAGGCATAACCGGTTGACCGGGAAAATGACCTGGAAAATACGGCTCGTTGATCGTCACTGCCTTGCATCCGACGATGCGCTTGCCGGGGTGGAATTCGATCACCCGATCGACCAAGAGCATGGGATAGCGGTGCGGCAGCAGATCCAGGATGCGCCGGATATCGACCACGACTTTGGGCCGTTCACTCTCGGTGATGTGGCGATTCAACTCCTGGACGAGCAGCATGTTCTCGCGATGGCCCGAGCGCACGGCGATGATGTGGGCGTGCAAACGACGGTGGACATGGGCAAGATCGCCAATGAGGTCAAGAATCTTGTGCCGCGCCGCTTCGTCCGGGAATCGCAATTCATTGTCGATGACTTTGCTGCCGTCGTAGACGCACGTGTTCTGATAGTTTGCGCCTTTGCCAAGCCCGAGGGCTTTCAGTTGTTCGACTTCCTTGGCCAGACAGAACGTCCGCGCTGGAGCAATCTGCTTGGTGAAAGAGTCTTCCGTCAACTCAATCTCGACAACCTGGGCGCCCATCGCTCCGCCGTGATCATCCAACGTATAGGTGATCTTGAGCCCGTCTCGCCATGGCAGTGCGACGAGGGTAGTGTGGCCATCAGATACCGATACCGGGGTTGAGACCGCGAAGGTCTTCTGCGAAACCGTCTGTTCAACGATACCCGCACCACGTAGGCAGGTGACGAAATCCTTGGCCGAGCCATCAAGACCTGGCAGCTCAACCGCGGTCAATTCCACGCGAATATTATCGATGCCCAGGCCCCATGCGGCGGCCAAGAAATGCTCGCAGGTATGGACTTCAACCTCGCCAGCGGCAAGCGCTGTGCGCCGCATGCGCTGACAGAGCAGATCGGGATGGGCGGGTAGCGATGGCGATCCGGGGAGGTCGGTGCGAACGAACACCACGCCGGTATCAGGCGCAGCAGGACGGAACGTGACCGTGCACGACTGACCAGAATGCAGGCCGATCCCGGTGACCGTGGCCTCGGTCGCGATGGTGCGCTGGACGCTCACGCACGGCCCTTTCCATTCGTTTGCATCAGGAGTCGCTCTAGCTCCATCACGCGCCGTTCCAACATCCGCACGCGCTCTGCGGTTTCGGGCAGTTTGCGCACAGCGATCTCCTGGGCGATTTGTGCTTTGTACTCCTGAGCTGGCAAGCCACGAGCCACTGTGCCATTGGGAAGATTTTTTGTCACTCCCGCCTTGCCAGTAGCCGTGGCCTGATCGCCAATCACTAGGTGGCCGGCGACTCCCGCTTGCCCAGCAAGCGTGACGTGATGTCCCAACTTGGTCGAGCCAGCGATGCCAACCTGGGCGGCAAGAATCGCGTGGGGACCGATCTCGACATTGTGGGCGATCTGTACGAGATTGTCGATCTTGCTGCCGGCTCCGATCCGGGTGCGGCCAAAGCGCGCGCGATCGACCGTCGAATTCGCCCCGATCTCGACATCGTCCTCGATCACTACGATGCCGACTTGGGGAATCTTGCGATGAATACCGTCGATCGTGGCAAAACCAAATCCATCTGATCCGATCACCGCCCCATTATGCAGGAGCACTCGATCACCAAGGACGCAGCGCTCGCGGACGCTGACCTGCGGATAGAGTATGCAGCTGGATCCCAAGCTGGTCTCAGCCCCCAAAACAACATGCGCATACAACACGCAGTCATCACCGATGACACAATTATCCCCAATAACCACAAAGGCACCAATCCGTGTCCGCGCACCGATCCGCACGTGATTGCCGATCATGGCGGTTGGATGGATGCCCAGTTCAGGCACGGCTGGTTGCGGACCAAACGCTGCGACGAGTTGCGCCAGGGCAAAGTCGGGATTGGCGACGACGATCTGGACTGACAGCGGCAACGCAGGACGCGCCTCACGGACCAACACAGCACCAGCCATAGTGGTCGCCAACATGCCTGCATACTTGAGATTCGCCAAAAAACTCAGATCGCCACTTTTTGCGTCACCCAGGCTGCCAACGCCGGAAATGATTCTCGCTAATGCGTCAGCTTCGCTCTGATCCCGGGCTGGGATGACGTTACCGGCGACTGCCGCGGCCAGCTGAGCAACCGAGACGCTCATCCCCGTTGACATCAGGGAGCTCCATTGGGCTGCGGAGCCACTGGTTGTGGGGCTGGCGCCGGAGTTGTAGTTGGCACAGCCTTATCCTTGTCGACTCGCTCCGTCCAACGCTGATTAGCAAACCCAACATAAGCGTCGGTGATATCCTGATCAGCATCCCAATACAAAGCGGTCTGACCGTCGAGACGAAGATTCAACGCAAATGAATTCGGCGCACCCATCTCCTTGGCCGCTGATTGGACCACGATCTTGATGCTGCGCTGTTTGCAGAATGCCGCCAAGGTCTCTCGCATCAGTAGATATTCATCCTGAACCAGAACCATGTAGCGGCGCTCCAATTCCTTTTCCCACCATCCTGCGAAGGCCTCGCGGTTGGCCTTGGTTGCCTCCAATTCAAGCTGGGCCTGTGCCGAGCGCTCACTGCCTCTCGGCAACGCCTCAATCGAATTCTGCAACTTCTGGATAGTGTCAGCGAACTCTTTCATCTTGGCCTGGAAGTTGGTTCGGTCTTGGCGGTGGACTTCACTCCGAGTCAGGAAGGATTTTGAGGAATTCAAAGCGTCGGTCAGGCGCAGTACAGCTACTTTAGGCGCGTCACCACTGTCACCAGCATGCAGCACGACGGTGGTCATGCAGATCAAAACGAAGTGGACGGCGCGCAGAAGGTAGGGCATGGGGATTCCTGGAGGCGGGATGCTAACGGGCCTTCGGCGCAGCCCAATGGGCTGCTTTTTGCGGCCCGGGAACGCCAGGCTCCAGCCTGGCCGGGGCCATGCGATAGCCGGATATTTACTGAGATCCGATGATGGGACAACGTGCTGTGTTTTGGATTAAACCGTAGAATGCATGTTTTTGCACAATGCCCCAGCCAGGCTGAAGCTTGGACGCTCCCAGGGTCAGAAGGCGCGGGCGATCGGGATCCGCCGGCCAATGCCAAATGCTTTGCGGGTGACGCGGAGGGCCGGTGGGGCCTGTCGCCGTTTGAACTCTGCCACCTCGACGAGGCGAATGACCCGATCCACGATGAGCGGATCCTCACCACCGGCGACGATGGCATCACGGGAGTCCTGGTTCTCGAGCCAGCGGATCAGAATACGGTCAAGAACTTCATACGGCGGCAGGCTGTCCTGATCAGTCTGGTTGGGACGCAGTTCAGCACTGGGCGCTTTCTCGATCGAGGCGACCGGAATACGCACCTGACCCGCAACCGCATTGATGCGACGTGACAGATCCCACACCGTGGTCTTGTACACATCGCCAATCGGAGCTAGTCCGCCGTTCATGTCGCCGTAGATAGTGCAGTAGCCGCAGGCGAGTTCACTTTTATTTCCCGTGGTGAGCGCCATGGCTCCAAGTTTATTTGCTGCCGCCATGACCAGATTTCCACGCAGGCGCGACTGGAGATTCTCCTCAGCGACATTTGCCACGGTGCCGGCAAATACTGGATGCAAGGTCATGAGTGCAGCCTCATACATGCCACCGATCGGCAGGATGTGTGCGCGAATTCCCAGGTTGGCCGCTAGCGCTTCGGCATCGCTGATCGAACCGGGGCTACTGTATGGTCCCGGCATCAGCAGCCCGGTCACCGCATCAGCACCAAGCGCATCGACGCCCAGAGTTGCAACTAACGCCGAATCGATGCCGCCGGACAAACCAAGGACGAGATGCTTCTGTCGCGTTTTGGTGCAGTAATCACGGATTCCGGTCACCAGAGCGGCGTGCAGATCATCAAGCGTATGCAGTTCTGCCGGTGGCGTGCGGCGCTGCTTAAGATCCACCATCGTAACCCCGGAACGCCAACGTGGAGCAGCACCCAGCCACGAACCGTCTGCGGCAATTGCCGCCGAATCGCCATCGAATAGCAATTCGTCCTGACCACCGACCTGATTGCAGTACACGATCGGTGCACCAACCCGGGCCGCCACTGCTTGCAGCAAACGGTGACGAACGGCCGCTTTACCAAAATGCCACGGACTCGCACTCGCATTGATGACGACATCGCAGCGACCGATCAGATCTGCAACCGGATCCTGTGCGTACGCAATACCGGATGAATCTTCTGTCCAGATATCCTCGCACACACTCAGTCCAACTCGCTTACCAGCGATGGAAACAATCTGCGGCTGCGTTCCGGGACGGAAGTGGCGGCGTTCATCAAAGACGTCGTAGGTCGGAAGCAGGCGCTTGTGGTACGTCGCCGCCACGCGACCGCCATCCAGCAGCACCAACGCATTCGCCAAGGTCGGACCCGGCCCAGACCCCAGCGGTTCAACGCAACCAACCAACACCGGTAACGGCAATCCGACAGCCAGCTGTTGCACCATACGCCATTGGCGGTCCACCAACTCGCGCCGATCCAGAAGATCACGAAGCGGGTAGCCACCAAAGGCCGCCAACTCAGGAGTCACTAAAAACTGGGCCCCCTGTTCTATCGCCGCTTGGGCAGCCGACCGGATGGCCCGCGCTGCGCCTTCAAGATCAGCGATGGTCAGATTCAACTGGGCGATGGCGATGCGCACGGCTGGGATGATTACCACGCGGACGGCTGGTCCAGCGTCCCTTACGTCGGATCTTCGTCACCAAATATGGCCACTCGTGGAGTCGCATGGCCAATCGCACACCCGCGCCGCATGTCCGCGGTCGTGAAGGGCATGGACCAGGTACCGTCAGCACACAGTACGATACAGCCGCCAGTGCCGCCGCCGAAACCGGATTGTTGTGCCACGCGCTTCAGCGCCTCCTCCGCAGCACGATTGACGTTCACTCCGTGCTCGCACTGCACCGCGATACGCCCGGCGAAATGCGCGCGTACAAACGCTTCGCCATCACCGGTCGCACTGACCGCGACCCGCGCATCAGCCCAGGTTCCAGCACCGGGAATCGGCGCGTCGCCAACCCGACCGGAGCGCTTGCCAGTCAGTCCGCCGGACGAAGTTGCCGCCGCCAAATGTCCGGATGCATCCAGCGCAACCGCTCCAACCGTACCACGCATCGCATACTGCGGATCGTTGCGCCAATCAGCTAAATTGCGCTGGGCTTGCGCGGTGATGAACCACGCCGGATCTGCAGATTCGGCGCCGTTTTCCAGAGCAAAATGTTGCGCCCCGACTCCATGCATCAGCACATGCCCACTGCGTTCCATGACCAGCCGGGCCGCGTGAATCGGGTGCCGCACCGCCGTCAGGCCCATAACCCCGCCACAACGTCCGCTGTTTCCATCCATGAGCGCAGCGTCCAGTTCAGCGGTGCCGTCGCGGGTCAGTGCCGCACCGCGTCCAGCATTGAAGAGCGGACAGTCCTCCAGTACCTCCACCGCAGCCACTACCGCATCCACAGCCGGACCTCCAGCAACCAAGATTGCCTGCCCGGCAGCGCAGGCCTGGGCCAGCGCTCGCCGCTCCTCGTTCCGACGTTGTGGATCCTGACGAACGAGGTGGGCCGACCCGGCGCCACCATGGACGAGCAACGTGATCATGAGGAACTCCCAGACGAAGCAGTCCGGAAGTCCGGAAGTCCGGAAGTCCGGACAGGTGCCATGACTTTCATGCGTGCGTCAGCACCAGCAGATCATCGCGATGCACGACCGCCTTGGGTAACGGATGGCCGAGAATCGTCGCCGCTACGTCCATGCGTTTACCGACGATGCGCTCCAGTTCATCAGCGGCGATCGATGCCAGGCCACGAGCCAGCTCAGTTCCGGCGGGATCGACAATGGCAACGGTCTCGCCGACCGCAAAACGACCTTCGACCCGGATGACGCCAGCCGGCAGCAGACTGCGACCATGCGACCGCACTGCCGCAGCCGCTCCACCATCGACATGGATGCGCCCCTTCACACGGCGCGCCACCGCAAGCCAGCGCCGACGAGCATCCACGCGCTGACCGCGCCCACGCACGCGGGTGCCGACCGATTCGCCACGCAGGGCCCGCATCACGACTTCCGGCGCACGGGCGGCCGCAATCACGGTGGTCACCCCGGCACCGGCAGCGAGCCGCGCGCTTTCGATCTTTGAGCGCATGCCACCACGACCACGCAGACCAGCTCCACCGGCTGCAGCAAGAACTGCGGTAGTGACCATCGCTATTTCATCAATGCGCTTCGCCTTGGGATTTTCGCGCGGATCGGCGTCGTAGACGCCATCGATATCGGTCAGCATGAGCAGGATCTCAGCGCCGAGTTGGGTTGCGACTAATGCCGACAGATGATCGTTGTCCCCGACAGCCAGCAGCTCCTGGGTTGCGACCGGGTCGTTCTCGTTGATCACCGGCACCACGCCCCAGGCGAACAGCGCCCGCACCGTAGCGGTCAGATTCTGATTGCGTTCACGATGGCTGAAATCGTCATACATCAGCAACAGTTGCGCCGCCGGGATGCCATGCTCTTCGAGCACTTCCTCCCACAACCGCGACAAACCGATCTGACCAACCGCAGCAAGCGCCTGACGTTCGGGAAGGGCGGACGGCCGTTCCTTCAAACCAAGCCGCGCAACGCCTGCGGCGACGGCGCCACTGGTAACGATTACCGGCTGCCAACCAGCCTTGCGAGCCGCTGCTAGCTGTGCTGCCACACTGGCAAGAAAAGTACGATCCAGACGGCCCTTGGCATCAACCAGGCTGTTGGAACCAATCTTGATCACGAAGACACGGGAATCAGGCACGGTCCGGATCCTTACGTGGTCCACCGACGAGTCGAGCGGCCAACAGCCCGCCCTCGAAAAGCAAATACATCGGCACCATCATGATCAGCATCGAGAACGGATCCGGCGGCGTAATGATGCCAGAAATGATCGCGACGATCAACACCACGTGCCTGCGCCAGCCCGCCAGTTTATCCGGCGTGGTGAAGCCAATACGACAGATCACGACCACGAGCCAGGGGATATCCATCAGCAGGCCAAAGCAGACCGTATAAATGAAGAACGCGTTCTTATAATACTCCATCCGCAGGTCGAACACACCGATCGGATCACGGGCAGTCCATTCAATGAACCAGGCGAAAAACCACGGCATGCCAACGTAGTAGCCCGTAACCGCACCAAGGTAGAACAGGATGATGCCTGCGGGAACAAGCAAAAATCCCAGTCGTCGTTCCTGGGCCGTCAGTCCTACGCAGATGAATTGCCAGATCTGGAAGACGATCAATGGAATGGTGACCACCACTGCCGCCCACATCGACAAGGATACCGATACCCACACGCTTTCCGATAAATCGAATACCTTGAGCACCCGGAAGTTTTTCTCGTAATCAATCTGCGAGAGATGGATGCCTGCCTTCTCCACGCATCCCGGGGTCAGGTCGTTGGCAATGGCGCACGCCCACAGCAGCGGCTGGATGAAGAGGATCTTCAGTTGATCCTGCATGAAAAAAGCCAGCACAAACACAATGATAAACGCATAGATCGGTAAGATTATCCGACTACGCAGTTCATGCAGGTGGTCACCGAGCGACATCGGCACATCAGGGCGCAGAACAGGCATGGCTATACTCAACCCACCGCGTGAACAGCCGTCGCCAGTTCTTTGGCGCGCGCGGCAACGAGGCGGACCAGATCTGACGATGCGCCATGACGTTCGATCAACTTCACGAAATGACTGCCAACCACTGCGCCATCACCACAGCGCGCAGCGGCAGCGGCCTGTTCTGGCGTAGAGATGCCGAAGCCAATGCACACTGGAATATCGGCGGCGCGCTTCAGTTCAGCGACGCGCTGGGCAAGATCGGGTGGCAACTCCGTACGCTCGCCGGTAACCCCCAATCGGCAGATGTAGTAGAGGAAACCACGCGAATTCGCGGCAAGAAACCTCCGTCGTGCCACTGTCGTCGTTGGCGCAGCCAAACAAACCGTGGCAAGACCAGCCTGCTGCATTGTCCGCAACATGGCCGGATCTTGCTCGGGCGGTAGATCGAGTAGCAACACGCCATCGGCGCCCGCTGCTGCGGCATCGTGGGCAAAGGCCTCGACTCCGTACGCAAGCACCGGATTGAGATACGTAAACAACAAGAGCGGCAATTGGCTGCGCGCACGAATCCGACGCACCGCGTCGATCACCTTGCGCATCGTGCAACCGGCCTTCAGTGCCCGCTCATAGCTGGCCTGGATAGCGATGCCGTCAGCCATCGGATCGCTGAACGGAACGCCCAGTTCCAACACATCCACGCCAACGGCGTCGAGGGCGCAGGCCAACTCGACCGTCGCATCAAGATGCGGATCGCCCGCTGACAAATACGCGACAAACGACTTCCGCCCGGCAGCACGATTCGCCGCCAGACGCTGTGCGATGCGGTTGTCCGTTTTCATCCTTCTTCCTTCATCCTTCTTCCTTCTCACTGCCGCCCTCACAGCTTGATTCCCTCAAGCCGTGCCACCTCAGCCACATCTTTGTCGCCACGTCCACTGACATTGACGATGATGATGCCACCACGTTTCATGCGTTCGCACACGGCGTCCAAAGCGCCAAGCGCATGACTGCTCTCAAGTGCCGGGATGATGCCTTCGGTCTCAGCGAGACGATGCATGGCTTTCAGCGCGTCGGCGTCCGAACAGCGCAGATATTCAGCGCGTTTCAGATCGCGTAGCCACGCGTGCTCGGGACCAACCGCTGCGTAATCAAGGCCGGCGCTAATCGAGTGCGTGCCCTGCACCTGGCCATCAGCGTTCTGTAAAATCCACGTCGCTGCGCCCTGGAAAACACCCGGTCGACCGCCGTCGAAACGCGCGGCGTGATCACCCAGTTGCGGCCCGCGACCACCGGCTTCGACGCCGTACATCTTGACCTTGGCATCGCGCATGAAGGCATGAAAAAGACCGATCGCATTCGATCCGCCGCCAACACAGGCAAGCAACGCATCAGGCAAACGACCTTCGGCTTTCACAATCTGCCGCCGCGCCTCCAGGCCGATCACCGCCTGGAACGTGCGACAGATCAGCGGGAACGGATGCGGACCGTACGCGGTGCCCAGGCAGTAATGCGTATCGGTGACATTGGTCACCCAATCGCGCAGTGCTTCATTGACCGCGTCCTTAAGCGTATGCGTGCCGCTATCGACGCCGATCACTTCAGCGCCGAGTAAGCGCATGCGAAATACATTCGGCGACTGCCGGCGCATGTCCTCGGTGCCCATGTAGATGCGGCACTTCAATCCGACCAACGCGCATGCCGTCGCCGTCGCGACGCCGTGCTGACCCGCACCGGTCTCGGCGATGATGCGCTTTTTGCCCAGGCGCTTAGCGAGCAGCACCTGACCGAGCGCGTTGTTGATCTTGTGCGCGCCGGTGTGGTTGAGGTCCTCGCGCTTGAGGTACACCTTCCGTCCGGACTGCGCCGACAGCTTCGCTGCAAAGGTCAACGGTGTTGGACGGCCAACGAAGTCAGCGAGCAAGCGGCGAAACTCGCCAACGAATACTTTATTGCGCCACGCCTTCGCAAACCCCACTTCCAACTCATTGAGAGCCGGGATCAGCGTTTCCGGTACATAGCGCCCACCGTACGGACCAAAGCGGCCGTGACGATCGGGCGTGCGCTGCTGGGCGGGCTTGGCCATAACGGCGGGGATCGTCGCTGGCGGGTACGGGGCGCAAGATCTGCCATTGCCTAGGCGAAGAGCCCAATGGCGCCGACGCCCGCTACAATAATTCTTTGCGCCCCCGTTTTGCCAATTCATCAACTACCTGCTTCACCGCCTGCCCTTGGCCGCGTGGCGTAACCAAAATCGCATCTTTGGTTGCCACGATGGTCAGGCCTTGGCAATTCACCGCGGTGATCAGCGGTGCGCCATCTTTGCTGACCAACAGACAATCACGGCAATTGATCTCCATCGTATCGCCTTCGAACACGTTGCCCCCCTCGTCGGCGGGCAGGTGATCAGGCAGCGAGTCCCACGAACCAACGTCATCCCAATCGAAGCGCACATCGACGGCAGCGACGTCTTTGGCGTGCTCCATCAATGCATAGTCGATCGAGATGCGCTTGAGCGGCCCATAGACATCCGCGAGCGCAGTATCGAATCGCGGGGTGCCATAGCTCGCGGCAACCGGACGCAGCGCGTCCACCAACCAGGCACAGTGCGTCGCCAGCTCGCGCAACACCACATCAGTGCGCCAGGTGAAGATGCCGCTGTTCCAGCGGAAGTGGCCAGCGGCGATGTATTCGCGCGCGCGCTCCCGGTCAGGCTTCTCGACAAACCGACGGACTTTGGATACCAGGATGGTGCCAATTTCGCAATGCACCTCGCCGAGTTCCAAATAGCCATACCCAGTCGCCGGATGACGCGGAACAACGCCATAGGTAACCAAGCCGCCCTGCTGGGCGACTTGCACCCCAGCCGCGAGGGCTTGCTGGAAGTCATCCGCAGGCTGGATGATCTGATCAGCGGGCAGCATGATCATCGTCGCCCCGGGCGACAGCCGTTCGACAATCAGTGCAGCCAGGGTAACGCACGCCGCCGTATCACGACCAACCGGTTCAGCGATGACCTGCTCGGCCTTCAGCATCGGCAACTGGCGCCGAGTCTCGGTCGCGATCTGCGCCGTGGTGACGATGAGGATGCGATCGGCGGTGATGAGCGGCATCAACCTGGCCACGGTCGCCTGGATCATGGTCGTCGTACCGATGATGCGCGCGAGCTGCTTGGGCGTCGCCATCCGCGATACCGGCCAAAACCGCGTTCCCGATCCGCCAGCCATGATTACTGCATAGGTTGTAGTCATTGGGTAAGCCTCGTAACAGGTTGCTGGAGCAGGGGAACCGACGTGTGGTCGGCGCGGAGAAAAACCCTGTAACCTCAGCCTTAAAGTCAGCGGATTGACGTCTGCACGCATCCCGTATGTTCCGCGCACCTTTAGGAGGTACCCCATGCGTCCAATCACCACTTTGTTCCTCGCTGTTGCAGCCATCGGCTCGCTCGCTCTCGTCGGCTGCGGCCAACGCGAAGCCCCGCCCCCTGTTGCCCCTGGCGCACTCCCATCTGGCCCCACCAACGATGTGCCTGATTGGGTCATCGACCCAACCTTGGGTGGCAAGCAATTGGCCGCTTACGGTGTTTCAGAGCCGATGCACGCCGGTGAGGCGACCATGCGAACCAACGCTATGATTAATGCCCGCCAGGAACTGGCCGCATCAATCAAGACCAAGATTGAAGCTGCCACCAAGAGTTGGGTCCGTGAAGGAGGCACCATCGCCGCTGGCGAGAACACCCAAATGGCGATGACGTCCTTTGAAAACACCGTCCGTGGCATCATCTCCCATACGCTTGAAGGCACTCAGATGACCAAGCGATACATTGATCCAAAGACCGGCAAGTTCTACGTCCTGGTCGTCGTGAATACCGAGGTCGTCAAGCAGCTCGCGGAGGCCGCCAAGGCAGCCGCTCGCGAAAACAAAGAACTGCGCGCCCACTTCGCCGCCAAAATCGAAGCCGACAAGGCGTTCGACGATCTCGACAAGCTGATCGACAAGCAGTTGGGCACGGCCAAGTAAGCAGCCGACAATCGCTTGAGTTTATGCGCGACGGGCTGGGAATACCTGGCCCGTCGCCGTTTTGAGGATTCGCCATGCGCCTTTCGATATTTCTCGTCATAGCCTGTGCCATCCTCGGCGCGTGTGCGATCAGATCACCGGATACTGCGCACGCATCGACGAAGTCCGTGGGACGCATACCGTGGCAGTCGGATAAACCACTTCCATCCTGGATCGGCGATCCGACCGATCAGGGTAAACGCATAGCCGCCTATGGATCAGCCGATCGAAACTTTGGCGAAGGTCGTTCGACGCAACACGAACGGGCAATGAGCAATGCTCGTCAGGAACTTGCCCGCATGATTAGCGTGCGCATCCAAGGCGTCGTGAAGGACTACATAGCCGAGAGTTCCGCTGGATCGACGGCGTACCTTGAACAAGTTTCTCGGCAGATCGCCAACAGCTCGGTCAGCGGCTCCTACCAAATTGCCGAATGGTCGAACGAAAAAACAGACGAGATGTTTGTTCTCGTGCTGCTCGATCCGGTGATGGCCAAGCGCATGGGCAGTGCGCTCAGCGAGGCGATCCGTTCCGGCAGCAGTGGTGATCCCACACTTGATGCACACCTCAAAGCCAAGGCCGGAAGCAATCAGGCACAATCTGAATTGGACCGTCTGTTGGAGAATCGGCTTTCCACGCAACAACACTAACTGGAGCAACCCTCGTGTACGTACGTCTAAGCTTCATTCTTCTCATCGCCGTCCGCTTAACGAGCGCCGATGACGTCCTCGTCCCCCTCGATCTCCTTGGCATTACCGCCGGATCGACGGTGCAGATGCAGGCACAACCAATGACGATCACCGACAACCAGCTACCACTACCAATGGGGAAAACCGTAGCGTTAACCATCATCAAGAATGGGAAATCCACCGAGTTGCCTTCGTTGACTATCGTCGATAACACGACTGGATCGGCCGAGCCAGCATGGTCGCTCGACGAGCCGGTCACTTCCCCTGATGGCATTATCACCGTCGTCGGATTTTTTCAGTCAGCCAGTTCACTCACGATAACACAGGCTCGAGCAGAAATGAGTGCTAGAATGGCCGCATTGAAACCTCACACCGTGACCAACACACAAGTTATCGATAAACAGCCCGGAGATGCACCCGCAGGTGGCATGGTCATGATGCACAGCTCTGCATCATCCACACGCACAACCATTTCAGGGAACGTGAAAAAGATAGCTCAGGAAACCGTCTGCACGATCAGTGCGGATGGAACTTCAGCACCAGCGATCCGCGCGCGAGCCTCTGACAAGTCTGAGTCTTGGCGATACACCGCATCGAAGCAAGTTGCCGGACAACCACTCACCCGTTGTTGGGTCCGAATCTCCTTCAGAACAGAGGCAGACACACCCAAAGACGATGAAGCACGAAAAAAGGCAAAGGCAGATGCAGAGCGAAACCTCAAGGACTTTGACGCTCTCATCGACAAACAAATGGAACATTCCAGTGAAAAGAAATAGAATCGCCTGAGTTCTAGTGCAAATTTGGTTAACTCGCACCAAAATATGCACGGTCATACGGATTGCGCCTCTGGATGTGCCTCTGATACTTTTCTGCGACCAGATTTACATCCAGCACGTAATCAGGAGCTTGATCATGCTTCCCCAGGATGACCCCCTGCTTCCGCAACCCGAACAACGTGAAATCACCGTCGGACCACAAGGCGCTGACGTGGTCGGCAGCGATGGTCGGGCGATCCAGATCGCCATCGATGCACTGGCCCATCAAGGCGGTGGCACCGTGCGTCTGCGCCCAGGAACCTACGTCCTACAAGATGCGTTGCGCCTGCGCTCGCGCATCGCACTCATCGGTGAGCCGGGACAAGTCCTGCTCAAGCGCGCTCCGGTCGCGGTCAGTATGCTCGCCGCCGATGCGGACATCGGTGAACGCATCCTAATTCCGCGCGATCCCAAGGCGTTTCGTGTCGGCATGGGTCTGATCCTGCGCGATCGCAATCATGCCAACCCCATGTCAACGATGCCGGTACGCATCACCCACATCGCTGCTGACGGCATCGTCCACATCGACCAGCACCTTACCATTGAGGTCTATGCCGAAAATGGCGCGTCGGTCGTCAACTATGCACCGATGATCCACGGTTTTGAAATCGAGGACATCCGTATCGAAGGGCTGGTTATTGACGGTTCAGCCGATCGCAGCGATGGCCTTGAGGGCGTTTGGGGCGGTGGCATTTATGTGCGTCGCTGCGTCCGTGGCACGATCCGTAATGTCGTATCGAAGAACAATCTCGGCGACGGCATCCGCTTCGGCCAAAGTCTACAAATGCGAGTCGAGAATTGCGAAACAGCGGGCAACAGTCACTACGGCATCCATCCCGGCAGCCACAGTCCGTACACCGTCATCAGCAAGTGTCATGTCCACGGCAACGGCTCCGATGGTGTCTATCTCTGCTGGGGCGCTCGCCACAGCGTGGTCGCCGACTGTCACATTCACCACAATGGTCACGCCTTCTTCCGCAACGGCATTTCAACCGGACACAAGGACACCGACTGCCGCTTTGAGCGCAATCACATCCACGACAACGTCAAGCACGGCATCGTTTTCCGCATCAAAACCGAGGCGAACGGCGCCCACCGCACCACCGTGGTCGATAACCTGATAGAAAATAATGGCTCACCTGACGCTGCGGTTCCGCAACGTTTGCGCAACGAACCTCCGCGACAGGTGAAGGGGCACGGCATCTTCGTGTTTGGCGTAACCCACGATCTGCGCTTCGAACGCAACGTGATTCGCGAAACTCGCCAGGGCGATCAACGTCTGCAGCGCACCGGAATGTATTTCGCCCCCGGCGTTTCGCGGGTCAACCTAGACAACAACACGATCCAGGGACATCCCGAGCAGGATCTGGTTGATGAAGCCGGTGTCGTGGCCACCTCCAGCGCACGCGGTTAAGCTGATGAAATTTTCAAATCCCTACGCACGTGTACCTAACGATTGGCTCAAGGGCTCGCTGCATTGCCATTCGACCCGATCCGATGGAGCACAGGAACCGCAGACGGTCATCGACAGTTACCGCAGCCATGGCTATGACTTTTGCGCCCTGACCGACCACAATAAACATGCCGACGGGCAGATAACAGCAGATGGCCTGATCTCACTCACTGGCTGTGAGTACAATGACTTCGATTACGTGATCCCCAACCGCGCACCGCACATCGGCGTTGTTGGAACGACCGTACACATTCCTCACCTCCCGGATGTCGAAACGGCGCACGCTGCCGTCCTGGCGACCGGAGGATTCTCCACCTATAATCATCCGATCTGGCATTACGCGCCGTGGCCGCAAGACTTATTGCTGCGCCTGCGCGGTTTTCATGCACTTGAGATCAATAACGCCCTGGTGAACACTCAGCGCGGACCAGCCGATGCGCAGTACTTGTGGGACCGTCTGCTGACCGCCGGCTATCGAATCTGGGGCACCGCTGCCGACGACGCCCATCAGGCCCATGAACGCAATCTGGCCTGGGTGATGGTTAACGCTGAACGGCAGACAGATTCCATCGTTTCAGCACTGAAGTCTGGTCGTTTCTATGCCACCACCGGTGTGCAACTGCACACGATCCAGCTTGACGCAGATGGCGTTCTGACCGTCGCTGGCGCTGACGTCGAAGAAATTCGCATCTACGTTCGCCATGGCGAACTTCGCCAACACACCAAGAACTCATCGACTCGATACCAGCTCCGCGAAGACGATGTCTATGTCCGCGTTGTCGCCTATTCGGCGGGAACGGCCGCCGCATGGACCAATCCGATCTTTGTCGAGAGTGACGCTAGTCGACGCGTGACTTCAACGTTCGCCACATCGCTGCATACAGCCTAGCAGCTGCCACTGCATCATTTCCAGGTTTCACTAGCTGATGGCACGCGTTCTGCACCCATCCTTCCCGGCAAGTTATTGCGGTACGTTGTCCACAGCTCCTTCACAAGTGGTGCCAGTGCGCCGCTAACGGTTCCGGATTTATTGGCCTTGGCCACTTTGTCCCTCGCCTCCTGCAGTTGTTTTTTCCCGTCTTCGGTTGCCGCCGCCAATTTTGCCTCGGCGTTCTTCATCATCGCTCCCCAATACACCGTATCATCCTCGGTCATCCAGCGATCAACATACGCAAAGAATGCCTCGTGATTCCAGTTCTTCTCGGCCTGCATAAGTCGCGCAGCCAGCGCTTGTCCGACCCATGCTCCACTTGTGGTGCCGCGTCGATATCCTTCGCTGCCCTCAGACCATGGACTCGGCCAGTCTGCTGGATGGAAGAGCTCAACCGGGCCATAATGGTCCATGGCTTTACGCGGTCGATGACCGCCGCCCATGAACACCCCATTGACGTAGCAATAGTGACCAGCCCAGATGACTTTCGCCCCGGTCCAGCCGCTCTCGTATTTTTTTCCGAGAAATTCAACTGGGCAAAAGACCGTCTGATCATCCTCGTGAAAATGACGATCCGGATAGGACACACTGAGTGAATGCATCTCCTTGTCGCCAAGCATCAATCCAGCAAACGTGATAATCCATTTCCGGCCGGCCATGCCGCCGCCTTCGCCAGGCCATTCGGATCCCCCGCGCAGCAGACCAAAGAGGTCGATGCCAACTTGCACGACATGAACTAATAGCTGCTCCTTGTCCTCCGCTGAATAGTTGAGTTGCAGCAGTAGACTGGCTTCGCCTCCGCGCTCGGCGATCTGCGGACCATAAAATGATTTCCTGGGCATGGCGCGCCCGTATCCCACCGTGTCAATCCACAATCCCTTGAAGTAATCGGCCGTATCGGCCAACTTCACCTGGGCGGCTGATCCCGGTAGCGGCAGCTTGAGCAGCAGATCGCGGTGCAGGTTCCGCGCGAGATAGATATGAGAACTGGAGGTCTTGCAGAAGGACGGTCGGAACGCGTCGCTAGGTTGTGGTTCGGCCAAACAGGTCAGGACCGCCAATGACTTGATCGCAAAGGACGCGTTCATTGGCTCATTGCTGATACTGGAGATCAAGGAGTCGCCTGGCTTCATTGCGATGGGCAAGGCTGTGAACTGATTCCAATCATACGTGCCCATCGACATCCGACTGTCAAAGCCAGATCGCCGGGTTCGCTTGGAGATTTCTCCTGGTTCGACCACCGCCGGAAGATTGAGCGTCGATCCGTTGCGTGCTAATTTGCCCTTGAACAACGACTCCTTGATGTCGCCTTGTTCGAGCGGATTTTTCACCTCATCACCAAACAGTGGCCTTGGCGTGACCTCGGTGATCGTCACCGGACCGACAACGTAGAAATCTCCATTGATGAAACGTCCAACCCGGACCGGATTGGCGAACGTCCACGTGATGCCGTTCTGAGTCAGCGATGATTGCTCGGCAAGCTCGGTCAGCTTCGGAGTCACTGGTGGTGCAGCAGCGGTGTAGAGCGGGATTCCCACCTCATCCTGAGCGCACATCGGCACGATCATCGCCAACAGGATGACGGCGAAGGACATACATAACAGACGACGAAACGCATTCAGCATGGACACGCTCGCGCCCTTGCAGGCGTCTCCTGTAGAGGTGATCATCGACTGACCGCTCGCCCCAAGGCCGCCTGACCCCGCGCATAAAATCGCTGATATTCCTGGTCGGGAACGAAGAGCCCTCCAGTCGTCCACAAAATGTGGTTCAAACCGAGACTGGTCAGCCCGTGATGCGTAAGGTACGCCCGCCCGGTTGCGCTCTGACGTAGCCACGCTGGTCCGCTGAAGCCAGCCGCAGCAGATGGCTCAATCTGCATACCTTCGCAGTCCTTCGCCAGACAGAGATCACGAAACAGCGTCTCATCGGCAACCGTGAAAATTCCTGACAACAGCGGTCGCATCAACTCGACCGCAAGCTCGGAAGCCTTGGGCACCGCCAGTCCGTCGGCTTCGGTACGATTGTCGAGGCCGATATCATAGACCGATATATTCGGCCGATCACGGTGGATCATCCGGGTGAGGAAACACGGCGACGCCGTTGGTTCGGCAAAAAAGCAATGCACGTGATCACCAAACATATGCTTCAGACCGAAGGTGATGCCCGCCGGAGCGCCACCTACTCCACAGGGCAGATACACACAGAGCGGATGTGTTGCATCGACCGGAATTGACTGCGCGCGCAGTTGATCGCGCAACCGCAAGGCGGCGACACTGTAGCCGAGAAACAACGAGAGTGAGCGTTCGTCATCCACGAAATACATCCGTGGATCAGCCACGGCGGCGGCGCGTCCAGCGGCCACCGCCTGTTCATAATCGCCCCGATGCTCGACCACCTCGACCCCGCGCGAGCGCAGGCGATCCTTCTTCCACTGTTTGGCATCTGCCGACATGTGCACCTGCGCCTTAAAGCCCAAGGCAGCGGCCATGACGCCGATGCTCAGACCCAGGTTGCCCGTCGATCCGACTGCGACGGTGTGCCGCGAGAATAACTGCCGAGCGGCCGGCTGCAGCAACTGCCGATAATCACTGGCGGTTGTGATGATGCCCGCAGTCAGCGCGATCCGTTCGGCGCATTCGAGTACCTCATGAATGCCACCACGTGCCTTGATCGAGCCTGCCACCGGCAATGCGTGATCGCATTTGCTGTACACCCGATCCTGGTCATCAGCGATGCCCAGCAGCGCGCGCTGGAGCTGCGGCGTACGTACAATTGGCGATTCGATTATCCCACCATGGTTGGCCGTCTCAGGAAACAATTCGGCGAGGAGATGGGCAAAACGCGCGCAGCGATCCCGGGCCGACTCGATGTCCGCATAGGTCACGCTGAGTTTGGCCAGCGCTTCCTGACTGGGCATATATTCAGGATTTAGCCACAGGCACGGTTTCTGCGCGGCCATATCCCGTATACCTGCATTCATGGGTAGGGAGTCTAAGCTCGACACGCAGATGCAATAGTCGTCGATTGACATTGGTTATCACAAATTGATAAATCCGACGGAGAGTCCCGCTGATCTGCACCTGCTGCACGACCACAGCCACCGCATGCCCATGAACAGCGAGCAGTCCCGACGCATCATGCCAAGCAACGGCAATCGCTTCTTCTCCACTAAAGAACTAAGGATTCTCAAAAACAGCAACTTGTGGCGCTGCACCTCGCAATTCCTGCCAACCGCCAAGCTGCTGCCAACCGACAAACGCCCTGCCGACAAACGGCCGCCAACTGAAACCCACGACCACCTCGAGTTTCTCGTCGTTCTCGAAGGTACGATCACGTATGGTCTTGGCGGAAAAACCATCAGCCTCGTGCCCGGCACCATCATCTGTATTCACGAGAACGTGCCCCACGACTATGGTTATCACCCCGCAGTCCTCCAGCGCCACGGCTTCAGACACATCTGGTTCAGATTTCATCAGCACTACGTCTACGCCAAATCGCACGCCAACAATCTACCGGCTGCAAACGAACAAAACTGGGGTTGCCTGCTGCAGTTTTCTGAAATCGGCATCGACTTCTGGCAGCTGTGGAGCACCTGCGCGGAGGACACGGATCCAGTCACCCGCCAACTCCGCATGCAGGCCATCCTGTCGGCGTTATTCGCCCGCCTGATCCAAGAAGGAACCCGCGACCAGATTGAACCACTCAATTCGCTGGATCAGGCCATCAGATCCGTCTGCAATGAAGCCGAAGCGCATAATGGACGCGGTATCACGCTGGAAGAGATCGCCCGCAAAACGGGCTATAATAAACACTACTTTTGCCGCGCCTTCAAAGCGCGTGTCGGCACGACGCTGCACGCCTTCATCGATGAATGTCGCATCCGTAAGGTCGCCACCTGGCTTGGTGAACGGCGATCCCACAAAGAGATTGGCGCCCTGCTCGGATTTTCAGGAGCCGCCTCATTCTCGCGTTGGCACCGCAAACACCGCCTATTCATCGACGCGGCGCTGAAGACGACCAGCAATGCCAAACAGGTTGGCAAGCGCGGCGAGGCGAAGCCGTAGCGGAGAATTCTCGCAGTGGCTAGAGCGCAAAAAACAAAGCAAAATGGCAGAATCTGTCGCGTGCGATCACGGCCGCCAATCGGTCATCAAGGCCTAACAGCGATAGTCGGTAGCTGCGGCTGATCACCGACAACGCCGTTCCACGTTCCGTCTGAGGACAAATAGACAATTGGCGTGATTGTTCCGATGTCGTCTTTCTTCGCTGCCGCGATGGTGAATACGATGGGCTTGTTGAGTTCAATATCCTTCGCATCCCCGCCCCAAATATTCATTCCTTTGTTTTCGCCAGCCGTCGTAGACCAGTGCAAGTCGCAACTCACCTTGGTCGCTTTTTCGGGAACTTTCTTCAGGGTAATTGTATACGTCGCTGCTTCCCCCACCTTAACAGATAGAGGGGTAACGATCGTACACCAATCCAATTTAGTGATCTGCGTCTTCGTGGCCTCAGTCTTAGCAACTTCGGGCTTAGGAGTCTCGGCTTTAGGTACTGCCGACTTGGGCGTCGTGGGTGCTTCAACGGCAGTCAGCGCCCCAGTTGTCAGCATCGCCAAAACGAGGGAGAGGAGGAGAGCCTTTATCATCGTGATTTCCTAAGCGGGTTAGCGAAAAGATTGAAGACAGTGCCATGCGACAGTCGAAACTCAGAACCACGGCCCCGAGACTTACGGAATAATACGACGCACCCCAAGGTGTAAAGGATGGAGCACACCCGGAAGAGTTACATATGCTCTACCTGATACGGCATCAGGATTCAAACGTACACAACATTCGGTCGTAATCTTGACTGCCACGTAAATGAAACGCGAAGAAAAATGGTCGTGGATTGTCAGTTCACCGCCGGTGGTGGCGGTTCGGATTGCGGCGTTTCGCTATCACGCGGGCAGAGCGCCACCGCGCCGACTTCATCGCCTTCTTCCAGATCCACGATGGTCACGCCTTGGGCTGCACGACCGGTCGAACGGATGCCGTCGATCGCCATGCGCACGACCTGGCCCTTCTTCGTCGTCACCATGATCTGATCGCCGGGCGCAACCAGCAGGCTGGCCACTACTGAGCCATTGCGTTCGGACGTGTTGATGTTGGTCACACCTTTGCCGCCACGACGGATCAGACGGTATTCTTCCCACGGCGTGCGCTTGCCGTAGCCCTTGGCGCAGACGGTCAGGATCTCGGCGCCTGGGGTCAGGCGAACGAGCGACACGACTTTAGCATTGGGTTCGAGCTCAATGCCGGTGACGCCCGAGGTGTCGCGTCCGGTCGGACGCACATCGGTTTCGCTGAAGCGACACGCTGAACCATCGTCGGTCGCGAGCAGCACTTCATCGCTGCCGTTGCTGATGATAACGTCAACTAGGTCATCGCCCTCGGCGAGTTTGATCGCCTTGATGCCGCCGTTACGCGGATTGCCGTAGGCTGACAGCTCGGTCTTCTTCACCTGACCCTGGCGCGTGGCCATGAGCAGGAACTGACTCTCGCTGAACTCACGTACTGGAATGACTTCGGTAACCGCTTCGCCCTCGTCGAGCGAGAGCACATTTGCCAGGTGTTTACCGCGCGAAACGCGCGATGCCTCGGGCACCTGCCAGACTTTCAGCCAGTAGCAGCGACCAAGACTGGTGAACACCAGCAGATACTGGTGATTGGTGGCGCTGAATACTTTCGCTACTTCGTCAGCCTCGTCTTTGAGACTGCCGCCGGTGACGCCCTTGCCGCCACGACGTTGGATCTTGAACGTGCCAACCGGCATGCGCTTGATGTAGCCCGAGGCGGTCATGGTGACGATGCACGGCTCGTCTTCGATCAGGTCTTCCATGTCGAAGTCGCCAACCGCGTCACCAATGACGGTGCGGCGCGGATCGCCGTAGCGCTCATTCATGCGCGTGAGGTCGGCTTTGATGATCTCGTTGCGCCGCTCAACGCGGGCGAGGATGTCGCGGTAGTCGGTGATCGCTGCGAGGAGTGCGTCGCGTTCGGCGGTCAGTTTGCCGCGCTCAAGACCAGTCAGGCGGCGCAACTGCATATCGAGAATGGCCTGAGCCTGACGATCGGAGAACTGCAACTGGGTAATCAATTGCTGCTTGGCCTGCTCCGACGAATCGGCAGCGCGGATCAAGGCGATGATGGCGTCAATCACATCAATCGCGGCAAGCAGGCCATCGATGATGTGCATACGCGCTTCGTCGCGGGCGAGCATGAAGCGCGTGCGCCGGATGATGACGTCCTGACGATGCTCGACCCACGCAGCGATCATACGCTTGAGCGTCACCGTGCGCGGACGGCCGCCGTCCAACGCGATCAGGTTGATCGCGAAGTGATACTGGAGATTGGTGTGCTCCCACAGCTGATTGAGAACGAGATCTGGATCTTCGCCTTTTTTGAGCGCCAATACCAAGCGAATACCGTTGCCAACCACGCCGCCAGTCATTCCACCGGGATGCAGGCCGGTAATTTTCTCGTTCTCATAGGCCTGCTGGATGCTTTCGGTGACAGTCGGCAATTTGATGCCATAAGGAATTTCGGTGACAACCAACGCATCGCGACCATCCACCTTCTCTTTTGAAACTTTGGAGCGCACCACGACCCGGCCGTTGCCGGTCTCATACGCCTGCCGTGCACCGTGGTTGCCGCACATGATCGCGCCGGTCGGAAAGTCCGGGCCGTGAACGAAGCGCATCAGATCGGAGATCGTGCACTCGGGGTGGTCGATGTAGTGGGTGATCGCGCCACAGATCTCGCCGAGGTTGTGCGGCGGAATGTTCGTCGCCATGCCGACCGCGATGCCGGAACTGCCATTGACCAGCAGGTTGGGCAACGCTGAGGGCAACACGGTTGGCTCATTGAGGCGACCGTCAAAGTTCGGCCGGTGATCAACCGTTTCGTACTCGATGTCAGCGAGCATGTCCGTGGCTGGGCCAGCCATGCGCGCTTCGGTGTAACGATACGCCGCCGCCGGATCGCCGTCGATCGAACCGAAATTTCCTTGCCCATCGACCATCGCGTAACGCAGACTGAAATCCTGGGCCATACGCACCATCGCATCATAGACCGAGGTATCGCCGTGTGGGTGGTAGTTACCGAGACAGTCACCGACGATCTTGGCGCTCTTGAGGTACTTCTTGCCCGGAGTCAGGTTGAGGTCACGAAGCGTCTGGAGAATGCGCCGATGCACCGGCTTCAAACCGTCGCGAATGTCGGGTAAAGCGCGGTCGACAAGCACGCTCATCGCGTACGCGAGGTAGCTCTCCTTCATCTCGTCGTGGATGAACAGATCGCCGTGGGAACCGGGGGTTTCGCTGCTAGTCATGGTGATCGGGGCAGTGTAAAAGTGGCGCCCACACAGCAAGGCCGTTAGCACTCAGGGGCTTCGCGCCCCTACGGCCTTTCAGGCCTACCCACTGGCTTTGTCCATGCTCGATTTCGTCGGCGTTCCGGCTCGGCTTCGCTCGCGCTGCGCGGCACGCAGGCTTTCGGCCTGCTATCGCTGTCGCGATACCGCTCGCCCTCCGAAATCGCGGCGGCATCGGCTTCGCCGATTCTATGCCGCCACCGCATCTCGGCGCCCGGCCCCAAACCACCCCAGGGGGGCCCGG
>CAZZAM010000053.1:0-23652 GCA_964652775.1 uncultured candidatus Brocadiaceae bacterium | reverse complement strand
CGGCTGCTTCCAGACGGCCTACACCAGGGGCGGACAACTGTCCGTATCCCAAATATATGGGTATCTGTAGTCAATTTTATGCTCCTTATCACCCCATAAGACAGCCTTCTCATCCGTGTACGACCCAGCAATTCCAGAGCGTCCATTATATATTTCTGTGATTTTTCCGTCCTTTAACACCAAAATTGTTTCGACATTATGACCATACATTGTTTTTGAAACATATGTGCCATCTATATTCTTCCATGTAAGTGGGATTAGGCTGATCAAAACCAGTATGACGGCCAGAAGGTATATTTTCTTCATGTGAGTGCCCCGGTAGGCAGGAGCTGCGAAATCTAATCGACGTTACGGGCGGCCAGTGATTACGAGGTTGGAGATGCTCAGGCCGCCGCGTTTGACGAATTGGCGGATTTGGATGATGGGGGTTAGCTGGGCGTCTTCGGGCAGGGTGAAGGGGACGATTGGGTCCAGGAGGACGTCGTTAGCGCGGAGTTCGATTTTGCCAGTGCGATCGATAGTCATGCGCAGACGAATGGTGGCGGTGACGTCGTCGAGCGGGGGAAGTCCGCTGATTAACTTGGATTGCTCGATGTTTTTGCTGGTGGGATTGGTGCGGAAAACACCGACGTTGAGCTGTCGCTTGGTGTTCTCGTCAGCGCCCTCGGGGGCTTGGAGTCGAAGTCCAAAGCGCACCACGTTGTCGGTACTGGCCAGGCCGATGAGGACCAGTGGTGCGTAGGCCTCAAGCGGGTCGGCCTTATCAAGGGCAACCGTCGCCTCGAGTGTACAGGGGAGTCGCAGTCGCTGCTTCCAGGTCATCGCGGGTAGCGCTGAATCCGGGGTTGCTCCACGCGCCACGGTTTGTTCTGTGGCCCAGTGCAGCCCACGCTCGTCGATGGATAATCCAGGGCCATTCCAGGCGGTCAGTAGTTCTGGGTCTTTGCTGGCAGCGAACGGATAGGCGATTTCCAGCAATCCAGCGCGGGTTGTGATGACCCCCGTGATGTCGAGTGGGCGCGAGCGACGTTCGTAGGAAGCGATGGCGCGGGCGAGTGGATTTGTAGCCACTCGTGCCAATGCCGCGGTGGCTTCTGGGCTACGCCAGTACCAGAGAAACGCTAATTCGGCATCTGGTTCCGACGTGTTGTTGGCGGCCAGGGCCGGGTTAATCAATTCGCGCCACGGTAACACGGCGAGTTGTCGTTTGCATTCGGCTTCGACTTGGCTGTTCGGAAGACTGTAGCGGACGCTATCGCGTTCGAGTCGGCGGAGTATGAATGTCCCCTGGCGTTCACCAACACGGCATTCCAGTTTGGGTTGTTTTTGCGCGATGTAGAGGCGTAGCGCAAGTTCGGTGCGCTCGGCCAGCGAGCTGATCGTGGACAGCGTTTCGATCTGCTGTTTGTCACCGTCGGGAAAGGTACTCAGGGCTGCGCTGCAGACTTCTTGAAATGAGCCATAGGGTAGGACTCCTCGTGATCGTTCGAGGTTTAGACTCAGATTTCGCCACGGCGTATGATCGGTGGACGCTGCGACTGTTGGTGGCTTAGCGACAGTGGTCAGTTCCTGCCGACGTTGCTGCAGGCGATTGATAAGCGGCGTCCGGGCAGCAGATGATAACTCGGTTGCACCGATCTCGCGCTGGATGAGATCGCAGTCACCAAGTTGCTTGGCGGCGTCGAGCATCGTGCTGATCCGGTTGGTTATTTGCGCTTCGCTGGCGCGATGGCGATTGTGCAACTCGGTGATCGTGTCCTGCATCCAGGGTTCTGGGGTCAGGCCACTCATCTTGGATCGAAATGCGTTCAGATGACCAGCGTCCAATTCCTGCGCGGCCTGTTGCAACGCGGCTCGCAACGGTTGTCGGCGTCGTTCTTCGGCTGCCGAAGCGAGCGTGGCACGATGCGCCCGCAGCTCGGCTGCAATGGAGCTATGTGTGGGATCGTTCGCGAGTTTATCGAGTGCTTGCAGAGCCGCCGTTGGTTCACTGGGTAATTGCGCAAGTACATTTCGCAGGCGTTGGGCGGGTGATTCAATCGGTTGGGTGGGACGAGTCGGAGTAACCGTTGGCTGGGACGCGGGTTCGCCCTTGGAAGGTGGCGATGACTTGTCTTTGCTGATGGCAAACCAAGCGATGATGGCCAAGACAACGATGGCGGCGGCGGCAACGATGAGACCTGTTTTTGAGCGCGCCCCTGCGCTGGGACGATGTCGTCCGGAGGGTAGCGGTTTGCGTTGGACGATGGCCTTTACCGTGGTGCGCAGTTGCGCGGCCGTTGCGAAGCGATCGGCCGGCAGCTTTGCCATCAACTTCATGCACAGCTCGCGCCAAGTGCTTGGCACCTGCGGATTGATCGTGCCCGGATCGGGAATGGGATCGAAGCAGTGCGAGCGCATGATGGTCTTGGCGCTGTCGCCCTGGTATGGAGCCCGTCCAGTCAACATATGAAAGAGTGTCGCTCCTAACGAGTACTGATCAGAGCGGTGATCGACTGGCTGGGCGCGAGCCTGTTCAGGACTCATGTAGAGCGGAGTGCCCATGACCTTGGCGCGGCCTTGTTCGTCTTTCTCCGAACCTGAGATGGCTTCGGCGGAATCCATATGCAGAGCGAGACCAAGATCGGCGAGCTTCACCCGTCCATCTGCGGTCAGCATGATGTTGTCGGGCTTGATGTCACGATGGACGATTTGGTGGGTTTCGGCAAAGTTTAGCGCTTCGACCATGCCCATCATGATGCGCGACACCGTTGGTAAATCGATGGCGCCTTGTCGTTCGATGACATCCTTGACGGTTTCTCCGTCGATGAGCTCCATCGAGAAATAATGGATGGTTTCGCCGGCCGCGACGCCGAAGCATCCGGCTGGAGCCTGGGTATTGGAGACATCGTGGACGCCGACGATATTGGGATGATTCAGTCGTCCGGCCGCGCGGGCCTCGGCAATGAATTTTTCTGCAAAGGATGGATCCTGCTTGGCGAGTCGCGGTGCCAGAACCTTGATGGCGACCTGCCGATCCATCGACAGCTGGGTGGCGCTATAGACCTCGCCCATGCCGCCACGACCAATGATGGCGGCGATGCGGTATCCGCCGAGACACTGGCCGGGTTCCAGCATGGGTGTCGGGGGAGACACGGTTAATCCCTACGTCGCTGTCGTCGTGGAATCATCATTCAACGCGCTATCAGCCGATCAATGTCATCAAGGCTCAGGTCGCCGCGCAGCTCTCGTGACTTGAGTTCGCGCGCCTGTACGCGTGTCAGTGGACCAACTCGCTTACCCAAGAGCGTGACGAAGTAGCTCGCCAATTCGTCACTGCTGCCGGTCGCTGCTTCACCAGCTGCGGCGGCGACCCGAGCGGCTTCTGCCTCGACGGCGGCAAGATCGGCCGGTGTGAGTGTTCCAGATATCTCGCGGGTCTTCAGATCCTTCGCCTGCGCACGGGTCAATGGTCCGACCTTGCGACCAAGTAGACTGACAAACATGAATTGTGGATCAATCGATGCGACCGTCGATTCATCGGATGTTTCTGTCGGTGCGCGGACGCCAGGGGTCAGGGTTGCGAGCACATCGTGATTGAGGTCGGCCAGCGGCGCCCCGGGAATCAATGGATCAGACATGGTGGCGCGATTTGGCGCCGACTGGGGCTGTAGGTCATCTGCTGAATCGGTTACTTTTTTATTCGCATGAGCTTCGCCAGCGGGCCGCTTAACGCTTGGATCCTTGACCGGAAATGGCGATAGCGCATCGGAACTGGAGGTTTTACTAACGTCATTCGGCTCGGGGTGTTCGTCAGTGCTATCCAAAACCGATTTTACCACGAGCGATGTGCTGCCAGCCTGGATGAGCGAACCAACGCGGAGGGGAAGTGATCCGCTCACCCGAGTCCCATCAAGTGCGCAGCCATTGGTGCTGGCCAGATCAATCACGGTCCACGCGTCGCCTGTGTGCTCGAACGCACAATGTTGGCGGCTCAGTTTGAGGTCGAGGATGCGGACTTGGCACTGCGAGCCGCGACCGAGGTTGTAGCGTCGACCTGCTTTGAGAAAGTAGGAGTCGATTTCGCCATCTGGGCGCTGGTGGTGCAACTGGAGGATCGATGTCATGTGCAGACCGATATGGTGAGGAGTCTGCGGAATTCGGGAGCCTCACCTGGTGTTGGATATGGGTGGTGTGGCACTCTGGAGACGGATCGCTTCAGCCTGTGGTGGATAGGCGGTGGCGGTTTGGGGGCAGCTGGCAGAATGCGGCCATGACCCTCCGTGTCGACATCGCATTTGCCGCGCCGTTGACTGCGGAGGAGGTCACCAGTCTGCTTCTGGTCGCAGCCGGATTGCCCGAAATCCGCCGCGCTACAACGTCGCGGGATCGCCTGCGCGCTACCTGGTATGCTAACGAATTGCCGTTGGATCGCGTGCGTGCAGCCCTGGCTGAGTTTGGTCTCACACCAGCCTATCTGGCATCGGGGCTGGCTCCCGAGGAAGAGGCCTCGTTGGTGTCTGCCACAGGTGAGCGCTTTCGTCCGGTTGGTCGCTGAACCAACAGCAAACGGTGACGTTGACCGCTGCATGAAGCAGTACTTTGCATGTACCACACAGCGGCTTGCGAAGTGCTGTCGGCTGGCCTTGTTGACTGGCCCTGGGCATCCATGCTTCGGCTCCGCAACGCGGCCCGCCGAAAAGAACCGACACCCGTCGTTTCGGCACCGCGTCCGAACAGATACCGGAGACCGCATGCGCCGTACTATCGCCACCACCCTCCCCGTCCTGGCCCTGGTCGTCCTGACCGCGGTGGCTGCTAGCGCTGGTGAAGCTGCGCCTGCACCTGCAGGTACGAGCCTCTTCACCCTCTACGTCCACTCGATGCCGGTTGGTGGGCTGCTTACCATCCTCTCCTTCGTGTGCTTTTCGCTCGCCCTGACTTGGACTTTCACCATGCGGGCCGAGGACTTGGTGCCTCCTGGCATCACCGAGGAGATCCACCAGCTCTTCGCCGAAGGTGCGACCGATGAAGCCCTGGAGCAGGCCAAGGCGGTGGTTGCTGGTTCGCCCTCCATGCTTGGCAACGTGCTGGCTGCCGCGCTCGACAAGAAAGACTTCGGTCATCAGGCCATGGTTGAGGCAGCTGAAGAAGTCGGAGTCGCTGAGCACAGCAAGTACATGAGTAAAGTTGCTTGGCTCTCGTTGTTCTCGTCCTCGGCCACGCTGCTCGGACTGCTCGGTACGGTGACTGGTATCATCGGCGCCTTCCTTGCGATGTCCCAAGCAGCCACCTCTGACCCGAACGGCCTCGCCAAGAGCATCGGTGAAGCGCTGGTGTGCACGGCCATGGGTTTGCTGATCGCGATCACCGGCCTTTACTTCTTCTTCTTCCTGCGCAATCGGGTCAACCAGGCAGCCCTCGACACCGGCGTCTATACGAAAGAGATCCTCGACTACTTCCGCGCTGATCGCTAAGCGCTGAACTGGCAGACGCAGGAACCCCGAGGATTAACCCATGGCAGAAGAAAAGCCGCGGAAACGCAAGCGTAAGCACCTGCCCAACATGAGCGAGCACCTCGATCTCGTGCCACTGATCGACTGTGTCTTCCTCTTGCTGCTCTTCTTTATGTTATGTGGTCGTCTGTCGAATGAAGTGCGCACGGAACAGATTACCGTGCCCCCGACGCGCACTGCAGAAAAGTTCAAAGTCACCGGCTGGGGTCGGGTCGTGATCAACGTCTATGGCAAGACCCAGGATGGCAAACCACCACGCAATACGATTGCGATTCCGCCAGCGTCGCCGTGGGTTTCGCAGGGTGCTGACGACTACACGGGCTACCAGAAGATGCGCCAGGCGATGAATAAAGTGTACGATTCAGCCGAGAAATACGAGGACAGCAAGCAGAAGGGCCTCATGTTGCCCAAGGTGATTGTCGAAATTCGCGCCGACTCCGAGACCGAATACCGGGTGGTTCAGGAAGTGCAGCAAGTGCTGACCGATACCATCGATCCGTTCAATCAGATGCTGCCGAAAGTCCCCGTCATTGGCCAGATGAAGTGTTTCGTCAACATCGACTTCACCACCCGCAAGCCGGGCGACAAGATCTGATCACCGCCGTCACGGCAAACCCAGGAGTAGACCATGTCAGGTGGAGATAATGATCTTGATGAAGGCCGCCTCGATCTCGTGCCGATGATCGACACGGTCATGCTCTTGTTGCTGTTCTTCATGCTGACCACGAAGTTCACGCCCGAAGAGAAAATGATCTCGAGTCTGCTGCCGACCGACAAAGGTCAGGCGGCGACCAAGGTCAAAGTTGAAGAAAAGAAGACGGTGAATATCTGCATTTATCCCGCGCAGATGGAGAAGGGGTATCAACCGTCGGAGTATCGCAAGATGCTGACCGACAGATTTCAGCCCGGCCAGACCATCCAGGACGCCTATATTCGTATTGGCAACGCCGATCCAATCCTGATCGAAGGTCGTACCCTGGAAGTGCGCGATGGCGAGAAGATCAAGGTATTGATCAATCAAATCAGTCGGTTTATCAGCGAGAAAATGGATCCCTACGAAGACAAAGATCGTCCCGAGCGCAAGGATCAGCCGCCGGTGATCATTCACTGCTTCTCTGGTATGCCGTGGCGCTTTGCCCTGATCGCTTATGACTCAGTGCGCTACTATGAATCGCAGAAGCCACACGGCTTCAAATTCTCTGGCAATCCAGACGAGCTCCAGCGTATGCGCGAAGTCGTTTTTGCCCCGCCCCGCATTCGTAATTATTCAGCGAATGAGCTAGGCAACGAACTGTACGAAATCGTCCACACGAAGTAAGGCTAGGCGGTTCGCAGCTCGAGGTTGGCCAACTATATACAGCGTCAGAACGCACCCACTCACATTCGTCCGCAGGGTGAAAAATCCGTGTTGCGCAAGCACTTGTGCGACATCCCCGCGAACCGCGAAATGCTGCGCTTAAACTGAACCTAGATCGCTCATTTCAAGGCAACCGCAGAGGCGCAGAGCTACGCAGAGGTCGCAGAGGGCTTGGGTTAGAAGACATTGCTGTTTCTGGCGCCATTCACCCACAGGATGAAGAACCCATTGACGCTCCCCTCTGCGATCTCAGCGGCCTCTGCGCCTCTGCGGTTGCCTTGGGATGTTTTAACCGAGCAATTTAGGCTGAACCGGTGTCTGCTCGCCCCGTTTAACGACTCCACACCCAGGCTGCATGGCGGACGGCTGTTCGCCGTTGCTCAACCTGGGTCAGGAGTTCACCATGTCGCAAACCCATGATGGAGATGCGGAAGGTCGTCTCGACCTCGTGCCGATGATCGACACGGTGATGCTGTTGCTGCTGTTCTTCATGCTGACGACGAAATTTAAGCCCGATGAGATGATGATTTCCAGTCTCCTGCCAACGAACGGAGGTCCGGTCATCGGTCCTCCAGTGGTTGAGAAAAAGCTTGTTCAGGTATGTGTGTATCCTGCAGGCATGGAGTGGGGTAACCAGCCATCTGCATATCTCGCCCAGCACCGAGCGATGCTCGCGACTGGGATGGGCGTTGCCGATGCCTTTCTGCGTATCGGCAATGGCGTGCCGATCCGCATTGATGGCAAGGACATGGAATCGCGCGATCCCCAGGCACTCGCGACTCTCGTGGCGCGCATTGGCACGTATGTGTCGCAGCAGATGGAAACCTACGAAGATGGTACGCAATCTGAACGCACCAAGCAGCCGCCTATCATCATTCACTGCTTCTCGGGCATGCCGTGGCGCTTTGGTTTGATCGCCTATGACGCCGTGCGGTACTACGAGGCACAGAAGCAACCCGGGTTTCATTACACCGGCAAGCCGGAGGAACTGAAGCTCATGCGCGAGGTGACGTTCGCATCGCCACGAATCAGGAAATACACCGACCGCGAACTCGGCGAAGAGCTATTTGATATTATTGGTCCCAAGCGCTAAACGCTGGGAATCTCGAGAGGCTGAGCTGTTCAGTGACAGGTTGGCAAATGCGGCCGCGCCGCAGGAGAGAATGCCAATCACCGCAAGAACCGGAAACTGCGCTATGGCCGGCATTTTTCCGAGGAACAGTGGAATGGCCAGGGACAGACTGATAACCAGGATGCAGAGTGAATGCATGAAGCTCATCACCGTGCTGCCCAGGCCAGACATGCCGTCATCATGGGCGTTGGCGAGAAAGCGGGCATCGAGCACGTTCGCCGCCGCTGCGAACAGTGTGCTGATGATTACGATCAGTGTCGCGGCCGACCAGTATCCTACGACGATTGACGGATAGGCCCACATGGCCGCAGCCTGGATCAGGAAGGCGAGAATGACCCAGCGTCGGCGGACGCCCCAGTGGGAAATCAGATTGCCGACGATGGCACCAAGTGCGCCGAATAAACCGAGTGAACTCGCAGCCAGACGACTCATATCCAGCGTCTCCGTGGCGTGCACGTACAAGGCCAAGCTCAGTGCAGTGACGATGCCCCAGGCGAGACCGCCGCCGAGCAGCAAGGCCCAATGGTGGCGGAACAACACGGTGGTGGCGCGAAAAAAATCGCGGACGCCAGCAGCCATCGGAACCGTGGGCGGCTCGGGAACCCGGATGAGCATAGCGGTAAACATACCGGTCACCGACAACCCCAAGAGGATCAGATGGCGGTCGAGCGGGCTCATTGCTGGATTTTCTGACAGCCAAGAGCCGAGCAGGGTTCCAACCAGTAGGCCAAGCGCTAAGGCGGCGTTGATGCCGCCGCTGATTTTGGTATTCGATTGACCGGTCGCGTGCGACAGCAGCGGAATGACCTTGCCGCGTGCTGCGCAAGCAGCTCCGTACGCGATCCCGATCACGACGGCCCATAGCCACGGGTTCGAGAACAGCGTCATCATGCATGCGCCAGCGACGACGGCACAAGACACGGCAAACAGCCGGTTGCAGCGCCAGGCACCGGCCAATGGGCCATTCAACGGGAATGCCACGATGAGGCCCAAGGTCAGGATGGCGCTGATCGCCTGCGTGATCGCTTCGCGCAAACCACCACGATGATCGGCTTCCAAGGTGACTTGCTTCAGCCAGTCCCACGGCAATGGATCAAGCGCGCCGGGCTTATCGGCATCATAGTCCAAGCCGATATGTCCAATGAGGACAAATTTCAAAGCAGCAAACCCAAGGCCGACGATGAAGGTGGTGAGGATGGCTGGCCATAGCGAGACCCGGATGGTTCCGGTCACGGTATCCAGATGTGGCAACGGCCCATGAGTCATGTGTGGCGAAGCATCAGATCAGGAAGCAACTATCCAACAGGGAAGTTGGCATGCATATTCGTTCATCCACGTCCAGCTGCGCGACGCAGGCGGTCATTGATCGCCTCGCCGAGTCCGCTATCTGGCACCAGTTCAGCGACGATGCGGATTGGTCGCAGAGCATCCAGTTGGCGCAGGCAGGCGAACAGGTTGGCAGCGGCTTGGGTGAGATTGCCGGTAGGACTCAGGATTGCGCTTGGTCCAGCTCCGTGGGGCAATGTAGCACCGGTAAACGCGAGGAGGCCGACATTCGGCTGGGTCGGCCAGGCTGCTCGAGCGGCCAGCAATTCGACTGGGGCAATCGGAGCATAATGACTGGCCAATAGTCCTGGGGCTTCACGGGGAAGCGCATCGCTGCGTGCCGCGCTGTCTGCCAGCTCCACTGGTTCGTCAAGGATAGTCGCCAATTGATCACGGGTGATACCGCCCGGTCGCAACACGATGGGTGTCGGATCGGGGCGTAACACGGTGGATTCGACGCCAACGCGGCAGGGGCCACCGTCTAGGATACAGGCGATCTGATCCCCAAGTTGCTCACGGACTGCATCAGCCGTGGTTGGACTGATGCGGCCAAAGCGATTAGCACTGGGTGCGGCCAATGGCAATCCGGCAGCGTGGATCAGGGCCAGCGCCATGGGATGATCAGGAACCCGGACGGCGACGGTGTCGAGTCCAGCGGTCACCACATCGGGCACACACGCTTGTCGCGGCAGCACGAGGGTGAGTGGCCCCGGCCAGCAGGCGGCGGCAAGGCGCTCGGCACGCGGTGAAAATACGGCGACACTGCGCGCCTGAGACAGGTTAGCGCAGTGTACGATCAGTGGATCGAAACGCGGTCTGCCCTTCGCGGCGAAAATGCGCAGCACGGCTTGAGCATCAAGCGCGTTTGCCGCCAGCCCATAAACGGTTTCAGTCGGCATGCCGACGAGGCCACCGTGGCGCAGGATCGCTGCGGCGGCGGCGATATCTGAATTCACGCGAATTGGCGAAGCGAGCGCAGATCAGCGCCGTTAAACACGCGAATGTCGGTGATCGCGTGACGTACCATGGCCAAACGTTCCAAGCCCATACCGAAGGCAAATCCCTGCCAGCTTGCCAAGGTTGGCGAGCCGGCCTCCAGTACTTTGGGATGGATGAGGCCACAGCCAAGCAGTTCTAACCATTGCGCAAGCCGACTGCCGGCAGGTTCCTTGGCTAGGCGCACATCGACTTCGAATCCTGGTTCAACGAACGGGAAGTAACTTGGGCGCAAGCGAATTTCGACGTCATCACGGCGCAGCAATGCGGTCAGCATCGTGCGCACAGCGCCGATCATGTGCGCAACCGTGATGTCCTTGTCGACCACGAAGCCCTCAACCTGGGTGAAGGTGACGTCGTGGGTGGCATCGATCGCATCATTGCGGAACACCCGGCCGACGGCGACGCGACGGAATGGCGGCGCCAGTGTTCCGGCTCCGACCTCAGCATAGGTCCGCGACTGCACGCTGCTGGTGTGGGTACGCAGGAGTTTGCGCTGGCCGCCGGACTGGACCCAGAATGTGTCTTGATGATCGCGCGCCGGATGATCAGCGGGAATATTCAAGCGACCGAAGTTGAATTCGTCGAGCTCAACATGCGGCCCATCCGAGACTTCGTAGCCCATCGAGGTGAATACGGCTTCAGCTTCACGAGCCATGCGCGACAGGGGATGGATCGAACCAACTCGGCGCGCACGCGGCGGCAAGGTGATATCAATGGGTACATCGGCTTCGCTTGCTGCGACGCGGTTCTTGGCGTTCTCCCAAGCAGCGCGCATGGCCTGTTTAGCGGTATTGAAAGCCGGTCCCAGCGTTCGTTTTTCAGGGCCTGGCGCAGCCGCGAAGAGATCCTGAAGTTCCTTCTCAACCCCACTGCGACCGAGAAAGCGAACGCGGATTGATTCAACGTCGTCGGGCGTGTTGGCGGCAGCGAAGGCGGTTTCAGCCTCAGTAGCGGCGCTGGCGAAGCGAGTGGTCAGGTCCATGGGCGGCGGAGGTTATGCGGTGTTTTGCGCACGCCAGTGCGCCCCTGGAGGAATGGTTATCCACAGATTTCGCAGATTACGCAGATTTTGCAGGCGCAGGTGCCAAGAATACTAATTTGAAATCTGAGCAATCTGCGCAATCTGTGGATAAAACTCGTCGTCATGTCACGGCGGTTATGCGTTCTCCATTGACAAGAAACGACTCAGATCGACCCCACGGTGTTCCGTCACGGCGCCTGATCACCTCATGGCTATACTGAATCAGATAGACTCGACGTAGGCGCGGAGTGCGGTTCCAGCCACTACGGTGAAAGGTCACGCTGCTGAACAGCGCCATGGATCCGGCGGGACATAGCACGGGATCGCCAGGATCATTACCGAAGTAGCCGACCAGATCATTGATCTGCGGATCTTGAATATGCTCGACACGGCTGCGGATACCGGCCCGTGATTGGGGAAGAATATAGGCGGTGCCGTTGGCTTCACTCATATCGTCGAGCGCGCACCAGCAGGTCAGGTACGGTTTATGCGGCGTGTCGGCGCTGACGTAGCCAGAATCCTGATGCCAGGAAAAGCTCATGCCGGTTTCGGGTCCTTTGACGACGTATTGCTCCCAGAATACATGAACGGTGTTGCCGAGTAACTGTCGGCAGACGCTTTCCATCAGCGGGCTGAAGATGAAGTCATTCAGCCGTTGATCGGTATGGGATGGATTCGTTGAGAAGTACCGATTACCGCGCCGACTAATCCCCAACACGTCAGTGCCCTTGGCGTCCATTTCTGCGTCGGTTGCGTCCATAGAGGCTTGGCAACTGCTGCGTAGCAACTGGAGGTGCTCGTTGGGGATTATCTGCGGCAGCAGTACGCATCCTTCGCGCTGATACTGGCCGACCTGCTCGGCTGTCAGCACGTCGGTGGAGGGAGGAGTGGCGGTGGTGATCATGGCGCTCAGTGTATGGCTGGGGAAATCACGGCTTCGCACGGCGTGTCTAATTGTTATCATTTTCTGCCGTGCACGAGAAGCTCACGTTACCGCCCAAATGTCATGGCCGTTGTTGGCGCCATGAACCACACGGCCGATTGTACCACTGGCATCATCACGATGAGCCCGAGTTCAACTTAGTGGTGCGCGGCACGGCTCGTTACCTGCTTGGTGACCGCCGTTATGATCTTGGTCCAGGTTGTCTGGTGTGGCTCTTCCCACGTCAGGAGCACGTGCTGACAGAGTTGAGCGATGATTTTGTGTGTTGGATTTCCGTGATTCGTCCCACGCCGCTACGGCGTGCTGCCAGGGGTCCGACTTATTCCAGTTTACGTGCTGCTGATCCACCGGGTCATTTCTGTAAGCGTCTGGTCGCGGCAGATATGACATTGTTGACGGCATTATGTCGTGACGTTGCTACGCAGCAGGATCCGCAACGGTTTAATCTTGGTAATCTGCACCTCTTTCTTGCTGCTTGGGAGGCATTCACGCGCGCACCGGATCTTCCGGACCCGCAGCGATTACATCCAGCGGTGGAACGCGCTGTCGCACTGATCTCTGCTGATCCGGAAACTGAATTGACCGCAGTGGCGAGGCGTGCCGGACTGAGTGCATCACGACTCTCGCGATTATTCCATCGTCAAGTCGGTCAGACTCTGGTTGCTTGGCGCGTGCGTGTACGTTTGGAGCGCTTCTTGGGACTACGCCGCAAACACCCCCAGCGTACGTTGCTGGCCTTGGCTCTCACCGCTGGATTTGGCAGCTACGCACAATTCCACCGTACTTTTCGTACCGCCATGGGCGTTGGGCCGGGACAGTGGGGGCATATGGAAACACCAACGTCAAGTACACTCAGTTAGCAACTGGTAGGCCCACCTTCTACTTTAGTAAGTCCAGAATTATTTCCTTGGATCCCCAAACAACATGATTCTGGATGGCAATTCCTTCGTCCCTAATACTGATCAATAGGTATTGCCCATCATTCATTTCAGATAAAGACCAATCACCGCGCCCCAACATCCCCGTTTTGTTGTTATTCCAATCTATGATGGTTTTGTATTTCTTCGTCTCTGTTTTATAGTGATCTAATATTGATTTCGCGTCCTTCTTTATATGAATCACGACTGTTGCAATATTTTCAATCTTCGTTTGCGTAACAACCTTTCCTTCCCCATATACAACTAGGCCATTGGGGAACTTCACTTCCAGGCCTTCCGGTTCCGAAGAACAAGCTGAGAAAAACAGCATCGTTAAAAATAGCATGCAGTATTTCATTGCCTCTTCCCAGAGTTTACCGTGGTCTATCGTTCAGCGCATCGCGAATGATCGCAGCCAGATCCCGCGTCGGCGCCCAACCAGTGAGTGAACGCAATAGCGTCGTGTCCGGCACCCGTCGGCGCATATCTTCAAAACCACTCGGATAGGCTTCAGCGTAGGGGATCAGTGACACGCGGCCCTGTTTGGCTTCAGTGATGACGCGCTGCGCCAACGACAACATCGAGATCTCTTCGGTGCCGCCGAGGTTGACAACGCGTCCATTGGCTGCGGCGCAATGTGCTAGCGCGAGGAGGCCGCTGACGGCATCGATGACGTGCAGGAAGGTGCGAGTCTGCTGGCCGTCGCTGTGGACTTCGAGCACGGTGTTCGCTGCGGCGGCTTGGCAGAAACGCGGCAACACCATGCCGTAGGCCGGCGATTGGCGTGGTCCGGTGACGTTGAAGAAGCGGGCTATGGTGACGCCCAACTTGCGTTCGCGGTGCCAAGCGAGGGCAAGAAACTCATCGAGCATCTTCGCGCAGGCGTAGCTCCAGCGATGCAGATTGGTCGATCCCAGTACTGAATCATCGTCCTCGCGGAACGGCACGCGATCCTGCTTGCCGTACACTTCCGACGTCGATGCGATGATGACCCGTTGGGTACCGTGCTGGGAGGCTGCACGTAAGACCGTCTCGGTACCGCGCACGTTGGTGACGATCGAACCGACTTGGCGTTCGAGAATGCGTTTCACGCCGACCGCAGCAGCGAGGTGAAAGATCAATTCCGGTTGAAAACTAGCGCATAATTCATCGACAGCCAATTCGTCACAGACCGAACCGTGAACAACTTCCAGCTCGGGCCGTTTTGTTACAGCACGCAGGTTGGCGAACGACCCAGTTGAGGCGTCGTCGATGACTGCGACGCGATCACCGCGTGCCAACAACGCCTCGACCAGGTGCGATCCGATGAAGCCAGCGCCGCCAGTGACGAGAACGCGCATGCTGGCGAATTCCGGCCGACTAGCTCAGGCCGGATGCGCGTCGTGGATGTCGCAATCGACAACCAGCGAACGGTAGCTCTTGGTCTGCTCGTCGAGCAGACGATTCATTTCCGAGAGAACTAGTTCGACCATGTCTTCACGCTTCACCACAACGGCGGTTGGACGGCGCGAGCGTTCAAAGATGCGATCGTCGCCAATGACGACGCGTTCAACTTTCGGTCCAAGCGCTTTCAAGGCCTGAACGACTTCGACGCCTTCGCTGTCCGGCATGACCACGCCATCGGCGGCCTCGACGCCGGGCTGCTGCATGCGTTGGCCGACTTGCGAGAGATCACTGAAAATGAGTTCGGGGTAAATGCGCAGCCCGTCTTCCATCACGGCGCACTGCATGCCGGCGAGTTCTTTGAGGCTTTCCGCCTCGGGCAGATTTACGCCGCGCACTTCACGTTGGCGACCGATGAAGGCGATGCGGCGACAGCCCTTGCGGACGAGATGACGTCCGGCGAGGTAACCAGCGCGGAAACTATTGGCGACGATCGACGACGAGTTGCAGCGATTCGGCGCGCAGCCGACAACGAGCATGGGACGACGTAGATCAGCGAGTTGTTTGAGATGCGGTTCGTGCGTGAGGCCAAGGCAGAGAATCAAACGACCGGGACGACGGATGCGATCAACGTCGGGACCGTAGGGCGGATCCTGTGGCGTGTTGTGGAAGCGTTCGATCTCGATGCCATCAGCTTGGCAACGTTCAGCGATGCGCTTCTCGACTTGGCCGATGAAATCATCAGCGGGTTCAGCCTTCGGTGAGTTGACCAACAGCGTCAGCTTGCGATTGGGCAGACTGCGGACGAACAGACCAACGCCGCGCCGCGCTGTGCACAAACCACTTTCCATCAACCGCGAAACAACTTTGGAAATTGTATTGGGAGAGGCTTGGAAACGCTTGGCCAGCGTACGCACCGAGGGGAGACGACTCGAGGCGGGGTACGACCCGATCTCGATGTCCTGCCGCATAACGCGGTAGATCTCCTCCTGGCTAGCCTTTTCCTTGTTCATGCCGGGCTGCTCCATGGGACGGGGATCACACAGCAAATGTAAGCGGAGTCAATGTGCGCCCATACCATGCGATGAGCCTGCTGGGAGCAGGAAAATTGGCCAACTGCGCACTCCAGACGGCGGGGTGACGCTGCCTAGAGCGAAACACGCCGCACCAGAGCCGGTCATCAGATGAGGAACGCCGAGGTGACGGAGATACTCCAGCAATTGGCCCACCGCCGGGCACAGCGAACAGGCCGGCCGAGTGAGGCGATTGTGCAGCAATCCAGGTAGATCGCGTTGGAATTGGGTGGTGAACCATTGCGCGCCCCGAGCGTCGCGTGGTCCGCGTTCGCTATCGCTGAGTGCGCCATATACGGCAGGAGTCGCGCAATGGGCACCGATTGGCATCAGGAGGGTCAGCTTGATTGGCGGCACATCTGGCAGCGGGGTCAGCACCTCACCGCGCCCAGTTGCGTGAGCGGTTCCGCCACGGATGAGGAATGCAACATCTGAACCGATCGTCGCTGCGATCTGTTGCAGTCGCGCCTGACCGAGTGCGTATCCAGCAAGCTCGTCACAGGCCAGTAACACCGCCGCTGCGTCTGCAGATCCGCCGCCCAAGCCGGCTCCGGCGGGAATACGTTTGGTGATCCCAATCGTGATGCGACCAGACAGCGGATGTGCCAAGCGATATGCCGCCGCCGCCTTCCAGGCAAGATTACTTTCGTCGCATGGCAAGGACTGATCGCTGCACGTCAGTGTGATGCCATCGCCATCACTTAGGGTGACCGTGATCTGATCAGATAGATCGATAGCCTGAAAAACAGTTTCCAACTCATGAAATCCGTCCGTACGCCGACCAAGAATCTCCAAGTAGAGATTAATCTTCGCCGGAGCCGAACGAACAATCTGACGCGGCGTCATGCGGAATCCCAAGAATTTCTACGATGCAGTCCGGAAGTCCGGACCGTTGTCTTGACCCTCATGGCAAATGCCCCGTCCACTTTGTCCGCTCGCTCCAATCCGGCGACTGTCCGGACTGTATCAAATCCATCGCACGATTGGTGTGTTCATCGGCACGCTCATTGCCCACGTTGCCATCGTGTCCTCTGACCCAGCGCCAGGTGATGTGTTGGGTTGGCATCAACCGATCAAGTTCCTGCCACAGATCGACATTGCTGAGTGCGCCCTCTTTGCGCCGCCAGCCCCGCGCCTTCCAACCCGTGATCCACTCGCTGGCTGCTTTGATCAAATATTGACTGTCGGAATGGATCAGCACGCGCAGCCCTGGACGTTTGAGGATGCGCAACGCCATGATTGCAGCGAGCACCTCCATGCGGTTGTTGGTCGTCTCCAGTTCACCCCCGCAGCGATCCAGGCAATCGCGCGATGCGGTGTTGACCAGCACCAGTCCCCAGCCACCAGGACCAGGATTTCCACGGCATCCACCGTCAGTCCAGGCAACGACGTCGAAGGCACTCATGTCGCCTCGTCGTCGCTGGACGATTGATCACGATAGCGCTGTCTGAACTCTGCAGCGAACGTCGAGAACGTGCCCGCACGGATTGCGGCGCGCATACGTGCGGTCAGGCGGCGGTAGTAGGCGAGGTTATGGATCGACAGGAGGGTGCCGCCGAGGACTTCACCGGACTTCAGCAGATGGTGCAGATAGCCGCGGCTGGCACGACGCGCTGGGCCTGGGGTGAGGTCATCAATCGGTCGCGGATCGCGGATGTGCTCGGCACGTTTCAGCCGCAGGGGGCCATCATCGGTGTAGGCGATGCCGTGGCGGCCCATACGGGTGGGTAGAACACAGTCGAATTGATCGATGCCACGCGCCACGGCCTCGACCAGATCCAGCGGTGTGCCGACGCCCATGAGATAGCGGGGGCGATCTTGGGGAAGTAATGGAAGCACAGCGTCGAGGACGGCATTGCGCTCAGCAAGCCCTTCGCCAACCGCGAGTCCACCGATCGCATAACCCGGGAGATCATGACGCAGGGCAGCGCGAGCCGAAGCGGCGCGAAGATCAGCATGAATGCCGCCCTGCACGATGCCGTACAGTGCTTGGCTGCGTTGGCCGCCGTGAGGGCCATCGGCTCGCCACGCCGCCGCAGATCGCGCGAGCCACGCTGCGGTACGCGTGCACGCGCGTTCAACTACGTCACGCGGCGCATCTGACGGCGGACATTCGTCGAAGGCCATGATCACGTCGGCACCGAGCAGGCGTTGGACGCGGATGGATTCTTCGGGAGTCAGACGCAAGGCGCTGCCGTCGAGGTGGCTGCGAAAGCTCACGCCATCGTCATCGACCACGCGATTTGCCGCGAGCGAAAAAACCTGAAATCCACCGGAGTCGGTCAACATCGGCCCGCGCCAGCCAGAGAATGTGTGAAGCCCGCCAAGGGCATGCACGGTTTCGGCGCTGGGACGCAGCGCGAGATGGTAGGTGTTGCCGAGAACAAACTCCTGCCCGATAGCTTCCGCCTGTTCGACAGTGACACCCTTGAGTCCACCGAGTGTTGCCACCGCCATGAAACACGGTGTGCGAGCGATCCCATGTGGCGTACGGATCAGGCCGGCACGCGCTGTGCCATCGCTGGCGTGTAGCTCGAAGCTGAAGGCCGATTTCATTCGGGATCCAAGGATGAAACATCTGCCGCAGAGACGCAGAGGGCCGCAGAGGGCCGCAGAGACGAGAGGTATGGGTGAGAATAGTAGATTAAATTGATACTGCTTACTGCTGCATGAAAATGCACGCAGGAATTGCCGATGCAATTCGGACGCGTGTCGGTGTTTGCCCAAGAGGGCCGTTGGCCCTTCCAGCCCGCTGTCGTGTTCCGATTACTTTTGCGTGCGCCCAGAGATGAAGCACTCCAATGATCGCCTCTGCGGCCCTCTGCGGCCCTCTGCGTCTCTGCGGCACATCGGAAGACGGTGTTCAGCATTACCAAAGTCGGCCCAGATTGGTGCCGACGTAGAATCGTTGCACAATTCGCTCAGCCGTGAATCCTTGCTTCGCCATCAGCCACGCACTGACTTGACTCATGCCGGCACCGTGCCCCCAGCCGAAGCAGGTGATGTCGTAAAGGAAATGTCCGCGGTGGGCGGTTGATTCATATTTCCGCGGACTATCCGGGGTCCATAGGGTGGAGCGCAAGATGTCCTCACCGATTAATTTGCGGAAAGCGAAGGCTGGAACTTCGATCGGATCACCTTGGCTATGGTGAACCATGACCGAAAGCACGCGCTGACTGACCGGATCGCGGCGCCCGACTTTGACATCCTTGACGTAGCCGACCGCGCGGCCACTGGCCGAGAGGACCTTGCCGAGTTCGCGGCGCAGATCGATCGGGTCAATGGTGGCGGTCGAAGTGCCGTGGGTGGCGGCCAGTCCAAGCACCTGCACGGCTTCGTTGCACCACGGATCGGCTTGCGGTGGCATGACGCCCGACAGTGAACTTTTTCCAGTACTGTCTTTGGCACCTGGCCATACGGCATCGACACCGCCAACGCGGCCACCCGAACTGGCATGAAACAGGGCAAGAAATGGACTACCATGAACGAGCGGGATTTGCCCACGGGTTTCGAATACGGCTCGCTTGCAGATGTCGCTGCCGGTGGCCCCACGGTACTCCTGATCGTCGCTCCCGTCGATGATGTCGAACCACTGCTCGCTGCCGCGAGCGCGCAGGCGTTTGGCCCAGGCATTGCCACGGCTGACGATGGCCTGTGCTTTGAGCGCCTCCAACGGCCAACCCGGTGACATCTCCTCGCCGATGACGCCCTCCAAGTAGGCCTCGACCGGCAGGCAGTTCACCGCGGCGATTTCGCGGTTGCCAGCCCAGCGGATTTCGAACGACCCGCGATAACGATTTTTTCCGATCGCGATTGATGGCGCACTTCCAGCGGCCTCGAAGCCGGCGGGATCCAGTCGTACGCGTGTGTTTGCTTCTGCTGCTGGTTGGGTGGCAATTGGCGTGATCCAGATTCGCGAGACGGTCCAGGTCAACTCCTTTCCGCCCTGCCCGAAATCGCCACTGCTGATCAGCAAGCCCGACGAAAGTTCCGGTCGAATCATCAAGCGAGCGCCGGCGCGGACCTGGGTACGCTTGTCGGGATCATTGGGCGCATCTGGCGAACTCAGTTCGCAGGGAACCAACGTCTGTATGGTCAGGGTTTCAAAGGTGCGCGCGCCTTTGGGTGGCGCTTGCATAATCAACTGGGGCCGATTGAGAATCAGAACGCGAATGCCTGGATCGGTCGAACTCGCCGGACGCGGCAGACGCGCGAATCCGCGCTCGGACTCCTGGCGCAAGAGAGCGCAGCCAAGACTGCCTGCGAAGTACAGCAGCAGCGCGACGAGCAGGCTGGCGCGTGCGATCTTGAGGCCGCGTTCACGTTCCATGGAGGGGGGAAGCTAGTCGATCCCGGCGCGTGCGCCACCTGCGCATTTCTGGGATCGCCGAGTTGCACTCGGCCTCGCATGCCGAGTACAACTCGGCGATCCCAGGTCAGGCAAACGCGCGCAGATACGGCAGCTTGCCAGCGGTCGCTTTGACCTGCGGCAATCCCGCAACCAATTCGCCCAGCGAGTCCCACTGCCCAGTCAGGAACTGTTTGCGCGGGCCGTCGCCGATTGAGCATGACCAGCTGGCGGTGCCAAGGCGGATCTGATTGGCTTCGAGATCGACGGCGATCTCGGACTTGGGATTCGTTTCGACGGCGGTCTGGATCGCTTCGCTATCAGCTTGCGACACACGCACGGCAGGAAGGCCCATGGCGATGCAATTGCCGTGGAAGATTTCCGAGTAACTGACCGCGACGATGGCCTTGATGCCCCAGCGGGCGAGGGCCTGCGGTGCGTGCTCGCGTGAGGAACCGCAACCGAAGTTCGCATTGGCAACGAGGAGGGCAGCACCTTGGAAGCGAGCGTCGTCAAACGCGTGGGTTTTACCCAGGACTTTGAGCTGAGCGCGGTCGTCCTCAAACGCGTGCGCGCCGAGTCCGTCAAACGTTACGCAGCGTAGAAAGCGCGCTGGGATGATGCGATCGGTGTCGATGTCATTGCCACGCAGGGGGATGACGCGGCCAGCGATCTGTTTGATGATAGTCATGGCTTGGCCTTTCCTGACGCTGGAGCCAGCACGGTGCGCACATCCGAGACGACGCCTTCTAACGCCGCCATCGCGACCATCGCCGGACTCGCGAGCAGGGTGCGGCCTTCGGGGCTGCCTTGGCGGCCCTTGAAGTTGCGGTTGCTGGTCGAGATCGAGAGCTGTTTGCCCTTGAGCTTGTCGGGATTCATCGCGAGGCACATCGAGCAACCGGCCTCACGCCATTCAAAGCCGTGGCTGGTGAAAATCTTGTCGAGTCCTTCGGCTTCAGCAGCTTTTTTCACCGCTTCAGAACCAGGAACAACGAAGGCCCACACGCCAGCTTTCACCTTGCCGCCGTGCTTCTGCACCACGTCAGCAGCCGAGCGCAGATCGCTCAGGCGACCGTTGGTGCACGAGCCAATAAACGCGACGTCGATCTTGGTGCCAAGGATCGCCTGACCGGGCTTGAAGCCCATGTAGGCGTAGGCTTCTTCCATGCCCGGACGTTCAGACGCCGGAAAGGCCGACGTGGCGGGAATAGTTTCGCCGATCGCGATGCCCTGATCGGGACTGATGCCCCAGGTGACAGTCGGTTCGATCTGCGCGGCGTCGAATGTCTTCACGTCGTCGTACTCGGCGTCAGCACTGGATGCGATGCTCTTCCACCAGGTCACGGCTTTGTCAAACGCGGCACCCTTCGGTGCGTGTTCACGGCCCTTGAGATAGTCGAACGTTATCTGATCTGGGTTGATGTAGCCGCAACGCGCGCCGCCTTCGATCGCCATGTTGCAGACGGTCATGCGCTCTTCCATCGACAGCGCGTGAATCGCCTCGCCAGCGAACTCATAAGCGAAGCCGACGCCGCCCTTGGCTGACAGCACGCGGAGGATGTGCAGGATCAAATCCTTGGCGGTGACGCCGGGCTTCAGTCGGCCCTTCACGTCGATCTTGCGGACCTTCATCCGCGACATCGACATGGTCTGACTGGCCAGGACATCGCGGACTTGGCTGGTGCCGATGCCGAAGGCGATGGCGCCAAACGCACCATGCGTGGCGGTGTGACTGTCACCGCAGGCCACGGTCATGCCGGGCTGGGTCAGACCTTGCTCGGGGGCGATGATATGGACGACGCCCTGCTTGCCCGATCCCGGCTGGTGGAGCTTGATGCCAAACTCGCGACAGTTCCGTTCGATCGCCTGCATCATGTCTTCGGCCAGGCCATCGCTGTACGGACGCGCCTGATTGCCGGTCGGAACGATGTGATCGACGGTGGCTACCGAGCGATCAGGAAAGGCGACGGTGAGTTTGCGCTCACGCAGCCAGGCGAACGCCTGCGGACTGGTGACCTCGTGGATGAGGTGAAGCCCGATGAAGAGCTGCGTCTGCCCAGAGGGTAGTTGGCGGACGGAGTGAAGGTCCCAGACCTTGTCGAACAGGGTATTGCGGCTCATGTGGGTTCCAGCGGGCGGGCAGCCTGGGCATCGGGCCAGACGCTCAAGAGTCCTTCCGCGGGCCGGCCCCGGGAACGCCGATCTCCTGATCGGCCGGATTGCATGCCGCCTCCGGCCTCAATGCAACGCCATTGCGGAAACGCCCGGGCCACCTTGTTTTCCCTGTGGGTGCTCTGATGCTGTCCGACCGACCATGATGAAGCTCGAAGTCCTGAACACAGCCGCCAGAGGCAAGCAGTTCGTGCTCAAAGAAGGGTTCACCATCGGCAGTGGCGAGGGCGCTACAGTTCGCGCCCAGCATCCCAGTCTGCAACCGGTGCATGCGCGGTTCGTCAGCGATGCCGGCCGGATGAATCTGGAAGTCGGCTGCCCCGAGGCGCATGTGTCGGTCAACGGCAAAGATGTGTTGCGCCATCAGTTGCGCCATCGCGACGAACTAGTCATCGGTCCACTGCGACTACGCGTGGTGGACGAGTCATCGGTTTCGAACGCATCGTTGAAGTTGGATTCCCTGCTCGACGAGATCGAACACGGCAACGGCGGCGAGGTGTATGACTTCGCCAAAGAGGATCTGTTCTATCTGGTCTCGAAGGACCCGTCGCTGCGCAATGCGCTCAACTTCGTCATTCCCTCGAAGGACCGCTTCATCGATCAGGCGCAGGTGTTCCTTGGTCGCTTGGTCAAGCATCTCAACATGGATGAGCCGCAGGTTGATGCCTTCATGACCTGCGCCAAGGAACTGATTCTCAACGCCCATCGCCACGGCCACAAATACGACGAGACCAAAAAGATTGTCTTACGCTGGCGTGACTACGGCGAGAAGGTGCAACTGACGATCGAAGACGAAGGCCCCGGCTTTGACCACCGCGGTATGTTGGAAAAAGCGCGCCAGAAAGACGCGGCAGCGGCGGCGCGCGAACGCTATCAGGCGGGCGGCTTCGGCGGCCTTGGTTACCAGTTGGTCGTGCGTATGAGCGAGACGTTGATCTACAATGATAAGGGCAATGTCGTGTCGTTTACGGTGCTCAAGAAGGCGGCGGAGTAGTCCGATTAAATCCGCGAGGGTTTATCCACAGATTTCGCAGATTTCGCAGATTTTGCAGGCCGAGACGGTCACGACACGAATTTCGTGATCTGTGCAATTATTCTTGGTTAGTGGCTCACGGCCTACGGCTATAGGGCAGGGTAAGACCAGCAGCTAGTAAAGTCGATTCGTAAAACGAAAGCCTGCTAGCCACTGATTCAAGGGCGTCGTCAAGAGGTTCTGCTGCTTCGTCTGCGCGATTATTTCGAAGTGCTTCGCGGGCCTCAGACAGGGTGCTATGTAGAATCGAGAGTGAGTCACCCTGAATCACTAAGCCAGGAAAGTTTCTGCCAGGCAATTGGACCACACCGCCATTGGCACCAATTTTAAGAATGGTGGCTGATTCATCTGACATGGAATTTTCCTAACAATAGTTAAGTGTTGCGCTGATTCAGCCCGCGAATAACCGCCTCGCCATGCGCGGTGCGATCGTCGGCACACAGGACGCAG
>CAZZAM010000052.1:0-24353 GCA_964652775.1 uncultured candidatus Brocadiaceae bacterium | reverse complement strand
GACAGAACACCTGTCGCTGCAACGTGAAATAGCTGAACACCATTAGGCTTCAGCCTGCTGGGGCAATGAGCTGGAGACATCGTTGTCATGTGCTTCCAAAACCGCAGCGCGCTGCGGTTTATTCGAATTCGAACTTCAGCGAGTTCCAGCGTCGCACGTCAAGCGACTTGCCCTGTCGATGCTGTGCCTGGATCCATTCGACTAATTCGTCGTAGTGATTACCGATCTGCTTCTGCTGAATTCCCTGCGCCGTCACAAGCTGTACTGTATTATCTTGCAGTGGCACGTGTAACCCGGTCTGCCCTTCGACAGTAACACCTAGTTCCTTATTCGAAAGGCTTCCAGCAATAGTCGGGGACACTCCGATAATTACTACACGATGCGGTGGAATCGCCCAACACCAGCTCCCATCCGCAACCTTCCAAAACGTCCAATTCGTTTGAGCTGCTTCATGCTGGATCCCCTCAGGCAATGGTAAGGGAACCGTCAATTCCCCATCGGCACGCTGCCCGCCAACCCATTTCTGCCACGCGAGGAAATACAAAATTCCAAAGACGATGCACATACCAATCACAAATACACTACCGGACACCGTTATGATCAATCGGCGGTTCTGCCGCGCATGCAAAATCGTCAGGACCCAGGCCAGGCCGGATGGCAACAGCCCAGTGCATGTTGCCCAGATAAACGAGGATCCACGAACATAACTGATGAAAATAAGGACAATCGCAAAACAGGCGCAACCGACCGCTACGACTCCGTGAAAACCGAATGCCGATGTTGAGGCAGCAGGCTTGACCAAGGAAACTCCGTCTGCTGCCTGCTCCACCGCGTGCTGCACCTCGCTCGCCTGTTGCCAACGCCGCGCCGGATCGCGTTCGAGCGCCTTGAATACCACGTCATCCATTCGCGCATCGACACCCGCCCGGTGCGACGGTGGTTCGAAGCGGCCGAGCGGCAGACAGCCGGTGAGCAGCTCGTAGATAACGACACCGAGTCCATAGATGTCCGCGCGGTGGTCGACATCCTTTGAGTTCGCGACCTGCTCCGGCGCCATGTAGTGGATCGTACCCAATACTGCGCCGGTGCCGGTCAAACTACCTGACCCGACTCCGGTCTGCAGCTTCGCCAGGCCGAAGTCGGCGATCTTCGGCTGCCCGTTGGCATCAAGGATGATGTTCTCTGGCTTGATGTCGCGATGGACGATGCCGGCGTCGTGAGCAAATTGCAGCGCGGCACAGAGTGGTGACACCAGCGCGAGCGTCTGCGCCGGACTCAGCGCACCGACCGCAAGGACCTGACGCAGATTGGCGCCCTCGACCAATTCCATCAGCAACCAGCACCACGTCCCACTGCGACCTGAATCGTAGATGGTGACGATATTCGGATGATTAAGACGTTTCAACGCTTGCGCTTCACGCGCAAAACGCTCGGCGAAATCAGGACTGCCGGCTTCCTCGGGGCGCAGGATCTTGAGTGCGGCTTGGCGATCGCGGTTCTTCTCGCGGACGCGATACACCGCGCCCATGCCGCCTTGGCCAATAAGGGCTTGGATTTCAAGCTCGGGGAAAAGCGGGGCCAATGCACTAGGCAACGGCGGGGTCCAGGTAGGAGGACGCGAACCGGTGGACACCCTTGCGTGAGCCACTGCGGCAATGAATAAATCAGCCGCAATTGCAGGCCGCGTTAAGTCATCAGGAGGACCGGTTTGGTTCTTTGACATTCCAGTCGAGGAACCGGCCAAACGATGACGAAACAAGAAATACATTGCTACACAGAAGAGACACAACAGCACACCAATAACACCAGGGGTCATGGACTCCTGCCCGATATTCCATAGAGCGATTAACACACCACTGAACAGCACTGTGGCACTAAGGAATATGCGAACATGGTTCATTTTGATTGGTTCCTTCGTCCGTTGACCGGACCCTTATATACCATGCACGGCATCTCCATACCAAGGTTACATCCCACCAAGGGCGGCAGCGAGAGCAGCCAGTTCATCGTCAATCGCCTGCGGCGTCGGCTCGGCTAGCGTCTCAGTGATTTCCTGGCGCAGCAGCTCGCGCAAGCGCTGGCGCATCCGATGGATCGCCACCTTTACCGCAGCTTCGCTGAGGCCGATGCCGGCGCCAATCGTTGTATAACTGTCCGGCGTTGCGTTGCCCCCCAGCAGCTGCCGCAGGGCCGTAAAACGCCCGGGCGTTCCAGCCTGCTCGGCGCCCAAACGATCAAGCGCACGTGCCAAAATGGCTTCAGCCCAATCACGATCAAACTCGGGATCAAGGACCGCAGCAGTTGGCTCAACAGTCAGCACATCGCGATGATCCGCCGCACCGCCACGTTTCGCCGCTCGGCGATGCGCACGCCAATCGTGCAAGTAATTCCGAAACACGGTGAGCAACCAGGCGCGAAACTGCCCGCCGCTTGGCTCCAATGCACCGAGTTCGAGTCGACGTTCGATCAAGCGACAACAAAAATCCTGCACCAGATCCTCGGCCTCATCGCCCGACACACCAAGGCGCCGCGCAACCCGCCGCAGTGGTTCCCACTGCCGTTCGCACAACCACGCCAGCGCCGCGCTCGCCGCCGCTTGATCCTGCGATCCGGCGGCAAGCACCTGACTCCAGCGCGTGGTGTGGAAGATGCCGGTCATTGCCGCAGCATGTGGTCGCTTCGCTGGCTTGCCACCTGGGATCGCCGAGTTGCACTCGGCCTGTATTGGATTCCGCGAGCATGCCGAGTGCAACTCGGCGATCCCAGGGAAACACAATACCGTCATTGCCCCGCCGCACAGCATTGCGGCGGTCCCAGGCTGGTGCATTGATCGGCACGCCCATTACATTCCGGCCATGTCCTCGCCTTACGACTCCTGCCCCGATCGCGCCAACACCTGGAGCGAAAAGTGGGATCGCTGGGCGGGCAAAGATATTCTGCCGATGTGGGTCGCGGACATGGATCTGCCGGCACCGCCGTGCGTGATCGACGCATTGCGCGCACGACTGGATCACGGCGTGCTTGGCTACACGCACTGTCCGCCTGCATTCGCTGAAGCGCTGTGCGCCTGGTTGCGAACTCGTCACGGCTGGGAACCGCATCCGGATTGGGTGCTGCCGGCACCGGGCATGGTTGTGGCGATGAACGTCGCTGCGCGTGCACTCGGCAAGCCCGGCGACGATGGACTGGTGATGACGCCGATTTATCCGCCGTTTCTGCGTGCGCCGGGACTTGCAAGCCGCAATTGCGTTCGCGTTGCCCTGGCCGAAACACCGGATGGCTGGCGCATCGATTGGGATGCGCTTGAGCGAGCGACAACTCCCAAGGCCAGCGTGCTGTGGTTGTGCTCGCCGCACAATCCGACTGGCCGCGTGTGGACACGCGCTGAGCTAGAACGTCTCGCTGCCTTTGCGCTGTCACACAACATGCACATCGTCAGCGACGAGGCGCATCTCGACCTCGTCCTCGAGCCTGGCATTCGCCATGTGCCAACAGCGTCACTCTCGCCTGAGATCGCCGCGTGTACGGTCACGATCCTGGCCCCATCCAAGACCTTCAACATTCCAGGACTTTCCAGCGCTGCAGTCATCATCGCTGATCCACGCTTGCGCCAAGCCTACAAAGACGCGCAGCTCGGGCTGGTGCCGTGGACCAACGTCATGGGCATAGAGGCCGCCATCGCTGCGTGGCGTGGTGCTGGGCCGTGGCTGGACGGACTCATCGCGCATCTGCGCACCAACCGCGACACCGTGCACGCCGCCATCACACGCATGGCTGGCCTACGTACGCAGCGACCTGAATCCACCTACCTGACCTGGATTGATTGCCGCGCGCGTGGCTGGGCTGATCCCACTGCGGCGTGTGAACGTGTAGGACTTGGGCTTTCAGACGGACGCGCATTTGCCGGCGATGGCTGGCTGAGATTGAACTTTGGCTGTCCGACTACGACGCTTGCCGAAGGATTGCGCCGACTCAGCTTGGCCTAATCAGCTACATTACTGGTCGCGTAATCCGCGCCACCACGCCGGTGGTTCAGCAGCAAGCCCTTCGCTGTGGCCCTGCACGATCCTGGCAACGAGTTGATAGGGTCGCCGCAAATCGTCGTTGTCATAGACTAGCACCGCCGACAGCACCGGCAGCGCTGCGCGCAAATTGGCAAGGGTTCGCGGGTAACGGGTGATCAGACGATCCGTTGGCACATCGTGGCCGCCTTGCGATACGCGCATAGCAACACGCTCGTCGCAGCGCTCTGGCCCGCTGACGCCAATATAGAGCAACACGACGGTGTAGCCCTGAGCCATTGCGGTGGTGAATAAGCTGAGCTTGGCCCCGACCGGATCCGAGAAGACCGTTTCGGTAATAAAGCTCTCGCCCTGGCGGATCAGCTCGACGCGTAACGCATCAGCAATGTCCATCGCTTGCTGTGGACCAAGCTCTAATTCGCGAGCCAAGAGATCCGCGTTGACGAAGCGCAGTCCGGCAGACGCGAGGTGGGCATGGAAGAAGGTCGTCTTGCCCGCGCCGTTTGGACCAGCCAGCACGACGATGATCGGTCGGCGCTGCAGCAACTCATCAAGCATCGTAACTACTCAGGCCCGGGGCCCCATTGCTTGCAATGGGGCTGGCGCCGAGATGCGGTGACGGCATACAATCGGCGCAGCCGATGCCGTCACAGTTTCGGAGACTTCCGACGAAACCGAGCAGCGACAAAGCCAGGGGGGTAGGCCTGCAAGGCCGTAGGGGTGAAACCCCTGAGCAGTTACCAAGCATCAGCAACCGGCGTGAAGATGCGCTGTACAAAGCGCCCGTTCGTCCGCGTGCCGTTGGCTTCGGTGCGAATCAAGACGCCCGGTCGATCAGGATGCGGCTCGTAATGCGGGAACGGAATACCGCTCACGTGCTTGGCGAGGCGCTTCCGCCCGGCCGGAGTTTCAACTTCGGCAAGCAAGTCAGCCAGCGGACGAGCGGTACCGCGTCGACTGGCCGCGATGGCCTGAGCACCATTCAGCACGGGATCAATCGCCCGACCAAGCCTAGCCCAGAATTCAACTTGGCCCGAGATACTGCGCTCCATCGCGTCGCCAGCGAGGCGCGCGTCAATAACCAGGGAGTCAGATAGTTTGACCGGCATGCTCATAATGCCCATGGTAGCAAATTGCTACCTAAATGCAAGGATTAGGCTCACTCCGCGGAAAATTGACGTCTGGAACCAGCTATTGGCGACCTTGGCTGCTGGCACGATGGTGAAATTACTACTGCCTTAACGCTTCGGCAGCGGCCGCGAAAACACGCCGGTCGCCTCGTCCTCGTCGTCCCTGGTCACCGGATAGGATGGCCCGACGTACAAATCGTTTTCATCTTTTGGCTCGGCATCCAGCGGGAAATGCTCCGACTGTCGGTTGGGTGGTTTCGTTGCTCCTGCGCGTGAAAAATCCTGCGCCTTCTCCGCTGGTTGCTGCGTCGCTGCGTCGCCAGCCGCATGAACAAGCACGTTGCCTTTATTGGGCGGCCGCACGGTGAGGCGATGCACGGTGAGGTTCACCGACACGTCAGTGCGTTCCGGCATCAGCTCGGCAAAACGACGGCGCAGCATGCGCTGGCAAAACAGATTGCGCTCGGTGACGTTGGGGACCTCCCACAGCGTGACGACCGCGTCAATGACGATGCCGCGCTTGACCCGATCTTCGTACACGCTCACGCGCGCCTTGCGGATTTCTGGCTCGCCCTCGACCGCGCGGGTTAGCGCTTCCTCAATCGCCACCAGGTTCACCGAGATGCGCCCGTTGTCGGTCGTGTAGCTGATCTCGCGTGAGCGGCGCATGGCCTGGAGCCAGCGCAGGATCATGAGCAGCGGACTGACCAGCAGGATACTGGCCAGGGTGATGCCGATGACGTGGCCCGAGGCATGATCGCGGAACCAATACATCACCGGCTCGACCGTGTCGGGCCAGAGGTTGAACATCGCCAGCAGGCCGCCAAAGGCGACACCGACAACGAATACGAACCAACGCAGAAAGGCGCGCATGACGTAAGGATGGGGATTGGGCGGGGAACGGCAACGGGGGAGAGATGAATGCTGGAATGCTGGAATGCTGGAATGCTGGAATGGTCGAGACGAAGCAGGTGCTCCGTGTCCAGGATTCGAACATTCCAGCATTCCAGCATTTGGCATTATTGATGCCATTCTCATATTGCCCTCGCCCACAACGTCTGACTATGCCACCCATGCCCGATCTCCGCCACGACGCTCGCTACCAGGCCCGTGGGGTTTCTGCCGGAAAGGCCGAGGTCCACGCTGCCATCGACCGTCAGGACGCCGGCCTATTCCCCGGTGCGTTCTGCAAGATCGTGGTCGATGAATTGACCGGATCTGCCGAGCATTGCCTCGTCCTGCACGCCGACGGCGCGGGCACCAAATCGGCCCTGGCCTATCTCGCGTGGAAAGAGGGCGCACCAATCACGACCTGGCGCGGCATCGCTCAGGACAGCCTGATCATGAACCTCGACGATTGCGCATGCGTCGGTGCGATGGGTCCGTACATGGTCTCGAACACGATCGGCCGCAATGCCAAGCTCGTGCCGGGCGAAGTCATCGCGCAGATCGTTAATGGCTATCAAGCCGTGTGCGATCTGCTAACCCGCGAAGGCATCCGCTGCGTGATGACTGGCGGTGAAACCGCCGACATCGGCGATCTCGTTCGCACGACCGTCGTTGATTCGACCGTCGCCACCCGTTTGCGCCGTGACGAGGTCATCGACGCCGAGCACATGGTCCCCGGCGATGTCTTGGTTGGTTTCAGCTCAACGGGCACCGCCAATTGGGAAGCGACGCCGAATGGCGGCATGGGCTCAAACGGCTTGACCGGCGCACGCCACGATCTGTTCGGCGCTGACTATCGCGCAAAATATCCTGAAACATTCGCACCCCAGACCGCCGCCGAATTGGTCTATTGCGGCCCGCATCGCCTCAACGATCCACTGCCCGGTGACCCAACATTCACGGTCGGTTCAGCCGTACTGTCACCGACACGCACCTATTTGCCACTGATCAAAGCGCTGCTCGCCGAGTTGCCGCGCAGCGACATCCACGGACTGATCCACTGCTCGGGCGGCGGTCAGTCGAAGATCGTCAAGTTCGGTGCGGCGGGGAATCGCTACGTCAAAGATGCGCCGTTCCCGGTGCCGCCGCTCTTCGCTGCGATCAAAGATGCGACCGGCATGTCGTGGGCTGAGATGTACGGCACGTACAACATGGGCTGGCGATTGGAGGCTGCGGTGCCGAAGAATCGCGCCGAGGCGTGCATTCGTATTGCACGGACGTGTGGGATTGAAGCGCGAATTGTTGGACGCATTGAGGGTGGAGCGCAGGGACGGGAAGTTGTGGTGACCACGCAGGATGGGCCGGCGACGTATAGGTAGGCCGATTGGCCAGCCACCGCCGCCGAGTGGCATTGCTCAAATAAACGGACGGCAGAACTACAACTGGTGCCGAAACAACCTTCAATTTCATCAGCTCGTGGGGCGGCTCATTCGACGACGATCTGCAAGGATGGATGTCGCCACGCCTACGGCCAAGATCAAGAGGATCACAGTCAATAAGTACAGGTTAAAGTGCTCCCCAAAAGCGCTCTTCAGCCATTCGGCAAGCAACATTTTTACACCCACAACCAGCAAGACCACGGCGAGCGAAACCTTGAGGTATTTAAATTTGTGCACCAAGCCTGCCAACGCGAAATAGAGCGATCTCAGACCGAGCACAGCGAACACGTTACTTGTGAACACCAAAAACGGGTCCGCAGTGATCGCAAAAATAGCCGGGATCGAGTCGACCGCAAAAATCACATCTGTTGTCTCAACCATGACGAGCGCCAGCGCCAAAGGCGTAAGGAGCAGGGTTCCCGGCCGGGCTTTATCCACGACCTCATCCGAAACCGTGGGCGCACCAGGAACCTCGCTTGCGTGCGATGCAGCCGTACCGGCACGAACAATAAAATGCTCGCCGTGGAACCTGGCTGTCACCGGGAACCAGCGCCGCGTCAATCGAACAATTATATTCCCGTTTAGATTTACATGATCCGTTTTGAGAAAGAGCATTTTGATCGCAGTTAGGATCAAAAACACAGCAAAAACGTACAACACCCAGTGGAACTCGACGATCAACTGCGCCCCAATTCCGATCATCACACCACGAAGAAACAGAGCGCCAAGGATACCCCAAAACAGTACGCGATGCTGATACAACGGAGGCACCGCGAAGCTGCCGAAAATCATCGATATCACAAAGATGTTATCGACGCTGAGCGACTTCTCGACGACGTAGCCGGTCAGATACTTTTCCGCTGCTGTAGCACCGCTGTTCGTCAACCCATCAACCGCGTCCACCGCGGCGCCAAGCCCAAACCAATGACCGTCGTAGGCGAAGTACACGAATACGGCAAACAATAACCCCATGGAAATCCACACTGCCGACCAAACTAGGGCCTCCTTGACGCTGACGACTTGGGATTTGCGGTGAAATACACCAAGGTCCAATGCCAGCATCACGAGAACAAACCCGACGAATGCTATCCAAATCCACATGATGAGACCTGCGCTTTCAGCATAAGTTTGAATTGTCTAACTAGACTTTGGCGGCGATAACGCCGCCATAACAAAGATAGGCGGCAGTGGTCACGACCACCTTCTAACATTCATCGCTTTTGCCACAACGCCTGACGCGTCATGTGCCGCACGAACCAGTTATGGCGGTACATTAGCTGGAAAAGACAGTTATTTGTCACCGGCATTCTTGAGCCTTTCGAGTTCCTCTGCCAACTCAAGAATGGCTCGATTTGAATGATTTCGTAATTCTCCTATTGAATGCAGTAGGACGCCTAGCCCAGAGAGGACGAGCAGAACCCCGCAAATAAATAAGTACACCAATTCGTTAGCAAACATGATTTGTTTCGGATCCGAACGTGTCCACATTATCAGAAAGACTATACCAATGCCAATCGGGCAAAGAGAGCCAAGGATGCCGATTATCCCACCAACCTTCGCCTGGGACTCTATTTTCCGTATTTTATCTACGCATTTCATTGTTTGACGCCTAACCTAGATTTGGACGGCACTTGGCACCGTAATTTAAAATATTGGCGGCGATAGTCACGACCGATCTTCTACCGCCCGCCTCTGTTGCCACAACGCCTGACGCCCCACGCCGCAATAGAAAACAGATCAAGCATTGGTGCGCGAGCCCCAACGGGGCGCATTTATCCCAGCCCAGGGCAACGCCCTGGGAACACGATGCATCTCACCAAGTGAGCCCTGTAGGGGCGGCCTAACCGTAGATCGTTGCGTTAGGTCGCCCCTTCAGGGCTCGAATGATGGCGGACCCAAACCCAGGGCGTTGCCCTGGGCTGGTATCGGTCGCCCCGTTGGGGCTCACGAAAACCACTGAGTAATATGGCGTTGTACGTTCCATAAAACCAGGTTCCCAGCATTCGAGCATTCCAGCATTCCAGCATTCCAGCATTCCCCACTCTCCCCTTGCCCCCCACCTCGTCCCCCCTAACTTTCCCGCCCCGCGTAGGGGTCCGGTCGGGTGTTCCGTTCCGGCCTCAATACGCGGCAACCAGGCCCTCAACCCGGGCCGCAACCCCCTGTCGACGACCGCGATGTGCGGACGTGCGCCAGGAAGTCTGGAAAACTCACGTGACCAAACGTTTCGAATCCCTCACCGCCATCGATGATGTGCTGCTCGCACAGGAGATGGAATCCGTTCTCGGCAAAGATGCTGAGAAGGCCCTCCTCGCAGCTCTCGAAGGCGACAAGAATCAATACGACCCACGCTCGATCGTGACCGGCTTCATCGTCGCTGTCGATGACGACAACGCGGTGGTCGATATCGGCTACAAGAGCGAAGGCGTTGTACCGATCGAAGAGTTCGGCGATGGCGCTGCCAGCGTCGGCACCCAAGTCCAAGTGATGATCACCGAGGTCAAACCCTCGGGCGAGCTCGTCCTCTCCAAGCGTCAGGCTGATCTCCAGATCGGCTGGAACCAGGTCTTGGGCAGCAACAAAGAAGGCGATCGCGTGCGCGGTCGCGTGGTGCGCAAGATCAAGGGCGGCCTGCTGGTCGACATCGGCGTGCCGGTGTTCCTGCCTGCTTCGCAAGTCGATCTGCGCCGTGCGCCAGACGTCGGCGAATACATCGGCCAGGACATCGACGCCGAAATCATCAAGATCGACATCGAGCGCAAGAACATCGTCGTCTCGCGCCGCAAGGTGCTGGAAGAAGAGCGCAAGAAGAATCGCGAGAGTCTGGTCAAAGAACTCCACGTCGGCGATCTGCGCGAAGGCCAGGTCAAGAACATCACCGACTTCGGTGCGTTCATCGACCTCGGCGGTCTCGACGGTCTGCTCCACATCACCGACATGTCGTGGGGCCGCGTCAACCACCCGTCGGAAGTGGTCAAGATCGGTCAGAAGATCGAAGTCGTCGTGCTCGACTACGATGCGGAACGCAATCGCATCAGCCTCGGCCTCAAGCAGAAGATGCGCAACCCGTGGGAAGACATCGAAGCCCGTTACGCCATCGGCTCGGTCCACAACGGCGAAGTCGTCAACCTGATGACCTACGGCGCGTTCGTGAAGCTCGAAGACGGCATCGAAGGCCTCGTCCACATCAGCGAAATGAGTTGGACGCGTCAGCCGACGCATCCGAACGAAATCGTGAAGATGGGCGACAAGGTCAAGGTCATGGTCATCGAGATCGACCACGAGAAGCAGGAAATCTCGCTCGGCATGAAGCAGGCCGAGAACAACCCATGGGACACGATCAAGGATCGCTTCCCAGTCGGCACCAAGGTTTCGGGCACGGTGAAGAACCTGACCAACTACGGCGCCTTCATCGAGATCGAAGTCGGCATCGAAGGCCTGCTGCATGTCAACGACATCAGCTGGACCAAGAAGCTGGCTCACCCGTCACCCGAACTGAACAAGGGCGACAAGATCAACGCGGTGATCCTCGAGATCGACCGCGAGCGTCAGCGCATCTCGCTGGGCATAAAGCAGCTCACCGAAGATCCTTGGATCACCGAGATCCCCAAGAAGCTGGAAAAGGGCACCGTTCTGGCCGGCAAGGTCACCAAGGTCACCAACTTCGGCGTGTTCGTCGAGATCCTCGACGGCCTCGAAGGCCTGCTCCACGTCTCCGAGATCCCCGAGGGCCGTCCGGAAGAACTCCAGCCCAACCAGGAAATCAAGGTCAAGGTCCTGCACGTCGATATCGAGACGCGCAAGATCGGCCTCTCCATGAAAGACGTCTGATCCACGCGATCAGTGACGTTGCTCAGCAAAACCCCAGGCGATTCGCCTGGGGTTTTGTGTTTCACGGCAGGTGATTTTCCAATGTGCGAAGCCTGGGAGCGCCACGTTTGAGTGTGGATGACGCCACGACGCAAAACGCTGTCACTCGTTCAGTCAGCGCTGGCCGGACTCCGAATTATCTCACTATGCCCATCGTTCACGCTCGTCACCGGAGTCTGTATGCCCCGCCTTCATACGTTGTTCGTTCTCGCCACGATGGCGCTGCTGCCCACACTGATCACAGCCGCTGAAGTCAAACCACGCGAACCCAAAGAGGCGAAGGAATTCGTTTCCTGGGGACTCGGCGATCCGGACCAAGACCATGTCGAGGGCACGCGTACCAGTCGCGCCTACGCCGAACTCAACCTCAAGCCACCGGCCCAACCGATCATCGTCGCGGTCATCGACAGCGGCATCGACATCACGCATCCGGATCTGAAGCCCGTCATGTGGACCAACCAACGCGAGGCGGACGGAAAGCCTGGTGTTGATGAAGACGGCAATGGGTTCATCGATGACGTGTATGGCTGGAACTTCCTCGGCTCGCGCGACGGCAAGAAAATGATTGTCGCCGGCACCATGGAGGTGACGCGCGAACTGGCTCGCGTCCGCAAACTGGTCGCTGACAAGAAGGCCACACCCGAGCAATTGGAGGAGCTCACGAAACTGGAGACCCAATACGCCGAAGAGCGCGATGAACACGCCCAGGGACTCATACGACTGACCTCGTCAACGGCGATCGCGTCGGAACTGATCAATGCCCTGGTCGCCCAGGGACTCACCGATCCAACCCCAGCCGGAGTTGCCGCATTCACGCCCACCAAGCCAAGCGGTGAAATCTATAAGCAGATGTACCGCCGATTTTCCCGCGACGGAACCTCGGCCGCTGATCTGCGCAAGCAACTCGAGGAGGAACGATCAAACCTCGATATCCAATTCGATTTGGAATTTGACGAGAGCGCCATTATCGGCGACGACCCAACCAAGCTTGATGAGCGCGGCTACGGCAACCCCAATATCGACAAGGATCCCCACGGATTCCATGGCACCCACGTTGCCGGCATCATCGGCGCGGTACGGGGCAATGGCGTCGGCATCGACGGCCACTGTGCCTGGGTGCAGGTCATGTCGGTCCGCGCCGTGCCGAATGGCGACGAGCGCGATAAGGATGTCGCCAACGCGATTCGCTATGCGGTCGATAACGGCGCGAAAATCATCAATATGTCGTTCGGCAAAAGCCTGTCGCCCAACAAAGCCTACGTTGATGATGCCTTTCGCTATGCCGCGGCGCACGACGTGCTGCTCGTTCACGCAGCCGGCAACGACGGCAAGAACTGTGATTTTGAACCGCACTTTCCCAATCAGATCGCCCTCGACACGTCTACTGGTGAACGCTTTGAGAACGTCCTTGAAGTTGGCGCCAGCTCGCCCAAGCGCGACAAACTCGCTGCGTCATTTTCCAATTATGGTCAGCGCAACGTCGATCTGTTTGCCCCTGGTGCCGACATCCCGTCGACCGTGCCCGGCGGTGGCATCGAGCCGTCAAGCGGCACCAGCATGGCCGCCCCGACCGCGGCTGGAGTCGCGGCCCTGGTATGGACTCAGCATCCCGAGTTGAGCGCAGTGCAACTCCGCCGAGCCCTGATCGACAACGTGCGTCGCTACCCAGGCCTGCGCGTCGTGCAGCCGGGATCGCGCAGCACGCGTGTACTGTTCGAAACGTTATCTGCCTCGGGTGGCGTCATCGATGCCTGGCAAACCCTGCGTGCGTTGGCCCCTAAACCGCCAGTTGACAGTGCTACTGCCGCAGCCGTAACCCCAACTGACGAGACAGGAACAACACCTACTCCAGCCGTTCCGGTGCCGCCCACCAGCACTCCGGTTTCCAAGCCACAACCGTAAGCCTACACGTCACGCTTCGCGGCTGTCGCACAGTGTCTTGAATCCGATCGACAGCACGTTCTGCTGCCTGCATGTCGTTGCGTTCTAACGTTGTTTCTCGATGACCTAACGCACAAACCCAATGCGTATTCTTGGCTGATTCTGCGCTATTTAGTTACGAACGCCGCTTCCGTAATATTGCACCATTTGGGGAACTTCTCCGACGTATTGCCATGGCCAACGATTCGCACATAGCGCACCGAGGCGACTTTGGCATCGTAGGCTTCCAATTCCACGGTCTTGCCGCCGCTTTTTAGTTTTTCTGACACGGTCGTCCAAGATTTCTCCTTGCCGGTTTCGCTGGTCAGGATGTCGAAGGTGTAGACTCGTTTGTCACCAGAGGCGAACGCGAGCTTCACTTGTTTGAGCGGCTGGAGCGATCCGAGGTCGTATTGAATCCATTCGCCGTCGCCCTCAGCCATCCACGCCGTTTTCAAGTCACCATCCAACGAGCGCTCCGGTGGCATGTCGCCCCAGCCTCCGTGGGCCTTTTGCTCCCACGAGCTGGCGGTCGCAGTGATGGTGCTGGTTTCCTTTTTGGGAGCGACTTCTTCCGCCATGAGGGCCGATGGTGCCGTCAGCCAGATGACCAAGTGAGCGACGAGGACGCGTGACGAATTCATGGTGCAAGATCCTTGCTAGTAGTGCAAGAATGATGAAGGGGCTAACGCCTGAGAACAGCTAGAATTTTGGCTCAGGCTTGGGTGGTTCACCAACTGCCTGCAACGCACTCCGCAGCCAATCCGCTAGCCCAAGATCGGCCGCACGACGAGCAACGTCTTCCAGCAATCGCCCTTGGTCACCACTGGTTACAGCGCACTGTGCCGCCAGTTCCTTGAGTTTACCCGCGCGAACTGCATCACGTGGTTCCACCTCGGTCGCCGTTGAAGCAAGCCATACACCGAGAATGGGCAGAATGTCCTTGGCGTAAGGCTTGAATACCTCCGCGTCCTTCGCCAGTCCATCTGCGCTACAGACGGCTCGACCTACTTCACCGACGTAGGTAGCAACGGGGATCAACCCAATGCTCTGACATGCCTTTGCGATAACCAGATAGGCTATTGGACCATTATCGGTTCGCTCGATAAGTCCACGTATGTCACGCAAAGCCAACTGATGATTCCCACTCAGCAGGACAACCGCATTACGGGCGAGCGAACGTGGCCAAGCTGATGCAGATAGTCGCTGAGCAAGAACCCGGTCTGCCAAATGTATTCCTGCGGCAGAAATGTAGCCGAGTCCTGCCGTATGCATTTTGTTCAATTGATGCGGAAGCGTCAGATCGCATTCCATTTCTTGAAATACCACCTTGAGATCGTTCATGCACGAACTCGAAAACAGGCCGTCAACCACCGGCCTTAACTGGGGAATTAAAGCCTTCCATCGCTTTGCCTCATCAGTCTGCATTCGGCTCACCATCTGGTCCAAAACCATATCGAAAATTGCCAAAACTGTCTGTCGGGGATTACATACATCACGCCGTTGAATAAGTGGATGAATTTCTGTTTTCCAAAACCCATCCTGCAGTTTGGCCTCACCAACAGTCCCTGAGGTAGTACGCCACTGAACACGAAATCCAGCTTGCGGGTCAGCTTGAATAATACTGATTTCACCATCCTGCACATTGGTTTGAATTAACGTATCTCCATTCCACTTCTCGGTGACAACGCTGTCTTTTTTACCAATATCAAAAACGGCAGAACAACAACCGACCGGCGAAAATCCGGCGCGAACAAATAATCCATTGTTCCTCGTGCTTGAGAAATTCGCGGAGAGGGACGTCAACCCAGCGTCCGGTTTTTGCTTCCAATTGGGATTTCCGTCCAAAAGCACATCAAGCACGATACCCCAGTTAACAAAGGGGAATCCCCATACCGAGCCATTGCCATGCCTAACGATGATACCCTCATCAGTAACGCCTATCAGATCAGACACCGCTCCCGCCGCATTGAGTGTTTGCCAAACCATTCCACGCCGAGGAGACCAGATGACCCTGAAATGCCTCAGCTTTTCCTGGACATCGACCACAACCTCCACGCCATCCTCGCGTAATCGCGCTAGGGTCCGTGTACGTGCAGCAAGAACGGCAGACTCTTGTCGCGTTGGTTGCTCATCTATTGGCGCTGCACTTGGTCGCGGACTAAGCGAAATGTGCAGATCTCGCATACCTACGGACTGCAAACGTTGGCACCACTCCCGATGCAGATGTTGGTCAACGTGCTGAGACCATGAGACATCGGACATGAAAGCAGCCAGGTTCGCCTCAGACTTTTTCTCCTCGTCAGCCCAATAAACAGAAAGATCCATAAAACGGCCAGTTTCCCTAAGGCGATGCTTGACCTGCTTCAAAACATCCGTGGTTGCGATGGTGGACCCAGGTAACGCCAGCCAGCGCCGTACTCGTTCCGCCTGATCTTCTGAAACGCCGTCTATAAGCATGCTTCTTAGCTGCAATGGGACTCGCGATCCACCGACGGTGATCTTTAATTTCGCTTCGCCACCTGACGGTGGTAGCTGGATAACTACTGACGGTAAAAAACCAGCAGAGCCAGATGCTACCAATTCCTCCTCGATGCATCTCTCCAAACGCAGTTGCTTATCGGTCCGCCAGTCAACCGGCTTACCCACATTCCACTCGGGGCACTCTGTTTCTGGTGCGGTATCCAATTCAGGCGGAGCGCGAAGAAATTGTTTGTACCGTTTGGGCCAGCGTTCAGTTACCGCACGACGAACGACGGCAATGATGTCAGGTGGCGCATCAATCTCCAACGGCCCAGCCAGATAACATGGACCAGATTCTAGGTTCAAGATCACACGCCCATCCTCCCATAAAGACTGAACAACCGCATTTTTATAGCCAGACTGTAAGAATCCTTGCAACACTGACGACGCGAGCTCGCGCAGGAATACATCACGGGGCGCCTGCGGATGACCCACGATGCCCATGTAGAGGTTATTCGCGATGGCCCGACGGACCTCGACCACTGGTACAACGGTGTGTCCGCGGATCACGATAGATGCCGGATCACCTGCTTGACCAACCAATTCCTGATCAGCCGCCGCAGCCAGAGAGACATTCATCACCACGAAGAACACAAGTTGAATAAGACGACGATAGTTAGTTTGAGCCATGTGTATGATGCGAAATGTCACGGCAGAAGTTCTCCGCGAATGGTTCTGAATACTGCGGAAGCGGGATAAAGCGCAACGCATTGCGAAGAAATGGACGCCATGTCGATACCTGCATCATACCTACAGACGGCGCCTGATTTCGTTACGCACCAAACTGCAAGCCTACGTGCAGGTCATGACTGAACGCCCCCATTCTAAGCTCCAGATCACCTTGACTGCACCCCATGTCAGCCACGATCCCGGCTTCTCCAGAGCTGATCCCCAGCGCTGGTTTGGAGGGCAATTGACCAACTTTCTGCTCGTCCTCCTGGGCGTGGTCCTGAACACGGGGGCACAGGTCGCTTTGAAGTTGGGTACCGCCGGTCTCGGACACGTCACGTTATCCGATCTCATCGCCAAGCCGATGGCGTTCATCGGCAATGGCTGGGTCTGGTTGGGCCTCGTTCTCTACGCCGTGTCGGTGGTCAATTGGTTCATCGTCCTCTCGCGCTGGGAGGTTTCGATCGCGTACGCGCTGATGAGTCTGGGCTATGTCGCACTCTTCATCGTCGGCGTCTGGCGCTTCGGCGAACCAGTAACCACGCTGCGCGTGGCTGGTCTCGTCCTGATCGTGGCCGGGGTAATCCTGATCACGCGGCCAGTGCCAACTGCAACACCGACGGCGCCAACTCCTGAGGGAGCTGCTCCGCATGCCTGACTCAGCTCCCCTGCCGCGCTTGCCGTTCTCGCGCCCGACGATTTCTGAAGCGGCGATCACCGAGGTGAACGAAGTCCTGCGTTCGGGTTGGATCACCTCTGGTCCGAAAGTAACCCAGTTTGAGAACGACTTCGCCGCCTGGTGCGGAGCCCAACACGCGATCGCGTTCTGCTCGGCCACCGCTGGCCTAGATGTCGTCTGCGCCGCCTTGGATCTGCAACCTGGTGACGAGGTGATCACGCCGTCGATCAACTGGGTGAGCGGTCCGAACATGATCGAGTTGAACGGCGGCACCACCATCTTCGCCGAAGTGCTGCCCGGTACGTTGCAGATCGATCCCGCCGATGTTGCCCGGCGCATCACGCCGCGCACCCGCGCGATCATGCCGGTGCATTTCGCCGGTGCGCCCTGCGATCTTGCTGCGCTGCGCCGACTGACCGCGGGCACCAAGATCCAGATTATTGAAGACGCCGCCCACGCCGCAGGAACCCGTGTAAAAGGCAAGCTCGTCGGCTCTGAAAGCGACGTTGCTGTGTTCAGCTTCCATCCGACAAAAAATATGACGACGGCCGAAGGTGGCATGGTCGTGTGCAAAAACGCTGAACTGGCAGCACGCATCCGTCTGCTGCGCTTCCACGGCATCCGCAAGGACGCCTGGAAAAATCACGGTCGCTCGGGCAAGGACCTTTACAACGTCGTCGAACCCGGTCGCAAATACAATCTTACCGACATTCAGGCGGTGTTGGGAATTCATCAGCTGCGTGACTTGGAGCGGATGAACAACGAACGCGCACGACTCGCCGCCGCTTATCGCGCCCGCTGGTCCGGCATTCGCTTTGCTAAACCCCTCGACCTGCCAACTGATCCAAGCGACGTTCACTGCTGGCACATCTTCATCGTGTTGCTCGCACACGGCGTCGATCGCGGCGCAGTCGTCGATCATCTGGAAGCAGCCGGCATCGGAACCGCGCTGCACTTCCCCGCAGTCCATTCGCAAACGTATTACCGGACCAAGTACCCCAATTTATCGCTGCCGATCAGCGACGACATTGGCGCTCGGCTGCTGACCATCCCCCTCTTCCCCGGAATGACCGACGCCGATCTCGATCGCGTCATCACTGCCTTCAAACGCCTGGACCGGGAATATGCGATATGAGTGAAACCGCCGAGCCAAAGCTCTCCATCGTCATCCCGATGTACAACGAAGAGCGCAACATTCCCATGCTCTTCCAGCGCGTCGCCTCGGCCTGCGCCACGGTGAAGTACGCTTTTGAAATCGTCTGCGTGGACGATGGCTCGCGTGACCGCACCGCCGCCCTGATCCGTGAAGCCCAGGACAAATATCCACAGATCGTCCTCGTTCAGTTTGCGCGTAATTTTGGCCAGCACGCCGCTGTCACCGCCGGTTTCGCGCACGCGCGTGGCGAATGGATCATCACCTTGGACGCAGATTTGCAGAATCCGCCCGAGGAAATTCCAAACATGGTGTCGCAATTCGAAGCCGGCTACGACCTCATCAACACGGTGCGCCAAAATCGCCAGGACACTTGGTTCCGCAAGAACGCGTCAAAGATCACCAACGCGATGGTGCGGAATATGTCGGGCATCAAGCTCAACGACTTCGGCTGCATGCTGCGCGGCTACAGTCGAGAAGTTGCCCAGGCCATCGTCGCCTGCCGTGAGCACAAAACATTCATCCCCGCGCTGGCCACGTTCTTCGCCCGTAAACCGGTCGAGATCCCAGTCGCCCACGCCGCGCGCAGTGAAGGCGAGTCGAAGTACCCACTGCACAAGCTGTTCGCGTTGCAGCTGGATCTGGTGACCTCGTTCTCAGTCCAACCGCTGCGCCTGCTATTCGTGTTCGGCAGCATCCTGGCGGTGCTCGGCATCCTGCTTGGTCTGTTCATGATCGCGATGCGCCTGATCTACGGCGACGCCTGGTCCTTGAACGGCACCCTGACCGTGCTGGGTATTTTGATGGTGTTCACCGGAGCGCAGTTCTTCGCCTTCGGCTTGCTCGGTGAATACATCGGCCGCATTCAGCAGCAGGTTCGCCTGCGCGAACCGTTCATCGTCAGTACGATCGAACGCTGCGGCGAAGAAGTTCAGCGGCCAACGAATCGCTATACCAAACCATGATGAAATCACTCCAAGGCAACCGCAGAGGCGCAGAGGCCGCTGAGATCGCAGAGGAGATCATCTTGCTGATTTCATTCATCAGGAAGCCGACTGCTTATCGCCGACACAAGCCCTCGAGTCAGCGCCCTCTGCGGCCTCTGCGCCTCTGCGGTTGCCTTGGAGGTACTTTCTAATGAAAGCCGTCGTCTGCGGCTACGGCGGGTTCGGTCACGCCGGATTATCCGCGGTTCTCCGCGCTGGTCTCGATGTGCCGTTGGTCCTCACCCACGCCGATAGCGCGAATGAATGCTGTTGGTGGGAATCGATGGCTGGGCTGGCGAAAGCACGCAATCTGCCGGTCGTACTCGATGCTGATCTCGCTGCCGACACCACACGGGACCGCATCGCCGCTGCGAAACCCGACTTCATCTTCAGCTTCTTTTTTCGTCACCTCATTCCGACACGCATCCTCAGCCTGGCACCGCGTGGGGCATTCAACCTCCACACGTCGCTGCTGCCGCTGTTTCGCGGACGCGCGCCAATCAATTGGCAACTCGTCCACGGGGCGCAGCGTACCGGCTTCACCCTGCATCGCATGGTCGAACGCGCCGATGCCGGCGGGATCGTGTTGCAAGAAGCCTTCGCTATTGATCCAGACGAGGACGCCTACGCCCTGACCTCGCGCATGCTGACCCTGGTGCCGGGATTTCTGGATCGGGCACTGGCTCCGATCGTTGCCGGCACCGCCGTCGAAAAACCGCAAGACATCAGCACCGGCTCAGTCTTTGGCCGACGCACACCCGAGGACGGTCGCATCTATTGGATAGAACCAGCACGACTCATTCATAATTTAGTGCGCGCGGTCGCGCCACCGTGGCCGGGCGCTTTCACCAGTTCAAGCGGCACGCGGATCGTCATCGCTCGCACCCGCGTGGTCGCTGAAACAGGCGTACTTGGCGCGCCGGGAACCTGCCTTCCCAGCGGGGCGATAGCTTGCGGTACGGGCGCAATTCACATCCTGTGCGCCTACGCCGGAGCGCAGGGATTCTCCCCAAGGCCCGGAACGATCCTCGGTTCCTAAACCGGCCGAACGTTCCGCTGCTGTGCGCCAATCCGGCAGCGGAGCCTCATGAAAGTTCTCGTCCTCGGCGTCAATGGATTCATCGGATCAAACCTGACCTACGCCATCCTGTCGCGCACAGACTGGGAAGTGTACGGCATGGACATGGGCAGCGACAAGCTTGGCTCCGCGCTTGATAATTCGCGCTTCCACTTCGTTGAGGGCGACATCAGCATCAACAAGGAATGGATCGCCTATCACGTCAAGAAGTGTGACGTCGTGCTGCCACTGGTCGCGATCGCCACCCCGGCCACCTACGTCACCGATCCGCTGCGCGTGTTCAGTCTCGATTTCGAGGAGAACCTCGCAATCGTCCGCCAGTGCGCGAAGTACAAGAAGCGCGTACTGTTCCCCTCGACGTCGGAAGTGTACGGCCTGTGCCCAGACGCTAATTTCGATCCTGAATCGTCCAACCTCGTCTATGGTCCGATCCACAAAGAGCGTTGGATCTACGCCTGCGCCAAGCAGCTGCTTGACCGCGTGATCTTCGCGATGGGCAAGCACGAAAACCTGCCGTTCACCCTGTTCCGCCCGTTCAACTGGGTCGGACCCGGTCTTGATAGCATCCATTCCGAGAAGGAAGGCAGTAGCCGCGTTGTTACGCAGTTCCTCGGCAACTTGCTGCGTCGTGAACCGATTCATCTCGTTGATGGCGGCAACCAACGCCGTTGCTTCACCTACGTCGATGACGGCATCGACGCGCTGATGCGAATCATCGAAAACAAAGACGGCTGCGCGAATGGCAAGATTTTCAACCTCGGGAATCCCGACAACGATCTCTCGGTGAAAGAATTGGCCGAGCAACTCATCGCACAACTGCGCGCGACGCCTGAAGTCGCCGACCGTGTCGCCAACGTAAAGCTCGAAGCAACCTCGTCCGGCACTTATTACGGCACCGGTTACCAGGATATGGATCGGCGCAAACCGTCGATCGCCAACACCACCGCGTGCTTGGGCTGGAAACCGAAAGTCGGCGTCGAAGAGATGATGCGCCGCACCGTTGCCTATTACGTGAACGAATTCCAGTCACGTGAGCGCTCGGTGTACGACTACTACGTACGCACCAAGGGTTGATGATACCCGTGGACGGAGCGCGTCCTTCCTGGTTGCGCACGCCGTCTGCACGTCGGGATCTGTTGATCATCGTCGGCGTGGCGACCGCGTTCTACGTAATCGCTGCCCAGCATCCGCCGTTCACCTCATCGCTGCGGTATTACGAAGCGTCGCGCGAAATGGCCACCAGTGGTGATTGGATCGTTCCGCACCTCAACTTCGTTCCCTACATTGAAAAGCCGATCCTGGTCTATTGGCTGGGCGCACTGAGTTACTCCTTGTTTGGCGGCGCGAACTGGGCGCTGCATCTGCCGGCCTTCTTGCCCACCGTAGGGACGTTGATCGCAACCTGGTTGCTCGGCCGCCAGATCACCACGCCAGGCCGCGCCTTGGCCGCCAGCCTCATGCTGTTCGGCAGCGCCATGACCCTGGGTCTCAGTACATTCGTGCTGACCGACCAATTGCTGACCTGCGCCTTGGCGTTCGCCTGGTTGGCTTTCTGGAAGCACGATCGCACGGTAGAATCAGGCGAACTAGGTTCATGGCGTTGGCTGTTCTGGCTCTGCATCGGGGTTGGATTCCTCGCCAAGGGACCGATCGCCATCGTCCTCGCTGGCATGGCGATCGGCGGTTACCTCTTCCTCAAAGGAGGACTGCGCTGCGTTTGGAATGAAGGCTGGGCGTTGGCACCGCTGCGCGGGCTCGCCGTCATTGCGCTGATCAATCTGCCGTGGAACTGGGCGCTGTGGCAGCGCGATCCACGATTCATCGAGATGTTCTATATACGCACCAACTTCAAGGCCTTCAGCGATGGTTCAATCAATCATCCCGGGCCGATCTGGTACTATCTGGTTGTCGTTCCGGCGAGTTTTATGCCGTGGACACTTGCGTTATTGCCAGCAATGACGCTCGCTCTTTGGCGACCTCTCGCCAGCACGGTGAGCCACTGGCGTGGTCGTATCGCCGTAGCGCTGTGGCGTGGAAATATCCGCAATGAAGCAACGTCTGACCGCGAGCAACGACTCGCCACGTTGTGGCTCACCAGCATCGTCCTCTTCCCCCTCTTGTTCCTCAGCATCAGTGCTTCCAAACTGCCGTACTATCCGTTGCCGTTATATGCTGCCTTATCTCTTTTGATTATCGACCTTCTCGCTGATCGCCTGACCGATCCGCCGCGTTGGCTGCGCTGGGGTTTGCTCGTCCAGGCCGTGTTCCTGGTTGTTGGAGTTGGATACTACCTGCTGCGTATCGTTGAGCCGCGTCAGCTAGAACAGATCGACTGGCAGCATGGAATTCCGGCTGCCGTCGGAGTCAGTCTTGTGCTGCTATCGTTGGTCATCGGTGGCATCATGCTTGCGCGCCGACAGGTCGTGCCCGGATTCGTTATCAGTGGATGTGGATTCGTGCTTGGCTTGGCGCTCGCCTTACCCGGCATCTTGGATGTCCGGCGTGGCGTTGACGCCCGCGAACTCGCTGCGCTGGCTCTCGCAGAATCCACCGTTGAGGATCACTGGGTCATTGCTGAGTCCTGCGCTCACGACCACAGTATTGTGTGGACCATCAATCGTCCGCTCTGCGTGGTTGGTCTCCCGCGTGAACTCGGCATGGGGTTGTTCACTGACGCTACTCCCCAGACTGAACCGTTGCTCAACGATCCTTACAAGGTACAGCGATCAGCAGCGCCCGAACAATCGCGGTTGTGGACAGACTTCGAATTAGCCGTTCGTTTTCGTGCTGATCGACGGGTCTGGTTGTTCACCGATGAGGAACACCGCGACGCGCTGCGTGCTGCCGGTCTGCCAATTTTTGAGGTCGGACACACCAAGCGCGCCGTCCTGCTCACCAATCATAAACTGGTCGGGAATCTCTGATGTACGTCGCCATCAAAATCGATGTCGATACCCACGATGGCATGCGCGATGGCGTGCCGCGATTGCTCGACTGCCTCAAGAAACATCAGGTTCCCGCGACGTTCTTCCTCGTCATGGGTCCCGATCGCATGGGCCGTGCCCTGCTGCAACTCCGGCATCCACGCTTCCTTAAAAAAATGCTGACAACCAACGCGCCTGGTATGTACGGCTGGCGCACCATTTTTTCAGGCACGCTGCTGCCAGCGCGTCCAGTCGCGACGGCATTTCCCGATCTCGTTCGTCGCCTTGCTGCTGAAGGGCACGAAGCCGCCGTCCACGCCTGGGACCATCGCGCTTGGCAGGATGAGCTGCCCCAATTCAAAACGCACCGTATTCGCCTGCATCTTGAACGCGCTGCCACCGCACTTTCCACTATGATCGGTCATCACCCGGCAGGCATTGGTGCCCCAGCGTGGACAACCACACCAGAGTCGCTCGCGATACAAGACGCCATGCCGTTCACCTACGCCAGTGATCTGCGCGCGAGTCCACCGTGCCGACTGCAAACCCCACTCGGTGAAATGCGTCTGCCGCAATTGCCAGGAACTGGTTTGTGTCTGGAAGAGTTGCTTGGACTTGGGTTGCGTGGCGAGCAGGAATTGGCCGATCGTCTGTTGCATGATCTCGACGTTGACATCTCACCGCTGCGCGTCCTGACCCTGCACGCCGAAGTCGAAGGCGGACGCTATCTGCCCGTGCTTGATCGTATCTTGCCTGTACTGAAACAGAGTGGACAGGTCGTTACGATGGTCGATGCCGCTCGTCAGATCGGACCACTCCCCCTGCGTCACTGGTGTCGGAAATCACTGGCTGGACGAGCGTTTTCGGTGACGTCGTCCGTAGCGCCGGCTTTAGCCGGAACGGACAGCCGACTTTAGTCGGCTGAGCAAACTGCGCGTCAGAAATCAGCCAAGATAGAAGTCCGTTCGGCTCTTACCTATTGCGCGGCCGGCTGAAGCCGACCGTCCGTGCCGGCTAAAGCCTAATGGTGTTCAGTTAAGGAAGTCCTCTCTCTGAGCCTATTCCATTTGGA
>CAZZAM010000051.1:0-25570 GCA_964652775.1 uncultured candidatus Brocadiaceae bacterium | reverse complement strand
CGTGAAGTTGAGATTGGCAGGCCGATCAATCCGAAGTGGTTTAAGGCGGTGGCGGTGAATTTGGCGGCGGTGTATCGGCTGAGGAAGGGGGCGGCGTAAAGCAGATCGCTGCTGCTAGCGCCTGGAGGCAGAGGAAACCGGCGCAAACTGTCTCAGCCGTAAATCATTGTTGACCATCGATGAAAAGATGCCGCGTAAATTTTGACCCCGCCAGGCCAATCTGTAATCGAACGACCAAATAATCATTTTGAATGAAAAGATGTTGATTCAAACTATTAGGTTGACTATAAGGGATGTGTGATGCCTCCACTTACCAACATTGCAGTTCCAGCCAGCACGACGCTGGTGCAACCGGGCTCACCCGAAGCACGGATTTTGCACGCCTTACGACGCATTTTACGTCAGGTTGAGCTCGGATCTAAGGAACTGGAATCATCGCATGGGGTAACAGCACCGCAGCTCCTCAGTCTTCTGGTCATCTGTGAACATGGCTCGACGACGCAAGTCGAATTAAGCCAGCACGTCTTACTCTCGGCCAGCACGCTCGTCGGTGTACTTGATCGACTCGAGAGCAAAGGACTTATTGTGCGTCAACGGGATACTGAAGACCGCCGGCGTATCCATCTCGTGCCGACAGATCTGGGACGGCAGATTGCCGCCGCCGCACCGGTCCCGATGCATGAACGGTTAGTACGCGGCCTGCAAGCGCTCGCTCCCGCGCAACGCGGATCGCTCGCCGAACAGCTGGAAGAACTCGTCGACATGCTTGGCGCGAGAAACGTTGACGACGCAGGCATATTGGCGTCTGGGCCAATCCCACAGGTTCTGCCCCACAACGGAAACCCACATTGAGGACATGATGTATCAGTCGCATCACCTCAACCGATGGACTACGTCCATGCATGGTCTGCGACCACGGCGCACCGAAACGACTAAAAAAACTGTCGGTCTTCGAGAGTCTTTGGATCGCTTACTTATCCGAGCCGCATTGACTTTGCATGCGCTATTGCGCGATAAACACGAAGGCCTGAACCGCGGTAACGCTGATCCACCCGTCACCTGGTAGCGCTCCTCAGGATGGTCCTGGGGAGCACCTATTGCCCAGGTCCTACGTGTGGAGATCGCCATGTGCTGTTTCACAGCTAATGTTTTTGCCGGTTGTTCGTTGCTCAGGCACCAGCCTAGCAAATTATACCATCCCGTTCTGTCGGCGCAGCCATGAGAGCCGCCACGCAGAAAGATCCAACGGGATATTCCCGCCTCGTTGGTGATGGCCACTACGCTGACGCCCCCTCAGGCCTGTGGGGCAAGTTCGATAACGTCCGGCGTAATTGGGAAAATCAGATTACTCGATTTGCCGTGCGTCCGGCGTTAGCACGACTGTCCCAAGCAGCACAAGCCGCTGGACGTGGGTTGCGGATCGCTGACCTCGGATGTGGGGCAGGCGAAGGATTAGATTTGTTGCTGAAGGTGCCAGTGGGAACCGAAACGGCGCGTGGCAGATACCTCATCGGGTGGGATGACCTTGACAGCTATCACGGCATCGATCTCTGTCCGACGATGATTACCCAGGCAAAGAAGCGATTCGCGGCACTGCAGAAAACCAGTTTCGCCGTCGGTGACCTATCCAATTTAGGGACTCTCCTACGCAACCAGCAACCGTTCGACCTGTACTACAACAGCTATGGCTCGCTCTCGCATCTCGACGATGTGCAACTCCGCCGCATGATTGATGGCATTCTAGCCCACCAAGCAGAATCGTGTGCCCTGGTTATTGATGTGCACGGTCAGTATAGTCCGGAATGGCCGCTCTATTGGAATTATAGTCGTGACACCACTGCACCACGCATGCAGCCGTACAACATGGTGTGGATGTACCCGGAATCTGAACGCGCAGTGCGACTGGAGGAACAACGCGATTATCGCATCCGTTATTGGCGCGGCGATGAGCTCCGACAGTTCGTGTTGAACATCCCCGGTGTCACAGCACGACAGGGCACGCTTACGCTCGTCGATCGATCCGTACTCGTCGGCAGACATATGGATACTGCTAGTTTCTGCCCAACCATCAAACCACTGCGCCGTGCGGTCAATGCGTTGTTTGAATTCAATAGCACAACAACACCAGACGATTTGCGAGCAGAGACTCTGCCTGCCACCGGTGATCAACAAACCGACGAGTTTTTCAGCAATTACGTCACCACATGGAACGCCCTAGTCGACTGGTTTGATCTTTTGATCAATCAGGCTCAGCCACCACTTCCTTCCGATTTGTGCGCAGCGGGTGGCCCAGTGCCCGCCGCACTACGCGGGGGAATGGAGGCGTTGGTCGAACAGTCGATGCGCCGGGCGTGGTTCAGTCCGGGCGATCCTGAAGCGAATCTGCTTCAGCCGCAGTTCGGGTTGCTGCTCCGCCAATTTGAGTTCCACGCCCAGCGTGGCCTTGGTTGCGGTCACGGTTTATTAGCCGTTCTTGAACTAGGCAGTGCTAAAGGATCGCACTGAATGTGTGGCCTCATCGGATCCTGGCATCCTGATGGTCAGCACCCACCGACATTGGCCGCCGGTTTAGCAGCAATCGCACATCGTGGTCCAGACAGCGAAGGTTGGCACGACTTCGGTCGCGTCCGGTTCGGTCATCGACGACTTAGTATCGTCGACGTAGCCGGCGGTAAGCAGCCACTCTTCAGCGAGGATCAGTACCTGTGCCTAGTCTATAATGGCGAAATCTACAATCACCGCAGTATACTGGCAGGACTGCGGCAGCAGCATCAGCCGCGAACGCGCAGTGATGGCGAAGCATGGCTGCATGCAGCCGAAGAACACGGCCCGTTAGCGGCAGTAGCACAATTGCATGGCATGTTCGCCCTTGCCGGCAGTGATGGGGGGGCATCTGCCTTGGTCGCGACGCGCTGGGTATCAAGCCGCTGTATTGGAGTCGATACAACAGCGGACTCGTCTTTGCCAGTGAGATCAAGGCGCTGCTGCCGGTGGTTCCACCTGAGACCATTGAAGTGTTCCCACCGGGTCACGTCTATACCAGCCGCACCGGTATCACGCCCATCTGGCAGGTGCCGGGAGGATGGACCATCAATGATCCACCCCGCGCCCCTGCTGCCTGGGCTGATGCACTCCTAGGTCTGCTTGATGACGCCGTCTGCCGACGCCTCATGGCGGACGTACCGGTTGGAGTTTTTCTCAGTGGAGGTCTCGACTCCAGTCTGATCACCGCACTGATGCGCCGCTATGTTCCTAACCTCCATTCGTTTGCCGTGGGAATACCAGGATCAAAGGATGTAGTACATGCTCGCGCAATAGCAGACCACCTAGGCACGATTCACCACGAAGTGGTTATTAGTGAAGGAGAACTCCTCGCGGCAATTGATGATGTGATTTGGCATCTTGAATCCTGGGATCCCGACACGGTACGTAGTGCACTACCCTGCTGGTTTGTCTCCCGTGAAGCAGCCAAGCATGTGAAGGTTGTCCTGACCGGTGAGGGCGCCGACGAACTTTTTGCCGGCTATGGATACCACCGTAATTACCACGGCGCAAACCTTCATCGTGAATTACGACGTTCGATCAAGAATCTCCATCATATCAACCTGCAACGCGTTGATCGCATGTCGATGGCCCACGGACTGGAAGCCCGCGTCCCCTTTCTTGATACCAATGTAATCAATCTCGCTTTGGCCATACCGCCGAACATGAAAATCGACCGTGGTTTTGATAAGTATATTTTGCGCCAAGCAGCGGCGAGTATATTGCCACCGGAGATCACTTGGCGAGCCAAAGAACAGTTTGATCAAGGCACAGGCACAGCCGGAATCCTACGTCGTCATTTTGGCACTGCAGAACGTGAGGCAGAGCACTATCGCGCAAGCTTCTTAGCGCGCTTCCCTGCCGGCAGTGACTGGATGGTTGCACGATGGGAGCACGGTCGAACTGATCCTGAAATCCCATTATCCAGGAGCACGCATGTTTGACCGTGCCCCTGAAATCATATTCGATGGAGTCAGCCTACGTTATCCCAACGGGGTACAGGCGCTTGATAACGTGAGCTTTGCTGTCTCGGCCGGTTCCATCTGTGCGCTCATGGGTGGCAGTGGAAGCGGCAAAACAACGCTGTTGAAACTCGTGAATCGGATGGAGCAACCGAGCACTGGAAACGTGTGGTGGGATGGTCAATCCATCAACAACACCAACCCCGTTATCCTACGTCGTTTAATTGGCTATGTCATCCAAGAGGGTGGTTTGTTTCCCCACTGGTCCGCTGAGCGAAACGTTGGACTGGTCCCTTACCTTCTCAACTGCGATCAACGCACGAGCGACACACTCATCACCAACGCCATGGATTTAGCCCGGATTCCACGTGCGGAATTTGGCCATCGTCGACCCGACCAGTTATCAGGTGGTCAGCGCCAGCGCGTGGCAATTGCGCGCGCAATCGCAGCGCGGCCACGTTTACTCTTGCTCGATGAACCGTTCGGGGCTTTAGACCCAGCAATCCGAGCCGAAATGCAGGATGAACTACGCGATATGGTGAAGCGCCTGGGCTGCACGGTCATTTTGGTCACCCACGACATAGCGGAAGCCTTCGCTGTTGCCGATCAGATTGCCTTAATTGACCGCGGACGATTGGTGCAGTTCGGATCTCCTGTAGAGATCGCCTTGTCACCCAGCGATGCCGTAGCCGCAGCATTCACATCAAAGCAAGCACTCGAATTACGCCTGCGTTATTTGCGACTGGCAGATGTCGCTCAACACCTACCGACAAGCTCTGAATCTGGTACGGCGGAGCTATCCGGAGAACAAACCATTGCAGACGCGCTTGGCGCCCTTGCTCGGATTAGCGGCGAGCGGTTCACCATCTTGCATGAGGGAAAACGACTGGGGCCATTCGAACGTCGAGCGGTGTGGAACCTACTGCAACCGGTTGCGCCATGACCTGGCCTGCATTTCTCGCATCCCATTGGTCTGACCTGCTGTGGCGCAGTGGTGAGCACGTCGCCCTCTGTGCCAGTACGCTGGCCGCTGCCTGTCTCATAGCGCTGCCGCTGGGAGTCTGGTTGACCCGACTGCCGCGTGCCGCAAGTGTGGTACTCGGGTTGTGCTCAATAATCCAAACCGTGCCGAGTCTCGCGTTGCTGGGATTTTTAATGGTTCTCACCGGACGGATCGGCTGGGTACCAAGTGTGATGGCACTCTTCCTCTACGCGCTGCTACCAATCCTACGCAACACGATTGTTGGACTGGGAACCACACCTCCTCCAGTGCGTCAAGCCGCCATCGCTTTGGGTATGACCGGAGATCAGGTGTTGTGGCAGGTCAGTCTGCCTCTGGCCATGCCGGTCGTCGTTGCCGGCTTACGCACGGCAGCGGTGTGGACCATTGGCACAGCAACGCTGTGTGCATTTATCGGCGCCGGCGGCCTTGGCGTGTTTATTAATCGCGGCATTGAGACGGTCGACGCACGCATGGTTCTGCTGGGTGTGGTTCCAGCAGCCGTTCTAGCGCTATCGGTCGATATGCTCTTCGCGTGGTGTGGACGACGATTAACCCCTGCAGGAGGAACCTGACATGGATCCGGAAAAGAAGCAGATTCTCATAGCTGCTGTGATTGTCGTTGTCGTTATGGCGCTCTCCATCGGCACGCTCGTCATCATGGGTCGCTCGGCAGATCTGGTGATTGGCAGCAAGAACTTCACCGAGTCCCGGTTGCTCGCTGAGATCATGGCTCAATTGGCTGAACGTTGTACAGGAATAGACGTAGTACGCCGCGAACTGGGATCGACCGGACTGTGCTGGGACGCTCTCGGCAAAGGCGCGATCCATGCCTATCCTGAATATTCCGGCACCCTCCTGACCGATATCCTCAAACAGCCACCGGTTGCTGATCCTCGTGTTGCCTTGGAGCGTGTGAAATCTCATTTAGGCATCCGACCCGACCTCCTGCTTGGACATCCATTCGGTCTCAACGACACCTACGTGCTCGCCATGCGAGCGGATGAGGCCAAGCGTCTGCACATAGCACACATCTCCGACCTCGCGCAACACGCCGATCTCATTGTCGGGTTCACCAGCGAATTCAATCAACGACCCGATGGTTGGCCTGGCTTAGCACAGCATTATGGACTGCATGTCGATCGTCCGCCGGTCGACCTCAGTCCAGGCCATATGTATCAGGCTGTCCGCGACGGTCAGGTCGCTGTGATCTCGGCCTTCAGCACGGATGCGCGTCTGCGCCAATTCGCACTGATCGCCCTAATTGACGATCGGCACTTCTTCCCTGCGTACGAAGCACTGCCGGTCATGCGGCAGGATGTGCTCACGAAGTTTCCGGAAGTCGCCAAGGCATGGGCGGAACTCGCAGGTCGCATTGATGACGCAACCATGACTGAACTCAATCAGCGCGTCGATGGAGGTGGTGAGTCGGTGGCTCACGTTGCAGCATCATTCCTGGATCATCTCGGCCTGCACGCCCCGAGTTCACTTAAGTAAACGACAGGAGTCTGACATGAAGATGGACATCGGCATCAATCTGGCGCGCCCCCACCCTGGCGCTTGCATGTACCTGAGCGCAGATGTCCTGAATCTGCGACGTGAGTGGACATATCGACTTGCCGAACACCAACGGCACGCAACCTCGGCCGCACTGGTCATGGCCACATCGTCCTCCGAGACGGTTGCGAATAACCTGCTTGAACGTCTCATTGACCGCGTTGTCCCGCAGATGGAATTCGGTCGTCACGCAGTCGAGGCATTCACTGATGAACTCACGCCCTACACCGCCACCAAAACCGCTAACGCCGCTGTAGCGTGGACGAATGGACATCGCCTACACTTGATTTTTTGCGGACATATGCGCGTGGTTCTCATGTGTCAGGGGCACGCGAGGCATCTGCCGCCACCTGATGATCTGCATCCGCATTGGTTTGAGATGGCGATTGAAGCTGGCGATTGGTTTATCATGGCAGTTCCTGCTACAGACGCGGCTTTGCCTTTAGGCTCCATCCTAAAACTGACACAGCAGGGGTTGCATGCGACAGACGTTTGCCGTACCGCTGCAACGCTAGCTATGCAGGCTGATCCATTGAATCATCACGCCGTCCTTGCTATGCACCGACTCCCAGCCTAACTACGGCACCATACACCTGTGGACCTGACTATATGCCTTCTCTCCACCATCTTCGATCCGCTGCGACATTGACGATCGCATCAATCGCTTCCATCGCATCGCGCACTGGGGTTCCATGAACGGGAACGGAGTTAATACTGCCGAGCTGGTACACGAAGGTGCGTACATTCTTTTGGTCCTGGGGCTATTCGTCCTACCCCACCTGCTTGAGCGATTCCGTCTGCCATCAGCGATTACCAGTCTCGCCTTGGGCGCCATTGCTGGAATCACCTTTGGATGGTTCCAAGCCGATCAGACGGTTATCTTGCTGTCCACGTTTGGGATCGTCGCCCTCTTCCTGTTTGCCGGCCTAGACGCTGATTTCAGTCTCCTCAAGCGCGAAGGACCTATCATCCTCGCTCATCTGGCTTGGAGGAGTCTTAGTTTAGTTGTCGTCACCTGGATCGTCATGCTGGTGTTTCCGATCGCATGGCGCCCTGCATTCCTTGTGGCACTGGCTCTCCTGACACCCTCAACCGGCTTCATTCTCAGTTCGCTCAGTGGATTCGGATTGACGCCTGCCGAGCGAGATGCAGTCAAAACGAAAGCGATCGCTGGTGAAATCCTGGCGCTTGTTGGGCTCTTCATCTGCCTGCAGAGCGTTGATGCACAGCGGTTTTTAGTTGCTGGGTCCGCCGTCATTGGATTAGTCGTAGCACTACCCATCGCTTTCTGGTTGTTCGCCACGTATTTGTTGCCGCGTGGGCCAAAAACCGAGTTCGCTTTTCTCATGGTCATGGCCATCGTATGCGCTTCGGTAACTAAAATGCTGGGTGCCTACTACTTGCTAGGCGCTTTCCTTGCCGGGATCGTCGCCCAGCGAACGCGTCATTATGTACCGACGATGGTTTCGCCACGCATGGTCGAGACCATCGAGATATTTGCCTCGTTCTTCATTCCATTCTATTTTTTCCACGCTGGCCTCGAATTACGCGCCGCTGATTTTTCGTGGATGGCAGTGATGACCGGTGTCGGGTTTCTGATCATTGTTTTGCCTGGTCGTATCTTTGCCTTGGTGGCACATCGACGCTGGTTTCAGCCGATGCACCATGGATTGCCGATCCGTGCCGCAGTCGCACTCATACCAACGCTGGTGTTCACCCTCGTTATCGCCGCAATATTGCGCGATAGCTTTGATGTGCCGGCGCCCATATTCGGTGGGCTCATTATTTATGCGTTGATCAACACGATGGTCCCGGCTTTCATTTTACGTACTCCAGCTGCACAACTGGATTTCACCTCACCAGCAGTTGTTGATGTGCCGGCCGATGCGGGATCACTACCAACAAGCGCTCCCACAATGCAGCAAGACGCGAAGTAATGCGTCACTCGTGTGATCACACCCCGTAAATCAGGGACAATATGCTGCTCCGATTCATGTGGCTCGTTCTCCTACCTGCATGGATATATGCCGGCGAAGGATCGATCGTATCCCCAGCCGTGTTCGGCGTGCGCATCGAATTTTTATTGTTTGGGTTGACACTTCTGGGTGTCGCACTGTTCCATCGTCACACCCTCCTGGTAGCAGCCGTAGGTGCCCTCACTGTTATTGGGTGGCGCTTGGGGGTGAGTGGATTCCCACATGGCGACGGATTGTATGGGCTGGCTTTGCATATGGGGCATGAGTGGGTTCTGTTAGCTAATCTCTTTCTGCTGCTGACTGGGTTCGATCTCTTGGCGCATCATTTTTCGGCCAGTCGCCTGCCGGCTATCCTGCCACGTTATCTCCCGAATGGTCGCCTTGGTGCAGCGGCGCTGCTGGTACTCGTGTGGGTCCTCTCGGGCTTCCTCGACAACATCGCCGCTGCCATGATCGGCGCGACTATCGCTGGCAGTGTCTTTCGCGGCCAGGTCCATGTTGGTTATCTAGCGGCGATTGTGGCTGCCAGCAACGCTGGCGGTGCCGGCAGCGTGCTTGGCGATACAACAACAACGATGATCTGGCTCGCTGGGCACTCACCACTGGATGTCGTGTCTGCTTATGTTGGTGCTGCGGTTGCGCTTGTCATAATCGCATGGTTCGCCAGTGGTCAGCAAACGCGCATGCAACCCATCAGTGCGGATCCGTCACATGCTGGTGTGTGTATTGACTGGGGCGGCCTGAGCGTTGTATTCCTCATTCTTGGTGCCGCTATTGGGACAAACATCAGCCTGAACGTCTGGGGACGCAGCATAGAGCCGCACGCTCCGTGGATCGGGATCTCGGTCTGGTTGGTTCTTTTGGCTGTTACACCGTGGCGTGGCATGCACCGCGCTTCGCTGCCAACCGCAGCGAAAGGCGCCGTATTCTTGCTCTGTCTGGTGCTGGCAGCCTCGCTCATGCCCGTCAATGAACTACCACATGCAGATATGGTTACTACTGCGGGACTTGGCGTCGTCTCGGCGGCTTTCGACAATATCCCACTGACCGCGTTGGCACTCAAGCAAGGTGGTTACGACTGGGGCATGCTCGCGTTCGCTGTCGGATTTGGCGGTTCGATGATCTGGTTTGGATCCAGCGCCGGTGTCGCGGTCGGCAGTCAGTTTCCCCAAGCTCGCTCGGTGGGATCGTGGCTGCGTCATGGTTGGTATATTCCCATCGCTTATGGGGCTGGACTACTCGCGATGTTTGTCCTACTCGGATGGCATCCGGATCAGGTCGTCGTTCCAGCGCCACATGGACACTAAGCACAAGGTAAACCGGGATGTCACTGAGGCCTCGCAACTGCATCATGCCCACACATCACCATAGCAAAATCACGGCGTCGCTGTTCCAAACCTGCTCGGATTGAAACCGGATCGATGATGGCGTTTATCATCCGAACGTCAGTGTAGCAGGCATGCGTATACTCGTTGTTGGTGCAGGAAGCATCGGCGTGAAAGTAGCTGGCTCGTTGGCTGGTGAGGGACACGATGTTATTCTTCTCGACCATAATGCTGAGCGACAAGCCATGCTCGATGGCAGTATTGATTGCCAACTCATCACTGGCAACGCAACCAGCCCAAGCGTCTTGGTAGAAGCTGGTTTAGAGGCATGTAAGCTCGTCGTGGCAGTAACGGGCTCAGACGAAGTAAACCTTGTGGTGTGTCGTTTGGCGCAGTTGCGTGGAGTGCCGACCCGGTTGGCTCGACTGCGCAACCCTGAGTTCAGCGGACGCCGATCGACGATTGACTTGCGTGAACTTGGCGTTGATGCGGTATTCTCTCCGGAAGGCCTAGCGGTGGATTTAGTCGAACGGATTATTGCTACGCCTGGCTCAGTCGAAGCCGCCGCTTTCGCAGATGGCCGACTCGCGTTGCTGGGATTTCCAGTGCCACCGGGGAAACTTGTCGGCTCGTTGGCTGAAGTGGGTTCGCACCTGCCAGTTGGTTGCCAAGTCGTTGCAGTTAAACGTGGAGAACAGGCCATCATTCCTGGTGGTCGTGATCACCTGCAGCCGGGCGATATTGCTTATCTGTTGGCGCCCAACGACCAAGTCCAAGCACTGGCTCATGTATTCAGTCCAGACAGCAAACCTGCTCATACTGTAGTCATTTTTGGTGCAGGACTCATGGGGGTTGAACTGGCGCGCCGCTTGCGCCCAACCATACGTCGAGTGGTTGTCTTCGCTCCCGACCCCAATCGCGCTCGGCGTGCAGCAATTATTCTTGATCCACTTGGTATTGAGGTCGTGGAAGGGAGTATTTTAGATCTCGATCTCTTACGACGGACGGGTGTCGAGGATGCTGATTATCTCGTAACGCTGAGTGATGATGACGAAGACAACCTCATGGCAGCGTTGCTCTGTCAACAACGTAGTCGCGCAAAACCGATTCTCATGACGCAAAAAAATCATTATGCCGAGTTATTTGAACGTCTTGGTTTCACTTTGGTCATCGAGCCGCGTGCGTTAGCAACGGGGGCTATTCTGCGTTTTCTGCGGGGTGGTTCTATTCTGGCTTTGGCTCGTCTTCATCACGACGACATTGAAGTCATCGAAGCTCAGTTGGCCCCGACAAGCCGACTCATTGGTCGCCCCTTAGCCGAAGTAAAGCCACCGGCAGGAATGCGCATCGCAGCGGTTATCGATCCCGATAGTTTAGCTGTTGCGACCGGACGTACGGTATTGCTCGCTGGGCAACGCGTTGTGATCGCTGCCGACAGCACGGTCAGTCGCGATGTGAAGCGTTGGTTGGAATAAGCGCGTGCACCGCTTGATTATCATGCGAGCCATTGGCGGCCTCCTGGTCGCGCTTGGTGGCGTTGTGTTCATCCCATTGCTGGTCGCCGTGTACTATCACGAGGCACTGGCGCCGTGGATATGGACCATGGTGGTCAGCATGGGCTCTGGCCTCGTGCTGCTGATCACATCTCGTAGAGCGCGTACCGAGAATCTTGGCCTACGCGAAGGACTGGCCATAACCACACTGACCTGGGTGATTGGAAGTGCCGTTGGATCCATTGGCCTGTGGTTGGACGTGCGTGACCTGTCGTTTGTAGATGCGTGGTTTGAAATACTCAGTGGCTTAACCACCACCGGAGCAACTGTATTTGGTGGCTGGGATGATGCCTCAGGGATTCACCATGGTACGAACATCACTGCGTTGACTCATGCATCTCTAGCTTGGCGCTCATTGTCCCAATATCTTGGCGGCATCGGCATCGTGGTGTTGAGCTTGGCCCTGCTCCCACTGCTGACGAGTGGAACAGGATACCAACTGTATCGCTCAGAAATTACCGGTATTGATGCAGGTCGACTCGCTCCACGGATCATTAGTACAGCGCGTATCCTGGTTGGCTTCTATCTCCTATTGGGTGTTGGCGCCGCGTTCGCCCTATGGTTGGTTGGCGTCGCTCCATTCGATGCATTCTGTCACGCAGCAAGTGGAATAAGTACTGGCGGATTTTCCACCTACGATAACAGCGTTACTGGCCTGCATAACCACGCTGCAGAATGGGCACTCATCGTGATCATGGGAGTTGGCGGTCTGAATTTCGCATTGATTATTACGGCACTACGCGGTCATCCGCAACGATTGTGGCGGAGTGAAGAAGTTCGACTCTATCTGATTATCATCCTGATTGGGTGGCTCACGCTCATGGCTGTCGTCACCAATTCCCATGACGTCTATCGTGAACGTCCAAGCGATATGGTTCGCGATACCCTCTTCCAAACTGTTTCAATGATGACCAGTACAGGTTTCGTCTCAGGGAGCGATGTCGTGCAGGGCGGTTGGGAATCATGGGTTCCACCAGCTCAATTCGTACTGCTCCTGCTGATGGTCGCAGGCGCATGTGCAGGCAGTACTGCCGGCGGTGCCAAACTCGTGCGTGTCATGGTGATTGCGAAGCTTCTCCGACGTGAAGTGCGCCGACATGGGGAACCAGCTCGCATTACTCCCATCGCTATCGATGGGAAAGCACTTGGAGACGCTCAGCTTTTACACGTTGGCGGGTTCTTTGCTGCATATGCGCTATCATGGGTCGTTGGCTCTTTAGCCCTTTGCTTCCTGGGGCTACCACTGGCCGAGGCTGCCAGCGGGGCGCTTACCTGCCTGTCAAATGTTGGTCCTGGTGTCGGCGAAATTGGCTCTGGACATAACTTTGGCCAATTATCCCCAGCGGCAAAGGGAGTCTGTATGCTGCTTATGCTACTGGGGCGACTCGAGTTCTTTGGCGTACTAATGACTTGTTCTTTACGACATTGGCGTCGATAAGTCGAGACCGTCAAAGCATCGCCACGTAGCGATGCTTTGACGCTGACACTAAATCATCGTCGACGTTGCCATATCGGCATTGTCTTGCAGGCCAACGGCTCAATGGGCACCGGCTTGACCATACCCGTAGGTGTCAAGAAATGGTGTCCCGTCCCCATGATTCGAATTAAACCCGACCCACGTCGCCGTCGCGCTCAAATACGACAAGAACAACATGGCCGCGCCGATCGTTCTCGCCAAAGGTTACGACGAAGTCGCGCAGCGGATCAAAGCGCTCGCCGCCGAGCACGATATCCCGATGGTTGAGAATATCGAACTTGCCCGCGCGTTAGCACGTGAAGTTGAGATTGGCAGGCCGATCAATCCGAAGTGGTTTAAGGCGGTGGCGGAGAATTTGGCGGCGGTGTATCGGCTGCGGAAGGGGGCGATGTAGCTTGGAGTAGTCTTTGCCTGTGGTGGAGCAAGTTACTGTAACAAGGCCAAATCGGTGGACATATGGCTGGTGGAGACCCGACCATGTTGTTCATCAAGCGCTATTTCCCGCTCATCGTGCTCGCTGCTGCACTCCGTGCCGTGGATGTGCCTGTCACCATCGACGTTGCTACTCCTAAACAGGTCATCGAGGGGTTCGGTGCTACCTGGACAATGGAGTACTTGGCTGGCGCCACTCCCAACGACATGCTGACCGCATCGCAACGAGCTCGGGTCCTCGATGCGCAGTTCAATCAGATCAAAATCAATCTCGGTCAGACTCAGCGGCTCGACGAAGCGCCGCAATCATCGGGATCGCGAATCACCCCACGCGTCAACGACAACACCGATCCATTCACAATTAACTGGGCCGGAATCAACGACTGGGGTATGACAAACTTCAAGAGCAAGGTTATTGACGCGGCTCCAGTCGCTACTGCGACGGGGATCTATCCGGGCATCTTACTCAGGCCAGGTGAGAGCACGTGGTTGAACCCGATGACTGAGGAACGGAAACAGGTGATTCTCGATGAGTGCGCCGAAAAAACCTTGGCGACGGTGATCTGGTGGACGCGTGACAGATTGATGGACAGGCACTTTGTTTTAATTCACAAACGTGGTCACCGACACGCTGGAGGGGTCCATCTAGGAGGTCCAATGTAGACTCCCATGTTCCCCTTACGCCGCCGCAAACGACCGTCTGAATCCTCGGTTGAATTCCGAATTTTCAGGCGTTCACCTATGAGCTGCTAGGCTGGGCCGGTCGGTTCGGCGGCGGCCTGCGACGCCAGTAGGGCGAAGCAGGCGCTTTCGCGTCTGATGTGGGCGGCAAGCAGTGGTGCATCCTCCTGGCTGCATGTGCGCCAGCGCAGGTCGGGCGGTTGATCACCCCAGCCTACATCTGCGCCGAGTGCAGGAATGGACAGGACTGTCCCCTCGGCTTCGCGTACGACAGTCAAGGATTGCTGCTTCCAAGTTCGATGCATGCAGCCGAGGAACATGTAGCCGCTGAAAACGCCGTCATCGAGAGGGCCGCTCTTGTTCCAGGCGCAGTCGATGCCCAGCGCCGACCACAAGCCGGAAACCCCGTCTTGCAGGGCCCGCACTGCAGTGGTCACGGCCTCCGCCGCCCGCTCCAGGTCGTCACGCTGTGGATCGCTGAGGGCGGAGGCGAACTGGTCGAGGGGAGGGCGTATCGCTTGAAGGGCAGAGCGGATCGCGGCTGCTGCGGCGGCGGCATCCGGACTCGGAGCCGGGCATGCCGCCATCATTCGCCCCAGGATCCCGGCCGCGAGGACTCCAGGCAGGAATCCAGCATCTGCGCCCCAGGCCCAGTCGAAGTACCATGCACCTCTCTTCGGCACGCTGCCGCAACAGGGCATGTTTCCGATCGCGTCCACGGGATCATCCCAGTAACGACTCCGCGCCCCGCGGTAGTAACGTCTGTGGATTCGCGGATCCCCGGCCAGATGGCGCCGCTCGAGGTCGCTCAATCTGGCGACGATGTCATCTGGTGGCTGGGGCACGACATCGATAACGAGGTCGCCGTCCAGCTTAACGATGGACCCCTCGCCGGTCGTGGGGATCCATTCCGCAGTCGTCGTCCCGTGGCGTTCATCCTGCCCCAGGACCTGGTACCAGCAGGATCCGATCTTGAACACCTGCCCGGGCGAAGCGATACGCAGCAACGGTATTATGATCAGCGACGCTGGATCAGAAGAATGCGGAGAGGACACGCCGGGAATCCTAGGGGAGCGGCTCAACGTGGTTGCTGAGATGGCCCCAGAGGAGGTCGCCATGGATCACCAGCAGTGGTTCTTGCCGTTCGGCCACGGTCAGTGCGAACTGGGTTTTCCAAAGCACCAGCCACATGGCTTTGCCATGCAGGTTCTGGCTGCTCACGTAGGTGAGTCCCTGGTCGGCGCACCACTGTTGCAGGACGCCTCTCCGGTGGCGGATCTCGATGAAATAGACGAGGCAGACCACCGATAAAGCTACGCCCATGATGAGGATCCAGATCCGCCGCTCGCCGACCTGTGTCCAAGCCATTCGGGCGGCCCAGGTATCGATGCCAAGTCCGGCCAAGATCGGAAGTCCCAGCATGACGAGGATGGAGATCATAATCGCTGATCCTGGGCCGAGTGTACTGCTGCCCACGCTATGGGATCCGGCGATGAAAGGAATGGCGACCTGGCCTCAGCGCCGACCGTCCGGGTACAATCGTTAATGTCTCGACTATCCATCGGAAATCTTGCATGTGATGTTCGCCTGCTCGACAATGCTTCCGTACGGCAATCGTGGCGCGTAGCGGTAATCACACGCCGTAGGGGTCGGTTATTTCTGGTTTGGTGATGGTCGGGAACATCCTTGGGTCGTCATTGCTGCATAGTCTAGCCGAACTGAATCCGAAGATGCTTGTGGACCATGTGTCTTTCGTGCGTGTCTCTGCTTTGGTTGCGTCCCGATGTCGTGACCGACTGGGGTGCAACCGCCGTCGCGCGTCATGCGTTGGCGGTCCTACCGGTGCGCAGTGGGCCAAGTTTGGAACCGCTGTCGGTCACTCCGACGGTGGTTGCTTCTTACGCAGAGAACACGAAGTGGTTGGCACACCAACGGAAGCGCTTGTCGTCTCCAAGTTGGCTGTTGCGGTTGGTCAAGCAGGAGGTGGCGCGCCGCGCGAATGCCGGGGACGGTTGTACCGGTCACTTTTGGGAGAAACGCTTCATTAGCGTCGCCTTGCTGGACGAAGCGGCGACGTTGGCTTGTATCGTGTACGTCGATCTGAATCTATTTCGTGTCGGGCTGGTCAAGACGCCTGAAACATCACTGTTTACCAGTGTTCATCACCGCGTCGCCCGCGTGCGCGAAGGTACGCGCAGCGACCAGTAGGCAGCCGACAGTAACCTCGGTGTGCTACTGATGGCCATGCCACACATCTGCGTAATCATCGTGATCTGTGGATAGTTCCCCGGATAGATTCATTGCATCGGAGCTAGCACGACTTGCGATTCATTCGTGGTGATGAACCCCATCACATTGCCATGCATATCCGGTTCCTCAAAGGCGCGAACCGACGTTGGAATTTTCAGGCGGGTGATATCGGCAAGGTGGAGGGGGTTCTGTAACCAGAAGCGATTGCGCGCGCCTGAGCGTGCGTCGCGGTCGGATCCGACGAACGTATTCCCCAAAGAAATCTCGATTTCAATAATGCTTTTGATGAATCCGGTCGCATGGATGGGAAGCGTACTTGGTTCGTAGAGGGGGATGAGATCGCCCACCGGGACGACAGCGGATATTTGTTCGTTTGGAGGAATAAACAGTTTCATCCCACCACCAGGTCCATGCTGCGGGTTGGCTTGCGCAATGCTTTGGGCGATATTCACCTCTTTGGTGATGTCGAATTCTTGCGCGAATGGTCGATAGCCGAAATGCTTGCTGGCCGCGATCTGCAGCAACTGGCTGACTTTGTCGCTGCGCCATTGACTGAGCTCAAGCGTATCCCAGGTTGTGAAAAAATGCGAATCCGAACACTGCCCAGCAAGCGGACGACGGATAACCAGTTGCACAAGTCCTGAACTCGACAGCGAGGTTGGCATGCGGCTCATTATAATCAGCCTCGACTACGCTGTCTAGTTCGCGCTTTCACACATGATCTTTCCCCCGAAAAGTGAACACCGATTTAAGGTTTTTGGACGATTCGGGTTGGTGGTGGTATCGTACACTGGGATCGCTGAATAATTTGTAACGCCATTGATGAACACACACACTTTTAATTCACAAACGGTCGCTGACACGCTGGAGGGGTTCATCTGAGCAGAGTTTGCCTGGAACGGTAATGGCGGAAGAAGGCCATGATTGGCTTCCTTTTCTAGCTCGTCATGCTGCCAAGCACCTCGGGGGTCATTACGGCCATGCAGCAAGCACTCAATGACCTGCACCAACGCCGGGAGTCTGCCGTGCGGACGTGTGTGGATGCGGACAAGCAAGCCTACGCGTACCAGGTTGAGCAGTCTGATCTGCGCCTGCAGCTGAACGAAGTGACCCGCGTTTGTCATCAGCTCAGCGAACAGCTAACGCATGCGGCAGCGCAGCTGGATACTGGTCAGCAGACGAGCATACGCGAACGCTTGGCAGCCGCCGAGCGCCACGTGGCCGGACTGCAAGCCAAGATCCAGACCATTGGGGCTGCCGAGCTGGCGGCACGGCAATGCAGTGCGCTCGCCACGCGTGAGATTGACGACCTGTGTGCTGAAATCCTCCGGCTACTCACCACGGCGGATGGCGAAATTCGTTAACGGATCTGAAGTCTGCCCGTGGCAATAACTCTCGTTGTCTCTGTCTTTGCCACACGCATAGGTGTTCTCCTTACGCCGCCGTGAACAGCGGACGGCGATTGCGAATTCAATCCTCTCCGTGCCGCCTCGGCTGGGTTGCGCCGTGAAGCATCCTGAGGAGCATGCACGGGACCCTATGTACAGCTTAAGCAAGCGAAACGCAGGCAGGCGTTGCTCTACGTGCGTTGATGTGATCAGCGTATGAGCGTCTTCATCGATGGGCTGTTTGTTTTGCTCGGTTCTGCGTGCGGCGGAGTCATTGGTATGCCGTCGCTTGTGCTTATCGCCGCTGGTCCGCGGTTGGCTGATGTCATCGGCCGTCGTTTGAACACGCGGATCGAACGCCGGAGAAAAAACGCCGTAGACATAGTCTCAATCCTCGTGGGGTTACATGTCGCCTGGGTGTGGATCCTCTCAAGTTGGATCATCGAATGGTTCGGCTTAACCCATGGTTTGGCAATCCAGGTCGGCGCGACCATTGGTGCCCTGGGCATGGGTGTCATGGGTTGGATTTTTATTTGCTGTGCGATCGATGAGTTCATCAAAGAGCCCAATCCGCCGCGTGATACTGAGCGTAAGACTGGCGGGTAGTGGGCCTACAGTCGGCGTTTGCCTTGGTTCGCGTTGTTTAGCAATCTGAAATGACCCTGGCTCCGGAAGTCTTCTGGACGCTGGCCGCCGGGCTGGAGAGTCCGCTGCCATGACGTCACTTGGCACCCCGCTGACCGCTTCCGCAACCCGTGTTCTCATGCTTGGTTCGGGCGAGCTCGGCAAGGAGGTGGTCATCGAACTGCAGCGTCTTGGTTGCGAGGTGATTGCCTGCGACCGCTACGCCAACGCTCCGGCCATGCAGGTGGCGCACCGCAGTCACGTCTTCCCGATGCTTGATGGTGCGAAGCTGCGCGAGGTGGTGTTGGCCGAGAAGCCGAACCTGATCGTGCCCGAAATCGAAGCGATCGCGACCGACACGCTCATCGAGCTGGAACGCGAAGGCTGGAAGGTCATCCCCACTGCTCAGGCCGCTCGTCTGACCATGAACCGCGAGGGCATCCGCCGTCTCGCTGCCGAGCAACTGAAGCTACCAACCTCGCCGTATCGATTTGTTTCTACCAAGTCCGAGTTTGCTGCCGCTGCTGCCTCTTTGGGCTGGCCATGCGTGATCAAGCCGCTGATGTCATCCTCAGGTAAAGGCCAGAGCGTGGTGCGATCGCCGGCCGACATCGACCGCACCTGGGACTACGCCATGCAGGGTGGACGCAGCGGCGGCGGGAGCTGCATCGTCGAGGGCTTCATTACGTTCGATTACGAGATCACGGCTCTGACGGTCAGCGCGGTCAACGGAATCCAGATCTGTCCGCCGATCGGGCATATCCAAATCGACGGTGATTACCGTGAAAGTTGGCAGCCGCATGCGATGACCGCAGAGGCCTGGGCCAAGGCGCAGGACATCGCCAAAGCCGTCGTCGGCGCGCTCGGCGGTTATGGCATCTTCGGTGTCGAACTCTTTATCCGTGGCGACGAGGTGATCTTCAGCGAGGTCAGCCCGCGACCGCACGATACTGGATTAGTCACCTTGGGTAGTCAGCAGTACAGCGAATTCGCGTTGCATGTGCGGGCGATACTCGGCTTACCGGTTCCGCCGATCCGCTTGCTGCGACCAGCTGCAAGTGTCCCGCTACTCGGCCAGGGAGACGGAGAGCCGCGCTTCCATAACTTGGAAGGCGCGCTGGCCGTGCCGGAGAGCCAAATCCGTTTGTTCGGCAAGCCCGAATGTCGCGGTCATCGTCGTCTCGCCGTGGCGATCTGCGCCGCCGACACAGTTGAAGAGGCGCGTGCGCGCGCCAAGCAAGCTGCGGCCGCGATCAGAATTGAGATCGCGTAGGCTAGTCTTGTTGCCGCAGTTCCATTCGCCGAGGAATACAAACACATCAGTCTAGATCACCCATCCCAAGGCAACCGCTGAGGCGCAGAGGCTGCAGAGGTCGCAGAGGATAGGAGTTGGAAGACACGGTTGTTGCCAGTGCCGGTCTCACACGTTGGGGGGACAACCAAATGTGATCTCCTCTGCGATCTCAGCGGCCTCTGCGCCTCAGCGGTTGCCTTGGAGAAATCCAAGATCAGCCAGTTTTACCACGTGATACCGACCCACCAGCGGAGCATGATCGAGTTGCCTGGGTTGGTCAGCGATAATGTACCGTTATCGGTGACGGAAACCCACTGCACCGTCTTGTCTGTGAAGAACATCTGGTGATTGATCGCAACGGCGGCACCACTCGCCCAAGATGGAGACATCCACTTCGCGCGCACGCCGGCCTCGTACTCGCCAACGAGGGTATCGAGCTCGCCACCGTCGGTGTAGTGGGCTGGGCTGATCGATTCGACTTGCGCATGATGCCAGCCAGCTCCGGCTGCGAGGTACGGAACTGTAGTCCAACCAACGGGCGCTGTTGGCCACGCTGACAACTGCACGCCGCCGATGACTTGGTACGTGCGCCCAGCAAGATCCCACGGTGATGGCAGCGAGCGTTCGATGCGACGGCCGGTGATGGTCGCACGGAGCGTGTCACGCCACCAACCAGCCATGGCGGGGCATCCCCAAGCCATACGCAGATCGAAACCGTTGCCGGCATCGGCCAGCGCGCCTTGCGCTGCGACGCCAAGTTCAACTTCGGCAGGAAGGAGGGACACGCCCGGTGCCGCGCGGCGGTCGAGATCACGGACTTGGATGGAGCCTTCGACCGCATTGGTACGCGGATGTGCACCAAGCGAGAACACGACGGCTGGCGATTCGAGGCCAGCAACCAGCCAACCGCCGCGTTCGTGTTCGGCCACGGTTCGCGCGACAGCGCTGGCCGTATCGCCGCAGCGCAGGGACTGACGCCAACCAATCCAACTCGCTCCACCAGTTCCACGCCATGCCAGACGAGCCGCGAGGTCACCCTGGAATTCTCCGATCGTACTGGCGATCCCAGCACCATCACACACCACGGTCCACGAACTGTTCACTGGCCAGCGCCATCCGGCACGCAGCACGGCAAGACCAGCCAGTGGCTCGATACCGTCTTCGTAGGGCAAGATGATTTTCGAGCTACCGGTGTCCTGATGCACATGCGCTTGCAGCCATGCGCCACCGAGATCGCCTGCCACCCGCAGTCCGGGACCGGCGGCGATGAACGCGCTATCTGATTCCCACCAGGTGTAGGTTGCCGACAGGGTCAACTCGTCGCAGCGTCTTCCGTCTTTCCGTATCTCGGAAAAAGGATCAGGAAAACCGAAGAGCGGATAACGTTCGTACGGATTTTTTGCGGTCAGATTTGACCAATCGACAGCGAAGGTCCAATCCGCGGATCGCCATCCCGCCACGAAGCGATTGGTACGGAAATCATCAGCGCGAGATGGTCGCGCATTGCCCAGATAGTCATTGTACCAACCGAACCACCAGGTGGTCGGCAGAATGCCCGGAGACTCACCGGCTCCAGCGAGGTCCAGCGCCGCAGCGAATCCGATGGTGGTCAGAGCGCAGGCACTCGAACGCAGGAATCTACCCATCATGGAGAGCAACGTAACTGGACTCGGAGTAACGCCACCGTGGGGTTCGGATGATTTATATTGAGGCGCGGCAGTTTTCCGCTGATACGTGCACCGCAGCGACGGCCTGCTCCAACTCGGCATAGACATCGCCGCCGGGGACAAACTCCATTCCCCACCAACCGGTGTAGCCAATGGTCAGGAGTTGACGCGTCAGCTCGCGATAGGCGATTTTACCGTCTGCCTGTGGCACGGTGCGCTTGGGTACATCAGCGAGGTGGAGGTGGGCGACCAGCGACAAGTTGCCGCCGATGTCGGCAACTGGGTCGTCGCCCATGCGCACCATGTGATAGATGTCGTACAACACCTTGACCGCTGGCGATGCGACTGCTTGCGCAACCGCGAATCCATACGCACTGCGGTCGGCTTGGTAGTCCTGGTGGCTGAAACTGTTGAGCATTTCGATCACCAGGGTGACCTTGGCCTGCACAGCCTCGGGCGCGAGCATACGCAAGGCTTCGATGCAGTTCGCCTGACCTTCGCCGTCGGACAGACCTGCGCGGTTGCCACTGAAAACAATCACCTGCGGAATGCCTGCGTCGGCAGCTTCGCTGATGCAGTCGCGAATCGCGGGGATCAGCGTGGCGTGGTGAGCACGGTGGTTCAGTCCCTGCTGCATGCCTGGGGCGGCAAGATTGAGGATCTGAAGACCGGCATCGCGTGCAGTGGCGCGGTTCTCCGGCGCGACCATTTCAACCGCGCCGTAGCCAAGAGCCTTAAGTCGCGCGTAGTGCGTCGCTGGGGCAATGCCGGGTTTGAGAAAGCACCAGTCGGGTGCGCTGGGCTTGAGCATGGTTGTTCCTTTATGCCGTGATATGGTTGTTATGAATTGGTGCGTGGTAATTATAGCGATAAATTACAGATTATGTCAGATCCGCAGACTGGCGGCTAAGTCCGGTTTTTGGTGGTACACCGGCGGTACCCACGACGATACCGGTATGGGCGCAATCTCTGATCTTGCGGTGCTGGTTCGTTCCGGCGCCGCTGTCTTCACAACCGGCTATAGTCACCGTGTTGCTCGTGGGAGCTGTCCACTCCATCGCCATGTCGGCTTTGAGATCGTGCGCCACCAGCGTGGTCGCGGCAGCAGTCGGATCGCTTCCGGCGACGCCCTGAGTTTCGGTGACGGAGACGTGGTGATCTATGCGCCGCGGGTCACGCACGATCAGATCCAGGAAACGACCGGCATCGACGCGTGTATTCACATCGCCATTGCTGGAGTGTTGCCACGGATGCTGCCAGCCTGCTTCCATCTCGCTGCGCCACGTGATCCCTGGCTGCAGCGCGAGCTGCACGATTTGGTTTCACCTCCGGTTGTGGTCAGCGAGTTGGAACGGATCAGTCTCGATCTTCGCGCTGGAGCTCTGCTCGTGCGACTGTTGTCCGAAGCACGGGCTACTGTTCAGGGACAGGAACACGCCGTTGCCGGCGATGCCCACGCGGAGCTAGCCGACCGTTTCATTGTCGCTCACTTCCGCGACCTCGGTCGCCTAGAGGAGATCGCCGTCCATCTCGGCATCGGCTACGACCATCTTCGCCACGTATATCGTCGCTGCTACGGCCGCAGCCTCGTGCGGCGGTTGATGGAAGTTCGGGTAGAACACGCCAAGGCTCTGCTTGCCCATGCCCCGATTCCAGTTGCCCAGGTTGCATCCGAGGTTGGCTACGCTACCGCTCGCCATTTTTCCGCCGTCTTTCGCACTTTCGCCGGTTCGACTCCGGCGGCATGGCGTGCGGCAACCCGTGGCTGAGGTACGAGCAGATCGGATAGAACGAAGCATTGAGCCTCAAGCCGGTATTGGAAAAAGCCCAAGGCAACCGCAGAGGCGCAGAGGCCGCTGAGATCGCAGAGGAGAGCGAACTGAGATAGTCACCCTGCGGGTTGAGCGACACCGGGAACAACCACGTATTCCAACCCCAATCCTCTGCGACCTCTGCGCCTCTGCGGTTGCCTTGAAAGGAGGAATCTAGGCTGAGAGCACAGAGGAGAGTGCGAATGGATCATCACCATGAGGTGATCGGCACCGGAAACAGCAATGTCTTCTAACCCCAACCCTCTGTGACCTCAGCGGCCTCTGCGCCTCTGCGGTTGCCTTGGATTGTGATGTGCAGGTTGAATGGACGCTCGTTTCTGGCGCATGCACATTATTGCACCAGTAGATACATCGTATTCTTCGCAGGCGTGATGACAATCCCATCCTTGCCCACGTTCACGGTTACTGCATCAGCGGTCGAATAGAGATTTTCATCCAGTCGCGTCGCTGTGCGCAGGCCAGGATTAGCAAGCGTGATAACCATGTCGGTGTCGACCACATTCCACGGTGCTTCGCCGGTTGCGTCGATACGGAACCCTTGGTGCTGCTTCTTGTCGTGTTCAAAGTTGGCGGGACTTACTTTCCAACCGTTGGGCCGGTTGCGGGTGGTGATCTGCACCAATATCTTTTTCGAACTGGCGAGCGGCTGATCATCGAGCGCCACCGCGAGCACGGTGGCGTAATCATTTTTCGCGGTGATTGTCACGTTCTTCAGTTTGATCGTTCCTGCCTTAGCGAGGAACCCGGTGGCACCGGCTGCCGCTGGGGCATCGAGTGTGCACAATCCGGCACCCCAGTTCATGACCAACTCACGCGTGATGCTGGTCGCCTTCTGTGCGTTCTTGTCCACGTACTGTTTCAGATCGATAGCGCGGTTCTTGGTTGGATCGCCGCCGAGCACGACTTCGACGGGACCGACGAGGTAAGCGGTCGGATCAATGGTGGATGTGATATTTGACTTCGGGCTGATTGCAGCGTCGCGATTAGGATCGAAGCCGGCCTCTTCAGCGAGAAGTGGAACGCGCAACTTCCACAGATCGTCGAGCGCACGTTCTTCATGCACGGCTGGTTTACCGCGCTGCACCAGTCCTTTGCGGAACAGATATGCCGCTGCCGGCCAGCCGCCCATGATCACTGGGCTTGCCGCTTGCCACTTGGTGACCGTGGTATCGAAGCCGACCTGACCGAGTGCGAACCAATAGTAGCCATCGACGCCATTCAGCGCGCTATAGGTGGCAACTAAGAATGGCGCTTCGCTGTGGTGACTTCCGGGCGATACCCAGGTGCTTTCGGAAATGATGTACGCCTTGCTGGCAACTTGACGGGCGTTGGTCGCTAGAGCTTCCCAGTCGATCGTCTTGCTGACATCAGTGAACAGATCGCCCGGCTGCACTAACCAACCGACCTGATCCTTATGGGTTGGATTGACGTGGATGCCGCCGACATAGCGATTGACGCCGATGACCGCGTTGGCGTCGTAGGACCAACGTTCGAGATCGAGCAGCCGCACTTGATTGGCGGTGCGCCAGTTGCCGGGATTCACCAACGCTTTGCAGCCAACCTCGGCACGCAGCCAACGTTCGAACTCGGTGTTCCATGCCCGCATTGTCTCAGCAAAGAAGCGCATGGTGTCGCGCTGATCCTGATTCGGGTTATCCAGTTCCCACAGCTTGAGGTTCAGCTCGGGTGTGCCGGCAAGTTTATTCGCCTTGCGCCAGTCGTGATAGTTCAGCGTGATGCGCCGGAGGTTGTCTCCCTTCAGTGCATGCATCGTGGTCCAGAAAAACAAACTGTCTTCATTCTGGATCTGGAAGATCGCCAAGGCCGGATCCTTGGCTAACAGCGTCTTCTTCGCGTCGTAAGGATTGGGTCGCGTCAGTACGTCTTTGACCCAGCGTTTGTAAGCAGTTTGCACCCGCTCGTCCCAGAACAGCAACGTCTCCTGTGGTGCGCCGTTGTGTCCCGCCCAGTACGGCGAGAAGGTCGTGTAGATGCCTTCGCGCTTCATGCTGGTTACCAGTTTCTGCAGAGCGTCGATTTGCCGATCGTTCGCTGCGCCGTCGAGATTTCCGCCATCAGCGTTAAGGTTGCCATGATGACGCACCATGTTGACACCACGCTTGGCAAGATGGCGGGCATGCGCTTGCACGTCATCCACGCCGCGCTCAACCTGAACATTGGTATTCACGGCCCATAAGCGGACTGGTTTGCCAGCGCCGTCAATCAGGTCGCCCTGTTTATCGACCGTCATGTATCCGTTTTCGCCGGCGATCTGCTCATTCAGCGCGCGCAGGCCAAGTGCATCTGGTTTGCTGTACTCGTCGGCGTTGGGTTCGAAGCTCCATGTGCCGGTCTCGGCCTTGTTGAACTTTTCACCCGGCTTGACCAGTCCATTCGGAGTGAAAGCGGCGTTCACGACCACGAAGCAATCGAAGACGAATGGCTTGTTGTTTTCCAGCGCTTCGATGCGAACGCTGTTTGCGCCCTTGATGAGCGCGATCTTCCCACCC
>CAZZAM010000050.1:0-25797 GCA_964652775.1 uncultured candidatus Brocadiaceae bacterium | reverse complement strand
TTCGGCTGCTTCCAGACGGCCTACACCAGGGGCGGACAACTGTCCGTATCCCAATTGAACGCGCATAACCAGCAAGGGGCACAGCCATGACCGATTCTCCGGATAAACCGCACACGTTTCCCGAGAAAGTTGTGGTGACGTTGCGCGCAGGTGGCGTGTTTTTTGCAGTCGCAAATGTCATTTGCGTGGCGATTTTGGCTTGGGCCTATTTGGCAGTCAAATTGGAACCGAAGACGATCTCAGTCACTGGCTCTGCGAAAAAGGCCATTGTTTCTGATCTGGTCACATGGTCCGGGTTGATTACGACCAAGGATGCGAATCTGGGTAATGCCTATGACATGATGAAGAAAGCAACTGAGCTCACGAAGGCATTTTTGAGCACCAATGGGATAGTGGAGTCAGACATCACGCTGTCGGCCATCAGTACGTCCCGGCGTTATCACCAAGACATCATCTTTTCACCACCAGCAGCAACTGGCGGCCACACTGGACCTCCGATCATCAGGCCGACAGATGTCGTCGAGATGTACACACTGACCCAGTCGATCTCCATCAGTTCAGCCGATGTCGTCAAAGTCCCTGTCGTTTCGCGCAACGTCACCAGCTTGATCAAAGACGGCGTGGAAATTGATTCGGGCACGCTGAACTTCTACTACACCAAGCTATCCGAACTGAAGATCAGCATGCTGGCAGAGGCGACCAAGGACGCGACGAGTCGCGCCGAGCAGATCGTCAACAACGCACATGGCCGATTGGGAAAATTGGTCGAAGCACGCATGGGTGTCATCCAAATCAACCCCAAGGGCGAAACGGCTACGTCAGGCGAAGGTATCAACGATACGACGTCGTATGAAAAAGAGATAACATCCATCGTGAGTGCGAGATTCGAGGTTCGATAGCTGCGCGCGCTAACGCGCTGGCCAAGCACGCGAACAACACGAAATCCGTTTGTAAATTCGTAGCCCGCGCAGCTCGCAGCCAGTGCGTCAGCACGCGTAGCTGCCCGCGCAGCGGGCCGCGGCTGTGGCCATGCACGGCAATGATCACCCGTCGACTAAAATATCCTCAATCGTCAGGCCATTATCTTCGACGTAGTTCATGCCTTCGATGGACACCGGGGTCCACGGGATGAGCTGGAGGCGGGTCTTGGGAATCGGCTGGCCGTTGTGTTCGCAGAGGCCGAAGGGGGAGGGAATACCAGAGTCGATTTTGCGCAGGGCGCGGTCGATCTGCCAGAGGACGATCTGTTCTTGGCCGGCGAGGCCGAGGCTCATGTCCTGCATTTCGGCGTCACTGCCGCGTTCGGCGATGTGGTTCGGCGTGGTGTGGCCGTCTTCGGCCTCCATGGCGTCGTGTTCGAGGTGCTGAATGTCCTGCGAGATTTCGGAGCGGTGCCCAAGCAGGGTCTGGCGCCAAGCCTTGAGCTCGTCGCGCGGGAATGGCGAGGGGCCAAACTTGATTGCAGTCGAGGTGGGCGCTGTGGCAGCTGCTGCAGCTGTGGATGCGCGGCGGCTGGTTGGGGCGCGATCGGCGGCCGGGGAACGGTCCAAGCGGCCAGTGCCGGGTTTGTCGTGACGAGCGCCACGGAAGCTTGGTGCCTTGACGATGCGGCTGCCCGACGACTTGGCCACCCGATTGGTCGCGGGCTTGGTTGTCTTGGCAGTTGCGGGTTTCGCCTTCGCCTTGGCGGCGGGCTTGGCAGACTTCACGAGTCTGCCAGTGGGGCCCTTCTTGACGGGCTTCTTTGCGGTTTTAACGGCCATACGGTTCTCCTCGCTCTGATCCGCCCAACTATGCCAAGCTCGGGTTGCGATAGCAACAGTCGGCTCGGGATATGAGCGCGCGGAGGGTCGATAGGACGCTTCGGATTGCAAGGAAGAATAGCATAGACCTGACATGGGCTAACGGGGCAATCAACGGTGGTCCTGCGGTCTGCAGTGGTGACCAGACGGCTAGCTCTCAAGGCGGACCTCCGCACGGCTGCATTACAGGCTGAGCGGTCATCCTAAAATCTGCGCCGCCTGGTAACATGAACGCGTTTCTAGGAGGCATTCCAACGGTTGAGGGGGACGGTGGACTCGCGAGGGCCGATCGATAGCACCTGCGCCGTGGTAATTCCAGCGCAGGTGGGTGGCGTACCGATAACTGCGGTTGCGGGTACGCCGCGCGCCATGGGCGAATTCGTGGGTGCCAGGCTCAAGCCGCAATTACAGGCGGTGGCCAAATTGTTGTTGGCCCGACTGGTCAAGGGCCTGGCCGATGCCGGACGTGCGATGAGCGAAGAACAGGTACGCGCGGCGCTGACCACGGCCTTGGCCGCAGTCGTTCGCCAGGATCCGAGTCAGGGTCTCGAATTCGAGGCCATCGCTGGAGCCAGTCAGATGCGTCCGGAGGAGATGCTCCTCATCCACGGTTACGGCGATATGCTGGGTATCTTGGGCAGCGCTCAGGCGACGATGCGTTCGACCTACGTTGGTTTGAATGCGGTCCACACCGATCACGGCTTGCCACGCCTGATTCTGGCCTGGCATTTAGATCCGGCCTTGCTGCCCTATGTGACCGTCGTTCATCGGACCCCCGCACATGGACCGGCTAGTCTCACTCTGACGTTGGCCGGACTGCACCCAGTGGCCGGAATTTCGGCGGCCGGCTTGGCGGTGGCAGTCAACGAACTGCGTGTCGATGACGGCGCGCACGGCTTTCTCCTCAGTGGGTTGGTGGCCGCTGCCCTCGCTGCGCCAACCCGCGAGGACGCGGTGCGCCGGGCGCAGGTGTCGCCACGCTTTGGTGGCGGATGTATCCATCTGTTGGATGCCCAGGGCGAGCGCATGTCACTGGAACTCTCTGGCCAACGCTGCGCGCAACTCCCCGATTCGTGGCCGCACGCTCCGCGCGTGCACTGTAACCAGGCGCTCACCGACGAGGTCAATCGCCGTACCCCGCGCACGCTGGAGCCGGGATCGCAGCCACGACTCGAACGCATCGCCGCTCTCGCGGTTGAAGCGCGCTCGTGCGCACCGGAGCAAACCAGTGAATGGTTCCACCTCGGCAAGGCAGGAGCGAATCGATCCGCTGAAGGCACCGCGCGCATCGAGGCGATCACCCCCGGCGGCACCGTGTTGTTCGTCGGTGATCCCAACCAGCGCACGATCCACGTCCTGCGCGCCGGAGCAGGCGAAGGCGTTGGGTCGATGACGTTGTGATGTCGAATAACGCAGTCGGGGAAAAGTTCGGGTCTGCTGTCGCATTATTTATTTCTGCGTGCGTGATGCTTACGAGCACGTTTTTTATTACGGCATGCACAACTCGCGATGTTGGTGCCACTAATGGAGTAAGGGTTACACACGAGATGCGGGCAATTATCCTCCCTGATGAGCGCGTAAACGATTTTTCCGTATTAGCTCCATTCACTGAGCTGTTCGAATTGAAGGGCATTGTGGAGCAATCTGGAGGGACGAGATACTGCTGCCTGACGGTGGCCGTAATTGGAAGGCGATCGCATAACCCTGAGATTACGAGCAGGGCCATTCAAGAAATATTAGAAGAATATATTTTTGCTAAGGAAACATCCCGGAATGGTCCGATTGAGTGTATTTTTGACGCACGGCATGCACGTGATCAGATCTATGAGGCTTCGCATCACCATGTTCTTGTTACCTGCATTGTGACCATGGATCTCAATATCTACTGAACTTCGCGTGTCGGCGTCAAGAGTGCAAAGGCGGACTGCGAGAGCGCCAACGGCGCGATTCATCCCAGCCTGGGGCAACCGCCCCAGGAAATATGACGACATAAAATCAAGGGCTGTAAGCCCGATCTATGGGTCGGGCTTACGGACCTGGGACGTTGTCCCAGGCTGGGATAACGTCGGGCCTTTGGCCCTTAAGAAGCAGCGCGGGAAAAGCCGCCGTACTCCGGTCATCCGGTTCTCCATGTCGATCGCGGTGTTTGAATCCGGCCGTTGCACTGTGCACGATGACGCCGACCGTCACCACCTGCGATGATTCCCCGTCCGTCTTATCCCGTTGCATGGATGCCCGGCCGTTGGCGCGAGGAGTTGCCTGGCACGGCGTGGCGTTGGTTGTTTGCGCCGGCATGGGCGGGTTACGCGACGGTGGTGGCGCTACGCAATGCGGCGTATGACTGCGGCGCGTTCGCAACGCACGACGTTTCTGTGCCGGTGTTCGCGGTCGGCAATCTGGTCGCGGGCGGTGCGGGCAAGACACCGGCCGCGTTGGCCTTGGCGCGGAATCTGGTTGCGCGTGGACGGCGACCGGCGGTGGTGAGTCGTGGCTATCGCGGCGACGGCAACGCGAATGACGAAGCGCTGCTTGCTCCGGATCTGCCGATGGTGTGCGATCCTGACCGCGTGCGCGGTGCGCGGAAAGCGATCGCGGCCGGCGCAGATTGCCTGGTGCTCGATGATGGTTTCCAGCATCGTCGTCTGCGTCGCAACCTCGATCTGGTGGTGATCGATGCGACGCGGCCGTGGGGAGATCCCAACGGTGGTCGTGGCGCCATGTTGCCGCTCGGTTGGCGGCGTGAGCCGATCAGTGCGCTGCGGCGAGCGCAGGTCGCGTGGATCTCGCGCGGTCACCTCGCACTAGCGCGCGCGGATGCGCTTGCTGCCGAACTGTCGGGTATGGGCCTGACCGTGGTGCGCGAGGCCACTCCGACACGTACGCTGGTCACGCTGGCTGGTGAGCCAACCACCATGCCCGCAGGCCGTGTGCTGTTGGCCAGTGGCATCGGCAATCCGCTGGGGTTCGAACTCGATGCCCAGGACCTCGGCTGGTCGGTGGCCGCGTCGCTGCGCTTCTCAGATCATCACCCTTATACCCCGGCGGACGTGACCGCGATCACCGGTCGTGCGACCGCCCTCGGCGTCAACGCCGTGGTTGTTACGGCCAAGGACGCCGTGAAACTCGCAGGTCTGTGGCCAGCCCACGCGTTGCCCTGTTTCGTGCTGCGGGCGGTCACGACCCTGCGGCCAGAGGACACGGCCGTGCTGGCCCTGGCGGTGGATAGGGTTCTGGCATAAAGGCGCACTCCAGCTAGGTTCTCGGCCTTCGGAGACTCTTCCATGCGCCTTACCCGCGTCGCCAGTGCTGCCCTGATCGCCATCGTCGCTGTCGCTGCAGAGCCAGGCGCCGGAACTGGCGGTCCCAACGCGCCAGTCGTGCCGCGCAACTATACCGCGCAGGCGATCAGCACGGTGTCCTCTGGCAATGTCGGTGACGCCAAGTTGCTCGCCAAAGTGTCGCTCTTTGTGACCGAGGACGGAGGTCGGACCTGGCACAAGGCTTCGGATACGGCGGTGCCAGAAAATGCGGCCACGGTGCCGACCATCACATTCAACGCAGCGAAAGACGGCACCTTTGGTCTGTGGACGTCGGTGACCGCGCGCAACGGAACCGCCGAAGCAGAACCGACGGCCGGGTCGCTGGCGAAGCGAGAACTGATTGTTGATCGGGTTGCCCCGGCGCTTGAGCGTCTTGAGGCGACCCTCGGCGGTACTACGGATGGACAGACCAACCTCGCGTTGAGTTGGAAAGTCAACGATCCCAATCTCGGTGACAAGTCGGTGACGATTGAAGTGTCAACCGACCAGGGCAAGAGCTTCACCGCTCGTCATAGTGGTTCCGCCGAAGGCACCACCGCTTTGGCGATTGCCGCTGGCGGCGCTGGTGAAATCCAGGTGCGCGCGATTGCGCGTGATCTTGCTGGCAATGTACTGACAACGCCGGCGAAGGTGGTCGCGTTGCCATCGGCTGCCAAGTCGGGTGATCCCGAGGCTATGCTCGCAGCTGCCGTCGCCCAACTGCCCAAGCCCGACGAACTCGGTGTGAGCGCGCGCGGTGGTTCACCAATCGTCGCGGCTGGCGCAGAGAATCCGGTCGCCGGTGTCGGCTCTGTCAAAGCGGACCTCCCGGCTGCTCCGGTGCAGAAAGTGCCCGAGAGTGAAGTGGTTTCCGGCCGTGATGTTGAAGGTCGTTTTGCCCGTGCCGCCAATAAGACGGATAATGGCAAGGGCGAGGACCCGCAACCAGCCCAGCCGACAACGCCACGCGCCACAACGCCGGATGCGGCGCTGCCGTTCCTGGTTGGTTCCTCGGCCGATGACGCGTTAGGAAAAGCGGCGAAGACCGAACAATCAGGTGATTTTGAAGGTGCTCTTGCCCAGTATCTCCGCCTCCATCGTTCGAGTGTCGCCAAGGATGCGATTGCCAACGAACTCGCTCTGCTCAACAGCGTCGGTGACGACAAGACCATCATAGGCATCGTCGTTGGACTACCGCCCGAGCTACAGACCGATGCCGCCCGACTCCATGCCGCGCGCGCGTTGTTGCGCATGGGCAAGGCCGGCAGCGCCGCCGCGTGGGCCGCGCAGGTGCGTGCTTCGGCGACCGAAGCGCGCGAAGCCATGCTGGTTCTGGCCAAAGCGCTCAAGGCCCAGGGTCAGAACGCAAGTGCGAAGCGGTTGTTCGACAAGCTGACTGACGGCGAAGATGAGATCGCCGCCCAGGCGCGCGCCGAAGTGGCGCACTGACGACGCGGCGCATGCACGCTGCTGACGCGCTTCAGGCCGCTAGCGATCGTACTGGCTCGATTGCGTGCGTCGGACTCGATCCGCGACCGGCGTTGATTCCTCCAGCAATTGTTCGTGACGCGGTTGCTCGTTATGGTGACACGCGACTTGCCGTTGCAGCGGCATTTCTGGATTTCAATCGTGGTTTGTTGCGCGCGATGCAGGGCGCGTGCGTGGCAGTGAAACCGCAAGTGGCCTGTTATGAAGCGTACGGCGCGCCCGGCATGGCGGCGCTCGAAGATACCATAACTGAAGCGCGTCGCTTGGGCATTCCCGTCATCGTTGATGGCAAGCGCAATGACATCGGCTCGACCGCCGAACATTATGCGCAGGCGTGGTTGTCCGCCCCGCCGGGCTTTAACGGCACGCTGCCGTCCGGCGCGCACGGCGATTGGCTGACGATTAATGCGTATCTCGGATCCGATGGTGTGACGCCGTTTTTCGTCCCTGACACCGGTGTGTTTATCCTGGTAAAGACCAGCAATAAGGGCTCTGGCGAATTCCAGGGCCTGACGCTTGCCGATGGCTCTACCAACATGGACGCGATGGCCAAGCTGGTTGCAAGTTGGGGCGCACGCCGCTTGGGAACCTGCGGACTTTCGGATGTCGGTGCGGTGGTTGGCGCGACCTGGCCAGCCGAAGCAAGGCGACTGCGCGGTCTGATGCCAGACACGATCTTCCTCGTCCCCGGCTACGGCGCCCAAGGTGGCAGCGCCGCCGACGCCCTGGCCGGTGCGCGCGCCGATGGCCGTGGCGTCGTGATCAACTCCAGTCGAGCGATCATCGGCGCGTGGGAAAAAGCAAAGTCCGAGGATTGGGCCGGCGCAGCGCGAGCGGCGCTTGATGCGATGAATGCGGACTTGGCGAAGGTCCGCTAAATCCACAGACGCATTCGACTTTTATCCACAGATTGCGCAGATTCCGCAGATTATGAAGCGCAAGCGTAGGGATGATCGTCCGTTAGAGTTCAGTCTCGAGTTCGAAATCTGCGGAATCTGCGCAATCTGTGGATAACCCGTTCGAGATCCTGTAGCTAAGTTGTTTCCCAGTAGTGACGTTGAAAAGGCTGTCCAATGCCTCTAGCCTCCGGGGATAGAGCCATAGGAGCACAGTATGTTGCAACAACAACGCACGGTCTGCTTCACAATCTGTGGCTGCGCGATGCTCCTGCTCGCGTCTGTCTGTGCTGGAGCGGCCGAGCAGCCACCAACGACCCCAGAAAAAGCTGGAGCTTCGGATAAGAAAGAACCCGCAGCAGGCACGACTGGGAAGAAAGCCCCGTGGCGAGATCCAACCAAGACCTATTACACCGCGTGGATGGGCGAGCGGATGGTGGTCGATCTCACGCAGTGCCCGATCTACAACAAAGACGCAGCGCCGAAGACGCCGACGGTAGATGAACTCGACAAGAAAGATTCAGTCTCGCAATACGGAATTACTTGGCGTTTTGACAAGAAGGTCCCGGTTGGGAAATTCATCAACGGCGATTGGTACGTCGTTGGTCCGGTCACGATCGTCGATATGGATCCCAAGCCCCGCTACGGCGCCGAGGTTACCGACTTGGTCGCGGACCAACCTGTCTATGTGTGGGAATTCAAGGACCCCAAAAACGCAGTCCGCAACGGCTCGACACTGAATATTCCGGCGGTTGCGCCGCGCTGCTTGAAGAACCCGAGCGCTGATCGCGGGTGCGGTTTCGACAGCAGAATTCCCTCTGGCCGCTTCGATCCGGCACAGACCACCAAGCTGCCCATTGAGATGAAGCCAGGCGACGCGCTGTGCTCATCACTCAGTGCAAAAAATGAAGAAATCGCGAGTTGGTCTGGGAACCATGTCGACTGCGTGAAGCTGGCCGCAGTGTTGACCTGTCTGGCCGAACCGCAGCCGGCGGATGCGTTCCGTCCATCATATTGTGAAAGTAAGACCAGTAAGGTGTACCTTGCCCGCAATCTCAAGCGCGATGTATTTCTCTCGCTGCCCAAGCCGGTTTCCGTGAACAAAGATAAGGGTCTCGTAGCGCGATTGGTCAGGGCCTACCAGCTACCGCACATTGATGTTACCGACTTTGGATTTGGTTATCCGGTCGAAGCGTTCCCTGAAGGCATCTATGGCGATGGACAGTGCTACACCAACGGTGCTACCATGATGTTGTTGAACATGGATTTCACAGCGCAGGAGAAAGAGCCGCTCATCGTCAATCTCGTGCAGGTGGGAATTGATTATTGGGGACTTGCCCGTGGTGGGAGAAAGTGGCAGGCATGGGGCGGCCTGCACAGTGGTCGCAAATTGCCAATTCTAGTTGCCGGTCTGCTGTTGGACGACAAGGAGATGCAGGACCCGTACAAAGCGGTCACCACCGTTCGTTTTCAAGAGGATGATCAGACGGCCATGTGTCCGATCACCTATCGCGGCACGGTGTATGAACATAATTGGATGGGCGCCAAGGCCATCTTCATGGGCCATTCGTTAGAGCGCGATGGCGGTGGGCAATGGGAAGCACTCAGCGGCCCGGTTGACTTGGTGCATCCCAAGGATTGGCCAACAAAAAAGAGTCAGACCAGGCCTGAGCTGATTCGCAATTCAGGTAGCGAAAATTATCGCCGCTGCTGCACGAGCACGGGCTGGGTTTCTCAGGCGCTCGCTTTCCGCATCATGCACTTGGAAAAATTGTGGAATCACGACCCGTACTTTGCCTATGTCGATCGTTGGATGACCGAAGACGACACGCCGATGGTCGAGGCACTGAAGGAAGCCGGTTCGCAGGATTGGACCAAGGCTCCGCGCGGTCAGACCAATCGATTCGGCAACACGGGTTCAAATTTTGGCGACATAACCAGGGAGATGTGGAAGAAGTACCGAAACAACCTGCCGCCTGCGGCTGATGGCAGCAAAACTCCCAGCGATACAGAGACCTGGAAATAACCTGCGCATTCCGCACTTGGCTGTTAGTGCTGTTGGTCATCAGCCAAGTATGGCCTGGTGACTCGGGCGAGGCACAGGAATTCGCGGGCCGCAAGATCAGCGGCCACTCAGGGGGCGGAAGGACGTGCTCCATTTTGCGACCGCCGTGTTGGGTGAGCCAGTCGGCATCACTGGCGCATTTAACGTCGATCTCGAGATCAGCACGGATGTCGAGGACACCATGTTCGTGGTCAATATTGTGGACATCTATCCTGACGGCTACGAAGCGGTGATCGCCGGTGGACCCATGATGGCGCGCTATTACCAAGGCCTCGACAAGTCCGCGCCGTTAGAGAAAGGGTAATCGCTGATCACCCGCCGAGTTCAGCCTTCAGCTTCTCACGATCAAGCTCGCCTTCCCAACGCGCCATCACGATCGCGGCGACGCCATTGCCGATGTGGTTAGTCACCGCGCGGGCTTCGCTCATGAAGCGATCGATGCCGAGGATCAATACCATGCCGGCAACTGGAATATCCGGAACCACGGCGAGCGTTGCAGCTAGCGTAATGAAGCCCGAGCCGGTGACGCCAGACGCGCCCTTGCTGGTCAACATAGCAACGCCGAGGATGGTCAACTGCTGCAACAGGGTCAGTTCGATATTCAGCGCCTGGGCAATGAAGAGCGCGGCGAGGGTCAGATAGATATTGGTGCCATCGAGGTTGAACGAATAGCCGGATGGAACTACGACGCCAACCACGCTCTTTGAGCAGCCTAGACGTTCAAGTTTACCCATGAGGGGGATCAACGCTGATTCTGAAGACGACGTTCCAAGCACGGTTAGAATTTCATCTTTGATATAGAGCATGAAGCGGAACAGGCTGAAGCCGGTGAACCAGGCGATGCCACCAAGAACCACGACGATGAAGAGTCCACAGGTTAGGTAAAACGAACCCATCAGGAAGAGCATCCATTTGAGTGATTCGACGCCGAACGAACCAATCGTATAGGCCATTGCCGCACCGGCGCCGATGGGTGCCAGATACATGATCATATTCATCACACCAAACAGGGCTTGGCTGGCACCGTCGAAAAACTGATGCACGGCGCGTCCGCGTTCACCCATGGCCGCCAGCGCGACGCCGAACAAAACCGAAACGAGTAGGACCTGTAGCAGTTCTCCGCCGGTGAACGCGCTGAGAAACGTTTTGGGAATAATTCCTAGGATATGATCCTGGATGCTCAAATCGGCAGCCTTCTTCGTGTATTCAGCAATTTTTGCGGGATCGAGTGTGTGCGGGTCGACATTGAATCCACTGCCGGGCGTAAATGTGTTTGCCACAATCAATCCGATGATCAATGCGATCGTCGAAACTACCTCGAAATAGATCAGTGACTTCGCACCAACTCGACCTAGCGCGCGCATGTCCGACATCCCGGCGATACCGAGCACTACGGTGCAGAAGATAATCGGTGAGATCATCATTTTGATCAGATTGATGAATCCGTCAGAGATCGGCTTCAGTTGCGAGGCAATGCCCGGAATGGTTTTCCCGTCGGGCGTGGATGGCTTGATATCGGGAAAAATGACGCCGAGGAGCCCGCCAATCAGCACGCCGATCAACACATATAGATACAGCCGATTCGGTTTGCGCGGAGCTTCGGTTCCAGTGGGGACTGCACTCATACGGTCAAACTCCCAGCACGGTGATCATTGTGCGGGCGCCGATGTAGCACGGTGGTCCGTGCCGCGCAATGCCGCAACTACCCGGCGTAACTCGCGGGAATCACTTGGGCCGCGACGCGCGGATCAATGTAGCCCTTTTTCACCCGCGCCACCAGTTGATCGCGCATGGAGAGGCGGCCGTGACGGGCGGCTATAGCAGCGATGGCGTTTTCCTCGCGCTTGTTGCCAAGTTCGGCCCAGAACGCCGGCGTTGGTGTGAAGCTTTCGTACACCACGGCCCGGCGCCGGCCACCGGTCGAGGCGCAGCGCTCGCAGCCCAGGCTTTGCCAATACGGGCCTGGATCATCGACCATGCCCAGACGTAGGAGATCGGTAAATTCCGGCTGATAGCGAGCGCGGCAGCTGGGGCAGGTGAGACGAATCAAGCGTGGCGATACGATGCCGCGTAACGACCGCGCCAGCACGCGATGATCGATGCCCAGCATGAGCAGCCCGGCGATCGAATCGGCGGCGTCCTCCCACATGAAGCTGGCGAGAATCCGTCGCCCGGAGGCGGCGGCCTGGAAGGCATCGCGCGCGGTATCGCGGTCGCCAAGACCATCGACGTCCAGCATCAGAACGAGGTCGGGATATTGTCGCAGTGCGAGACGCAGTGCATCTTGTCGCGACGTGCGATGATCGACCTGCAGGCTGGCGATATCATCGCTATCGACCTGCGACTCTTCCGAAACCGCCACCGTGAGCATGTTCTGGAGATCGAGCAGGCCGAGCAGTCCGCCAACGGTCTGGCCCTTACCGCTGCCAGCCGGTCCAGCGATCGCGACGAGGCCAGGAGCTTCGGTCAACCAGTCGCGCCACATGCGCACGTGGGCAGCGGCAAATCCTTGTTGAACCAGGTTGGGATGCGGTTTGACCAGGCCCATCAAACGCAGCGCGGCGCGTGGTCCCTGAACCGTGGGCGCGAGAGTCAGCTTGGCTTGGCGGTGCTGATGTTCGTGCTCAAATTCGACTACGCCTTCAATCGGCGTGTTCGCATCCGGTGAAGCGTGGCCAGCGGCTGAACGACACGCGTCGATCAATTGGCGATAACTGCTGGCGCTCAGACGTTCGACTTCGCGCAGGCCGGTGCGGATGCGCATGCGCACGCGGCCGCCGCCGGTTACCGGTTCGAAGTGGAGCGATACAGCACCTTCGTCGATGCCTTGGCTGAGGAGTTGGTGCAGGCGGCGAATGCCGGTTGGCGCAAGTTCCGAGCGCGAAGATCTACGGGTTGATTCGCGGGGCGCAGGGTCGTCATCGCCGCCGAGAAACTGTAATTCTGCCAGCAGTTCACGGGCATCGGCATAGCGGTTTTCGGGCTGTTTGGCGAGCAGCCGCGACACCACCTCGGAGACTTCGTCGGGTAGGTCGGGAACGTGTCGTCGGATCGGTTCCGGCTCAAGGTGGGTATGACACTCCAACCAGCCGAGGATATCCTGAGCGTTGAACGGCTTCCGTCCGGCGAGGGATTCATACAGCACGATGCCCAGGCTGTACAAATCACTGCGACCATCGATGGCCTGACTGGCGAACTGTTCGGGCGACATGTATGGCGGGGTTCCGCAGGCCAGACCTTCGCCAGTGATGTTGCTGTCGCGGGCGACAAAGCGGGCGAGGCCGAAATCGGCGACTTTGACCGAGCCATCCTCGGCCAACATAATGTTGTCCGGCTTGATATCGCGATGGACGAGACCGATTTCGTGGGCTGCGGCCAAGGCATGAGCGACGGCGGTGGCCATCCGCAATGCTTCGCGAAGTTCGATGCGTCCAGCGGCACGCATGCGCGAGCGCAGATTTTCTCCGTCGATCATCTCCATGACGATGAAGTGGCGACCGTTTTCTTCACCCGCATTCAGAATGCGGACGATGTTGGGGTGATCGAGCTGCGCTGCGGAATGGGCCTCGCGCAAAAAGCGTTCGACGAAAGTCTTGTTCGCGACGAGTTGTGCGTTGAGCACTTTGATGGCGACCGTCTTGTTGAGGCCCTGGTGGAGCGCGCTGTACACCCGACCCATGCCACCTTGGCCGATGACATCCATAATCAGGCAGCCGGCGATGCGCTCGCCAATCACCGGGTCGGTCAGTTCCGTCGTTGCCGTCGTTACGCGTTCGCTCTTGCTGGTCACCTCAGGGCGCACGTCGATGGTGATCTCACCTGGTACGGTCATCACGGCCGTGCGGGCGGCATCATGCATGCCGCAAGCGGGACAGGGACCGCTATGGGTCTCTGGCAACGACGTGTGGCAGGCATGACAGCGAAGAGGCACGCCGTCACCCTAGCAAGCCAGGACGCCGATGGCAGGGGCCAGTTTGACCTGCCAGCGGGTGTGACCGAGACAGTCCTGAGGCACTGTTCGTCCTTGAAAAAGCATGCGAATGAACAGGAGGCGCAGAGACGCAGAGGTCAGAAGAGTGTAGCTGAAGCAACATCGTCATCCGCAGGGCGATCTGTCCATGTCCTCTAACTCCTTCGGGACTCCTGGTCTCTGAGTCTCCTGTTTATCGAAATGCGGAGTTTGGTTCACTCAGCGGATGAGTCGGGTGAACGCGCAGGCTACTTTTTTGGCAGATAAACGGCTAAGGCATCACGATTGTGTTGTTGGGTCAGCGCGATGAGCGCATCAACATTGCGGTCGGCCAGCGCGTCAATCATGGCCAGGTGCTGGCGATGCGACTCGGCCACGTGTGGGTGTTCAGTTTCGGTGAAACGGAGATGGCGTAGTCGCACCCAGTCTGAACTGACGCGCTCAATCATTTCTGCGATGCGTGGAGCACGAGCGATCAGGGGAACTTGTCCGTGGAAGCGGCGATTCAGTTCGACCCAGCGTGCATCGTCATCGGATTTTGCCGCCGATTCCATCTTGGTTTGCAGATTGCGCAGGCCGGCCAGATCAAGATTGGTGACGTGTTCAACTGCCAGGCGGAACGCGGCGATCTCCAAACATTCCAGCAGGGTGAAAATTTCACGCACCGCATCGGTGTCGATATCGGTCACGATGGCGCCGACATGGGGACGCAACTCGACCAGGCGATCGGATTGCAGCGTCTGCAACGCCTCGCGCACAGGAATAGCACTCAGACCGAGACGGCGCGCCACTTCATCGATCACCAAGTGGGTGCCTGGCGTCAGTTTCCCGCTCATGATGCCATCGCGCAGTGCCTGATAGGCCATCGCTTGCTTGGTCTGGAAGGCACGGCCAGTTGGAACCTGCAGTTTATCCATGGTCACGGGAGCCTATCGTATAGCATGGTTGAAAGGGGCCTAGTTGACAGCGTATATTATATATGATATATGGCAAGCGGACACCTACCACCATGACTATTCGCACCCTTGGCATCATCCTCAACGGCGTCACCGGGCGCATGGGCACCAATCAGCACTTGGTGCGCTCAATCCTGGCGATCATGAAGCAGGGAGGTGTCAAAGTCAGCGACGATCTGACCCTGATGCCCAAGCCGATTCTGACTGGCCGCAGTGAGGCCAAGTTGCGTGCGCTGTCGGCGAAATACAGCGACGCCCAGACCGGGCCGATCGCGTTCACCACCAATCTCGATCAGGTGCTGGCCGATCCGTCGTATGAAATCTTCTTCGATTCGTCAGGCACGTTGCAGCGCGCCGGCTTCATCGAGAAAGCGGTGAAAGCCAAGAAGGCCATCTACTGCGAGAAGCCCACCGCCGTTACCACCGCCGAGGCGTTGCGCCTGGCGAGCGTGTGCGAAAAAGGCGGCGTCAAAAACGGCGTCGTGCAGGACAAGCTCTGGCTGCCCGGCATGCGCAAGTTGCAGATGCTCAAAGAGCAGGGTTTCTTCGGCGATATTCTCTCAGTGCGTGGCGAGTTCGGCTACTGGGTGTTCGAAGGCTTCGTCGGCGATCAGCCCGCGCAGCGTCCATCGTGGAACTATCGCGAGGAAGACGGCGGCGGCATTATCATCGACATGCTCTGCCACTGGCGCTACGTGATCGACAATCTCTTTGGCGAAATCAAATCAGTGTCGTGCCTTGGCGCGACCCACATCCCCAAGCGCGTTGACGAACAGGGCAAGCCGTACAAGGCGACCTCCGACGACAGCGCCTACGCCACGTTCGAACTGAAGAACGGCATCATCGCGCAGTTCAACAGTTCGTGGAACGTGCGCGTGCGCCGCGACGATCTGCTGACCATCCAGGTCGATGGCACCAAGGGCACTGCGGTTGCCGGCCTGCGCGAATGCTGGGTCCAGCACGTCAGCGCGACGCCAAAACCGGTGTGGAATCCCGATATTGCCCAGCCAATCGATTTCTTCGCCGGCTGGAGCAAAGTGCCCGACGCGACCACCTACGACAACGCGTTCAAGATTCAGTGGGAGTTGTTCCTCCGCCACGTCGCCCTCGACGCACCGTTCCGCTGGACCCTGCGCGAAGGCGCCAAGGGCGTGCAGCTCGCCGAAGCCGGCCTGCAATCGTGGAAGGAGCGCCGCTGGGTCGATCTGCCGGCGATCTAGGTTCGCTAGGAAAATTTCTCCAAGGCAACCGCAGAGGCGCAGAGGCCGCTGAGATCGCAGAGGAGAAATGTATTGAGGCAAGATTCGTATCACCATTCCAAACTCTGCGTCCTCCGCGGCCTCTGCGCCTCTGCGGTTGCCTTGAGTTGTCTTGAGGATCTATGACTCCCGACCGTTCGCGTTTGTCGATTCACACCATGACGACTAAGCCGTGGTCGTTGGAGGAATGCTGTCGCGAGTACGCGTCTGCTGGAGTTCCTGCGATCACCGTGTGGCGGCAGGCGATCGAACCGCTGGGCACGGCGCGCGCAGCGCAGGTGCTGAAAGCGTCGGGCCTGCGCGTCACCGCGCTCTGTCGCGGTGGATTTTTCCCGGCGCTCGATGCGGTCGGACGGCAGAAGGCGCTCGACGATAATCGCAAGGCGCTCGATGACGCGGCGGCGATCGGTGCACCGCTCGTCGTGTTGGTCTGCGGCGCGGTTCCCGGCCTGCCGCTGAGCGAAGCGCGCAAGCAGATCGCTGACGGTATCGCTGCCGTACTGCCGCATGCGCGCGCGCTCGGCGTGAAGCTATCGATCGAACCGCTGCATCCGCAGTACGCCGCCGATCGTTCGGCGGTCAGCACGATGGCCCAGGCACGGCGGATTTGCGAGACGGTCAACACCGCTGGTCGCACCGACGTCGGCATCGCGGTCGATGTCTATCACGTGTGGTGGGACGACGCGCTCGAAGACGAAATCGCCCGCGCTGGAAAACAGAAGCTGATCCACGCCTTTCACGTCTGCGATTGGAAGACCCAACAGAGCGATGTTCTCAACGATCGCGGCCTGATGGGCGAGGGCTGTATCGACATTCCGACGATCCGTGGCTGGGTCGAACGAGCGGGTTTCAACGGCGATATTGAGGTTGAGATTTTCTCGAACCGCTGGTGGGCGACGGATCAACGCGCGTATCTGCAGCAGATTATTGCGGCGTATCAGACGAAGGTTTGACGACGGAGGTCACTGCGTGCGAGCCAAAGGCAGCCATCGTCCAAAATCGTTCATACTATGAAGTCAGGTGCGTGCGGTGGTTAAGCAACGAATCTGGACTAAGAACAGTTACTATCCCACCATGCATTTATCGTGCTAACATCCTGCTTCGTAATCATGTCAATAAGCGGATGGGGCTGGAGATTGCGTTTTTTCAGATCGGAAATCGGTAACCAAAATAGTTCGAGATGAGACTCCAGTGACTTCGGTTGTGTTCTGAAATCCAATCCAGAAACCTGCAATTGAAAAATGTGATTAATTTCAAAATGCTTCCACCCACCCTCTTCCCATAGGTGTTCGACACAGCCAAGAAACTTTCCCACGCGGGAGTCATAACCAATTTCCTCCTTTATCTCACGGGCAAGGGCGGACTGAGCTCCTTCCCCAACTTCGATGTGTCCACCTGGGAGGAATGTGTTTGCGGCGCCTTTGGCATGGGCAACGAGAATGTGTCCGTCGCTGATTGCAAGACCACGAACAAGATTATGGAATTTTTTATTCACGTTGGGTATTGCCTGCGATGCTTAACTGGAATTGGACGCCGTTGACGCCAGTAGGCCTAAAATAGATGGCATTCATCACAGCGTTGTACCTACAACCCAATTCAGTCCACACAACGATGTGCATCGATCGTGCAGTGTTTATCACCGCGATCGCTGCGGTCACGCTGTCGCGATTCATCACGATGGGTCTTTTAGCTTCCGCTCGCTCCGCAAGTAGGCGACCCAATAAATGCCGGCGACCAGCAGGGTTCCACCGACCATGTTACCCGCACTCACCGCAAGGAGGTTCCAGACGACACTCGCGATCGACAGGGTGCCTTGCTTGTCCAGCACCATACCAAAGGGCAGGAAGAACCAGTTGGCGATCGAGTGTTCGAATCCGATAGCCACAAAGGCGGTGATAGGAAAGATAATGGCCAAGATTTTGTCAGTCACGCTGCGCCCGCTCATCGCGAGCCAAACCGCCAAACATACGAGGGCGTTACACATCACGCCACGGGCGAAGGCTTCGCCAAACGAAAGATCGGTCTTTATCCGAGCGATTTCGCTTGCCGTTTCGCCTACAGCGCCACCGCCGAGATTGGCGATGTTGGCCCAGGCGACGAACAGCACCGTTCCTAGGCAACCGATGACGTTCCCAAGGTAGGCTAGGAACCAGTTCCGCAGGACGTCGCGGGTGCTTATCAAGCGACTCGCCCAAGCCAATGCGAGGAGATTGTTTCCCGTGAACAGTTCAGCGCCGGCGACAATGACGAGAACCAGTCCGAGACAGAAACTCAGTCCGCCGAGTAGGCGAGTGACGCCGAAGCCAAGGCTGGCCTTCGTAACGACCACCGTGAAGAAAAGTGCACCGAGCGAAATGAACGCGCCGGCGAGCACTGCCAGCAGGATTAGCGTGATGGCATCGGTGCGCGCTTTGGAAACCCCGAGGTGCTCGACCAGGCGGGCAATCTCGCGCGGTGGGTGCGCGTCGGCCATGGGCTGCTTTTCCATTCGGATGGGTCCCCGGCTAACGAGCGTTGGACGACGATGACACCTGTAGACCCGAAATGGGCGGCGTTCATCGCGATAACGTAGGTATGGCCCAGCCTAGTCCAGGCAATGGTTTCAGTCGATTGCGCCGTTCGACCCAGATAAAGCGGCATGGGCCGTAGTCGCCGTGCGCGCGTACTTGCCATGCCTGCCGATCACGCTGCGACAGTGTTCTCGACGTCCATCGATCCATACACCGCATCAATCTCACGGCGGGCGATCTCCACCGCACGCCGCGCCTTGCCGAGGTCGCGGTGCATGGTGTACACGTCGCGGACGACGAATTCGCAGGGGATGCGTTTGCCGTCCAGCGCTGCGAGGGTGGAGCGGATCTCGGCGGCCCAGGCGTCTTCGTTCAGCGTCTTATCGACACCAAGCAGATTGGGATTCGGTTTGCGCGAATAGACGATGCCTCTGCCATCAAGTTGTTCGGCCATCTTGTTCTGATTCGCCCAGCGCGAGATCGACACGGCCTTCAGATTGGGCAGTTTCGAAATCGAGTCGGTCCAGATCGGATCGACCGGCTCGCAGCAGCCCCAATAGATCTGTCCGTAGAGCTCGGCGAGGTCGCGGTAGTAGGGGAAGAAGAATTCGTGGAACAGTTTCGGTTTGACACCAACCGTCTCCTGACTGTCCATCACCGACCACATGTCCTTGAGTCGCACCTGGCCGCGCGCTGGCGCCATTTTCGGGAACGCGTTGGTGAAGTTGTAGCACGTACCGCAGGTGACCTGATTCTTGTTGTTGAGTTCAAGCAGCCCTTCGGATTCGGCCCACAGCGCCATGCGTTTAGCGTTGTCACGTAGCAGCGCCATCAACGCGTGCAGTTGCTCGGGCGCGTCGTACATGGCTAGAAACATCGTTTCTTGCGGACAAATGCGCATCATGCGCTGGGTCAGGTTGTTGTTGCCGAAGGTGCCGCTGCGGATGGCGACCGGCAGGATGTCGCCAAAGGTGTCGCTCAGGAAGTCAAACTCGGCCTGAGTGGCGGCGCGATCGACGCCAAAGCGCGACGGCTTGATCATCGCAAAGCCCTGCGCCAGATCCTTCACCGGGCAGTCGAAGTGGTAGCCGGTGACGACGCCTTCGCTGTCCTTGAGATACGCAGTTGGGATCTCAACGCCGAATTCATCGTTCCACACGTGCCAGCCCATGTCGAGGGTGTCGGGACAGACGTGGTCATCGCCGAGAATCTCGTGGTGACGAATGTGGCGCAAAAATCCGCGCTCCAAACGCTGGCCGTAGTCACTGGTGCATTGCAGCAGATCGGCTGGCATGAAGTCGCGGTCGAAGGTGCCGCTTTCAATGACGAACGGCGGCCGCGCCCCGGGTTGGTTGTCATTGACGCCAATCCACAAGGCACGGCGCGCGTCTTGAATCGGCAGCGCCGCAATGTCGGCCTGACGGCGAGCGAGTTGGCGGAGTCGAACGCGATCAGCAGCGGGGAGCGTGAGGGTCATGACGGCCAGCATACCGGATGGGGCGAAGCCAGAATTCGTCCGGCTGTCACCGACCTGGAGGATCCTGCTGTCTTACAGCCTTAGGATGTTTCATTAACAGGCCTGCGACTCAGCGATGATGTACTTCAAGGCAACCACGGGGACACGGGGAAACCGCAGGGGGCACGGGGGAAGGCAGAAAGGGTCCGCGTGTTTTTCGCCCTGTATGTCCTGTGTCCCCCGTGGCTCCCCGTGCCCCCGTGGTTGCCTTGGAAAATAACAATCACATGGCCTCGTAACGTGTGGGATTTTGAAATGCGCTTAGCGTTACAGCATAGCGTACCAACAGGGCTGGTTGTCACGACCGGCCTTGCAAGTGCGTGCCAACGCGGTTGCCTGTCGCCATGCCGTCAGCCCGTGAGGTAGCCCTCGATCTGTTCAACGCCGCCATCGCCGCGGTTGAGCCCGCCGCCGCTGTGCGCGCGCATCTGACGCGTGAAGGCGATCATCTGCGCGTTGGTACATGGGAACATCGGCTAACTGGTCGTGTGGTGGTGATCGGGGCCGGCAAGGCCAGCGCGCCGATGGCGCAGGCGGTTGAGGCGCTGTTGCACGATCGCATCAGTCACGGCGTGGTGGTGGTGAAGTACGATCACGGCTGTGACCTACGCCCTGATTCACGCATTGTCTTGCATGAGGCCGCTCATCCGGTGCCGGACGCGGCTGGCATCGCGGGGGCGCAGCGGGTTGAGCAGGCGCTGAGTGGTCTGCGCGCTGATGATCTGGTGATCTGTTGTTTGTCAGGTGGCGCGTCGGCATTGCTGCCTGCGCCACGCAACGGCATCACGCTGGCTGACAAACAAGAGGTCACGCGTCTGCTGCAAGCCAGCGGTGCCGACATCCATGCGCTCAACACCGTGCGCAAACATCTTGCCCGGCTCAAAGGCGGACGCCTCGCGTTGACAGCCCAGCCTGCAACCGTGCTGACCTTGGCGATTTCCGACGTGATCGGCGATGCCTTCACGTCGATCGGATCGGGACCAACGGCGGCGGATCCATCAACCGATGCTGATGCGTGGGCGGTGTTATCGCGCTGGATTCCGTCAGAACGCATTCCGCCTGGCGTGCGTGCCGCTCTATCAGGCAATCAAGCGTACACGCTGAAGCCCGGCGATCCGGCGTTGGCCCGTGTCCACAACGTGATCGTCGCGAGTAACGCGCAGGCCTTGGCGGCAGCGGCGGCGCGTGCGCGAGCGCTGGGTCTAGTGCCGATCGTTGAATCGGAGTTGCTCAGTGGCGAAGCGTCTGCTGCTGCGGCCGCGTTCGTGCAGCGCGCTGGCGCATTGCTGCCCGGCCACTGCCGCATCGCTGGCGGCGAGACGACGGTGAAGTTGGGTCCCGCGCCCGGTCGCGGAGGCCGCAATCAGGAGTTTGCTCTCGCAGCAGCCAAGGATTTATCTAAGAATCTCGTGGTGATCGCCGCAGGCAGTGACGGCAGCGACGGCCCAACCGACGCGGCTGGTGGTGTTGTCGATGCAACGAGTTGGCAACGCATGCAACGCGCAGGCCGTGATCCGCAACGCGATCTCAGCACGCACGACGCCTATCATGCGCTGGCTGCGTCTGGAGATTTGCTGATAATCGGCCCAACGCGTACGAACGTCATGGATGTGGCGATCGCTATTCGCGAGTGAGTTTCCCTGAATGCGCCGCACTCATGTGCGGCTCGAAAGGCGACGACACCAACAACTACGATCCATTGCCCGGGACGATCAGGCGTGCGGCGTTCCCGGGTTTTGCACCATGGTACTGGCGTTCCCGCCGGCGTTTTTCACGTATCTCTCACTCAATCAATCAGGAATCTTGATCTTCGTGATCTCTGGCGGTGCCACCGGGTACGTCAGAGCAAGCGCTTCGAGATGATGGCGCAGGATACGGGCAATCAACCAACTGCGGTACCACTTCTTGTTGGCTGGGATGATGTACCACGGCGCACGTTTGCTGGCGCAGCGACCAATCGCGATTTCATAAGCGTCGGTGTATTGGTCCCACAGTGCGCGTTCGGACACATCACCGGAGTTGAATTTCCAATGCTTGTTCGGATCGGCGAGTCGATCCTCCAGTCGCCTCTTCTGTTCTGCCTTCGAGATGTGGAGAAAAAACTTCACAATGCAAGTGCCACTGCGTGCCAGCGTTTCCTCGAAGGCGTTGATCTGCTCGTAGCGTCGCTCGATCACGTCGTCGGGAGCCAGTTTGTGAACGCGGACCACCAGCACGTCTTCGTAATGGCTGCGGTTGAAGACTTCGATATCGCCCTTGGCTGGGCAGGCCTTGTGGATGCGCCACAGGAAGTCGTGCGATAGCTCTTCTGCGGTCGGCTTCTTGAAACTGGTGACGCTGACGCCCTGGGCGTTCAATGGGCCGATTACTTTGCGTACCACGCCGTCCTTGCCGGCGGTATCAGTTGCTTGCAGCACCATCAGCATCGCGGCCTGATGTCCGGCATAGAGCTTCTCTTGCAACGTATCGAGGAGCGCGATCTCCTTGGCCAACGCTGCCGCTGCCTCGTCTTTCTCGGTGAACGGCCCGGTGTCGTCAGTGTTCCAGTCTTTCAGCGAGACCTTTCGCGGGCTGTCGATGCGATACCTGGCGAGGAGCTTGGTGTTGGACATGGCGGCAGAGTCGCGCGATTTGTCGCGACGCAATCGCCAGCTAGACGACAGCCGCATAATTCGAGGGGTTATCCACAGATTGCGCAGATTGTCGATTCGAGCTGCGAGATCTGCGTAATCTGCGCAATCTGTGGATAACCCTCGAAGTATTACGCCACGCGCTTGCGGAAGCGCAGCGTAGCGATGATCAACAACACCAGCAGCAATCCGGCGAGGGCAAGCACTTCGGGCAGCAGATCGGTGGGCGACGATCCTCTGAGGATCATGCCGCGGATGAGACGCAGGAAATGAGTCAGCGGAAGGGCTTCAGCAATCCAGCGCGCAATCGCCGGCATCGATGCGATCGGAAACATGAAGCCCGAGAGCAAGACATTCGGGAGGAGGAAGAAGACCGCGAGTTGCATCGCTTGGCCCTGAGTCTGGGCGAGGGTCGAAACGACCAGGCCGACACTGAGGTTGGCAGCGATGAACAACACGGCGACGAGGTAGAGTTCGCCGAGGCGATTACCCGGGTTTATGCCAAACAGCGCAGCGCCGAGGCTCAATACCAACGTCATCTGCAGGTAACCGATGAGGACATAGGGCAACAGTTTTCCGGCGATCATTTCCCACGGTTTGACCGGCGACACGATTAACGCTTCCATGGTTCCGCGTTCGCGTTCGCGGGCGATGGCCAGGGCGGTCATTAGCACCAGGGTGAACGTGAGAATCACCCCGACGAGGCCGGGAACAATGTACACCGCCGAAACTTGTTCGGGGTTGTAACGCAAATCGACCTGGATCTGTACGCTGTCCGGCAGAGTTGCACTGCTGAGCGCGCTGACCAATCCGCTCGCCGAACCGGTGGTGGAGCTGACCGTGATCGGGTCCGAACCATCAACCAGCAGTTGTACGGTAGTGGTACGGCCACACGCGCGCGCAGCGGAATAATCAGGCGGAATGACCAGCACAGCACCAGCCATGCCTTCACGCAGGGCGCGTTGTGCTTCATCGTAGCTGGTGACTGCGCCAATCGGATTGTAGAACGTGGTTACTTCGAGTTGCCGTACGAGGTCGCGGCTTTCCGCAGACACATCGCGATCCAGCACCGCCAACGGCACATGGCGCACATCGGTATCGATTGCATAGCCGAACAGTAAAAACTGAACGGTCGGCAGCAGGGCCACCATCGCGAGCGTGAGGCGATCGCGGCGCAGATGCATCAACTCCTTCCACGCAATGGCGAGGAGGCGGTTCATCTTAAAAACCGTATTCTGAGAGGGCCGCAGAGACGCAGAGTGCCGCAGAGGGCCGCGGAGGTGAGCCTTGAAGTATTCTAATTTCTCGCCACGCGCTCATAGACTTGAGATACTGTCTTTGGCACAACCTAATTAGCCCAACTATCGTCTCTGCGGCCCTCTGCGGCCCTCTGCGTCTCTGCGGCTTGCCTTCTGTCAGTAGTTCTAGGTTCATGACCTACCGCCTTCTTCGCTGCGAGTCAGGGCAACGAAGGCGTCTTCAATCGTCACTCGCGCCGCAGTCAGTCCTGGTGGTATGGCCGCTTGGTCGCGAGCAATAATGCGAACGGCGCGGCCATGCACGGCGGCTTCAACAATGCGCGCGTCAGTTGCGAGTGACGCTGCCAATGCTGGCGCGTCGGCGACTTCGCCTTCGGCAACACGCAGGCCACTGCGCGTGATCAACTCGGCTGGCGTGCCGGTGCCGAGCAGAGAACCGCGGAAGATAAACGCGAGGCGATCGAAGCGCTCCGCCTCATCCATGTAATGTGTGGTCGCCAGCACCGCTGCGCCTTCGCGTGCAATCGTACCGATCAATTGCCAGAATTCGCGGCGACTGACCGGATCGACGCCAGCCGTTGGTTCATCCAGAACGAGCAAGCGCGGACGATGCACGGTGGCGCAGGCCAAGGCGACGCGCTGACGCCAACCGCCGGACAGAGTGCCAACGATCTGGTGACGGCGTTCATCAAGATTGAAACGTGCGATCTGCTCTTCGATGCGCGGGGTGAGGCGCAGAAACGGCATGCTGTGAATACCCGCGTAAAAACGCAGGTTTTCTTCGATCGACAGATCCGCGTATAAACTGAACGCCTGGGTCATGTAGCCGATACCAGACTTGATCGCCTCGCCTGCGCTGACCAGATCGTGACCAAGCACGGTGCCACCGCCCGCGCTCGGCGCGAGAATACCGCAGAGCATGCGGATGACCGTACTCTTGCCCGCGCCGTTGGGACCGAGGACGCCGAACACTTCACCAGCGTTGATGCGCAGTGAGACATCGCGCACGGCCACCAGATCGCCAAAGCGTCGGGCGAGACCGTTAACATCGACGATCACCTCGCTGGTCACTTGGCGAACACCACATCAGCGGGAACGCCGGCATGAAGTCCTTCGCCCGAACCCAGACGAATGCGCACACGCGCGACAAGATTTGGTCGATCGCGCGGCCCGAATAGATAGCGCGGCGTAAATTCCAAGCGTTCGCCGATGCGTTCGATCGCTCCCTGGTGAGCAGCTCCACCATCGACGGTGACGGTCGCTGTGCCGCCGACTTTCAGCGTAGCGAGTCGCTCCTGGGGAACAAAAGCGTCGACATACGGATGATCGAGATCAGCGACGGTTAACGCCGGTTTGCCGGGCTGCGCGACTTCACCGACATGCAGATGAATATGGCGCACAATGCGATCGCCATTGGTAATGCGCAGCGTTGCCCGAGTCAGACGCTCTTTGGCGCGATCCAACGCGGTATGTGCGGCCGCCAAACGTGCGGCAGCGACGGCGATGTCTTCGGAGCGCGGTCCGGCCTCCAAGAGCGCTAGATGTTCCGCGCTGACCTTTGCTTCGCCGGTCGCGCGCGCCGCCGCATCGCGGGCTTGATCGCGTTCGCGGTCGCTCGAGAGGTGCTGCGCAACCAGCGTCTCGGTGCGGACTCGTTCAGCCTCGGCAATATTCGCACGTGTCTTTGCGGCGTCGGTTTCAGCTTTGGCTGCAGCTAGTTCCTGCGTGCGCGCCGGTGCTTGGACGCGGGCAAGTTCAGCTCCAGCGACGGTGACTTGGGCCTCGGCATCAGCTACCGACAACCGCAGGGCTTGGTCATCCAGCATTGCAACCGTGCTGTTTCCGGCGACGCGCTGTCCCTCAGCAACCGAAACTGATGCAACTGTTCCAGCAACCTCAAAGGCGAGGGTTTGCTCATCCCATTCGACCACGCCTTGGATGGACTCGGCCTGGTTTCCGCAACTGGTGAGGGCGAAGCAGACAAGTAGAAGAACTCCGCAACGTGATGTCATGAAACCTCCGTGGTCTTTGTCGAACGGTGTCAATCCGAAGCGACGAGCAAGGACGCAGTGCGAACGTAGTGCTGGGGCTCAAGCCTAATGGTGTTCAGTTAAGGAAGTCCTCTCTCTGAGCCTATTCCATTTGGA
>CAZZAM010000049.1:0-26617 GCA_964652775.1 uncultured candidatus Brocadiaceae bacterium | reverse complement strand
GCATCGGCTTCGCCGATTGTATGCCGCCACCACTGCTCGGCGTCCGCCCCATCGCGTGGCGACGGGGCCCCTCTGCAAATCAACCGTTCGCGAGGGGCGAACCGGTGGTGCCGCCCTGCCAGAAACCACTGGCGGTAACGCCCAGCTCGTCGGCGGGAACTGAGCGACCAAGGATCTTGCGTCGGCAGTAGTCAGCGAGCGGCAGGTCATGGACCCGGGCACGGGCGACAACCCAATTATACTCCTCGGCGGTCAGGCTGACTTTGATCACCTGGTCGCGGGGATTTTCGCTACGTGGGCGTCCGCGGGGACGCGGATCGGGTGCGGGCGGCTGAACGGCCATGGGCGCACGCTATGCGCTCAACTACGACTTGTCACCGTTTTTTTTGGCCCGGACGGTCTCCCCCAGTGCCGACGAAGTTAGAAGCGCAAGGTCATGGCTATGTGGCCGAACCAGCCCAGCTCAGGTCCGGTGATCGCCACCCGTACCGGGGCTGATATCTCCAAAGCGGTACGATATCGGGCATCGACATCAAGTAGGACCCGCATGCCCGTTGCTGATGGCAATGGCTGCCAGGCGAGATCGCCGGTTTCACTGCTGCTTGGTTCGACCGTGCGGACGGTCGCGGCGATTTCCGCGCTGCCAATGCGCACACGTGCCGAATCTCCGACTTTGATCCGACCTCGCCACGCGACGTCAAGCTCGGCCTCAACGATGATCGACGCGCTGTCGGCAACCGTACACACTTCGCTGCCGGCCTTCACCGTACGACCATCGGAGCGTCGCCAAACGACGCCTTCAACCGGGCTCACCACCTCGGCCTCGCGCAGTTGCGCCAGCCGACGTTCCTCGGCCAGGTGTTCTGTCGTCAGTTCATTCTGTTGGATACGCAGATCTTCCAGCGAAGACGTCAACACGGCCATGTGCGCGGTCAACTCGTCGCGCAGACGCAAGCGCAAGGCAGCATCAACCGCGTCGGGCGCAGCTCCGATATCGCGACTGATATGCTCTAGTTCGTTTTTTGCTCGACCAAGTGCGGACTCAACCGTGATCGCTCTGCTTTGCACGGCAATTGTACGCTCTTGTAGCATGTCACGGCGGGCGTGATCAAGCTCAGGATTATGAATGCGCGCAAGGACATCGCCGCGGTGAACAACCGTACGTGGTGCCTGCTGTGATTGGACAGCGAGCAGACCGGCTATCGGCGAAGTGACCTGTGCGAGGCGAGCGTTGATCCATGCCCGATCAGTGATTGGAACAGCTGTGGCAGTCAACCACCAGAGCAAGCCAACAGCGATCGCGACTGCCGCAGCGGCTAACAACCAGCGTCGTAATTGGCTGTGTCCGCGTTTGCCGCCAGGATGATGCGGAATAAGCGCCGTCTGCGAGCTGGCAGTCGCCAGCTCAGGAACCGCAAGGAAGGATCCACTGGCGGTTGCTGCGGAACCATGTCCGGCACCAATAGGCATCGCCGTGAAAACAGCACTGCCCGGCTTTGCTGCTGACGGCACAACGGTCGCAGCAACAGCTGACGAAGACTCGCCTGGCGGAGGTGCCATCTGCTGCTGGTTTGGCGGTGCCGCCGCATAGGTCGCCGTAGCTGGTGAGGACCAGGGAACCGGGGCCTGTGCTGCGCTCGGTGCTGCCGCATAGGAGGCGGTAGCGGGCGATGACCACGGCACTGGCGCTTGGCCTGCGGTTGGCGCTGCGGCATAGGACGCCGTCGGCGGCGATGACCACGGTACTGGTGCCTGACCGGCCAGCGGAGCCGTGCGTAGTTTGCGCGCTTCGCGACGCGCCTCGTGCAAGCGCTTGCGGATCGCCGCCAACCGAGTTCGCGTATGCTCCAGGCGACTTGTGGCCTGCTTGCGAACCAGCGCCAGATCTTCTTTGATGCGCTCGCTATCGGCCTCGAGTTGGGTCGCCCGCGAGCGCGCCTCGGCCAGTTGTTGCGACAGTTGACTGAATTCGCCCAGCCGACGTTCACCGTCCTCGAGACGGCTTGCCAGTTCGCGGATACGCGCCTGCAAGTGCGCGTTTTGCTCTTCCGCGGCGCGGACGGCCAATTCACGTTGCCGCTGCGCCGCTGCGCCTTCGTCCAACTGGCGCCGAGCTTCCGCGAGCGCGTGTTCTGCCGCTTGGAGTCGGGATTCCGCGTGACTGGCGCGCTGTTCGGTCGCAACCAAACGCTGATTCAACTCGGCCTGGTGTGTGTTGTCGGAACGCGCCGCATGGAGATCATGACGTAGTCGTTCACTATCGCTGCGTGCAGCATCGCGCTCGCTTGCGGCCAGATCGCGCGCTGTGATGGCAGCACGGATCGCTGAGCCGCTCTCGGCCCGGCGCAACGCGTCGGCCAACATCTGCCGCAGTCGCTCGACTTCGGCACTGAGATGGGTTTCGGTCGAGCTAGGCGCTGAACGCTCGGTTCCGGACGCATGTTCGCCCAAGGCGGCCGCCACGGCTCTACTTGCTTCCAATTCCGCCTGATGGCGGGCGCGGTCTTCGTCAAGCTGTGCTTGCAATACGGCAACGTCATTCAGCAGACGCGTATGCTCGACGCGCAACCGCTGGAGCTCATGGGTTTCATCGACCACCGGAGTGGGCGAATCGCTACTTGACCCCTGTCCAGCAACGATGCGCTCGGTCGATACGCGCGACGAGTCACGGCGCGAACGCTGCAAATCCTGATCGAGCTGGGTGACGTGTTCAGCAGCTGCGGCTAAACGCGCACGCATCTGCGCTGCCTGGTCGCGTTCGGCATCGGCCCGCTGTTCAGCGACGCTGACCTGCGCTTCGAGCGCGGCCCGTTCACTGGCAGCGCGGCCCTCGATTTCACTGATGCGCTCAGCCAGACTGGCGGTTTGTGTACGTGCTTGTTCAAGGCCGACTGCAGACAGGCCGCGCAAGTGATGGACCAACGAGACCACCACTGTTTCAGAACTGAGCACAATCAGCGATGGGTCATCGCCCGATATCGCCTCCGACAAACGTTCGATTACTGCCGCCGTGGCCGGATCATGCTGTCCCTGATCACGAGACAGGCGGAGAATCTCGCTCGCAAGTCCGCGTAATTCCGCGAGATCGGTTTGCCGTGCCGTGCGCTCTTCGATCAAACGCGCCTCGGCCGCCTTCACCGCCTGTTGCAGCGCATCGATGTCTTGTGCTGAAACCCGGCGCAACTCAGTGCCGCCCAAGAGCTGGTCGAGAGTTTGCCGTTCCTGGTTTCGTGGATCATAGCTCCAGACCTCGCCAGTGACCGATCCAGCCTTCACCATCGCAATGATCTGCGAACGTTGATAGGGACCGCGCCACTCACCCTCGAGGTGCAGATGATAGGTTTGTTCCTCGATAGCTGATTGCGGGGCTGCTGCGTCGTCCCCCGCGTCTGCGGCAATCTGCTCCAACACAGGCGCAGACCCCATCGCGGCGACCCCGGCCTCGGTGCGAATACGCGTACGCACTTCCGCCCACTCGTCCTGCTGCCGTGCGGCTTCCAACAGTAGCGTTGCCGTGTCGATCGCGAGTGGTCGCTCCAGGCAGCGAGCAACCATGTCGTTGGCCACGGCCTTGCCCGGGCCGGCATCCTCGAACGAGAAATCGGCATTGTTCCATACGAACAGATTGTGCAGCTGCTCGCGTGCCTGCTGATGGATGAGCTCATCGACATCCTGGCGCTGACTCCAGGTCCGCGCCTGCATCGCCGTCCAGTACCACGTCACACCTTTCAGCCACTCGCCAACATCGGTTTCGATGCCCAGCAACGCGAGTCGCAGCGTGAGGTCGTCGCGGCCATCCTTATCCAGAAAACCAACCCCGATGATCTCGCCTTGTTGAAATACAACATCGCGCGAACCAGCGTGCGAAGTCAGACGCAGAACCCCGGTCGCCTTGATATTGTTCAGGGTCTGTAAGACGTCAGGCAGTGGCAGTGTGCGCAGATTGCCGGCGAAGGGCATGGGGCGGAAGTCTAGTCGCTCGCCAGCGCGAGCGCAATCCGCACTCCGGTCATCGATTACTTCGCGGCTGGCTTGGCCGGTTCCGTGGCTGGTGCTTTTTTGGCCCCGTCAGCCGCCTTGGCTGGCTCTGTCGCTGCGGCTTTGTCTTTGCCACCTTCGGCGGGTTTTGCCGTGTCGGTCTTGGCCCCATCCTTCGCTGGGTCAGGCGCCACTGGTTCCTTGACCTCCGGTGGCTTGACCGTGCCGTCGGCTGCGAGAGTTTTCAACAGCTCTGCTGCCTGATCTTTAAATGGGACCGACACGGTGGCCTCGGCAGCGGTCTGCAGCAACTGCCTAGCACTGCGGCGATTTTCGCTGATGAAGGTTTTGCGACGCTCGTCCTTGGCGGTGGTTGGATCCTTCTCCGCATCGGCCGCTTCTGCCAAGAGTAGGCGGCCAGCGTGATAACGCGCTTCGCATTTCTGCTCTGGTGAGCCGAACGGCAGCGCGTCAAGACCAACGAGCACAATGATCGCGCCCTGGCGGTCGCCCTCGGCACCACATACGCCAATGCCCAGACGCACGCGTGATGCGGTCGCCGGATCGTCGTTCAGCTTAGGCAACATATCTTCGTAGATGGAGGCTGCCTCCTTCATCTTGCCCTTACTGCGCCACGTATCCGCCACATACAGTTTGAAATGCAGCCAGGTTTCGCGGTCGTTCTCGGGCGATAATGCAACCAAGGGCATGAACGAGCGCACGCCCTTGTCGTCGCCGGCCGCCTGGGCGATCGCCACGCGAATTGCCGCAGCGCGCGGTTTCGGATTCATTGGTGGAGCTTTGCCGAGACTCATCGCGTCCAACTTCTTGGCTACTTCTTCGGCCGCTGCCGCCTTGCTTTGGGCCAGCACCATGCCAAGGCGGTACATTCCGTCGGTCACGTTTGGATGGTTGGGTGCCGCATCGACCGAATTCTGAAACGCCTTGGCGGCGTCGTCGACTTTGCCGGCCATGTCCCAAGCCACGCCCTCATCGAAATAGCCGATGACCTTTTCGCATTCACGCTGGCCCTGCGCCAGTTGACTGAACAAGGTTGCCGCCTCCTCAAAGCGACCGCGTTCGCGCGCTTCGACGCCTTGCGTCCACAAGCTCGGGCCACGCTTAAATCCATAGACAATGCTCTTGATCGTTGAACGGCGCGTCGGCGGATTCTCCGAACCCGACTCGGGCGAGTTCTTCCACTTCTGTTCGTCAAACGACTCGGAAACGATCCAGCAATCGCGGGCGCCCTTTTCTTTGAGGACAACCCGATCGAGAACGACATCGCCAGACCAGGCGACGACTGCGAGCAACGACAGGATGGTAATGCGGATGTCCATGTTCACCTCGTAAGATAGCGGCGGTACTCGGCCTTCTCGGCGTCAGAGCACTGGTCGGCGGGCAGTTTGTCGATTTTACCGCTGATTTGCCGGGTCAGCGTGGCGGCCTTTTCAGTCACCGACGACTCGGCATCACGCGTGGCAGTCGCAATGGCAGCGTGATCGAAAGCCAGAAACAGCGACTTGGCATCATTCAGATTGACGAGCATGTTCGCCCAATCCACGTGCGCCTTGGCACGGGTGGTGGCATTGTTGACGCCATAGGCGAGGCGGCGCAGCGTGGCGATCGCCGGTTCAACTTGACCAGCCGCAATTTGCTGGGCCGCCAACTCAGCGCCGATCTGACCGAACAAACGAACATCGCGATCCGCATTTAATTTGGTAAATACGCTGGCCAGGGCGTTGGCCGCCTCGGCAAACTGCTTGTCGGCGGCGAGTTGCTCGGCTTGGCCGAGAGCACCAAGCGCAACCGCCTCGAGACCCAGATCGCTACGCTTGGCGAGTTCGTTAAATATTTTCAGCGCTCCGGGGCGGTCACCCTTCTTCGCCAATGCGCCCCCCTGCCAGTACAATGCCTCGCCCTGATGCACGTTCTTGGGGAAAGCCGCCTTGAGCCCTTCCAAGGCCTTGAGCGCCTGGTCTCCCTTGCCGGCCTTCACCCAGCATTCCGCAGCACGCAAGAATCCACTCTCACGCGTGTACCAGGTTCTGCCGTTGGCAGCGGCCTCGGTGAATTTCGCGGCCGCGTCTTCAAACTTGCCTTTGGCACTCAGGCCGTCGCCCTGCAGCCACGTGATCTCTTCGGGATTGCGGTAGTCAACGCGTTCGTATTTGCCGCGCTTGATCGCTGACTGGGGGCCATCGGCCTGATCGGTGAGGGTTAATTTCAGTCCATCGACGGTTTCTTCGATGATCCAGACGTTAGCGCGGATGTCCGTCGGACCTGGGCCGACGATGACGGCCTTGGATTGGTGCGGACCCAGCGGTGGTGGGGCGTCGCCTGCACTGACGATGGCGGCACAGAACAGAACAAAGGCGGCGCGGATCACGGCTTGGCCTCCGGTGGCTTGGTTGGCGCGGGTGACTTGGCCGGTTCTGTCGTCTTGGGATCAGACGCCTTCGCGTCAGGAGCCTTCACTTCGGGAACCGGAGTTGGCTCGGGCTTCACTTCTGGTTCGGGCGGTGGTTCTTTGCCTTCCTCCCACAAGAACCAGACCTTGGTCCCGTCATCGCCAATTTCGCGCGAAACAGCGGTGAATTTCGGACCGCCGACGGGGACGAACACCGCCACTGGCTTGCCGTCGATCGTCACTGTGTCGATGGCGTAGGCCGGCTTCATGTCCACACCGGGTTGGGTGAAGATGGCCGAATAGCGTTTGCAGAGATCGACCGCCAGTGCGTTCGCCGCCCGACGGACCGTCTTGTCATCGCGTTTCTCGCGCGGCAACTGCTGCAACTCGTCAAACGGCGTGCTCTTGTCCACCGCGGCGAATTTGAGGTTCGACTTCACTTCACTGTACTGTTTGCGATAGACCATGAGTTCGAGGAGCTGAATGCGGGCTGTCCACAGGGTTGAATTGTTGGTGGCGTTGGTGCGCACGCGCGCGGTCTTGATCTGCGCTGCTTCCAGTTCCTTGTCCGTCAACGGTTCGCCAACCTGCAAACGATCGATGGTGAGTTCAACCGTGGCAGCCAGGAAGTCCGGATTGGTCGGATCATAGTCGATGAGCTTCTCGTAAAGGGCATTCGCTTTCTTCTTGTCGCCCTGCTCACGGTAGGCCGAAGCCAACTTGGCGGTCACACTGATCTGACGGGTCAGTTGCTTGGCGAGGTTCAACAGCTTGGTGAGTCCAGTGTCCAGCGCCGCGTAGCCCGCGCCGATTGACATCTTCGATTTGGCGGCGTCTTCCTTGAGGCTGATGATGGCTTCAGCAGCGAGGGCGAAGTCGCGTTTCTTTTCACCCCACTCTTTTTCCGGCAGATCCAGTTCGAGAATCTTCTTCTTCAATTCGGGATTGTCCTCGAAAAGATCGCGCACCAACAACCACTTGGCTTTGAGTTCTGGGCGCGCCATCAGAATCGGATCGAGCGGATCCAGCGCCGTCTTTGGCGTATCGCGTAACGTCGCCAAGTCTGGATCCACAATCAGTTGATCCAGATAGATGCCGTACAGTCGGGCAGCCTTGACGTGCTGATCGAGCTCCCAGAGCACGTTGGCTACCTTGAGCACGATGTCGGGCACTGACTTCTCGTTGACGATTGGCTCCATGACGCCAGCAAAGCCGCGATTCGCCTCTTTCGCGATGTCGGCCAACTGCGGCGAGGCACCTGCGGCATCGCGCATCGCGGCGACCTGCACCGAGATCAGATTGAACACCCAGGACAACTTCTTGCCCTGACTTTCGATGCGTTCGGATTGACCGGGCAGGCGTTCATGCTGCTTCTGCCACACTTCAAATGCAAACGCGACCGCTGGCCACGATTCGACGAGCAACTTGGGATCGGTCAGTAGCTTCTGATCGGTCGAGATCGCCTTGTGCTTGCCATGGATTGCCGAACAGAGCAGACCGAGCATTTCGACGGCGACGTCTTCGTCCGGTTGCACCTTCCAATAATCGGGACCAAGCATCTGGATAGTCTCTTCGAACCGACTTTCCTGCACGCATACCCGCGCCTTCAGCGCAAACACATCGCGTTCAGCGCGCATCAGATCACGTCGACGAACAGGATCTTTCTCTTTTTCGAGATCGGCGTGAATTTTCGCCGTACGCACTTCGGCCTCTTTCAGCAACTGCGCGGTCTTGGTCTTGCGCTCCTCAGGTGACTTCGAGTCAGAGATCTGGCCAAGCCGGATCCGGTCCATCGCGCCGTCGCACTTGTAACCGTCCTCAGGAAATTTCTTCTGGTAGTTCTTAAGCCCCGCTTCGGCATTACTCCATTCACGACTCTGGATCGACAGCACGACGCTGACCCATTCGGTGTTCTTGCCGTAATCGTCCGGACTGACCTTCTGCACCAGGCCGACGATGTCCTGATAGAGATTCACCGCGCCTGGACCCTTGCCGACCGACTGCAGATAACTGCCATACACGATCGCGTTCTGAGCCAACAAACTGACGTAGCGACCGCACTCGGTCCACTGTTTGCCATCGGGCGTTTTCCACGGTGTCCTGTTCTTGAGTTCGGTCATCCGTGTCTGCAGATGGCGCAGACCGGTCTGGGCGACAATCGCCGCATGCCACTTCATGTCGAGTTTCGACATCACACTCGCGTAGCGATACCAAACTTCCGGGGCAACTTCGTCGGCGCGGTCAGCGAATGCTTCTTGGCGCAGGCCAAGGGTCGCATTGCGCAACACCGTAGCCGCCGTGAACATGGTTGCGCGCGCGCGCGCGGGATCGCTGTCCTGATTGGCGGCGCGCATGAATGCGCTCGCCGTCGTGATTGCCTCGGTCGGGTCGCCGGCCACAACAGCGTCAACCCAACCAGATCCGCTTTTGACACCCTCGCGCGTAAAGCTGCCCATCCACTGCGAGGCAAAATACCCCATCGGATGATTACGCACCGCCGAGATCGCCGAGGTAGCCGCCGTAGCTCCGGCGGTATCGCCCTTGGCCTTGAGCAGACGCGCAGCCGCGAGATAGACGCGCGCGACTTCAACCTGACGCGTACGGTCCTTCTGATCCAGCCGCAGATTCGCATCGGTCTTGGCCTGATCCTTGAAAATCAGGAAAATCTCGGCGCCGCGCTGCCACTGCCGTGGACCGATCGCCTTGCCCATGTCGCGGTACCAGATGATCAGGTCGGCCCAAGTGCGGACTTGCAGGGTGCGCAATTCATCCAGCACCGCTACGGGCGCACCCTTGAAATCCTCAGCGATATTCATCTGAGCGACCTTGAGGAAGTTCCCCTCTAGTTCCTCGATGTTCGCCTCCTTCATCTTGATGCGCGCACCTTCGGCGGCCAACGCCGTGCACAGGGCGCGCAAGTTTACGTTGTATTCGCCCCAGAAGTAATCCAGGTCAACGATTCCCTTGAAGTTTTTCTGCGTCCACGAATCGATGAACTCGCGCGCGGGCGCTGGATCGACACCGAAATCAGCACCGCGTTCAGCAATTTCGCGCAGCGCCTTGTGGGCGAGGTACATCGGATGAATCGCCTCGAAACGCAGATCAACCGCCGGTCGGAGCACCGCTAAGCGCTTGGGATCCTTGTCATCCAGATTTTCGACCGCCTGCTCGGCCGCTGCATTCGCCGCGATCTTGGCCAAGCCCGCATCATAGGCGGCACCCGCTGACACGATTAGCGCCTTCACTGCCTCATTCAGCGCGTCGCGACGCTCCTGCGGAATCGCGGTCTCTTTGACCAGCGGCGCAGGCATGTCTGGGTTCACATCCTTGAGGATGTCGTTGACCAGACGCAGGATTCGTCCCGAGCCGGTAAACTGCCTCGCCATCTCGGCGGGTAGCTGACTTGCCTTCGCTGCGGCTTCGAATTCAGCCTGCAGCCCGGCAGCCTCTTTGGCCAGCGCAGCCTTCTCGGCAGCGTCTGGACTGCTGATGCGGAAGCGGTCAGCGAAGGACCAGGTCAAAAACTTGTTCTGCCATTCAGCGCCCTTGTGCCCAGCAGCAATGAAGTCCGCCAACTGGCGCTTGGCCGGCAGACGGTAATCACGATCGATCAGTGACTTGACCGCATCGTACTGGGCGTCGCGCTCGGTTGATGGGACCACGGCCACGGGGGCGGTGGCAGCCATGGCGGACAGCGGCATTGCCCCGATCACAAGCAGCGTCGGTACAAGGCAGTGCAGACGGCGATTCAGCATAACGGCTCCGGTCCTGGCCCCCTATGTCTGTGGGCGGCGCTTGCACAGTGTGTCCCCCATGCACGGACTGGGCCAGCGGGGATTCGGAGGCACCGCCATGAGTGTGACACAAACAGGCTTGGTTGATCACCAGGATCAACGGCCGCGCCCATCCTCCGTTCACCGAGAAACCACCCGCTGACCCCGCGCTTGATTGCGTTCGTGTGACCTCTTGCATGAATACGACCATGCTGAACTCCCTAGCCTCCCGGCGTGTTCTGACCCTTGCCTTGGTGGTGGCCTGCCTCCGCGCCGGCGATGCCGCAGCTCTGCCTACGCCACAAGCCCTCTACGATCAGGCGATGGGCAATGGCAATCTCAAGACGTCGACCGGCGAGCAGTTCACTTGGTTCGCCGCCTACAGCGCGCACAGCTTCCTGCGCGCCTTCGAAGCCGGTGGTAAAAGCGAGCCGCTGTACCTGGAGAAGGCCCAGGCGTACTACGACTGGTGCAACAAGCAGATCATCAGCAACGACCCCGACGGTTTCCCCGGCACGATCGGTGCCGACATCGGCGAAGACCTGAAGAATAAAGAGGTAGCGGTCGTGGCCGACTGCCTCGTTGGCGACGCCAACATCGCCCTACCGCTGGTGCATTGGGCCGAACTGGTCATGGCCGATCCCGCGCTGAAAAAGCAATTCGGCACCAAGGCCCAGGAATACATCGACCTCGCCACCCGCATGATCTGGGAGAAATGGAATAAGCGCGACTGCTATTATCAGGACGCGCACGGCTATGGCTCGTACCACACCTATCCCTTCGCCCTCCTCCGCGACGACCGCAGTAAATGGCAGCCACGTCCAAGCTGGATCGTCAGCGACAACCTCAACAAGCACTACAAGGCCGGGCTGGTATTGCTCAGCCTGTGGAAACTCACCGGCAAGCCGGAATACCGCGACCGTGTGACCGCCGTCTTCGGCCGCGCCAAGGCGATGTTCCGCCTGTTCCCCGATGAGAACCGCCTGGTGTGGAATTTCTGGATGCCGCACGGCGCGTACGATCTCGAAGGCACCGCGCCCAAGAGTTGGGTCGGCGTGCATTCGTCCCGGCCCGGCTATCAGGTGTTCGAAGCCGGTGCGTTTTTGGAGGTGTACGACGCCGGCCTGGTCTTCGACCGTAGCGACATCGAACGCATGGTGCGCACCAATCGCTGGATGATCGACAACGGCCTGCAATGCGCCGATGGCAGCTCGAAAGCCGGTGGCGTGTGGGATGCGTTTGCTCCATTCGACGACGTGATTCGCGCGGCGGCTGAAAAGGCAGCCAAGGGTCCGCTCGCCGTTGCGTACCTCCAACACCAACTCAAGCGCAACGGCTACGAGCGCAAGGACGTCAAAGACCCAGCTGCGGTCAAGATCGCCGCGATCCCAGTGCAGCCGGGCCGCAAGTTGATCCTCGCGCATCCAATCCCGGATTACCTAGAGACCGCCAACAACGAGAAGGTCAGCATGCTCGCCTCGATCCGCGAGGCCGGCACCCTGACCATCGATCTGCTTGCTGCCGATGGTACCAGCGTGCTGGGCAACCTGGCAACCATCGCCGTCGATCCCAAAGCGGGCACCTTCGTCGCACCGCGCTGGGACGGCACCAATCCCAAGACCAAGACCAAAGATCCGGGCGAATATGTGCTGCGCTACACGCTCGGCAGCGAAGTTCGCACCTGGCCAGTCACCGTCAAAGTCGGCGTCGCCCGCGCGCGCGGCAACACTCCAACGCCCTTGGCCGTCGGCGGCACACTCACGTGTGATTTCGAACAACCACTGGATGCGCGCTGGACCCTCGAGGGCGGTAGTGAACTCGGCGATGCTCAGCACAAGTCCGGTGCCAAAGCATTGCGTCTGGGTCGCCGCGCCAAAGCCGTGTTCGCTTTCGGCGAGCAGGACGATCTGCCGGTCCGCATCACCTTCGCCGCCTTCGATGGCGGCGCCAAACACGGCAAAAAGAACGACATGGGACAAGCACTCTGCCTGCGCACGGCGAATGGCGACCTGCTCTCAATCCGCCAAGCATGGCGCGGCTATCTGAATGGCGACGCCGACGTCGCCTGGGTGAACACCGGCGAAAACCAGTGGTTCAACCTGCATCCTTCGGGCCTTGGTCGCGAACCGGGCTGGAATCAATGGACCTTCGATTGCACCGGCGGAAAATTTTCAGTGACGCGTGACGGCAAGACGCTCGACGGAGCCAAAATGAATCCCGCCCGCTTTGTCCCCACTGGTGGTATGGCCCTGGTCTTCTTGGGCCCGGACTCGATCGGCGATCCTGAACTGTGGATTGACGATCTGACCGTCACCTATCCGGCTGCGAAACCCTGATTCACCCTAGAAAGCGCATTGGGTTCGCGGTTCGCCTGAAAATGCTGATTGGCACTAGTCGATGGATCAACTCATCCGCGTCGGCGCGGACCGGCGACACCGGTCGGCAGCGGCACCAGATGCGGATCAGCATGCTGGCCGGCCTTGTACTGCACGTAACCCAACGCTGCTATCATCGCCGCATTATCGGCACAATGTTGCGGCTCGGGAAGCATGAGTTGCCACCCACGCTGTTGCGTGAGCGTGTCCAGCCGTTGACGCAATCCACGATTGCAGGCAACCCCACCGCCAACCGCGATCGTCGAAACGCCAGCGTTGGTCGCCGCCAAGGTCAGTTTATCGATGAGGACGTCGATGACCGCCGCCTGAAAGCTGGCACACGCATCCGCGATGCCGCGTTGATCAAGGCGCAGCGGATCACGACCGAGCGGGCCACGCGCGTGACGTAACAGTGCGGTCTTCAGTCCAGCGAAACTCAGACGCATGGTGCCATCGCGAATAAATGATCGCGGCAGTGCAATCGCTTTGGCGTCGCCGCATGTGGCGAGTCGATCAATCTGCGGTCCACCTGGATAGGGCAGGCCAAGAATCTGCGCCGCTTTGTCAAAAGCTTCGCCGGCGGCGTCGTCGATGGTGCCGCCAAGCAACTCCAGATCGCCGGGACCGCGCGCCAAGTAGAGGTGGCTGTGTCCGCCCGATACCACCAATCCCACCAGCGGATAGGGAACCTCAGGCCTACCAACGTGCACGGCCGCGAGGTGCGCAGCGATGTGATCAACAGCAATCAGGGGAACATCGCAGCGCAATGCGATGACCTTGGCAGCAGTAACGCCAGCAAGCAGGCTGCCAGCAAGTCCTGGCCAGGCCGCCACGGCGACCGCGTCCATGTCAGCCAAGCTCCGACCCGCGCGTTGCAATACGCGCTCAACGAGTCCGGGCAGGGCAACGATGTGACCGCGCGCGACGATTTCAGGAACAACGCCACCCCAACTAGCAAGATCGTCTTCCTGGCTCGCACGCTCTTCGGCAAGCAGATGGTGCCCATCCGCGACCAGCGCGGCGCAGGCGTCATCGCAGCTTGTCTCGAGTCCTAACACCATAGCCATGCGCGCAGTATCTGATCTCAACCAGCGTGCGCCACAGGTGGGGCACGGTCATACACTTGCGTCCTACTCCCCCGCTGAGTACCCTTGATGATCGAGCACATCATGGCAGGCCTCAGCGTTGATTATATCAATCCGTTTATCGAGGCGACGATCAATACGTTCTCGACCATGTGCAATATTACACCTAAACGCGACAAAATATTCTTGAAGGGCGAGGGCGAAGAGGCCTACGGTGTAAGCGGCATCATCAGCCTGGATGGCGAGGCACACGGGTCCGTGGTCCTTAGCTTCCCTGAACATGTTGCCATCTCGGTGGTCAGCAAGTTTGTCGGCGAGGAATTTACATCTATCTCCGCTTCCGTGGTGGACGGCGTCGGCGAGTTGACCAGCATCATTGCTGGTGACGCCAAGAACCGCCTGATCCAAAAGGGCTACAAGTTCGATATCGGCCAGCCCAAGATGGTCACCGGCCGCAACTACGTCGCCGGTCAGAACAAGTCGGTGCCCTGTCTCGTCGTGTCATTCACCAGTCCGGTCGGCCAGTTCTGCTTGGAAGTCAGCCTGCGGAAGGCGTAGGCGAGCCGCGCAATGAGCGCTGAGGCTCATGTCGTTTTGGTGTCTGTCAAAGACATGAAGCAACCGGCTTCGATACAGCGGGCCAGCGCGACCTGCACAGCCGCTGGCGTAAGACCGCTGATGGTCAGGGCCTGTCCAAGTGGACGGCCACGAACCAGCAGAGTCAGCAAACGTGCTTCACCCGCCCGCACTGCTAGCCGATGCAGGCCCGCTGATCGCCGGGTAACGGCAACCGTTTCGGCCTCGCACGGCGGCACGACCACGGGCTCTCGACGCAGGAATTGACGATAGCAGCTGTCGATCGACCAACGCGACGCAATGAGGCGCAGCGATGGTACCGCAACCAAACGCGCGCGCGCGAGCAGCCTTGGTTTGCTAGCGGCCAATGATGCAACCGCGAACGCAGGCGCGAGCGGTGCATGGACCGCCTCGACCAGCGCCCACTCCAGACGTGCCAGATCATACGCCAGGCGACCGTGCGCCGTCGCCTTAGGATGCGCGCGCAGATACCGTAATAACCAACGTCCATAGCGATTGAGCGTCGGCTCCTGCGATGGATGTGCCGCGATGACGGCGTGGGCCAATGCGGCAAATGGCTCAACCCCCAGCAGTGCTTGCAGAACCGGGTAATCATCAGCGAGACATTCAACCAGCCGTGCGCGGTAGGCATGGCGATAAATCCCAAGACCAACCGCAGGTGCCACCGCCGCACCCCCAAGTCGATCCAGCTTTCGCGGTGCTTGGTCCGCTGTGATCGCGCCGACCAGCCAATGCAAATGGGCCGTCAGTGCCTTGCTCATGCTTCATGCCTCCAAGACAACCGCAGAGGCGCAGAGGCCGCTGAGATCGCAGAGGGGAAAAACATGTGGCGATCATGAAACGTGAAAACCCAAGGCCCAAAGTTGCTCGTACACATCCTCGTCTCCGCGGCCTCTGCGCCTCTGCGGTTGCCTTGAAAATGCGGGTGCTGTTTCATGCCACGCCTGCGACTTTCGGCAGTACACGTCGCGCCTTGAGCGCTTCGGCGTGAACTTCCGCAAATGGCGGAATTTTTGCGTCCCATTCCATCAGCACCGAAGCACCACCACAGCGTCGCCAGGCCATGCCCAAGAGCTTCCACACCGGATCAATGACCGGGCCATCGTGCGTGTCGATGACGTGATCGCCGTTATCGCTGTGTCCAGCGATGTGGAACTGCACCACGCGGTCCCAGGGAATATGGTCGAGATACGCAGCGGTAGTGAAACCATGGTTGCGCGAGCTGACGTAGATGTTGTTGACGTCGAGCAGTAAACCGCAGCCGGTCAGTCGGCAAAGTTCGGCAAGGAACTCCCATTCGGTCATCTGCGACGCACTCCAGGCGACGTAGGTCGAAGGATTCTCAAGAATAAATGGCGTGCCCAATGCATCCTGCACCTGATGAATGCGCGTGGCCATATGCCGCAGCGCGGCGCGCGTGTAGGGCATCGGCAGCAGGTCGTGCGTATTGAGCCCGGCGATGCCCGTGTAACACAAATGATCGCTGACCCAACGCGCATGCACACGATCGCGCAACCGGACCAAGTTGCGGAGATAGCGACGGTCCAGCGGAGCCGGCGCGCCAATCGACAGCGACACACCGTGCATGATGATCGGATAACGCTGGGCTAACTCGTCGAGGACTTCCAGGGGTCGGCCCTGAGTCTCCATGTAGTTGTCAGAAATAATTTCGAGAAAATCGACCTGCGGACGCTCTTCGCGCAAATGGCGATAATGGATCGTGCGCAAACCAACGCCGATGCCGAGATCTGGTAGGCCAAGGCGAGAAGCAGACATCTCCTGCACTCCTTTTCAAGGCAACCGCAGAGGCGCAGAGGCCGCAGAGGTCGCAGAGACGACAGCTTGTGCGTGTTATGAAACACGGAAGGCGTCATTGGGAACTACCAGAAGAAGCCCTCCTCTGCGCTCTCAGCGGCCTCTGCGGTTGCCTTGAAAAATTTCTCCGGAACTAGCTAACTAGTAGGCCGTCCCGGAATTTCCGGGACGGCCAGGATGATCACCAACTGAGGGCGCGTCCTATTTCTTGCCGCCGCAGCCGTCCTTGCTCTTGCAGGCATGCTTCTCGGTCTTTTCCTGAGCGCCGACTTTGCAGCCGCCTTTACCCTTGCACTCGTTCTGACCTTTGCAGGCGTTCTTGTCGGTCTTGCAGCCGCCGAGCGCCTTGCACTCATTGTGGCCTTTGCACGCGTTCTTGGTCGTGGCGCAGCCGCCCTTGCCCTTGCACTCGTTGTGACCCTTGCAGGCATTTTTGTCGGTCTTGCAGGCACCCTTGCCCTTGCAGGCGTTCAGGCCCTTGCAGGCGTGTTTGTCCTTGGCGTCGGTGGTTGCGGGGGCGCTACCATTCGCTCCGCCTCCCTCGGCTGCCTGAACAGCTTGCGCGCCGGCCATCAGGCCAGTGATTGCAGCGGCGAGGATGAGGTGATTGATCTTCATGGTGAAATCCGTGGGGTTGTGGGTTGGTACCCAGTTGTAGGGGGATAGTCGGAGCTAACCCCCGTGCCTTACAGGCCGGACTTCTATGGGGTTCGCTGCGTGCGCAAAGCTATGGCTATGCGAGCTTGCACATCGGTGCTCAGCCCCTCGCCATGGGTTGGTATAACCCCGTGCTGACTGCGAATCGACAACGCTCAGTCAGCGACGGAATGATGGCTTACGAAATGGAGGACGGCCGCCTGACGCTGGATGGCCGCCCATAGGTGGACCACCAGCAAGTGCGCGGTCAGGACGCACCGGCACCGGGCGTCCACGATGATTGAGCGGATGATCCATGACGCGATCAACCACGCTGCCTTGGACATCGACCAAACAGTGGCGATCAAAGAGGCGGATGCGGCCAAGATCAGATCCAACGATACCGCACTGGTGACACATCATTGCTACGACGTTGCCTGGCTGGACACCATCGCTGATGCCGAGTCCGACGAACAGCGTGACCATGCCGGCCTCGCCAGTCCGGGCGCGCGCGCCAGTGAAGCGCGGCGCAGCGCCTTGATCTCTTCCAGCGAAGGCGGGTTTTTCTGGCGCCCGTTCGATCGCCGCATCTGGGACAAGGCGATGGATCAAGCCGGCCAGCACGGCCTCAGCGCCGAATTCTTTGACCAACGGAGCAAACGAAATGGGCAACGCTAATTTTTCGCCGAGCGAATCCTGCACGCGTTTGGCCAGTCGTTCACGCTTGGCATCGACGATTGCCGACGCTGCCGGCAGCGGCACTTCGACCGGCTTGCACTTCGCCATCGAGGCCAAGCGCTGAAAACGCATACGCTCGGATGGACCAACCACCGTCCATGCTTCGCCATCGGCTCCGGCGCGCGCGGTCCGACCGATGCGGTGATTGTAGCTCTCGGCGGTGACCGGCAGACCAAGGTTAAACACATGCGTGATACCCTGCACGTCGAGGCCGCGGGCCGCAACGTCAGTGCCTACGAGTACGGCCAAGCGCCCAGCGCGGAAGCGTGCCAACACGCGCTCGCGTGCGTCCTGCGCAAGTTCACCGCTAATGCCGGCTGCCTCGATGCCTTCAGCGGCAATCGCGCGAACCGCAGAATCCACCGCGTCGCGTGTACGCACGAAGACCAACGCGCGCGCTGGCTCCAAGATATGCAATAACCGCGCAAGCGCGGCGCCTTCTTCACCACGGCGCGCAACCACAAATTTCTGCGGCACGTGGCTTGACGCAGCCTTCACGTCCAAGCGCACTTCGTTCGGGTCATCAAGCCAACGATCGACTGCGGCCTGAACCTGGGGCGGGAACGTCGCGCTGAACAGCCAACGTGCGACCGAACCGCCAAGATCTTTCACCAAGCGTTCGAGATCTTCACTGAAGCCCATGTCCATCATCTGATCGGCTTCGTCGAGCACGACGATCTCAGCATCGGGAATCAGATTGCCCTGGGCGAGATGATCGCACATGCGGCCGGGTGTTCCGACGACGAGCGCTGGTTTGCGGCGCAAATCATTGATCTGCGGCCATGGCGGCAATCCGCCAACCAGGATCGCGGTACGCCCTTCACCGAGAATCGTTGCCGCTTCACGGGCTACTTGTTGCGCCAGCTCGCGCGTCGGACACACGACCCACGCGCGGCGAATTTCGCCAGCGCCAATGCGCGCCGCGAGCGGCAGTAAGAACGCCATCGTCTTGCCGGAACCCGTACGCGCTTGGGCCAAGATGTCACCGCCAGCGAGAGCGTGTGGAATGACCCCCGCTTGCACCGGTGTCGGGATGGTAAGTCCACGCTTGGCAAGCAGAGCAACCAATGCTGCGGGCAAGCCAAGATCGGCGAAGGTGGCGGACGGAGACTTAACCGGGCTATCAGGCATGGGCGGGAGCCTCTGGATCGGGGGCGTTTGCGGGAGGTGGAAAACCGGGCGTCTCTGGACAGACAGCAGGCTCCCGCATGGCCCTGCAGGTTTCGGGAATGGATGTTGCTCCGGTTCGCTTTTGCTTAAGGTTCTGCTCATCGTGCGCGGGCTCAGACCTCGCATCGGCTCTCGTCTGAGAGCCGAATTCACCGGCGCCTCCTTTTGCGGGGCCCATCTCTGCTGGAAGGCCTCTCTGGTTACGAGCGACGCCCCGGGCGATCGGCCACTGTTGGCTGATTCCCCCCTACATACCCCAGGATCATCGCCGACACTGGCAGTTCCCCTCATGCCGTGGCAACGGTCCTTTTTCTGGTCGGCCCCCAACGAGTGGCCGACGCTGTGGTGGGTTATCGGGATTCACGCAGCTGCTATTACGGCCCTGGTTCTGCAGGCTTGCGGCGTGTTGCCGCTACCGCCCTGGCCAGTCTTGGTTCTTGCCCTCGTCCTGCTGACCCTCGGCGGGCTCGGCACGACGGTTGCCTATCACCGCGTACTGGCCCACCGCGCCGCCAAATTGAATCCGCTCGTCGAACAGTTCCTGATCGCCTGCGCCATGCTCAACGGGTCGGGAAATCCTCGGACCTGGGTGGCCACGCACCGGCACCATCACCGCTTCAGCGACACGGAAAACGACATCTCATCGCCCAATCAAGGCATGTGGTGGTCGCATTTGCGTTGGCTCTGGCAGGCCCCTGCGGTCAACCTGGACGCCTACGCCCCTGATCTTGATGAAGCCCGTTACCGCGTGTGGGGCAAAATTCAGGTCCTGATGCTGGCCGTGAGTGCGTTCGGTGGTCTCGCTTGGCTCATCGTGGCAGATTGGCAGACCGCCATCGCTGCTGCCGCCTGGATCGGTCCCATCCGTCTGGTGTGGGCGCTGCACGCGCAATGCACGGTGAACAGCGTCTGTCACCTCGGCGCAAAAGAAGAGCACGGCACGGGCAAGAACGTGACCTGGCTGGCACCACTCCATCTGTTCCAAGGCGAGAACTGGCACGCCAATCATCATCGCGAGCCGAACTCAGCTCGCCTCGGCATGCGCTGGTGGCAGATCGACATTGGCTGGGCCTGCCTGCGCAGCCTCGCTGTCGTCCGTCTCGCCTCGCGCGTGCGTTCCATCCCTTCCTGACGTCCTGATCGAGACCACCATGGCCCAACGCACTCCAACTACTTTCGCCAAGCGTCAGCGCGAAATCGAACAAAAGCGCCGCGCTGAAGACAAGCGCAAGCGCAAAGCTGAACGCAAAGCTGCTGGTCCCGCCCCGGAAACACCGCACGAAGAATGGCGTCCGTTCACGGACGAGTGAACCCAAACTCCGCGCTTCGACCCGGCGTAAAAAATGAGTGTCCTGTAGCTAGCCTACTCAGGATTCGAACCTCGTGAGGCACCGCCGCGACAGCGGTAGCAGGCCACGGGCGTGGCGTGCGGCCGAGCGACCGATCGAGGCAGCGAGAACGGATGATGATTTCAATGTCTGGAACGCCTCTAATTCCCAACAATCGTCTGAATCATGGTCGCATAGTATCCGTTCGGATACTTCTTGATGAAACTCGCGACTTGCTTCGCAAACTCTGGATCTTTGCGTGTTTTTGCTGAGGCGGTCATGAACGGTTGGTACGCCTTGCCCGCTTCATATCCCGGATCCTTCTTCAGCGCGACGGCACGTTCTTGATATGATTTGCCGCGGGCGTGCCCGGCCCAGGACTGAGCGCATATGGCGGCATAACTCTGCGCAGCGAACACATCACCATCCTGTACCAGCTTTTCAAGACGGGCATCGCCAATGTCACGCCATGCGTCAACCGTGGCAAGACTCGCCTGCGCTGCGCTCACAACAGTTGCATCCTTGTCGGTGGCCAACTTATCAAGCTGCGAAACGCCAGCACCGATCTGTCCAGCATTGATGGCAGCTTCGATCTTGGCAATCTTGGCGTTACTGGATGGCGATCCAAATACCGGCGTTGGCGTAGTAATGGGACGTGCCGTCGTAAGTAACTTAGCCAAGGCCGTCTCACGCAAATCATCCGGATATCCATGCCAGACGATTTTTCCGCCAGGGTCGATTAGGTACGCATGTGGGATCGAGTGAACTCCATAGACGTTGGTCTTTGTGAACTCATCCCCAACAGCCACCATGTAACTCATCTTCTTCGCGGCGATGAACGCATCGAGTCCGGTAATGTTGGCATCGATGGCGAAACCGATGATAACCAATCCCTGCTCATGTTACTTCTTATGTAATGCCTCGACATGGGGAATAGATGCAACACAGGGTTTGCACCACGTCGCCCAGAAGTCGATCAGGACAACTTGTCCACGTAAGGATGCCAGCGTGATAGGCCCCTTTCCAGCCGTATTGAACGCTGTGGTGATGTTGATTTCCGGAGCGCTGCCTCCTGTGCCCAGCATGGCGTTATCAACCGCCAATATGGTGAGGCTCAGGCAAACCAACATCAGTACGCGCATGGGACACCCTCCAGATTTTCTCAGCCTACGATATCAACCCCTGCAGCAAGGATCCATTTCACACATTGTACCATCTCCACCTTCATAGCCGCAATGAGGCGGGCTCATTGTCCAAGTAGTTGTTGCCCAGCCTAGTGCGGACCCCGGGAGTTGGGCTGATGTATGGTCGAAGATAGCAGCGCTATCTGACCATATCGACATCGCAGGAGATGCCCGACGAGACCAAGCCAGCTGACCGAGTCTATTCCCGACAGCCTCCTAGGATCACGACCTCAACCAGGACAACCACAGCGTCGTCCGTCGTAATCTGATCTGACTCAATCATTGCAGCCATCGCCAGTCCAGCCGATGTCGCGTCCGTTACGGTCTGCTCATGGCCACTCATCCTGGCCCAAGTTGGGCCGTTGAAGGAGCGACCGAATTTTTCAACCCATGACAGCCAGCGGATACTGGGGCATGTCGTTACAGGGCACGACTCCTTCTGGCCGACGTGTTGATCAATAGTCATAAATGGCGACGTTGCGTATCGCACGGCTCTTGCCTTCTCAGCCTGCGTAACGGACGATGATGTCGTGCTGATCCCACTCCGCTGTGATGCTCCACTCTACCATGGTCCTTGGGGCACCATCGGCGTCATCGCATGCTGCATCATACTCCACGTCACGGTGGGTTCATCTGATGCCATCGTCCAGTGGCTCCTCGTGTTCGGCGACTGGAATCCAATTCAATGGCTCAGTTCGGTACTCGTGCATGCCGGTTGGATGCATCTGATCGGCAACATGATCTTCTTCTGGGTCTTCGGACTCATCGTCGAGGGTAAGGTCGGCTGGTGGCGCTTCCTCCTGGTCGTGGTGGCCATCGCACTGGTTTCTGGCGCCATCGAACAAACGGTGATGATCAGTTCGTTTGGCGCTTCATTGGGATTAAGTGGCGTGATCTTCGGGTTGATCGCCGTTGCATGGATCTGGGCACCCGAAAACGAGGTCGATGTCCTCCTCTTCCTCTTCCCGTTCATTAAACACTTTGCCGTGCAGGTTCGCACGCTCGGACTGCTCTACTTGGGGCTGGAACTTCTTGATGCGGCACTGCATGGGTTCCACATGAGTACACCCATGCTGCACCTCCTGGGTGTTGCGGCAGGCATACCGGTCGGCGTTGTCATGCTGAGAAAACACTGGGTCGACTGCGAAGGCTGGGACTGGTTCTCCCGTCGTGAGCGTCGAGGTGCTAAGCCGACCAAGCCCAACGCTGTTCGTGCTCCCCATGTTCCTGCGCCGATGCCGGCTGCTGATGTTGATGAACTACTCCGCAGCGGACAAACGGCAGCCGCATACGCAGCCTGGACACGTCACCCGACGAGCACCTCAAACATCGTCGCCTTCCGCCTGACTGCCCGACTCGTTGATGAGCAGCGTTGGGATGATGCCGGAGTGGTCGCGAAGGCATTGCTGCGCGCTGATGCCAACCATGTCCCAACCCGTCTGATCTATGCTTGGATTCTGGTCCAAACAGGTCGCCCAACATCCGCCCTTGAGCAACTCGACGGGCTTGACCTTCAGCATGGTCCGGATGCAGGAAAATTGACCCACATCCGCCAGGAGGCAGAGCGCCGTAAGGCTGAAAATCCGTATGAGCTGGCCTGAATGTGCGGATCCGCTCCACTCCGAGTTGAAAATCTATGCTTTTGGATTTTCTCTGTAATAATTTATCACATAACGATTTACGTTGTTTATTTATTGCTTCACATTCGTCGCTGGATTGAGTCTTTATTGACCTATAAGGCTCGGTGTGCCGCCAGCCACCAGCTCCTCGATCGCAACACCTCCAGCCGGATCCGCCGTGGCTCCACGGCACCTGGGGACCGTGTTGGCTGGTTGGGATTGGCCTGCGCTCGCGGTCCGCACGCACTTCAGTCCGATGGAAGGCGCGCACGCACCAGCCGCGTGGGCGAACGCACTCAGCAGCAATGGAGCCGGACAACATCAACGCCTGCTACTCGCTGATCGTGACAGTCTCGCCGGACTCCCAGCGAGCATCGCTGCACTGGGACGCGAGAACATCGCGGTCGGCGTGACGGTGCGTTGGTCATCACCGTCCTCCCTATCGAACACAGATGCCGACATCGTGTTGCTAGCTCCGACTGCATTCGCATACGCACGTCTCTGCCAGCTCCTCTCCTGGCAACAGGAACAACCGGATCAGTGGGCAGCGTGGCAGGCAGGACAGTGTCGGTGCACACATGCTCTCACGGACATTATCGCTCTGGTGCGATCAATGGAGGCTGTGTCGGCTCTGCGTGCTGCTGGTGCTGACGTCTGGTGGCGCTGTGACGCTACGCCGGATGCGGGACCTCCAGATATCCCCTGCGCTGCCATGCCCATCCTCACGCATCTGGGATCAGCTGATCGCGTTGGCGATGCGGTGCGGCAAGCGGTTGCCCGTCGTGAACAACGTGTCGTGAGTCAGGGATTGGCGCTCACGGAACTTGTGGAGATGCGTCAAGCCTACCGGGATCATGGCCACCTGATCGCTGCTGGTCGCACGCTGGTTGATCGCTGCACCTATGTCCCTGGTGGGTCATGGCACATGCCGCCGTCACACGCACAGAATGCTGACGGAGAACTCCGCGAGCGTGCTGAGGCCGGTATGCGCCGTCGTTATGCGTGTATCGCACCAGCGGTGCGTGAACGCTTAGACCGCGAACTGTCGGTTATCGCGGCCAAGGGCTTCTCCAGTTACCTGATCACTGTTGCTGGTCTTGCTCAGGGACGCCGGACCTGTGGGCGCGGAAGCGGAGCCTCATCACTCGTCGTCTACTGCTTGGGCATCACCAACGTCGATCCGATCCGTTACAGCCTGTTGTTTGAACGATTCCTCAATCCGTCGCGAACGGATCCGCCGGATCTTGATGTAGATTTCCCCTGGGACGAGCGAGACAAGGTCCTCGCCGCCGCTATCGCGAGCTACGGCTCTGCGCACGTCGCGATGGTATCCAACCACAACTACCTCAGACGATGGAGCGCGCTCAGGATCGTCGCGCGCGCCTATGGACGCAGCGAGACCGAGACGAGTGATGTGCGCAATCAGATCCAGGCGAATGAACGCTATGGTGTGCCACTGCGACTGGCCGAACCGTGGCCGGGGATTGTTGAGCAGGCCAAACACCTCGTCGGCATCCCTCACCATGCCGGTCTCCACTGCGGGGGCATCGTTATCACACCGGAACCCATCCGTGATCTCGTGCCGGTGCATCCCGCAGCGAAGCACATCACGCTGGAGCAGGATCCTAATGATGACGCGCCGCCGCCACGGGTTCCCCTCCCAACGATTGCCTGGGAAAAGGACGGCGCCGAGGCGATGGGGCTCATCAAGATTGATTTGCTCGGGAACAGATCACTGGCTGTCGTGCGCGATACCGTCGCTGATCTCGCTCAGGATGGGATCACGATCGATGAGCAACGCTGGAATCCAGCCGATGATCCAGCCACTAGGAAGCTGGTTGCGAGCGGGGATACGCTGGGCTGTTTCTATATTGAGAGTCCCGCCATGCGGCAACTCCAGGCGAAAGCAGGGAGCGGTGACTTCGACCGTCTGGTTATTCACAGCTCGATCATCCGGCCTGCGGCCAATCGCTGGATCAATCTCTACCTGGATCGGCTGAAACACTACCAGTCCACCAAGGAACAGCTCCCGGAGTGGTATCCACATCCGGTGCTGAACGGTCTCTTGTCGCAAAGTTTCGGCATCCTCTCGTACCAAGAGGACGTGATGTTGTCTGCGATCGAGATTGCCGGATTCGATGACCGTCAGGCGAACGCGCTGCGCAAAGCGCTTGGGCATTGGGATACGGGGACACGACTGACGAAGTTCGCTGAGGAGTTTCGACGCGGTGCCGAGACACGCGGTGCGAGTCCCGCAGCGATCGACACGGTGTGGGGCATGATCAGTTCATTCGCTGGCTACAGCTTCTGTAAGGCGCATAGCGCCTCCTACGCGATGATCTCATTCCAGTGTGCGTACCTGAAGGCACACCATCCGGCCTACTTTCTCGCACGCGTGATCGCTAATGAGGGCGGGTTTTATGCTGCCTCGGCATACCTCGAAGAAGCCCGGCGAAACGACGTCAAAATCCTTGGACCTTGCGTGGTGCAAAGCGTGTGGAAGACGCAGCGGGAGACACCGAATGCACTCCGTGTCGGATTACATCTCGTGCCAGGGATCTCTGTCGAGGTTGGGCGACGCTTGGTGGCTGAACGGGAACGGCGCCCATTTGCTGGTGTCGCTGATCTGCGGCGGCGTGTTGGTCTTGGCGGGAGTGTCCTGACGACATTAGCGCGTGCTGGTGCACTCGATGCCTTATGCCCCACATACCATCGCGATCAGGTCTGTTGGATCGCTACCAGTGTCGGACTCGAACCAACGTTGCATGGCTACGAAGATGACGACGGGGTTGTGCAGCGGATCTTTCCACGCGACGCAGTCAGGGATCCGATTCCACCGCCGCTCGAACCGCGTTCCAAACGAGCCGTGTCCTGGGATGAGTTTCGCACGCTGGGGTTCCTAGCGGCGGGACATCCGATCCACTTCTGCGATCGGAGCCGGGACCGCCTCCGCTGTCGGGACATCGACGCTGCCAAGACGAAGGCGCATGTGAGCGTGGTCGCTTGGCCCATCACACGAAAGCAGGTTGAAGCGCACCCAAAACCAAAGCCAGACACGACGGCTGGACCACCCGAGCCGATGGCGTTTATGACCTTGGAAGATGAGACCGGGCTGGTCGAAACCGTGTTGTTTCCCACTGCATACCGTGCATTTGGACCACTGCTGGATCGACATCTCCCGCTGCGCCTGCACGGCATCGTTGAGAACAGCCACGGTGTCATGAGCTTGACAGTACAGCGTGCTGAGCTGGTTGAACCCGCTCCGTGACTGACGTCGCCCTGACATAGATTCCCAACATGTGCGGCCGCTACGCCAACTCCGAAACGATCCCGGCCCAAGCAGCACGCTGCAAGGCCGACCTAACACCGGATCTCAACACGTGGAAACCGACATGGAATGCAGCGCCTAGTCAGCGACATCCGGTGGTGATCCAGGACATGACCTCACGACGCATTGGCCTGATGTCCTGGGGGTGGAAGCCGGAGTTCATGTCAGGGAAGATGCTGGTGAATGCACGCGGCGAGGAGGCTTTGGGCAAGCGTACATTCACCGAAGCCATGTATCGTCGTAGATGTATCGTGCCCGCGCTTTTGTTTCACGACTCCACGCTGCCAAAGAGTCCCGATTTGTCGGCGACCCACTCTCTCTGAACGTGATCAGCGGGCTTCTTCCTCGTGTCAGCCGCCCGGGCGCCGTGCCGCAGAAGCGGCCCAAACCAGAGATTGCATTCCGGTCTGTCGACTCGATCCACTGCCCCGTGCGGCCCAGAGGGCAGCGCACCGGATTTTGATGCACCTCGCATTTCGTGTTGAACCATAACGACCTTCATTGCCCCCAGCCGCACGGAGTGCGACGTTCCCAGGGATCATTGCCACTCAGGATTCAGTCCAGGCCCGAGCGAGCTCTCG
>CAZZAM010000048.1:0-30585 GCA_964652775.1 uncultured candidatus Brocadiaceae bacterium | reverse complement strand
TCCTCTGCGATCTCAGCGGCCTCTGCGGTTGCCTTGGGATATTTCAACAGAGCAATTTAGGTTCAGGTTGAATGCAGAGTCCTGGACCCAGCGAATAAGTCACCGACGCTGCCGCCCATGCAATTGATCTCGCGCACTCCCGTTCCGGCGCTCGGCGTCGAACTCATCACCTATCGCCACGCCCGCGGTCTTGTGCATCAGCATCTCGCCTGCGCCGACGAGCATCGCGCATGCGTGATCGCGTTCCGCACGCCGCCTACGGATTCGTCCGGGCTGCCGCATATTCTTGAACACACCACGCTGTGCGGATCGCAGCGTTATCCGGTGCGCGATCCATTCTTCATGATGCTGCGCCGCTCGTTGGCAACGTTCATGAATGCGATGACTGGCAACGACCTGACGATGTATCCATTCGCCACCCAAGTCAGCAAGGATTTTGATCATCTGTTGGGCGTGTATCTGGACGCCGTGTTCCGGCCGCGCCTCGATGAACGCGACTTTCATCAGGAAGGTCATCGCCTCGCTCCCGACAAGGATGGCGTCTGGAAACGCCAGGGTGTCGTATTCAACGAAATGCAAGGTGCGATGGATGCTACCGATGCACAGGCGGGGCAGGCGATTCAGCGCTCGCTGTTTCCCGACACCTGTTATCGCTACAATTCAGGCGGCGAACCGACTGACATTCCACGACTCACCCATGGCGACCTGGTTGCGTTCCACCGCCGCTGCTATCGCCCAGCCAACGCAGTTGTTGTTACCTATGGCGATGTCGATTGCTCGCGGTTTCACGCCGAACTAACAACCTACCTCGCTGATGATCCGGGGATCGCGCTGGCTCCACCAAAGCTGCAGCCGCAACTGACGACAATGCAACGCCTCGACGTTCCGGTTCCCTGGAGTGAGGGACAAGACGTCGAGGATGTAACCACGACCGGCTACACCTGGGCCTGGGGCGACACGGCTTCAATTGACGAGGTGCTTGAGTCTGATTTGCTCGAGCGCGTCCTGCTTGGCCACGCTGGCTCACCGTTACGCCGCGCACTCGAAAGCAGCGGTCTCGGCCGTAGTATTTCTCCATCGGGCTATGCCACCCATTGTCGCAACGGCATGTTCACAGCGGCGATTGAAGGACTGCCGCCAGCTGACTACGCCAAAGTCACCGAACTCATCACCGCAACAATCGCGCAGATCGCCACGGCTGGCGTTGCCGAAACTGAAATAACCTCGGCTCTGCACCAACTCGAACTCAGTCGCCGCGAAGTCCGTGGCGATGGCTGGCCCTATGGTTTGGAATTGTGCATGCGCATGGTCGATCCATGGAATCTTGGCAAGGATGGTCTGCCGTTCCTGGATCCGAGTCCGGCCCTAACCCGCCTACGCGCGCGTGTGGCCAAGCCCAACTGGCTGCAGGAGCAAGTTCGCCAGCGCCTGCTCGCCAATCCCCACAAAGTACTCTTCGCAGCGCATCCCGACCGTCAGTTTCACGATCACTTTCATACCCGCGTTGCCGAACTTGATCGTGCAGACCTGGCCGAAGTCGGTGCCGAGCCACGCCTGCGAGCACAGGCCTTGGCGCTCGCCGAACGGCAGGCACATAAAGATGATTTCAGCGTACTACCCGACCTCGATCTTGCCGATGTACCGCGCCACCGACGCTGGGCCGAAGGCACGACGGCAGCATGGGACAAGGGCGACTTGACCGTCTTTTCAGCACCCACAAATGGCATCACGCACTTCATCGCCGCGCTTCCGCTTGCGCTCGACGCCGAGCTTGAACTGCTGCCGTTGTTGTCGGCGGCGTTAGGCGATCTCGGCTGCGGTACACGTGATTACGCGGCGCAATCAGCACTGCTGGCATCGTGTTCTGGCGGCGTTCGTTGCTGGGTGGAAACCGGTAGCGATCCCGACAACCAAGCCGTGGTGCGGCCGTGGTTCCTCCTCGAAATCAAAGGTTTGCGCGAAAAATCTCACGACTTCCTGCCGTTGCTGGCCGAAACCCTATGCGCAACGCGCTTCGATGAGCAGGCCCGCCTCCGTGAACTGGTTGAGCAATCGCTTGCTGGACTACAAGAGCGCGTCACCCGTGCAGGTTCAGCTATGGCCGCAAGTGCTGCGCAGCGTTCCTTCGCTGGCGCCGCTGGACTTGGCTATCGCCTCGGTGGACTGGGACGATTGGCGTGGCTCAAGCAGACCGCGAGTACGATCAGCAGCGACAACCCAGCCGCGGGAACTGGACTTGCAGCGCTCGCTGAACGACTGGCTCGACTCCGCGATCAGATCGTTGGACACGCGCCATACGCAGCACTCATCGGTGATGCTGTCACCGATCCGGCCATGCGTCGCACGCTGACGTGGCCCACGGAACCTCTGAGCGTATCGACTCCAGCAACGCGAGCTGCGGGATCGCCGCCAGTGGCAACCGCATTCACGACCTCGACCACGGTCAACCACTGTGCGCTGTGTTTCCCTGCGCCTCCGCTCAATCATCCCGATGCCGCATCTTTGGCCGTCGGCATGCGCATCTTGAGCAACCGCTGGCTGCATCCGCGACTGCGTGAGCGCGGTGGTGCCTACGGCGGCAGCGCCCACTACAGTGCCGGTGCGGTTGCCCTGACCAGCTACCGTGATCCGCGCCTCGCCGACACCTATCAGGATATGCGCGATGGCTTGGCCTGGCTGACGACCGCAGCAGACGATGCCGCCGCGCTCAAGGAAGCGCAGCTCGGTGTGTTGCAATCGCTTGACGCTCCGGGCAGTCCAGCCGGCGAAGCGCGACGGCGATTCCTGGGCGATCTCACTGGGCGTTCACCAGCCGTCATCGAGGCCTTCCGTCAGCGCATTCTGACCAGCACCGGATCAGCCATGCGCGCTGCCATTGCGGCCTGGCTGCCGCCGACAGGTGGCAGTTCTGCCTGCGTCACCTCGGTGGACGGCGCGAAAAAAACCGGCTGGCACGCTAGCGCGATTTGAAACTAAACATCGCATTCCAAGGCAACCGCAGAGGCGCAGAGGCCGCGGAGGTCGCAGAGGGTTAAGGTTAGAAGACATTGTTGTTTCCGGTGCCGATCACCCACAAGGTGGCGATCAATCACACTCTCCTCTGCGATCTCAGCGGCCTCTGCGCCTCTGCTGTTGCCTTGGAGTTTTTTCTTACGTCGACTTTAAGTTGAGGCGATGCCACGCAGTCACCGCGTCGATGTCGCGCGCAATCTGCTGCTTCAACTCGTCAAGTCCGGGAAACCGCTGTTCATCACGTAATCGCACTCCGAGATCCAATCCGATTGGCGCGTCGTAACAGTCACCGCTCCAGCCGATCAGATGCGCCTCGATGCTCAGCGCGCGGCCCGCAGCAATGGTTGGAAGTCGACCAATGTTCACCGCCGCCGGTACGGACTGCTTTCCCGGCAGCAGCGCCATCGCCGCATAGACTCCGATTGCAGGCGCTTGGTTGTCGCCAGCACCAAGATTCGCCGTAGGAAATCCCAAGACTTTGCCACGGCCATCACCGCGTTGCACCGTGCCCATCAACCGGTGTGGTCGGCCTAAACACGCAGTAGCGGCGATCGTGTCGCCACGCTCAAGCGCCAAGCGGATGCGACTGCTTGATGCGGGAGTTCCCTCGATCAGCGCCGGAGGAACAATGCGTAGGGTGATGCCGTGCCGAGTACAGATGCCGGCCAATTCATCGACGCCAGTCGCCCGCCCAGTGCCACAGCGAAAATCAGCGCCAACGACCAACCCCGTTGCCGCCAGTTGTTCGCGAACCAGCGCCACAAAGGCGTTCGCATCCAGAGCGCGCAGTTTGGCAAAGTCCAGGACGTGTTCGCAGACGTTTTGTCCCAGCGAACGCGACCAATCGGCCAGGATCCGTGGGCGATCATGCTGGGCGACGATGGGCTGTCGCTCCGACCAGCCTAGCACTTGGGCCATGCCGCCCAGTCGCACCAGCACCGGTTGACCGCAGCTCGCTGCCGCATCGATCAACGCCCGATGACCGACGTGCAATGCGTCAAATTTGCCGACCGCCACCGCAATCTGTACAGTCATCGTTGATCCAGCCAGCGAACATGATCATTGAGTCCAATGGTGATCTTCCAACCAGGTTGCGCCAATAGGTTCCGCGCAATCTCCCACTGCCGGGCGATAATCGCATTCGCGCACGCCACCGCAGACGCTGGATCAGGTGCGAGCAACACTGCCAGATCAGCGGCCCGACGTCGGAGTTGGCCCTCTTTGCGATCATGCACTTCGCGAGTGGAGATACGCGCACTCAGATCAGCATCGTCCTCGACCGGCGTGGCCAACCACGCGGCAACCGTCGCCCACGCTTCGCCAGCGTCGATCCAGCGCCTGACTGCGGCGAGGTGCTCGCCACGGCCGCGCAACAGATCGCCATCGCACTCGATGGTATGAACCACCAAACGACGAACGAATGCCGGCAGTATGCGTTCTCCGCGCTGGCGATGATTGTAGTCGCCGAGCACGGTTGCAGCGACATACAAGCCATGCGCAATGGCGTAGGTGCTGAGCTGCCCACCTGGCGGAAATCCGACCACCCGCGCATCGTTTCCGCAGCGTTGACGGACTTCGGCAAGCAGCGGATTCAGCAGTGGTGTCCAATCTTTGTCTTCGACCCGGCTGTGGAATAGTTCGCCGCGATTCAAAAACAACCAGGCCAGGTAGCGCAGTAGGCGCTCGACCCCCGGATTGCGTTCGACTCCGCGCGCGTTGGCCTGCACTCCGGCAACAAACCACGCAAAGCGACCATCTTCGCCATCGGCATCGAACGCAATATTGTAGGCGAGATCATGAGCAAGGTGCTGCCAGACATCGACGAAATGCGGCTGCACCTGCGTGATCGCCTCAGTCAACGCCACACTCTCGTAGGTGCGATGGTTCTCCTTGGCATCGGCTGCGCGCATCCACAGCAGATCACAAGCGAGGCCGCGAAATCCGCCTAACATCAGCGTGCCAGCGAATTCACCTGGCGGCAGACTTCCGATTCCCGCCGATTCCCGCCGCGGTGCGAGCATACCGGCCATGACTTGTGCCGCGATCAACAGACCTATCGCGATGATCAGCGGGCGACTCATAGCTGTCTCCGCGCCAACGCCCACCAGCCCAATGCCAATAGCACGAGTAAGTGCGGCAGAATGCCGCTCCACGCTGCCGCGATGTGCTGCATGGTGACGGCCTCGCCAGCGGCGAGCAAGACGCCTTGTCCGGTTGCGTGGAAGTCTGGCACACAGGTCATGCACAATTCCAGCATGCGTGCGACTGGTCGACTCAACTCGCCCCAACTCAACACCTCGCGTACGGCCCACAGCACATTCCCGGCAAAGGCCAAGGTCAACGCGGCAAGCAGGGCGATGGGCAGGCTGCCTATCGTCGCTACCGCGAGCGCTGCCGCGGCGATCACTGCCGGCGCAGCAAGCTCGGCCAACGTTGCCAATGCTGCGTGTAGCGGTTGTGCACCCGCAGGAACAGCGACCGCACAACCTGCCTCAGTCACTGCTATGGTCGAGAGTGGATCCAAGCGCGTCATGCGAATGACGAGCTGCCCAGCATCGGATATCGCCCCAGCCGGGATGCGCAGCCGCGCCCAGTCAGAACCCAAGGAGTTCCGCTCTGGCGACCGATCCGCCAGCCAGCAGTTCGCGCCGTTCATGCTCGCATCCATTGGCGTGCGACCATAGGGCGACGCTGGATCCAACAGCAGTGGGAGAACGGATCCATCCATACCAATCGCCGCCGCACGGATCGGCACTGGCATCGTATTGCCGCTGTCGCGCTGATGGATCTGCGCCCGTAACAGCACCTCGTACGCAGTCGAACTAGGCTGAAGCCCATGGAACGTCCAGCGCACTCCATCACCAGCCGGGCCAGCCAAGCGCACGAATCCGCCAGCAACCTGGACCGATTCGCCGAGGCCAGACAGCCGCATAAAGCTATCGGCTCGCTGCACCGCGCGCGACGTTTGTACCTGCCCGGTCCGCCAGGTGACAATGGCCGATCCGGCGGTCGAGATGAGGAGCGCAACCGCAGCGCAGATCGCCATGGTCCCCAACCAACGTCCCAACAGCCAACCAATGCGCGGCAAGGGTTTGGGCAACACGGTCAGCGCAATGCGACCTTCGATATCTCGCGTCATTTGCGCTGCAGGAACCAGCGCAGCAAGCAAGACCGCGCAGAATCCGGCGGCGATCGATGAGGCGGCGATGATCAGTCGCATTGCACCGCCTGGCTCGGCGGCATCAACACTCGGAGCGATGATAATCAACAACGCGATCGCGGCCAACGGCACCAACCACAAGCGACCGCGCCAACCCTCGCGCCAGGTCAGTCCGGCAACCGCGAGAACACCGCGGATCATGCCTGACGATCTCCAGATTCCTGTTTGGTGCCGGTGACGATTCGGCGGAAGCGTTGTTCAAGCCGTTCGCGTGGCGGAGCGATGCCAAGCAGACTGGAACCTGCCGCCGCCTTCACCGCTTCGATGGTCGCCGCATCCGGCGCCGCCAACTCAACCATCAGGCGACGATCATCGGCAAGCAACGTGTCCACGCGCCCACTCTCGGCCAAGCGTCCCTGATGGAGAATCGCAATGCGATCGCAAACGTCCTCAACGTCAGCGAGCAGATGACTCGACAGCAACACCGTCTTGCCGGCTTTCTTCAGATTCAGGATGAGGTCTTTGACTTCGGCTGAACCAACCGGATCGAGTCCACTGGTCGGCTCGTCGAGGATCACCAGCTCGGGATCGTTGATCAGTGCCTGCGCGAGTCCAAGCCGCCGCGCCATGCCTTTGGAATATTCGCCAACCCGACGACCACGCGCTTGCCCAAGTCCAACTTGATTCAGCAGCGCATCCGCGCGCCGCGCGCTTTCCGCCGCTGGCAGATCGAATAGGCGACCAACAAAAGCGAGCGTCTCGTTCGCATCAAGGAAGCGCCACAGGTAGGTTTCCTCAGGCAGATAGCCAACCCGCCGCCGCACCGCGAGATCACCCGGATCGCGGCCGAGCACAAACGCATCGCCCTTGCTCGCGCGGATGAGTCCAAGCAGCAACTTGATCGTCGTCGTCTTACCCGACCCGTTGGGACCGAGCAGACCGAACACCTCGCCGCGTTGGATCTCGAGATCCAGACCTTCGAGCGCGGTCACCCGCGGCCGCCCCCAGAAATCGGCGTACACCTTGCGCAGACCCACCGTGCGAACGACGTCGTCGGACATGCCAACGATGTACGGCGAGGGAGCCGGGCATCCAGTGGCAGGGTGGCGGAATGGATGCCTGTTCACCACTGGCTGATCGCGGGTGGGATCCCCGCTAAGAGACGTCATATGTACTCGAAAAACCTACTCGTAGCGCCTATCCCTACCGTGAATGTCTGCGCTTCGTGTACACCCCATTGATAATCCGCACCTCATCCATTGCTGCCCACACGGCCTCGGTCCACGTCTTGCGGTCAAACTCAACGCGTATCTCGTTCTCGGATACGCGTGCTATGTTTCCGCGAAGATCCGCCACCGGCAACGACCCATCTTTCCCATTCCCGTGAATGGTTTTGATCGACTGTATGTCAGCAACGTCAATGACCGACCCCTTATCCAAGTCTTTTCCGCCGCGAATAATTACTGCATACGTTCGCTTCGGGCCATTCCATTGATCAATGTGCAAGCTCATTTCTGTGGGTGCGGCCCCTTCGACATACTCGCGATGAACAGAGCATCCCGATACAACCAACGCCAATATCAAAAACAGCATCGTCCTGTGTCTCATCAGAGATCTACACCGCATGTCCCTGTTGGACTAGAAATTCAGCGAGAATTGCTATCAATCCCGGCAAATCCTCCATGACCACATCGTAGACAACCTTGTAGTTCGTATTTCCGTAATCATGGATCAACCGATTCCGCATGCCATACATCGCTGGCCAAGGGATCGCTGGAAGCATCGCTTTAACCGTGGGCGACACGTCATGGCCAGCTTCTCCAATCACTTCGACGCAACGAACCAGCGAGAGACGTTTTTCTTCATTGGCCATCACTTCGTCATAGGAACGGTTGCCGAGTATGAATACAGCCTTGCGAGACCACGTCAGCATATCGCGCAAACGCGACGCATCGCGCTCATTAAGCGGCATACAGCGACTCAGTTCGATTCAATATGCTCTGGCGACGGATTGGATTCTCATCTCGTTCGACTGTATCTCGAACGAGCAAATCAACGTGCCGACCAAACAACTGCTCCAGTTCCTCCGCCATGGTGACAAAACCAAGGCCAGGCGTGTGGTTGTGCGCGAACGTCACCATCAAATCCACATCGCTGTCAGGACGCGCCGTTCCTTTTGCACGAGAGCCGAACAACTCTAGCGCGGTGACGTGATAACGTCGGCAGAGTGTAGCTAGGCGCTCACGGTCGATGTCCAATGCGAGAGGCATGTGCGGACCCTATCGCGGTTGCGGATCAGGTGAATCGAAAGTCGAGAGCGGCAATATATGACCCGTTAGCCCACCTTGACCCCCTCGCACCCGCACCACCATCCGCCCAGCACAACGTAGCTTGGAGCACATCATGGCGACCCTCACCATTCCCGCCCGCTCGGCCACTGGCCTCGACTTTGTGTCGCTGGGCGCGTTGGTGCATCGGCTGGATCCAGGAGCGATTCCGTTTCGCAAAGCACGCTCGCTCGATGTGTGGGTGAGCGGCGGTGAGTACAACGTGTCGGCGAATCTCTCGGACTGCTTCGGCCTCGCGACTGGGGTGACGTCGGCGATGGTTGATTATCCGGTTGGCGATCTGATCGCCGGCGGCGTGCGGGCGATGGGCGTTCGCGGAATTTACAAGCGTTTCGAGCACGATGGCGTCACTGGGCCGAACATGGCGACAGTGTACAGCGATCGCGGCCAAGGCGTGCGTGCGCCGGTCGTTTTTTATAATCGCTGCAATGAAGCGGCGGCGTTGCTCAAGCCGGGTGACTTCGATTGGAAGGCACTATTCGCCAACGGTGGTTGCCGCTGGTTCCACTCAGGCGGCATTTTCGCATCACTGTCGGATGGCACGTCACAGCTCATCATCGATGGCATGAAAGCGGCCAAGGCCGCCGGCATGGTGACTTCGTTCGACCTCAACTTCCGCGCCAAGCTGTGGAAGCGCCTTGGCGGAACCGCGAAAGCCCAGGCTGTGCTGCGCGAGATCGTCCGTCATGTTGATGTGCTGGTCGGCAATGAAGAAGATTTGCAACTTGGCCTCGGCCTCAAAGGTCCGGATGTCGAGTCGAAGAACAAACTCGATCCGTCAGCATTCTTCGGAATGATGGACGCCGTCGCCAAAGACTTCCCGAATGTCAAAGTCGTCGCAACCACCTTGCGCGAAGTCCATTCGACCAATCGCCACAGCTGGGGCGCGGTGCTGTGGAAAGAGGGCAAGACCTACGTCAGTCCAACCTGCGAACTCGACGTCGTCTGTCGCATTGGCGGCGGCGACGGTTTCGCTGCTGGTTGCATGTACGGCCTGATGGCGGGCAAGACGGCGGAGGAATCACTGCGTCTCGGCTGGGCCCACGGAGCGCTGCTGACCACCACACCAGGCGATACGACGATGGTGACGTTGGAACAGGTTGAACAGCTCGCAAAGGGCGGCTCGGCGCGCGTGCAACGCTGACACCTGATCACGTTCGCTCACCCACGTTGATCGAACGCTCACGCTGTGGTCACGGACGCCTGATAAAACCGCGTTTTATCATGATAAATGGCCACTCTCATTCGCCTGTCCAATCTCACACAAGACAGGACATGTAGCGGTGGAGAGCACATCCATGAAGCATACTCGATTCGATAAGCTGATCCACATGTCTACGCTGTGCCTTTCAGGCATGGTGACATTATGCGTGTCGCATGGCCAAGCTCTGGCTGCTGATCTCACGCTGCCGTCGCTGTTCAGCGACCACATGGTACTCCAGCAGGATGTCACAGCGCCGGTGTGGGGCTGGGCCAACCCGGGCGACACGATTCGCGTCAGCGTAGGAGGCACCTCCGCAACTGCCAAGACCAACCCGGACGGTCGCTGGATGGTCCGCTTGGATAAACTCCCGACCACGACGACGCCGGTCACGCTCACCATCGCTAGCACGACGAAAACCATCACGATCAACGATGTGCTGGTCGGCGATGTCTGGCTGTGTTCCGGCCAATCCAACATGGCCATGACGATGAACCAGGGCAACGAAACCAATGAAGCGTTACCGAAAGCCAACTATCCCAGCATTCGCTACTTTGCGACCCGAGCACCCAAACGCTGGATACTTGAGCCAGTGACCGAGATCGACGGACGCTGGGTCGTTTGCACTCCGGAAACCGCGGCACGCTTTTCGGCGGTCGGCTACTTCTTCATCAGCGAACTGGCGCAACATGTACGACGTCCACTGGGACTTATCTGTTCGTCGTGGAGCGGAACGACAGCGCAGGAATGGACCAGCCTAAAAGCACTCACCGCTGATCCGGCACTCAAGACTAAGTACGCTGATCCGCTCCTCGATAAGATTGCCAATGCCGACAAGGTGCGGGCGGCTCACGCGGAGTGGCTCGCCAATGGTGGCGCCGCGTTCAAGGAGGCGATGCGGAAATACGACAACGAAACGCACGATGCCAAGGTACGCGGTGAAAAGATCCCACCCCCACCGACGTATCCGACGTCTGAGCCATTCAAGTTCGAAGACAGATCGCACGTCACGTCACTGTTCAATACCATGATCTACCCATTGATGCCGTATGCGATCACTGGCGTGCTATGGTATCAGGGCGAATCAAATAATGGCGATGAACTCTACCACAAACTGTTTTCCGCCATGATTCGCGATTGGCGCCAACATTGGGGCCAAGGCGATTTTCCATTCCTCTTTGTTCAACTGCCCAACTACACCGCCCGCAGCACGCGGCCGGCAGATGCTGGTGGAATAACGATAGTCCGTGAACAACAGGTGATGGCGCTGAGTGTGACACCGCGAACCGGCATGGCCGTGTCAGTTGATTGCGGAGATCCCGGCAACATCCATCCGGCATTCAAATCGGCGATCGGACGACGGCTATCGTTACTTGCCCGGCGCATGGTCTACGGCGAAGACATCCTCGCTTCGGGGCCGACTTACGTGTCGCAGCGCGTCGATGGCAACAAGATCAGCCTCAAGTTTTCAAACGTGGGCACTGGACTGAAGCTCGGTGTGCCGCCGAAAGGATCAGCGACTCCACTACCGTCGACCACCGAGGTGAAAGGCTTTGCTATTGCCGGAGCCAACAAGAAATTTTTCTGGGCAACAGCGACGCTCGCAGGCAGCGATACGGTGATTGTAAATTCAGATCAAGTCAGCGAACCGACGATGGTGCGCTACGCCTGGGAAAACAATCCCGAAGTCAATCTGTACAACAGCGCTGATCTGCCGCCTTCGCCCTTTCGCACCGATATGCCAACCCCTACGGCCCCATGAGAAGTCGGTCGGATAGCCATTAGGTCGTTTGGGGTCGCAACATACGCTGTCCAAACCCGTCCCTGGGCGGAAATAGAGGGATAATCAGGAGTTGCCATGCGCATCATGTCGACCTTCGCTGTGCTCACCCTCGTGTGCAGCGCCGCGTTCGGCGCCAGCGAAGAGAAACGCACTCCCTACTTCAGCGAAATCGTCGATGCCGAAGAGAAGGCGGGAAAGCTCAACCTTCCGCCGATGACGGTGTACACGAGCAAGAATCCGCCGCCTGAATTGAAGATTGAACAGCTCGAGAAGAAGACGTCGGTGTCACAGTACGGCATCACCTGGACGTTCGACAAGCCGATGCCGGTTGGCCAGTTCATCAATGGCGATTGGTATGTCGTCGGAGCGGTGACCATCACGATGATCGATCCCAAACCACTCTTCGGTGACGAGATCACCGAGGGCTTCATTGACAAGGAAGGCGTAACTGAAAAGGCGTACCCCAAGAAGCAGGCGCGCCACGGTTCATCGCTCAATCCCAAGGTCATACAAACGACTGAGAATTTCACCGCGTACTGCGGCTTCGACAGCCGCATCCCCGGCGGTCGCTACAATCCATCGTTATTCACGCCGTTGCCAATCGCGATGCGGCCCAGTGATTCGCTGATGTCGTCGATCAGCCGGCGCAACGACGAGATCACCATGTACGGCGGTCAGTTCGTCGATGCCGTACGCACGGCTGCGGTGTTGACCTGCGTCAAAGACGCACAGCCGGCAGACGCATTCCGTCCGTCGTTTTGCGACTCCGCATACAGTAAGATCAATCTGGCGCGCAATCTGAAGCGCGACCTGCTGCTGAAGTTACCCAAGCTCACAGGTATGCCTGCCAATCTCAATCGTTACGCGCGTATCTTTCAGAGGCCTTACGAGGATTTCGCTGACTTTGGCTTCTCGGCCCCGCTCGAAAATATGGATCACTATGGCCAAGACGTGTTGCAGAACGTCAACGAGGCAAGCCTGCTTCTGCTCATGGACTACACGCCGGAAGAGAAAGAACGATTGCTCGTCAACTTCATCCAGGTTGGCATCGATTTCTGGGGCATGACCCGCGCCGGTCGGCTGTGGCAGGTGCACGGTGGACTCAATCAAGGCCGCAAATGGCCGATAGTCTTCGCCGGATTACTCCTTGATGACCAGGACATGCAGCAACCAAAGATCGCCTATCCCACGGCACGCTTCCAAGAAGACGATCAGACCGCGATGTGTCCGATCACCTACCGTGGGCAAACCTTCGAACACGGGTACACCGGAGCAAAAGCGATCTTCATCGGTCACACCTGGGCCGGCGATGGCGGTGACCGTGGAAAATGGGAACACGGTCAGGGCATCCTCGACCTCTATCATCCCAAAGATTGGCCGCTGCCGGGTAAAGATCTGCTCAGCAGCGAAGGCTACCGCATCGCCAACACCAGCCGCGCCTGGGTCGGACAAGCGCTCGCCATGCGCCTTATGCACGCCGAGAAGGTATGGAACCACGACGCCTTCTTCGCCTATGTTGATCGCTGGATGACTGAAGACGACACCGAGCACGTCAAGGCCGTCGCCGCCGAAAAGGGACGAAAAGACTTCACCAAACTCAAGTTCGGCGACCTCAACCGCCAGGGCTCCGTCGCCAGCAGCCACTACAAGATTCTCTGGGTGAAGAACCTGTGGCTGAAGTATCGCAACAACATTCCACCCGGCCCCAATGGCGAAAAGACGCCGCCGGCTGAGACAACCTGGAAATAGAAGCGCAACCTGCGAATCTGTCCCCAGCCATCCGAACCCGCAAGGACGCTCATGCCGAACGCAACGATATCGCAACCGTCCTGCAACATCCTACTGCTCTGGCTTGGCATCACGGCGGCAGCATGGGCCGCTGATCTGATCGTCGATCAACGCCACGCCAAGGCCAGCGACGATAATCCGGGCAGCGCCGAGGCACCGTTCAAAACCATCGGCAAAGCGGTCGGTTTGGCAAAAGCTGGCGACACCGTGCTGATCAAGGGCGGAGATTACCGCGAGGCGGTCAGCATCAAAAGCTCGGGGACAGCCGAACAACCGTTGGTGATCAAGGCCGCGCCGGGCGAACGCGTATTGATCAACGGTTCGGCGCCGATCACCGGTTGGAAGAAATGCACGGCCGCCGACGTGCGCGGAAATCCACATGCTGACAATGTGTACTGCACCGAACTCGACTGGGAGCCACGCGACCTCTACGTCAATGGTCGGCGCCAGACCGTGTCGCGGTGGCCAGCAGGGACAGCGTCGATGCATTCGCATGCCGTGGCAGACGGCAAAACGGTGGGCGATGCGACGACGATAGCTGACCCGATCAACCTCACCCAGCCGGCGGGATTCTGGGAAGGCGGCGAATTATATGTGTATTGCGTCAAGACTACCAACACCGATCACGCGATCATTAAGGGTTGGAATCCAGAAACGCACGAGCTGACCATCCCGATCAAGCTGCGCGAGCCGGTAACCAATGGCGTTGACCGCTTCTATGTGAAGAACCTGGCATCGATCATCGCCAAACCCGGGGAATTCGCCTACGATATCCAAGCCAAACCAGCGCGCCTCTATCTGTGGCCGTCTGCCTCTGGCGACATCGCCACCATGGATATTTCAGGCAGCAAACTCGGCAAAGGCGGGTCGGCGCTGCTGAGTTGGGCTCCGACCTCAAGCTATGTCATCATCGATGGCCTTGAGATGGCCTACGGCCAGGGAACCGGCATCGGCGGCGAAAGCAGCGGCGCCCATCACATCACGGTGCAGAACTGCCTGGTCCACCACAACCGCTCCGGCGCGCGCGGCGGTGTCTTCCTGGTCGGGCAGAGCGATCTCGTCCTGCGTCGCAACATCGTCTTCCGCAACGAAAACAGCGGGATCGGGCTGATCCGCTGCAAGAAATCCCTGGTCAGCGAGAACGAAGTCTTCGGCAATTATGTCGATGGCATCGGTGGCGGCTGGTTCTGGGAAGACATGCGTTTCGAACGCAACTATGTCCACGACCAATGGGCTGGTGGTCACCCTGACGGCTTCCAAACCTACAATGGACCCGATCGCCTCGTCCTGGACAGCAACCTGTTCATGAACATCGGCCAGGGCTGGCAGTGCGAAAACACCACCAATGTGAAGCTGACCAACAACGCCTGGGTCGGCACGCATCACACCGGCTTGAGCATCAGCAATCGCATCACCTGGTCCGGATCCGAGGTCAAGGACAAGCGCAGTGGCAATGAGCATTTCGAGTGGCGCAACAACACCGTCGCCTACCTCGGCTTCGCAGGACTGATCAACATCGTCACGGATTTCAAACTCGAGAACAACGTCTTCTCCTCCGGACGCGCTGATGCGGTCATGCTGTCAGCTGTGTCGAACACGTGGACGAGCGACTACAATCTGCTGTGGACCACCGCCGTGAACGGTGGCGTCTATATTTGGAACGGAGGTGACCGCCTCGCCGGTTTCGCTCCCTACCAAAAACTGTCTGGTCAGGATGCGCACTCCAAAGAGGCCGATCCGAAATTTCGCAATGCGCCGCGTAATTATCGCGGTGGCGATACCGCAAAGGGCGGCGGCAAGGACGGCAAGAACCAGAACACCACCGAGAAACTCTTCGTCGCCCGCATGACGCCTGGCCTCTACGAAGTCGGCGATCAGGTTGAGATCAACTGGGACGGCGTGCGCCGCCGCGTCAAGGAAGTCGCCAAGGACCTGGTCATAATCGATCCGCCATTGTCGACCAAGCCAGCCAACTCCGACTTCACCATCGCCAACTGGAAAGACGACAAAGCCCCGTGGCCGTACCGCTACTGGCTCGACGCGACGAAACTCACGCAATCGACCACGAACAAACTCGTCCTGCGCGGCCCGTTCGCCGGGCAGATCGTGGTCAACGATCAGGTCGAGGTCGACTGGGACGGCGTGAAACGGACGGTGAAGGAGGTCGGCGCGGATTACATCGTGATCGATCCGCCACTGGCCGCTGCCCCGACCAAGTCGGTGATCATCGGCAACATCAAGGACACGCAGACGCCGTGCTTCACCCGCCCGATCGACGCGGCCAAGATGTCTGCGGCACCGCTCAATCGCGTGCATGTCACCGGTCCGGTGGCGGACTACTTCGCGATTCACGACTTCGTGGAGATTGGCGATGACGGCGTCAGGCGCGAGATCGTGCAGGTCGGCCAGGATCACCTCGGCTTCACCCCGGAGTTGGCCAGCCGCGCCACCGCGACCGTAGTCAAGAACTGGCGCGACAACCGCACCTTCGCGGTGGATATCCGCCTCGCCCCGGACAGCCCAGGATGGAAGATGGGCTCAGACGGACGCCACGTCGGCTCGCATCTCGACATTCCAGCCATCATGCGCGGTGATTTTGACAGCGACGGCATCCGCGACCTGCCTGAGATCCCCCTCGGCGTTCCCCAGGATTTCTAAAAGTTAGCATGAACAACACGATCCAACGCCGGCCTTAGCGTCAGATCCCTGTCCAATTGCTCGCTGTACCGGAAATGGGATATAAAGCTGTCTCCACCGTGAGGTTTCCCATGCCCGAGTTCAACGCCACCTCCACCAGTACGCTACGTTTGGTCGCCCTCACGGTGGGCCTCTCGGCCAGTGTGCTGGCAGCCGAATACGTCGTCGATCAACGCCACGCCAAGGCCAGCGATGACAACGCCGGCAACGCAGCGGCGCCATACAAGACCATCGCCAAGGCAGTTGGCCTGGCTCAGGCCGGGGACACCGTACTGATCAAGGGCGGCGATTACCGCGAATCGATCGAGGTGAAGAATACCGGCACCGCCGAACAACGACTCACCATCAAGGGAGCGCCCGGCGAGCGCGTGTTGATCAATGGCGCCGACGAGATCACCGGCTGGAAAAAGTGCAGCAAGGAAGACACCCGCGGCAATCCCAATACCGACAACATCTATTTCACCGAACTCGACTGGGAACCGCGCGACCTCTACGTCAATGGCTACCGCCAAGTGCTGTCACGTTGGCCGGAAGGCACGGCGTCCGCACATTCGCACGTCGCTGAAACCGGCGACAAGAGCAATCTGACCGACGCCGCGCACCTCAATCAGCCAGCGGGATTCTGGGAAGGCGGCGAACTGAATGTCTACTGCGTCAAGTCCACCAACACCGATCGTGGATTGATCACCTCTTACGATCCGACAACCCACGAGCTCAAGAGCACAGCTAAACTGCGCGACGCAATCATCGGCGGAACCGATCGCTATTACGTGAAGAATCTTGTGTCGATCATCGCCAAACCCGGCGAATTCGCCTTCGATACGCGGACGAAACCGTTTCGTCTGTACATGTGGCCATCGACGCCAGGTGATCCAGCCAAGCAGACCGTACTCGGCAGTCGCCGTGGCAAAGGTGGCGGCGCGATCGTGACCTGGAGTCCGAAATCGAACTACCTCACCATCGACGGACTTGAGGTCGCCTACGGCATGGGCGTCGGCGTCGGCAACTCAGGCAACGGATCGCACCACATCGAGGTCCAGAACTGCGTCATCCACCACAATCGTTCCGGCTCGCGTGGCGGCCTGGTCGTGTACGACACCACCGATGTGGTCCTCAAGCGGAACATCGTGTTTCTGAACGATCACAGCGGCATCGTGCTGTGGACGACCAAACGCTGCCTCATCACCGAGAACGAAGTCTTCGGCAATACCGTCGACGGTATGTCTGGCGGTTGGTATTGGGATGACATGCGTTTTGTGCGCAATTACGTGCACAACCAGTGGTTCGGTGGCCATCCTGATGGTTTTCAGACCTACAACGGCTGCGACAAAGTTGAACTGACTGACAACCTGTTCTTGAACGTCGGTCAGGGCTGGCAGTGCGAAAACACCAGCAATGTGAAGCTGACCAACAACGCGTGGATCGGCACCCATCACTCGGGCCTGAGTCTGAGCGATCGCCTGACCTGGTCCGGTTCAGAAGTGAAGGACAAACGCAGCGGCAACGAAAACTTCGACTGGAAGAACAACACGCTCGCCTTCGTCGGACTCGGCGGAACGATCAACATCAATCAGAAATTCCGCATCGAAAACATGATCATCGCCCCAGGACGCCCGGATGCGAACATGCTCGGTTCCGAAGGGACCGAATGGGTTAGCGATTATTCCTTGCTCTGGGGGCACCAAGCCAATGCCGGCATTTACCGCTGGAAGGGCGGCAAAGGCGTGAACGGGTTCGCCGCGTACCAGAAGGCCTCGGGTCAAGATGCGCATTCGCTGGAAGCCGATCCCAAGTTCCGCAACGCGCCACGCCTCTACAAGGCTGGCGATGTCAGCAAGGGCGGCGAGCGCGACGGCAAGAATCAGAATACCAAGGAAAAGCTGTTTCTGAGCCGCCCCTCGCAGGGCAAATTCACTGTTGGCGACATCGTCGAAGTGAACTGGGATGGCGTACGCCATGTGGTGAAGGAAGTGACCAGCGACGCGATCGTCATTGATCCGCCGCTCGCCGTCCAGCCGGCCGCCCATGACTGGTCGGTCTGCAACTGGCACGACAACAAGGCGCCGTGGCCATACCGCTATTGGCTGGATGCCGCCAAGCTCGGTCAGAATACCACCAGCAAACTGCATCTGCGCGCACCGATCACCGGACTCATCGCCACGAACGACAAGGTCGAGGTCGATTGGGACGGCGTCACCAGAACGGTGAAGGAAGTCGGCGCAGATTTCGTCGTCCTCGATCCGCCACTTGCCACGGCTCCGACCAAGGCGCTGATCCTCGGCATCATCAAGGATACCCAGACCCCCTGCTTCACGCGCGACAGCGACCCGGCGAAGATGACCGGCGCGCCCCTCAACCGGGTCCACCTCACCGGCCCGGTGGCCGGATATTTCACGCTGCATGATGTCATCGAGATCGGACAAGACGGTGTCCGCCGTGAGATCAACGCGGTCGGCAGTGATTTCGTGGAGTTCGTTCCCGCGCTGGCAATGGCTCCTGCTCCGGGTGCCAAAGTCGCAAACTGGCGCGATAACCGGACCTTTGCCCTCGACATCCGCCTCGCCCCCGACAGCCCCGGATGGCGCAAGGGTTCGGACGGTCGCAACATCGGATCGAATCTGGATGTGCCGGCGATTATGCGTGGTGATTTCGACAGCGACGGCATCCGCGACCTGCCCGAAATTCCAACTGACGTCTGCCTCGACTTCTAAACCTCTCTGCGCCGCGGTCGTAACCTCCAATCGTAATCGGAACCACTCTATGCGCTGTAATGACCTTCACCTGCAACTGGTTGCCCGCATCGGCTTCGCCGTATTGGCATTGAGTCTGCTAGCGGCGTATCCCGCTATGGGCGCTGAAGGCGGTGGGCCAGACAGTCCGGAAAAGACGCTGCAGAAATTTCCCAAGGGCACCGTCCATGAGCAGGTGATGATGCCGATGCGCGATGGCGTGAAACTGATCACCGAGATCTTCCGTCCGCCGCAGGACGGCAAGTACCCGGTGCTGCTGATCCGCACGCCCTACTCGCGCCTCGACAAGCGCCTAGCCAATCTGGTCAAGCAGGACGCCAGCGGACCAACCTACGCGTTTCCCTTCGTGTCCATCGGTCAGAACCAACGCGGGGTCAACGGCTCTGAAGGCGGAAACCGCATGGACTTCACCGCCGAAGTGAACGACAGCTACGACTGCGTGGAATGGATTGCCAAGCAACCGTGGAGCAACGGCATCGTCGTCATGACCGGCGCTTCCGGATCGGGTATCTCGTGTGCTGCCGCCATCATGTGCAAAGCGCCGCACCTGACCGCCGTGTTCACGTCGGTCACTGGCGACGATTTCTACCGCCACTTCGGCTACTACAACGGGGTGCGCCGCCATCTCCATTCCTGGATCGAAAAACTCAATAACGGCAAGAAGCCGGCTGCCTGGCCGAAACCGAATACCGTCCCTTACGATGTGAAAGCGCGGGCGGCGTTCCTCGAAAACGCCGGCAAGGACAACAAGGTCATAGCGGTCTACGACACTGGCTGGCACGACTGCCTCGGCGATGGCGTCGAAGACGCGATCATCGCACTGCTGCCCCACGGACGCATCTGGGGCAGCATCGGCAACGGTGGTCACGGTCCGATCGGCGGCCGTCCGATGCAGAAGCTCAAAGGCAACCGCAGTGCGACACAATCCTTCAGCAACAACAACATCGACAAGGTAATGAAGGGTGAATACAAACTGCCGTCCGAATCCAATGTGCAGTATGTCCTCATGGGGGACGATCTGGACGCTAGCGCGCCCGGCAATATGTGGATGACTTCGAAAGTGTGGCCGGTTCCCAGCACGCCGACCTCGTACTATCTGACGGCCGCCAAGAAGCTGACTCTCGACAAGCCGACCGCTACCACGTCGTCGCTGACCTACCAGCACGATCCAAAAAATCCGGTACCCGCGATCGGTGGCCGCTACATGTACGGCGACAAAATCTCGGGCCCACAAGACCAGAGCAAACTCAAGGACCGCAAGGATGTCCTCGTCTTCGAAACCGATACCCTCACCGAACCAGTCGGAATCACCGGTGCGATCAAGCTTGATCTCGCCATCAGCGCCGATGTCGACGACACCATGTTCGTTGTCAACGTGGTTGACATCTACCCAGACGGCTACCACGCACTGATTATGGGCGGTCCGATGATGGCGCGTTACCACCAGGGCCTCGACAAGGCGGCACCGCTTGAGAAGGGCAAGGTCTATCACCTGAATTTCGAGCTCTGGAACACCGCCATCGTGTTCAACAAGGGTCACCGGATCGGCATCTACGTCAGCAGCAGCAGCGACCCCGCCTACGAAGTGCACCCGAATTCCTACCAGCCGGTCATGTCATTCGATGGCTGCCCGATCGCCAACAACACCATCCATCTGTCCGCCGAGCATGCCTCGCGGGTGATTCTACCGGTGATCGCCAAAGACACCTACATGAAATAAGCCTAAAACTTCGCAGTTCGAAGAACAGGAGACGCAGAGGCGCAGAGGCGCAGAGGCCCGAAGGAGTTAGGAGATTTCCTCGCGAGTGACGACACCTCTTGGGCTAAACGCTTCTCGCCTCTGTGCCTCCTGTTCATTCGCATGCATTTTCCAGTTAGACGGGATGGACGTCTATTTCGTCGCCGGTTTCCGCAGTTCGGCCAGCACGTCAGCCGCCTTGCTGCGGTCACCGTGCCCCTTGCTGATTTTGGCGAATCGGACCACCCGCTTCTGATCGAGTACAAATGTCGATGGATACGCTGTTTCTCCCTTCGCATCCCAACGCAGACCATAGGCGTTGGTCATCGCATAGTCTGGATCAAGCAGGAGTTGAAATTCTTTCGGCCACTGTTTGCCCTTCAATTCAGAAAATTCCTTAGCGTGCGCGACCAACCCATCGGCCGGACCGGGATAGACGAAGATCACCTGCGCCTTGGCCTCGGTGAACGCCGCCGCTGATCCGATGAACTCCTGCACCTGGCGATCGCAGGCCGGACATTGATACCCGGGCCAGCCGCGCAGGACGACCAACACGACGGTCCCCTTCGCCGCCGCCACACTCAGCTTGGTCTGCTCGCCAGCCAATGCGTTCAACATGAATTCGGGAGCCGTGTCGCCGACCTTCACCGTCTTGTCGATCACCGTGGTAGATGGATCAGCAGCTTTGACTGGCTCGGCAGCTGCAAGCATGGAGACACTGGAACCACAGATTAGCGCACCGACCAATGTGAGTCCACACACGATGCGATGGCATAGAGGATAAGAAGCGGTCATGGGTGGTGTCCTATGCGTGGGTGATAGATCAGATCTGGGCCTGCTTATCGCTACATATGCCGCAAAACAACGGACATCCCTACACCCAATGCCGGCGGATGGCACAGTATCCTGTCAGGAAACAACACCTCACTATCGACTCGCGGCGCGTCCCCTCCATGCTCAGGCATGGGCAAACAGCATCCGAACATCATCGTCCTCATGGCTGACACGGTTCAAAGCCAGGCACTCAGTTGCTATGGTTCCCCCAATGTCCGCACGCCGCATATCGATGCGCTGGCTGGCCAAGCATGCTTGTTCGAGCGGCTCTATCAGCCAGCCAACATGTGCAAACCGAGTCGAACCTCGTGGATGACCGGCTGTTATCCATCGACGCATCAGGTGTATGACAACACCTCGTTCAACGATCGCAAACAGACGACACTGTTGAAATTATTGAGCCAAGCTGGTTATCGCGGTGGATATCTGGGCCTGTTTCATTGTTGGCATGATCGGGATCGCGACGGCATGGATGCATGGTCGTGGATTGATTGGGCACCTGACTACGGCATCGAAGATCCCAGCAACCCGACCCCACCCACTAGGCAGGATTTTCTTCGGCATCTCGCCGCAATGGGCGTGTATCCGACTGGAGATCACCTCAAAGACTTTCACGACCACGCCGGCTACACCGACTTCCCGATCGAACATCACCTGTGCACGCGGATCACCGACAAAGCCATCGCCTGCATCGACGATTTTCGCAGCGATCAGGCAAATTTTCTGTGGTATTCATCGTGGATGCCGCACGAACCGTGGGCACCTCCGGCTCCATATCATACGCGCTATCGTCCAGCGGACATGATCCTGCCCGGCAATTTGCGTGACCCGCTCACATCGCGGCCCGCGCACCAACGCGTAAACCATGGTCGCTGCGCGCAGGTGTTCTCTCCTGATGCCACAGGTGACGGTCAATTGAGCCGGATCTTGGCAGCTTACGCCGGCATGGTGAGTTTCGTCGATGACAACGTCGGCCGCATCATCGCCCACCTCAAACGTCGCGGACTGTATGACGACAGCATCGTCGTATTCACCACCGATCACGGCACTGCCCATGGAGCTCACGGCTGGCTGTACAAAGGTGGTCCGTACATGATTGATGAGATCTCGCGCATTCCGCTGCTGATCAAGTTCCCTGGTCAATCCCAGCCGCAACGCATTCCCGACGTACTATCTTCGACCGATCTCTTTCCGACCCTGCTGGAGCATGTTGGCGTGGCTCATGCGCCGGTCGATGGCCGCAGCCTGAGCGACGTCATCGCCGGTAAGCGGCGGAACAACGCGCGTGCTTTCGGCGAGCACCTTGACGGCACTGATCATGAAGCCAAGTCTGTGCGGATGCTGCGTAAAGGCCGTTGGAAATACAATCTCTACTCGCAGGCCGGAGTCGATGAGCTGTACGACCTCGACGCAGACCCGCTGGAGCTGCACAACATCGCCGCCGACGCGGGCAGCATCCGCCGCGAACTACGCGACGAGCTCGTTGATTACATCCGCAGCCGACGCGACACGTTCGTCGTTCGTTGAACGGCGATACTGCACTAAATCCAGCGTTTGAAAAACTCCAAGGCAACCGCTGAGGCGCAGAGGCCGCTGAGAACGCAGAGGGTAGCAAGATTCGATTGTCACACTGCGTGATCGCAAAAAATAACATCATCACCAACTCCAACTCCAATTCCAAGACTCTGCGACCTCAGCGGCCTCTGTGTCTCAGCGGTTGCCTTGGATCGCGCTGTTTGGGATCACTGCGCCGTCCATCCGCCATCAACGGCCCAAGCGACGCCACGCACTTGGTCAGCAGCCGACGAGCACAAAAATATGGCAAGCTCACCGAGCTGTTCTGGCGTAACGAATTGCTGCGATGGCTGTTTTTCGCCCACCAGATCGAGTCGGGCCTGATCCGCGCTGATGCCTTCGCGAGCGGCGCGATCATCAATCTGTTTCTGTACCAACGGTGTCAGCACCCAACCGGGGCAGATCGCATTGACCGTGACGCCAGTCGCAGCGGTCTCCAATGCCACCGCCTTGGTGAAACCAATAATGCCGTGCTTCGCAGCGACATACGCTGATTTCTGTGCCGACGCAACAAGACCATGTACCGATGCAATGTTGATCACCCGTCCCCAGCCCTTGGTTTTCATGGACGGAATCGCCAGTCGCGTGGTATGAAACGCCGAACTCAGGTTGATCGCAATGATCGCGTCCCAACGCTCCACCGGGAATTGTTCGACTGCCGCCACATGCTGGATGCCCGCGTTGTTGACCAGGATATCAACGCCGCCGAACGTGGCCGCTGCGTAGGCCATCATCGCCGCGATCTCATCGGGTTTGCTCATATCGGCACCGTGATACCCAACGCGACTACCATGCTGAGCCACGGTCGTCTGCGCCTCGGCCGCATCGCCGAATCCATTGAGCACCACGTTTGCCCCCTGCCGCGCCAGACTCAGCGCGATGCCAAGGCCGATACCGCTGGTCGATCCGGTGACGAGTGCGGTCTTACCCGTGAGCATGTTCATCTCCTGTGCAATCATCGTGCGCTGACGGCGTTATTGGAACATGATCGCAAGTGCAACACCAGCAGGTTGCCTGCGAACTACGTCTGGGCGCGACCGCGGGTTGCCTTACGTTCTTGCCCATGCCCACCGACGTCCCCTTGACTGACTGGAACGCCGCCTGGATCTGGACCGCTGAAGCAGGACCAGCCAATACGTGGTTGTGTGCGCGCACGACGTGGGATCTGCCATCGGTACCAACGGAAGCGCATGTGCGCATCGCCGCCGATTCCAAATACTGGCTGTGGGTCAATGGCGTACTGGTGGTGCGCGAAGGCGCGTTGAAACGCGGTCCAACGCCCGATGACACGTGGTGCGACGAGGTTGATCTCGCACCGCATCTACGTGCTGGTGCCAACACCATTGCTGTGTTGGTGTGGTACTGGGGCAAGCATGGCTTCTCGCATAAGGACTCGGGCCACGGCGGCCTGCTGGTGCAAGGCCCAGCCGGTTTGCGCAGCGGTCGGCACTGGAAAGTGCGTGTACATCCCGCCTTCGGCATCACTGGATTGCCTCATCCCAACATGCGCCTGAGCGAGTTTAATGTGCGCTTTGACGCACGCCTTGACGACTCGGCTTGGTTCGCGCCAACGTACGACGATCGCACCTGGGACGCCGCCACCGAGCATGGCACCGCACCATGCGCGCCGTGGGGAAAACTCTTTCCACGACAAATTCCGCTCTGGCGTGACGGCAATCCACAGGTGTTCGTCAATGCCAACGACCTGCCCACGATCAGCACTGGCAAGGATATCGTCGGCAACCTGCCCAGCAATCTTCATGTCACCGTCGTTATTGATGTTGAGGCAGCTCCCGGCCAACTCATTGATATACGCGCCGACCATTACTTCGGCGGCGGTGGCGTGACTGACAGCAACGTGCGCGCGGAATACATCACCCGCGCCGGACGTCAGCAGTGGGAGTGTCCAGCGTGGATCAACGGCCACCGGATCGAGTTCCGCATGCCAGCTGGCATCGTGGTGCACGGCCTGCAGTGGCGCGAAACGGGCTACGACTGCAATTTCGCTGGATCGTTCACCTGTGATGATCCGTTCCTCGAAACGCTGTGGAACAAAGCGCGGCGCACGCTCTACGTCACCATGCGCGACACCTATTTTGATTGTCCCGATCGCGAGCGAGCACAGTGGTGGGGCGATGTCGTGGTGGAACTGGGGGAAACGTTTTATTGCCTTGACCGTCGAGCTGATCTGCTGTCGCGCAAAGCCATTCTTGACCTCGTGCGCTGGCAACGCGCCGATCACACGCTCTATGCGCCGGTGCCTGCTGGTAGCTGGCACAAAGAACTACCACCGCAAATGTTGACGGCGGTATCACGCTACGGTTTCTCCCATTACGTGCTCGGCAGCGGTGACGCGTCCATCGCCACTACGGCGTATCCGGCGGTAAAACGCTACCTCAGCATCTGGAATCACGATGACCGCGGCTTGGTCGTGCATCGTTCGGGCGGTTGGGACTGGGGTGATTGGGGCGAGCACGTCGATCTGCCGCTTATCGATAATGGTTGGCTCTACCTCGCCCTCGACGGTGCGATTCACCTGGCGGAATTAGCTGGCGCTCATGCAGATGTTGCCGGCTACCGAGCTCGTCAGGATCGCATCACGGCGGGTGTGCGCGCCCACCTCTGGGACAACGAAGGATACCGCTCACCCGGAGCCAAGCACTACGATGACCGTGGCAACGCGCTGATGATCCTCACCGGTATCGCCACCGCCGACCAACACGCCGCCATCACGTCGGTGCTGATGAACAGCCGCTTTGCGAGCCCCTACATGGAAAAATACGTCCTCGAAGCACTGTTCAGCCTTGGTCATGATCACCTCGCCCTGCAACGCATGCATGAGCGCTACTCTACGATGGTCGCCGATTGGCGAACCACACTCTATGAATTCTGGAGTTTGGATAACCCCTGGAGCACAGCCAACCACGCCTGGGCTGGCGGACCACTGACGCTGTTGTCCCAATTCGTAGCCGGCGTCGCACCGCTGGAGCCAGGATTCCGCCGCTTCGCCGTGCGTCCGCAACCGGGCGACCTGCGCCGCGTCGCCGCCAGCGTGCCAGCGGCAGTGGGCGAGATAGCCGTACGGTTCGAACGCAGCGATAGCGAATTGACACTCGAAGTGAACGTGCCCCCTGGCGCCACTGCGGTAGCCGAGTTACCCAGCAGTTGTGGCAAACTTAGTGATCAACGCCACAACGGCATTCCGTGCGTAGCCACCGTTGAACTGACTGCGGGCAGCCATCGTCTGACTGCTCACTGCGGCTGAATTCTAAAGTTTTTCGAGCCAGGCTGGAGCCTGGCGTTCCCAGGAGCCGCATCCCAGTCTATGCCGAATACGCGTTCGACGTCGTCGTGCCGCCGCGGCCGGTCCAGTTGGTATGGAAGAATTGGCCGCGAGGTTTGTCGGTGCGCTCGTAGGTGTGGGCGCCGAAGTAGTCGCGCTGGGCCTGGAGCAGATTCGCGGGCAGCACCGCTGAACGGTAGCCATCGTAGAATGACAGCGCGGTGGTGAACGCGGGAACCGGGATGCCGGACAGCGCCGCTTGCGCGATGACCGCGCGCCAGGCCTCTTGGGACTTGGCGATCTCGGCTTTGAAGAAGTCGTCGAGCAACAGGTTGGTGAGCTTGGGATTCTTCTCGAAGGCTTCCTTGATCTTGCCGAGGAAGCGACTGCGGATGATGCAGCCACCGCGCCACATCAGCGCAATATTGCCGTAATTCAGGTCCCATTTGTGCTCTTTGGCAGCTTCGCGCAGAAGCATATAGCCCTGAGCATAGGACACGATCTTCGAGGCATAGAGCGCCTGGCGCACCTTGTCGATCATCGCCTTCTTGCCGCCCTTGAAATCGCGCTGCGCTGGAGCTGGCAGTACCTGGCTGGCAGCGACACGCTCATCTTTAAGTGCGGAGAGACAGCGACTGAACACCGCTTCGGAGATCAGCGTCACCGGTACGCCGAGATCGAGACTCGACACCGTCGTCCACTTGCCGGTGCCTTTTTGGCCGGCCGCGTCGAGGATCTTCTCGACCAGTGGCGAACCGTCGGTGTCCTTCTTGGCGAGAATATCGCGGGTAATTTCGATCAAGTAACTGTCGAGGTCGCCCTCGTTCCACTCCTTGAATATTTTGTGCATCTGCCGCGCACTGAGGCCGAGACCCTGCTTGAGAATCTGGTACGCTTCGCAGATGAGCTGCATGTCGCCGTACTCGATGCCGTTGTGGACCATCTTGACGTAGTGACCAGCGCCGTCGCCGCCGACCCAGTCGCAGCACGGCTCGCCGTTGTCAGCCTTGGCGGTGACCGCCTGGAAAATCTGCTTTACGTGCGGCCACGCAGCGACCGAACCCCCAGGCATGATCGACGGGCCGCGTCGCGCGCCTTCTTCACCGCCGGAAACACCGGTGCCGACGAAAAGAAATCCTTTTGATTCGAGGTACTTGGTGCGCCGGATCGTATCGGGGAAGTGGCTATTGCCGCCGTCGATGATGATGTCGCCAGGCTCAAGGTGCGGGATGATTTGTTCGATGAACTCGTCAACGGCACTGCCAGCCTTGACCAGCATCATCACCCGGCGCGGACGCTTGAGCAGCTTGCACAACTCGGGGATACTGTGAGCGCCGATCACCTTGGTGCCCTTGGCTTCCTTCTTGAGAAAGTCATCAACCTTGCTGACCGTGCGGTTGTACACCGCGACGGTGAATCCGTGGTCGTTCATGTTGAGGACCAGGTTCTGGCCCATGACGGCGAGTCCGATGAGGGCGATGTCGGCGACTGGCTGATTCATGGGAAACTCCGGGGAGACGGCGTAGATCGGGGAAACGATGGACGCAGACTTCTATCCGATGGCATGCCGGGGCAAGGCAATGGGACGCACATTCCGTCCCTGTAGTGCTTTATGCAATATTCCGCGAACGCTGTTCGACCTTTAGCCCAGCGTCTATGAGGCGCTTGGCCAGGGCCCGACGATCGGCCAACGCATTACGTAGTTCCAACGCCAGGATCTCGCCACCGCGATAGGCCAGCAACCGCGTGCGCTGAACCGGGCCAAATCCACGTTCGTCGGTCAAATCCCACTCGTCCTGCCAAGCAATAACGACCGTAGTGATGCCGGCGGCCACCACCTGGGCGAGGTAGGCATCAAGCTGGTCCGGGTCCGGCATGCGTCAGGCACGCTATGACTCGTACTCCCCCGACAACCACCACATCAAGCCTTGCGACCATGATCGTGCCGTCGATCATCGCACCGCATGGGCGACCCAACTCCTGACAACGATGCCTTGTTCGCCGAAGGTGTCGATTTGCGCGTGCGCGCCATCGATGCGCATCGACGCGGTGAATGGCACCATGCGCTCGACCAGTACATCGAGGCCGAACGTCGCTTTCACAAAGCCAACCTCGGTGCCCAGGTTGCCTGGACGATGATTCATCAAGGCCAGGTGCAGGAGCGCCTCGGCGAAGCAGTCGAAGCAATCGCGCTATTCACCGGTGCTGAAGCGATGCTGCGCTTCCACGGCGATCGTGCTGGCATTCCGCTGTGCTGCCGCCGACGCGGTGATGTATTGCGGCGACAGGGCCGACAAGAAGCAGCCCTCTCACAGTACTGCGAAGGCGAGGCCATTTACCGCAGCTTTCACGACCCCATCGGCTTGGTCGGACTGCTTGCCGGCAAAGCGATGAGCTACCTCGCGATCAATCGCCGGATTGAGGCACACGCTGCGATCGCCGAAGCGCTCTGGAAAATGCAGGATCAACCGCCAGGGCACGGCTGCGATACATTCCTCGTCCACGCGCTCGCCTCACGCATACTCGGCATGGCTGGCGACGCCGATGGTGCGCGCTCGCACCTCGCGCAAGCCGCCCGCCTCGCGCAACTGGATCACCTGCGCAGCGACCGCATGGATCCCGACGTTGAGAATGAACTCTCGCTACTGCCGCCGGAAAACGGCTGAGTTGGAGTCTAAGCTAACTTCCCCCGTTAGATTTTTCCAAGGCAACCGCAGAGGCGCAGAGGCCGCGGAGATCGCTGAGGGGAGAATGGGACTGGATTGCCACCCCGTGGTGATCGGCACCGGAAATAGCACTGTCTTTAAACCCCAGCCCTCTGCGACCTCTGCGTAGCTCTGCGCCTTGTAAGTTGCCTTGGATCGCATTGGTGGGGTTGAGCTATTCCCAGCTAGGAATGGTCGGCAATCTCCGCCAGTAATTGCGCGTGTGCTCCTGGAGCGGCGGCAAGAAACGGCACCTTGGCACCGGCATAGCCCTGCACGACGAACGGGAACACCGCCTTGCCGCCGAGATCGCTGATGACTCCGCCTGCTTCCAGCACGATCGCCGCCGGAGCCACCAGATCCCACAGTTTGCCGTGCATGGTGATGGCACCGTGCGCGATACCCGCGCCAACCTGCACCGTTTCGAGGGCCGCCGAACCAAGCACGCGCAGCTTGGTCACCTGACGACTCCAGCGCAGATACCATGCCGGTAAGGTGCCGTCGGGTTCAACCAGATTGCACGAGAGCATGAGCAATGAGCGCGCTGATAAACCATCAACGCTGGCGGTAACACGGGCAGCATCAACCCACGCACCCTGGCCACGTGCACCCGCATAGCTGATCCCGTGCGCGGCATCGTGAACCACACCCAGCACCGGATGCCCACGTTCGAGCAGCCCAATACACACCGCCCAGCAGCCCAGTCCGGCGACAAAGTTATTGGTGCCATCGATCGGATCGATCACCCACACGCGATCATTGCGCGCCGCCACATGGGTTATTCCCGAGCCATCGTCACTCTCTTCGCCGATGAATCCATCATCGGGAAAACGCGCACGTAATGCGGTAAAAATGTGGCGTTGAGCGGCGCGATCGCAGGCGGTGACTGCCTCGTCAGTGGTCGTCGCGTGCGTTTTGGTCAGGCGCTCGACATGTCCGGCCTGGTCACGCACCAACGCCGCCGTGGAACGGGCGAGGTCGCGTACAAACTGGAGATCGTCAGTGGTTGTCATCGCGCGTGAGCGTCGCATTCGTGTGCACAGCGCAACTGGCGAGACGACCAGAATTAATTGAGACTCGGTTCCGGCAAACCGGCTCCACCGCCATCAATCAGCCGACGCCACAGATCAGCGGGCGGCGGCACCAGGACGTGATCAATATTCCCCTGCCGCACGATCCATCCGCCGTGCGCCACTTCCTGCGCAAGTTGTCCCGCTGACCAACCGCTATGACCAAGAAACAGACGCGGACCACGCAGATTCGCGCCATCGGCAAAGCTACTGCCCAATGCGCTGACTTCGCCTCCGATGACCACGCCATGGCCAATCCGCTGACCACCGGGCAGATCTATGATGCCGTGGAGCAACAGTCCACGATCGCGTTCAACCGGACCCCCATCAGCAGCGGTGCGTGCCTCCGCAAGTCCCGATGGCACATCCTCCCAGATGGATGAGAGCGGAATATCCAGCGGGCGATTGACGATCAATCCCATCGAGCCGGATTCACTGTGCTCAAGCAGATAGATAACCGACTGGATGAAGTTCGGATCTCGCAGCACTGGTGCCGCAACCAAGAAACACCCCGCCGTTGGTTTCATGCTGCGTTACTCCATCCAAGGCAACCGCAGAGGCGCAGAGGCCGCAGAGATCGCAGAGGAATGCATGAGTCTATTCTTCGCGCACATGTAAAAGAGACAATGCAGACCGACATA
>CAZZAM010000047.1:0-32775 GCA_964652775.1 uncultured candidatus Brocadiaceae bacterium | reverse complement strand
CGATGGCCCCAAGGCCTTTGCCCTGCTCAAGGACGCTGAACAAACATACGCCGCGATGGAATGGGATGCCGCCGAATTTTTGGCCGGTCGCGTCATGAGGCTCCACACCAACCTGGATACGACAAACCGCGCGATGGATATCGAGCGCGGTGCTCCGCTCCTCAAGCGATTGTTCGCTGCACTGAGTGATCGTGATGAACTGAGCCGCAACTGGGACACCCACCCATCGCTCGTGCATCTGTCCAAAGCCGGCAGTGACATGATGGCCGTTCCCATCCTATCCAATGACGATCCGATCACCCCAGTCGAAGGCGATCCTTTGGCCTGGATCAAAGGAAAAAAGCGCGCCGATGGCAAAGCCTGGTTCCTGGTCCAAGGTATTCGCCAGTTTTCACCGTCGCAATTTGATGTGACGGACTACGACGCTTCGTTGGTCGATCAGACCGTCGTCCATGCCAATCGCATGCAGGGCTTGCGACAACGGATTGAGCGTATCCAGGCTGACGCCGCCATGAAACGTGACCCCTATGCGTGGTACGAAGCCGGTAAATTCGCCTACCGCAATCGCCTTGATGATCAGGTGACCGCACTGCTCGACAAAGCCGTGACATTGGATCCGTTCCTCAATCGCACCGTGCGCGAGAATAACGCCAAGGAACTCTTCGGCTCCATGATGCTGCATATGAAGCTCGGCAACGATGTGGCAGCCAACGCGTTCATGGCCTCAATCGAGCGCCGCTATAAAGACACTGACCAAGCTCGACAGGCCCGCCTCTACCGTGAAGGCAAGACCAAGGAATTCCTCGCCGCCGCGCGCGAAGGCGAACGCCTAGCGGCAGCCCAGGCCGAAGAGCGCAAGCGCGAGCGCGAGAAAATAGCCGAGAAAAAGAGCCTCTCTGAAGTGGCAAGGGTGAAGGAAGAAGACAAAGAGATCGTGGAAGAGACGCCAGCCCCTGCCGCTCCCAATACGCCAGCGCCTGCCGCTCTGGCAAAAGCGCGTGAATTGGTGGCCCAGGCCATGCCGCTTGCCCACGACGCCAGCAACATGCCGCCGACCGAAGCGCGCAACCAGAAATACCACGAAGCCGCCCGCATCCTGAAGGAAGCGCGAGCTCTGTTCTCAATCTACACTCACGCCTATCCAAACGACGATGCGGCACAAATCGAAGCAATCGAGACGAATAAAATGTGGTTCCAGGTCACCAAAATGACAACTCTGTAAACGACGCCAACTCCTAGCAACCGCGATGAATAAATCCCTGTGCTCATCACAACAGCGAACGGCCTAACTCTCGTTGATTAACCGCCAAAACCGCAGGGTTTCGCTCACTGACCACGCCTGGGCATCGCAGGCACGCTGGGTATGCGGCGAACTGACCGGCGCGATCGCCCGCGCCCGCGTACAACCTACGCGAATTTCCTGGTGCTCGCCGCCAGAACCCAAACCGAGCCCCGTCTCCTGTTCGGAAACCGGTTTTGCCGGTGCAGCGGCGCTCGGATCCGTCTTTATCGGTCATATGAGCGAATGCCGGTTTAGAGGGTCCACTACGATCCGGGCAATAGGTTTTGGCCTCGCTTCTGACAATCGCCAAGTGAAGAAGGATGACATTGGGTCGATCAGGTTCGCTTCCAGGTGGACGGTCGCAAGATGCTCAGGGTGAGCCCCAAAGCGGTCACTGGAGAGGCGGCCAGCAATTAGTACAAAATGCACCCACGGAGTCCATCAGCTGATCTCCCGCATCGATATGATCAGTGTCATGACCATACTGCGCACAGTCGGCAGTTTCCCGGTCAGACAAATTATCCAACGACCTGTACAAATCGCTCCAGCGGCGTTCCATGCAAGCCATTGCCCAAACGCTGATCCAAGGTCAGCAGCATATCGCGACGGAATTCCGCCAGAGCCAAGAACAGGCCGTCGTAGGGATGGCGCTGATACGCGAGCGAGATGTCCAATGCTCGTGCGACAAGTGGCGACGTTGGGTGCTGGATGATTGGCAGCGTCGCGGCTTGGCGAAGTAATCCCGCTGCCTGATTGCTGGCCAATCGTTGCGTGCGTGTCGCGTCCGTAGCCCAGCCGCGCCAACAGCTGCGTACCTCGTAGCCCGCGCGCAGCGCGCGTAGCCGGGGCAATGGTCATTGGCACGCCCGCCGCCTTACCCTCCCCCGGAGACCGTTCCCATGGTCTGTCCTGTCGCAATCCGCGACGGGGGCGCCGTGGGAATGGACGCCGGAGGGCACATGGCCGACGCAGTACCGACCTTGGCCACGACGCTGGAACGCGTCGCCAAGCGCGCCGAAGCGGTCTTCGCGATCGGTCTGGTGGCTATTGTCGCCGTGCTGTTGATGCCCCTGCCGCCAGCGCTCATCAGCGTGCTGATCGCCTGCAACCTCGCCCTGTCGCTGCTCGTGTTCATGGTCTGCATCTACGTCAAAGAGCCGCTCGAGTTCAACGCCTTCCCCAGCGTCCTGCTGGTAACGACGATGTTCCGCCTCGGTATCAACGTCGCTTCGACCAGATTGATCCTGTTGACCGGTACCGGCGGTGCGGTCATCGAGACGATGGGCAACTTCGTGGTCGGTGGCAACTTCGTAGTCGGTATCGTCGTGTTCATCATCTTGCTGATCGTGCAGTTGGTGGTGGTAACCAAAGGTGCCGGACGCATTTCCGAGGTTGCTGCGCGGTTCGTGCTGGACGCGATGCCCGGCCGCCAAATGGCAATCGACGCCGACCTGAACGCCGGACTCATCAACGAAAAAGAAGCCCGTGAACGCCGCGCGAAGATCCAATCCGAAGCCGAGTTCTACGGCGCGATGGACGGTGCCAGCAAGTTCGTGAAGGGCGACGCGATTGCCGGCCTGATCATCGTGATAGTCAACATCGCCGCCGGATTCATCATCGGCATGACCATGCTCGGTATGGACGCGCAACACTCGCTCAAGACATTCGCCCTGCTCGCGATCGGTGACGGTCTGGTCAGCCAGATCCCGAGCATGCTGATCACCATCGGCTCAGGCATGATCATCACCAAGACGCGCGGCAGTGAAACCACCGGTGCAGCATTGGCGCGGGAAGTGTTCTTGCAGCCCAAGGCGTTGATGATCGCTGGCGGTGTTATCGCCGGCATCGGCCTCGTACCCGGCATGCCCAGCCTGGTCTTCTTTGGACTTGGTGGCGGCATGCTGCTGTTGGCGAACGTCCTGCGCGGTGCCACCGCCGTCGCGGCGACCACCAAGGCGCAGACGGAAGCCAAGGCCGCGCCGCCGGTTGAAGAAAAGCCCGAAGAAATCCTGCCGTCCGATCGTCTCGGCGTCGAGATCGGCTACCGCCTCATCCCACTGGTCGACAAGGAGCGCGGCGGCACGTTGCTTGAACGCATCACTGCCCTGCGTCGCCAATTGGCCCGCGATGGCGGCCTGCTCGTTCCGCCGATCCGCATCAAAGACAACATCCAGTTGGCGCCGAATGCGTATCGCATTCTCGTCCATGGTCAGCCACTCGCGCGCTACGAACTGCAGCCCGATCGTTTGCTCGCGATCGATGGCGGCAGCGTTGCCGCGCCGTTGCAGGGCCAAGCCACCAAGGAGCCGGCGTTCGGTCTCGACGCGTGGTGGATCGAACCGGATCGTCGCGCCGAAGCCGAGTCGCTGGGCTACACGGTCACCGATCCGGCCAGCGTCTTCATCACCCACCTCACCCAGGTGTTGCGCCTCAACGCGCACCAGGTCCTCAATCGCGAGGACGTCCAGGGCTTGCTCGGCGCACTCAAGAAAGAGGCCCCAGCCCTGGTCAAAGAAATCGAAACGTCGTCGAAGCTCGGCACCGTGCAGAAAGTTCTCGGCCACTTGCTCGAAGAACGCGTGCCTATCAACAACCTCGAAAAGATTCTCGAGGCGGTTGCCGACATGCCGGCCGCAGACCCAGCGATCATCGCCGAGCACGCCCGTAGTCGCATGGGCCGCGCGGTGGTCGCAGCACATCTCGACACGCAAGGCCGCCTCAACGCGATCATCTTCGATCCGCAGACCGAGTCGCGTTTGTCGTCGGCCATCTCGACGGCCTCCGGTGGACAGATCGCGGTCAGTCCCTCCGAGGCTTCAGCGCTGGTCGATCAGATCGGCCGAGCCATGCAGGAATCATCGACGCTTGGCCGCGATCCAGTCCTGCTGACCACTGCCGGACTACGGCGTCAACTCCGTCAAATAACCAGCCGTTTCCACGCTGATCTCGCCGTCCTCAGCTATTCTGAGATCGGATCCATAGCCGTCGAAGTCGTTGGCACGGTCACTTTGCCGAAACCGGGGAACTCATGAGCCATTGCACCTTCGAGTCCGGAAGTCCGGACGTCCGGCGAGCATCCGGCCCTGCGCAGCAGGGTGAGCCAGGACAGTGTCCTGGCGAAAGGAGCGCAGGCGAGCGGCGTGCCGCGAGCGGGCTGTCCGGGGTCCTCCATAAATCACCACCGACTTGTGTTCTCACGAGACTTCCGGACGTCCGGACTTCCGGACTTCCGGACCGTGGCAATCCCTTTCTGGAGTTCACATGATCGTTCGCACCTACACCGGCCGCACTGTCAACGAAGCGCTCGTGAAAGTCCGATCCGAACTTGGCGAGCGCGCTCTGATCATCGAAACGCGTCCGTGGAAAGAGCCGGGCCTACTCTCGCCGCGCATGGGCTACGAGGTGGTTGCTGCGGCCGATGATGCTGAACCTCAAGCGACCACAAAAATCGCGACGCCGCGCACGCAGGCTGCTGGCCTGGAACCAAGCAGGCCCAGCGCTGGTCCCGACCTCGCCGGCGAATTAGCCGCAATTCGTCGCGAAATGGCGCGCCTCGCCGCAGGTCAACCATCCAATCATCCGGCGCTTGGCGAACTGGCCGAAGAATTAACTGCCGCCGGCCTGCCTGGCGAATGCCTCGACGAACTCAACATGGCCTGTGCCGCTGCGGGAACACGACTCGAAGCATCGCAGCGACGTGCGTTTGCTCGCCTCGTGCTGACCCGCGCACTCAGCAGTGTGTCGGCGCCGAATCTCGACAGCGCTCGTCGCCTCTTGATGGTTGGCCCGACTGGAGTCGGCAAGACGACGACGATCGCCAAGCTCGCCGGAGACCTGGTACTTAAACGCCACGCCCGCGTCGCCTTGGTCACCATCGACTCATACCGCGTTGGTGCTCACGACCAATTACGCGCGTACGCCGATCTGCTCGATGTGCCGATGGAGATCGCCGCAACACCAGTCGAGTTGTCGCGCGTGCTCTCGCGCTTCGCCGACCGCGACTATGTGCTGATCGACACCAGCGGCCGCAGTCCCGCCGATGAAACCCGCGTCCACGAGTTGAAGGGTTTCGTCCGCGCCTGTCCCGGCGTTTCAGTCGCACTCGCGGTTGCCGCCAACGCCGGCCGTGCCGAGTTCGCCGCTGCGGTCGAGCGCTTCTCGATCCTGCCCATCGAACAGGCGATCGTGACCAAGCTCGATGAATGCTGCGAAATGGGCAGGTTATACGGCAGTCTCCGCCGTCATCGTCTGCCCGCGCGCTGGTTTGGCACCGGCCAAGAGGTTCCGGCGGATCTCATAGCCGCTGATCCAGCCCTGATCGTTGATCGTTTGCTGCCAGTGGCGAGTTCGGTTTCTGCCTGAATCATGGCCACCATGCCTGATCAGGCCGCCGGTCTTCGCCAGCCCACGACAACGCCACCGCTGCGTCTGCCCGGCTTCGCCGTCACTGGCGGCAAGGGCGGCGTCGGCAAAACCTGCATCGCGGTCAATCTCGCCATCCTGTTGGCAAAAAGCGGACTTAAGCCGTTGCTGATCGATCTCGACATGGGCTTGGCCAATGCCGACATCATGCTCGGCGTTGATCCGCAGCAGACCTTGGCCGACGTGGTGTTGAACGGCCGCCCGATCGAATCGGTGATCACCGAGAGTCCACTGGGCGTCGGCCTGGTTCCCGCAGCCAGCGGGGTTGAGGCACTCGCCAACCTTGGCGCTCAGGAATTGCAGCGTTTGTTTTTTGGTCTTGAGCGACTCGGCCGCTCGCGCTCGCCGCTCATCCTCGACACACCGGCCGGCATCGGCCGCGAAGTCATCGCCGCCGCCCGCGCCGTCAGCACGGTCTGTGTGGTGCTGACGCCGGAACCGACCGCGCTCGCCGACGCCTACGCACTGATCAAACTGCTTGAACAGGCGCAGCCCGGTCAGGATGTGCGCATCGTGGTCAACATGGCGCGCGATCAGCACGACGGCCTCACCGCCTTTGCCAAGATGCGCGCCGTGGCAAAGAAGCATCTTGGCCGCGACGTCGAACTACTCGGGATCATCCCGCGCGACGACATGGTGGCTATGGCGGTACGTCGGCGCACCCCGTTCGCAACCGGACTTGATGGCCCCGCACTGTCGGCCCTCAAGGGCATCGCCGCGAAATTGCGTGGGATCAATTGGGCTGGGTAAACCTAGACGCAGCAGTTCGCGGCTCGTGGCTAAGCACTCTCCACCTCCACGCCGGCAGGTGCGCACAGTTTGGTGCCAGTCGGTCCGTGTTCGACCAGCACCTCGCCGCTGGCCACGGTTAGGCGCAGCGTGAAAGCGCCGAGTTGTTGTGGGATGCGTGGCGCAAAGCGGATGGTCTTCCAGCCAGGTTGGGCCGGGGACAGACCGACGAGATCCTCGATCAGCACCGGGATGGGCGCACATGCCCACGGATGACAGAGGCTGGTATTCCATTTCTGGTCCTTGCCCCACGCCTCAAAGCAGGCGGTCGCTCCTTCACGCAGCATGTTGCGCCACGAGTGTGGCCCATCTCCAAGCACGAGGTCCCAGATCAGATCGTGGGCCCCTGCGCGAGCCAAGGCCTTCAAGACGAAGTAGGCCATGTAGACGCCGCACGCCAGCCCCTTGCTGCGGATGAGTGCGACGATGGCCGGGATGCTTTCCGGTGGAGCGATACCGGCATACAGAGCGAGCACATTGGTATGCAGCGACTGATGCTCGCTGGTGGCGGTGTCGACGAAGAGTTGTGATGCGGGCCGGTAGAAGGCGGCACGGAACGCAGCGGCCACCGGTGCCGGGTAGACAACCGAAGGGCGGCCGAGCTCGCGGGCCAGATCCGCGAAGTCGGTGAGTGCGCGGATGTAGAACGCGTTGATCACCGCATGCATGCCCGGAGTCGGCGGATTGGTGAGCGGGAAATCGTAGCCGTCGCGGGCGTTGTCCGGCCAATCGACGAGGTTCCAGGTGTCGACCACATCGGCGATCAGGCCATCGCTCCGGCGGTAGCGGGCGAAATAATGCAGCATGCCTTCGGCCGTTGTGAGCAGCGCGCGACAGCCCTCGACATCACCGCTGTGCCGCCAGTAGCGCAGGATCTGTCCCGGCCATTGCAGAGAAAAATCGGCGATTTCTTGCATGAAACTGCCAGGTGCAACGGCCATCAAACCGGGGGCGAACGCAGCAGAGGCGGCAAAGTCTTCCAGACACTTGCGGGTCAGACGCAGGTCGCCGGAAACGTAGAGATGCGCTTGGCCGGAAATCGTCAGGTCACCCAGATACTGACCCTTTTCGCGAGTGGGGCAGTCAAGGATGCTGTCCTGGGCGCCTTGTCGCAGGGTGTTGACGCAGAGCGCGACAATGGCGTCGAGTGCTGGCACATCACTCGACCAAGCCCAGCGGTCATCAGCGAGGGGATAGTGGCGGGCGATCACGCGGATGCTCGCCAGATCAATCTCGGCGCCGGGTGGCACCACGACTTCGAGGTAGCGGAAAGCCTTGTAATCAACTTGGTCCAGTTCGTCGTCGTCCCGTCCCGAAAGGATCCATTCCTCGCGATAGGTGCAGTTGCAGCGCATGGCGTAGCGCACCGCGCCATTGCTGTGGAGTTCCTCGCCACAACGCACCTCCACGGTAGCGCCCGCTGGCCCACGCCCGCGCATGCTGACGCCGCCCACGATCTCCCGGCCGAAATCGACGAATACGATACCATCGGCGCGTTGTTCCAGCTGCATCGGAATTACGGGATAGCGACTCAGGGTCGGTGTCGGCTGGGGCACGAAGGTATAGTCGTGAGTCGGATGCTCGGAGGCCAAGTTCCAATCGGCATCATCATACCCCGTGGCGTTCCACCCGCGCAACGCGTGGCGGTTATCGAAGCGCTCCATGATCTGCGTCTGATAGCCAATCGTCGCCAACGCTGCATACGCCGGACAGATCCGCTGTCGCCACTGTCCATTGCTGGCCAACACCACGGTGTTGTCGGATTCCAACTCAGCGATAAGGCCCTGGCGGTAATCGCCGCTGTTCCATACCCTATTCACCAAGCCCTGATAGTACACGTGGACGGCGACGACGTTGGTACCGGTCCGCAGGAATGACGACACATCCCAGTCGTTGACGAAGTAGCGGTAGTGATAGCCGGGCGCTGGTCCCTCGCCGACCAGACGGCCGTTGATCCACAGACGGTACCAGTCATCGGCGGTGAGGCGCAGCCGCGCCGAACCGGGTTGATGATCCAGGTTGACGACCGCGCGGTAGAACGTGTGGCGATTGACCAAGTCAACTTGGTGGGGAGCGGCCAGCTCTGGCTGGTAGGCCAACCGCAACAGAGGACGCGGCGTCAATGCGACGAAATCAGGGTCGCAGATCCAGCGGGCACGGGTGAACACGGCGAGTCATGGTGCGGGCAAACACCCTCGCGCAAACGCTCACGCGGCATCGCTCCAGCGAAAACCCGCAGCCATCCTTTTGGTTTCAACCGAGACCCGATGACGGGATCACATAGAGAGCCGGAGGAACGGAGCAGGCATGGGCTGAGTCTAAATTACTCTTTTCAAGGCAACCGCAGGGGCGCAGCGCTACGCAGAGGTCGCAGAGGGCTTGGGTTAGAAGACATTGTTGCCTCTAGCGCCACCTCCCCACAGGATGACGAGCCAACTGACGCTCTCCTCTGCGATCTCAGCGGCCTCTACGCCTCTGTGGTTGCCTTGGGATATTTCAACAGAGCAATTTAGGCTGAGAGAATCAACGCATTCACCGAGCAGGTGAAATCTCCTCCACAAACCCAGTGCGACTCCGGCCAGCGGTCCCATGACGCGCAATAAACGCAGTTGCGCTCGATTATTGAGCTGCCTGATCGCTCAATGCCCGATCATCAGGCGTTGATGGTGTGCTGGCAGAGATCAATGAGGTGATCGCAAGTAATTGTACAACAATATTTTAAGACAGCAGGCGCACGCTTCGGTCGGATTGGCGCGGCATGTGCCAAGAGACCGACCACGGAGCCGCTACCAGCTTCGTCGAAAGGTCTCTCATGCTACGTCGCCTGTTCGGTCTAACCGCCATGGTCCTCTGCCTCTCGATTCCGCTTGGCAGCCAGGCTGCGGAGACGACTCCGACGCCCACGCCGGCGGTTGCACCCGCAACCGAGACGGCTGCTGCACCAGCCGCGGCCCCCGCGCATCCAGCGCAAGGCAAAATCGACGCCGCCAAGGCGTGGTTCGGCACCTACGTTGCGCCGAAAAGCGAGGACGAGGTCAAGAACAAGAAGCCAGCAACCACCATTAATAACGGCGACAACGCTTGGATGCTGACCAGTTCGCTGCTGGTGCTGCTGATGACCATACCCGGACTCGCGCTGTTCTACGGTGGCCTGGTCCGCCGGAAAAACGTCCTCAGTACGATGATGCACAGCGTCGTCCTGTGCGGTGTGATATCGGTGATCTGGGCGCTATGGGGTTTCTCGTGGGCCTTTGGTGGTGGGCCGGTTGGTGCTGATGGCGCACCGACGTGGCTGGCGCAGTTCTTTGGCGGTGGGGAATTCGCCATGCTGAAGGGCGTTGTCCTGGACACGAACCTGATTGATCACAGCAATCGTTTCCCGATCAATCTTGATTATGCACCGACGATCAACTTCGCCGTGTTCTGCATGTTCCAGCTGATGTTCGGCATCATCACGCCGGCCTTGATCAGTGGTGCGTTTGCTGAACGCATCAAGTTCAGCGGCATGCTGGTCTTTACCGTGATCTGGTTCTGCTTCGCCTACCTGCCGCTGGCCCACATGGTGTGGGGTAAGAACGGCGCCTTCAACTGGGGCTTCAACTATAATATGTCCGGAGCCTTCGACTTCGCTGGCGGCACCGTGGTGCACATCAGTTCAGGTGTCGCAGCGTTGATTGCAGCGTTCTTCCTCGGCAAGCGCAAAGGCTATCCGGCCTCGCCGATGATGCCGCACAGCCTGGTCCTGTCGGTCATCGGCGCGGGCCTGCTGTGGGTTGGCTGGTTCGGCTTCAACGCTGGCTCGGCGCTGGGCGCTAACGGTCTCGCCGCCCTCGCCTTCGCCAACACCATGCTCGCGACCGGTGCAGCGTTGCTCAGCTGGCCACTGGCCGAGTGGTTCATCCGCGGCAAGCCGACCACGCTGGGCGCGATCTCGGGCGCGGTGGCTGGACTGGTTGCGATCACCCCGGCCTGCGGATTCGTCGAGCCTGGTTCGGCGCTGCTGATCGGCTTCATCGCTGGCGCGCTGTGCTTCACCGCGACCAGCTACCTCAAGCGCGCGCTGGGCTACGATGACGCGCTTGACGCCTTCGGTATCCACGGCATCGGCGGCATGTGGGGCGCGATCGCTACCGGTCTCTTCCTCAGCATCGACGCCAACCCTAATATCCCGGCGCTCAATGATAAACTCTATATGGCACTAGTTGATGGCACCCACCCGGTGATCTGGCTGCAGGTGAAGGCGGTGCTGTGCACCATCGCGCTTAGCGCAGTGGTGGCGACCATCGCCTTGGTCATCACGAAGTACACGGTCGGCCTGCGTGCCACCGCTGAAGATGAGTCCGGCGGCCTGGACCTCAGCCAGCACGGCGAAGAAGGCTACAGCCATGGCTGATGCCAACCCGCCGCGCGGGACTTCCCACGCCCCGCTTCACACTAGGCTCCGCTCCCCACAACGCCCCACGGACGATAGGACACACCCATGAAGATGATCGAGGCCATCATCCAGCCCTCCAAGCTGGAAGCCGTCAAAGAGGCACTCAACGAGGTCGAGGTCGTGCGACTCACGATCAGCGACGTGCAGGGATTCGGTCGCCAGAAGGGCCACACCGAAATCTACCGCGGCCACGAATACACCGTCAATCTCCTGCGCAAAGTGAAGCTGCAGATCGCCGTGAACGACGAGTTCGTCGAACCGACGGTCAAAGCGATCATCAAGGCCGGCCGCACCGGCGAAGAAGGCAAAGTCGGCGACGGCAAGATTTTCATCCTGCCGCTTGAGGACTGCATTCGCATTCGCACCGGCGAACGCGGGTCCGAAGCGATCTGAACCGCTGGCGGCAACCCACCGTTGCCGCCACGGCCCGACCGCTAGCGTCTGCCCCCGCCTCAACTCACCCCCAGCCGGCGCCATCCGCGCCACACCCACAACGGAGTTTCCATGAGCGTTGCAAAGGCCCTGCAGTTGGCCAAGGACCACGGAGCCAAGTACGTCGACATTATGTTCGGCGACATGTTCGGCACCTTACAGCATTTCACGATCACGGCGCGTCGTCTTGAGGCGAGCCTGTTCGAGGACGGCCTGCCCTTTGATGGCAGTTCGATCCGTGGCTGGCAGGGCATCGAGAAGTCGGACATGAATATCAAGCCGGACGCCGCGACGGCGTTCGTCGATCCGTTCCGTGAACAGCCCACGATTTGTTTCTTTGGCGACATCCGCGATCCGCGCACGGGCCAGTTGTACGGCCGCGATCCGCGCGGTGTCGCGCACAAAGCGCTCGCCTACATGGCGAAGCTCGGCATTGGCGATGAAGCGTTCTTCGGCCCCGAGCCGGAATTCTTCATCCTCGACTCCGTGCGCTTCCAAAGCACGCCGCAGTCCTCGTTCTACTACCTCGACTCCGAAGAGGCGCCGTGGAATTCGGGCGTCGACACCGGCGTCAACCTCGGCCAGCAAATCCGCCACAAGGCGGGTTACTTCCCAGCGTCGCCAGCCGACCGCTTGATGGACCTGCGTTCCGAGATCACCACCAACATGCAGACCATGGGCATGGAAGTGGACCTCCACCACCACGAAGTCGCCAGCCCCGGCCAGTGCGAAATCGGCATCAAGTTCGGCACCGCGGTCACTGCGGGCGACCTCGTCCACAAGTACAAGTACGCGGTCAAGAACACCTGCTACCAGCACGGCAAGACGGCGACGTTCATGCCCAAGCCGATGTTCGGCGACAACGGTAGCGGCATGCACTGCCACACCTCGATTTGGAAGGGCGGCAAGAACATCTACGCCGGCAACGTCTACTCCAAGCTGTCGCAAGAGGCGGTGTGGGCGATCGGCGGCATCCTCAAGCACGGCCGTTCGATCCAGGCGCTGACCAACCCGTCGCTCAACAGCTACCGCCGTCTAGTGCCGCACTATGAAGCGCCGGTGAATCTCGCCTACTCGGCGAGCAACCGTTCGGCCTCGATCCGCATCCCGCACGTCAGCGGCGACAAGGCGCGTCGTTTCGAGTTCCGCTGCCCCGACTCCTCGGGCAGTCCGTATCTCGTCACTGCCGCCCTCTTGATGGCGTCGCTCGATGGCATCAAGAATAAGATCGATCCGGGCAAGCCGATGGACAAGAACATCTACGACCTGCCGCCGGAAGAACTTGCCAAACTCCCCTCGACCTGTGGCAGCCTCGACGAGGCGATCAGCGAGCTTGAGAAGGACAAGGCCTGGCTCACCGCTGGCGACGTCTTCAGTGAAGACTTTCTCGACGCTTACCTGAGCTTCAAGAAGACCAACGAAGTCGAAGTCGCACGCTTCCGGCCGAATCCCTTGGAATTCCAGTTGTACTACGACTGCTAAGCGCGGTCTCTTCGTGGAAGTGCGCAACAACCCCGGCGAAAGCTGGGGTTGTTTGTTATGGTGCCGAGCGCCTTCAACGCGGCGCGTGCTGTGCCGCCGCGCCGAGGTATGTCACGATGGCTGCGCGAGCTGGGGCCTCGAGTCGAGCCTTGGTTCCCATGATGCGCATGGTGGCGGTCCAGCCTGCCAGGTTGTGCGTTGCTGCAGGATACAACGGGTGGCAGCCAGTGCAGGATGCGATGTAGAGACGACGGCCTTCTTCCAGTTGCGCCTGTGGAAGACCGGCGCGTGCGGCCCAATCGGCATCGACGCGCGGGACTGTCGTGCCGCAGGCGGCAAGTCCCAGCACGATGGCGATGACCCAGTACGGGCTGGTTCGTCTCCATGCAGCAGTCCGGACTTCCGGACTTCCGAACTTCCGGACTGCTGCGTTCAGGATAATCAGAAGTGCATCCCGAGGATCAGGCGCGCTTCAATCCGACTGTGGTCGTTGAGTTCGCGCTGTTGTTCAGGCGCCTTTCCACCCAGGTTGGTGATCTGCGGCATGACCGTGAGCGTGCCCCATAGATGCGGATTGGACAGGTGGACGGCAGGTCCAGCCCACAGGGTGCTGCTTTCCCAGGTCCCGTTCACGATCGGATTGCGGTTTTCGATTTCGAATCCCAGTGACCAGCCATCGCCGAGTGCGCGGCCGGCGGCCAGCGACAGCTTCACTTCTTGTTCCTCGACCGTGCGCGCGCCCGTGGCGTTGGCGTTGGGCTCTTCGGTCCACTCGAACTCAACCGTCGCATTGGCGGCAGCGGTCCATGCACCCCTTTGCCAATCGACAATGGCTTTGGCTTCGAGCTCGGTCTCGCTCGCGTTGACGGTGCCCTCAAGATACAAAGCGCTGCCGAGGCCATCCGCGACCGGGTCGGACAGGCGACGCTTGTACTCAAGCGAGAGACCTTCGAACGCGCTCGTGCTGACACCGTTCACGCTGGTGCGGCGGTGGTTCATATACACGGCAACCTGGGTCTCTGGAGCCACGCCGATTTCGAGTTCGAAGCGGGTGTCCACGCGCCGGAATGAACGGCCTTCGCGGCCACCCTGTTCGGTCGTCCAGATCTCGACCTCCTTCTGACCTGGGGCGAGCACGGCCGAGGTGTGGGTGTAGGTGAACTGACGTTCCGCTGCTGGTAGGGCGACAACGCAGGCGAGGCAGACGAGGGCGGGGGTACGCATAGATGAAGCTCCAGCGGGTGGGGGTTGGGGTTGGCAGGGTTTCTATATTAATGAGAATCATTTTCAATAGCGCATATGTAAGTCGAGTACCTGTCGAAAACTGGATCATGAAACACAATGGCTAAGGACGCAGCGTGCAGGCCCGTGGCATCGGCTACGTCGATGGGCTTACCTAAAAACGCATTGGGTTCGCGGTTTGTGGTTCGTGGTTGCTCAACCACATAACAGGGAATGTGCATCCACACGTTCATCCGCAGGGTGACAACCCCATCTGGCTCTCGTCTGCGACCTCCGCGGCCTCAGTTGCCTCAGTTGCCGCTGTGCGATTACCTTGGAACGCGCTGTTTGAGTCGGCGAATTAGCGGAGTCGGTGTGCTATTTTTCGCCAACTCGTTCAGCAAGTTCCTTTTTGAATGCGTCACTGGCCTCTTCGGTGATGTCGACGATTTTTAGGTTCTTGTAGATGATGCGGCCGTCCATGCTGTTGGTGTCCTGTAGGATCATGGAGTACCTTCCGCTGTATTTTCTGACAATGAAATCTGTGGCCATTTTCTGAACGTTGATTTCCCTCGTGTTGCTTGAGTTGCGATCGCGCAGTATCGAAAGCTTCCGGCTGTTGAACTCGATTTGCTTTTGTATGTCCATCAACTTTGTCTCATCTGCCACGTCGATGATTTCCTTTTTCAATCGTGCTTGTTCCGCGTTGATTTTCTTGACGGCCTCGATGGTGTCCTTGTCCAGGTTCAGCATTCTGATTTTCTCATAGTCCAGATCGCTGGTTAAGCGATTTATTTGAACCACGGCAACTTCCATCTGTGGCTTCTCGGCATCCACGCCATGACAGGTCACGGCCAAGACCGCGAGGATAAGAACGTATTTCATGGAGATTCCTTGGGGGGCGTCGTTGAGGAAGGATGGGACGGTAGGTGCGCTGGAAGCACAGGCTGGGCGGCTTTGGCTACGCGGCCTTCTTCTACGGTCGGCCCACATTTTCACAATGCTGCACACTGTCCGATAAGGACGGGAACATGAATGGCATTGCTCATACAGCTTCGAGGTACAGCCATGACGCTGCTCGACAATGAGGCTGCTCGAAATAACGTCCGTCGCTACGCCAGCCAGGTCGCTGATCTGGTTGCCGCGGTCACTTCTTATTGTGGAGTCCTACGTGAGCCGTTTTCTCATCATCACGGTCTGCGTCGTTGTGGTTATCGTTGGGTTATACCTTGGAATTTCGCAGCCAAATCAGACGGCGGCCAGCAACCCAGACGCCAAGATCGTGAAGATCGTGTCGAGCCTACCGCGTACCGGCAGTGCGAACGCGCAGACGGCGTCGATGATCAATGGCATCCGCATGGCATTGGAGGAGGCCAAGCACACGGTGACGATTGCGGGCGTCGCTTATCAGGTGGTCTATGAGGATTGGGATGATGCCTCGCCGGAAGCCGGGAAGTGGGACCCCGCGGTCGAGGGCGCGAACGCCGACAAGGCGATTCGTGATCCCGACGTGCTGGTGTACCTTGGCACTTACAACTCGGGCGCGTCAAAGATCTCGATGCCGAAGCTGAACCAAGCCCACTTGGCGATGATCAGTCCGGCAAACACCTGGCCTGGATTGACCAAGCCGGGTGTCGGTGAAGTCAACGAGCCGATGGTGTACCGGCCGACCGGCAGCGTGAATTATTTCCGCGTAGTTCCGGCCGATGACATCCAGGGTGCGGTCGGAGCGGCGTGGGCCAAGGAGCTGGGCGCGAAGAAAGTGTTCGTGCTCCACGATCGCGAACTGTACGGCCAGGGCATTGCCAAGATGTTCAGGCTCAATGCCGAGAAGCTCGGCCTGACCGTGGTCGGGTTCGAGGGACTCGACGGCAAGGCCGGCAATTTCAAGTCGCTGGTCAACAAGATGCGCGAGAGTGGGCCCGATCTGGTGTACTTCGGTGGCACCACCGAAACCGGCGCTGGGCAACTCGCCAAGGACATGATGACTGGCGGACTTGCCGCGAAGCTCATGGGTCCAGACGCGTTCTTTAACAGCGCGCTGATGGCCTCGGCCGGTGATGCGGCCCTGGAAGATCGCGTATATGTAACCTTCGGCGGCGCGCCGCCCGAGCAGCAGACCGGTAAAGGTAAGGCGTTCGTCGAGGCATATCAGGCCAAGTACAAGGCGCTGCCAGAAGGCTATGCAATCTACGCCTACGAAGCAGCGAAAGTAGCGTTGGATGCCATCGCTCGCGCAGGCAAAAAAGACCGCGCCGCAGTGATCGCTGCGTTGGCTGCAACCAAGGACTTTGACGGTGCGCTCGGTCGCTGGAGCTTCGACGCGAACGGCGACACGACGATGGTGGTGATGAGCGGCAACACCGTGCGCGCGGGCAAATTCGCGTTCGTCAAGTTGCTGGGACAATGAGCCTCAATGCAGCAGTCTGGATGAACGGCTAGGGCTGGGACGCCACGATGGAGTTCAGCGCCCAGCTGCTGCAGTGTCTGATCACCGGAGTTTCTACCGGGTTGATCATCTCGCTGGTCGCGCTCGGCTACACGATGGTGTATGGCATCGTCGAGTTGATCAATTTCGCCCACGGTGACGTGATGATGCTGGGTGCGTTCCTGGCGCTGACGCTGATTGGCCTGTGCGGCGGCGAGCAGGCATCGCCATGGTTGGCCATCACCCTCGCGTTGATCGTTACGCCGATTTTTTGCGCCAGTCTCAATTGGACCGCAGAACGCGTGGTGTATCGGCCACTGCGTTCGGCGCCGAAACTGACCGTCCTGGTTTCAGCGATCGGCGTATCGTTCATCTGCGTCAATCTGGGCATGTTCTGGGGTGGATTGCCGATGGATGTTTTTCACGGCGGAACGATGGCCGCGTCATCCCACTCGGTGCCCGACCTGATCGACGGCAGCAATCTACTGGGTGCGGGTGCGTCAGTGATGCTGTCACACAAGGATGTGCTCGTTGTCAGCGTGACGGTGCCGTTACTGATCGCGTTGACCTGGGTCGTGCAGCGTACCAATCTCGGCCGCTCGATGCGTGCGGTGGCCCAGGATCCGACGGCGGCACGGCTCATGGGCATCGATGTCGACCGAGTGATCGGTAACACATTCCTGATCGGCGGCGCGCTCGCTGGAGTCGCCGGCGTGGTCTTGGCGCTCTACAATGGCCAGATCGGATTCGGCATGGGGTATCGCAGCGGGCTGGATGCGTTCACCGCAGCGGTACTTGGCGGCATCGGCAGTCTGCCTGGCGCGGTGCTTGGTGGTTTGGTCATCGGCCTTGTCCGCGCGGTCATGGAGGGACTGGTGGCCAACGGCGGTCAGTGGTGCAATACGGTGGTATTCACCGTACTTATTTTGGTGTTGGTATTCCGACCGACCGGCCTGCTTGGCAGCCGAGTGCGGGAAAAAGTATGAGCTATTTGCGCAGGGGCTTCGCCCCTACGGCCCTACTGGCCGTTCCGGCTGCGCTTGCTCCTCAGCCTGCGGCTTGCGGGGCTACGCTTGCGCTGCGCGGTCCGCAGGCCGTTGGCCTGCTATCGCCTGCGGCGATACCTGCTCGCCCCCTGGCTTTGTCGGGACTCGATTTCGCTCACGTACGTTCGCGAAACCGTGGCGTCATCGGCTGCGCCGATTGTATGCCGCCACCGTCCCTCGGCGCCAGCCCCATCGCGTTACGATGGGGCCCCGCTCACCATATGACTGGCGGTGTGGCATGATCGACTTTGCACGTCGTCACTGGTTGGCTGGTGCGTGCCTGCTGTTCGTGCTCGTCTTGCCGATCATTGATCCGCAGATGCCGTCGTCGTTACGCGTCGCGAGCCTGTGCGTACCGATCATGATCTATGCGATCATCGGTCTGGGCCTCAACGTGGTGTCGGGATTCACCGGTTTGCTCAATCTCGGTTCAGCCGCATTCATGGCGGTCGGCGCGTACACGTTCTCGATTCTGACCTGTCCGATCTATCCCTTCGCGCTCGGATTCTGGAGCGCACTCGGCGCGGCAACGATGGTTGGGACACTGACTGGATTGCTGCTCGGTTTGCCGACCATGCGCCTACGAGGCGATTATCTAGCGATCGTGACGCTCGGTTTCGGCGAGATCGTTCAGGACGTACTCAAGAATCTTGATGCGATCACCAAGGGAACCCAGGGACTCAATCCGGTCGCTCCGGCAGCGTTGCCTGGGGTTACCTTTCCATCGACCGCGCAGGATTATCGTCCGTGGTACTATCTGTTCTTGGCGCTGCTGCTGGCGGCGGTGTGGATATGCACGGCGCTGCGTCGCTCACGGATCGGTCGCGCCTGGGTTGCAGTGCGCGAGGATGAACTCGCTGCGCGCTGCATGGGTGTCGCCACCGCACGGGTGAAACTCGGCGCGCTCGCCTTCGGCGCGGCGTTGTGCGCAGCCGGTGGTGCGCTGTACGCGAGTTACAGTGGAACCAGCATCGAGCCGGCGTTCTACGACTTTCAGCGCTCGGTGATTATCCTCTGTATCGTGATTGTCGGCGGACTTGGCAGTATTCGCGGCGTGTTGCTGGGTGCGCTGATCATGGTTGGATTCAACAGTATTATTCTGACCAAAGTGACCGAGGCGATGAACCGTTCCGGGGTCAGTGGGAGCAACGTGCTCGCCTCGCCGGACAATTGGAAGTACCTGATCTTCGGTCTCGCGCTGGTCCTGATGATGCGCCTGAAACCCGAGGGTCTGTTGCCAGCGCAGGATGTGCAAGCCGAGCTGCATCGCGGGCGAGGTGCACCATGAGCCTCCTCACGATCGACAACGTCAGTCTGCGCTTCGGTGGTCTGACCGCCGTGAACCAGGTGAGTTTCACCGTGCCGGTCGGCAGCATCACGGCGGTGATCGGACCCAATGGCGCGGGCAAGACCTCGCTCTTCAATGTGGTTACCGGTTTATATCAGCCGAGCGCTGGGCGTGTGCTGGTTGATGGCGCCGGTTTATATCGGTCGTGCACGCCCGCTACGGTTGCGGGATGGATCGGTGCCGCTGCGCTGACCGGATTGGCTGCGACGGTGGCGATCAATGCCAACAGTGCGTGGGATGCGGCGATCAACGCGCATGCGGGAGTCGGAGCATTTCCGTGGTCGGCCGCAGGCACGTCCCTCGCCAACGCATTCGCACCCAGTGCATGGACCGTAGTTCCTGCATTGATCGGCGCGGTGATTGGCGGAGTTGGTGCGTGGTTGGCCTGGAGCCGCACGCGCTGCACACCGGATCAGGTGTTCCGGCGCGGGATTGCGCGGACGTTCCAGAATATTCGCTTGTTCACCGAGATGAGTTGTCGCGACAACTTGTTGGTCGCACTTGCCACCCTACATGCTGCGCGCCCTGGCCCACTGGCCGTCGTACTGCAGACGCCGGGATTCCGTCGCGCCGAGGCGGCTGCCCGCGCCGAGGCCGACGCGTTGCTCGCCTTTGTCGGTTTAGGTGACGTAGCTGAGCATGCGGCCGGATCACTGCCCTATGGTCATCAGCGTCGGCTCGAAATCGCGCGCGCGCTTGCTGGTCGTCCTCGGTTGCTGCTTCTGGATGAACCGGCAGCGGGGATGAATGAATCGGAAAGCGCAGCGCTGATGCAACTCATCCGCCAGATCCGCGATCGCGGCGTTACCGTGCTGCTGATCGAACACGACATGCACGTGGTCATGGGCATCAGCGATCATGTCGTTGTACTGCAGTACGGCGCGAAGATCGCAGAAGGCACCCCGGACGTGGTGCGGAAGAATCCCCAAGTCATTGAAGCGTACCTCGGTGCGCCGAGCGAGACCGCGCATGCCTGAGGATCTGCTGACGCTCAGTGGTGTGCGGGTCGCCTATGGCAACATCGAGGCGCTGAAGGGCGTTGATCTGCGCGTCGGCGCGGGCGAGATCGTGGCGCTGATCGGCGCGAATGGAGCGGGAAAATCGACAACACTGCGAGCAATCTCGCGGCTCATGCCATTGGTCGGTGGCTCGGTGTCCTTTGCTGGTGAGGACCTCGCACGAGTTCCTGCGCACGCAGCGGTGGGTAAAGGATTGGTTCAAGTTCCCGAAGGGCGGCGCATTTTCGCCCGCATGAGCGTGCTCGAGAATCTCCAGCTTGGCGCTTATACGCGCCACGACCCAGCCGAGATTTCCGCTGGTATCGAGCGGGCATTTGCGCTGTTTCCAGCTCTCGCCGAGCGCCGCCACCAAGCGGGCGGGACACTCTCCGGCGGCGAACAGCAGATGCTGGCGATCGCCCGTGCGCTGATGACGCGACCGAAGTTATTATTGATGGACGAGCCCTCGATGGGTGTCGCTCCGATTCTCGTTCAACGTATCTTTGCAACGATCTCCCAGCTTAATGCCGAAGGCTTGGCGATTTTGCTCGTCGAACAGAATGCGCGTCAGGCACTGGGCATCGCCCATCGTGCCTATGTGCTGGAAACCGGACGCATCGCGTTGGGTGGCGTAGCCAAAGACCTGCTTGCTGATTCCCGCGTGCAAGCCGCCTACCTAGGCGGTTAAATCGGCGCGGGGTCGACATGCCATCGCCGGGACGGTGCGAGCTCGCGACTGAGTGGCAGGCTGTGGCACAGCGGACACGACACGCGGTGGGCAATATGCAGGCGTCCATCTGGGCCCCGGCGTAGTGGGCGATGGACCAGAATGTGGCCGCAGTCGAGGATATAGTCTTTGAACCACGGTCGCCGGACGTCGGGAGTGGTCCAACGTAGGATGCGACGGATCGGCAGGCGACGACGGGCGGGAGTGCGATTGGCGAGCATGCCGCTATCGTCGGTCCGGGCTGCCGCCAGGGTGCAATTGGGAGTACATCTAGGGGTCAAGGTTCTGCGCAGTGGTCACCATGGCGTTATCTTAACGGAGGAAGCTCAGCGACCTCACATTTGCTACCCGCGGACCCGCTCCCATGATGCCCGCCCATGGCCAAAGGCGCAGTTCTCGACGAAGCATTCATCGCTGCGGCAGGGCTCAGTGAGCAATTACTGACCCTGACCAGACCAATTGAGAACAAGCATCATGCGGTGTTACAGGAACCGATGTTCCATATTTATACGGAGGAGGTCGAGGAAACGATCTTCCTTGAGCGGAAATACGTATTCGACAACCAGGTGTCGATCCGCGCCCAGTATGGCAAAGGCGACAAAGTGCTGGTCTGGATGCAGCGAATTGCCCGTAAGTCGCCGCAGGATGGCGCCGCGGTCAACGTGCTCATGGCCCGCGAGTTCTTTGTGATGGGTGATTGGCGCGAATTCCAGCGCTTTCGCATGTTCGTAAAGAGCCAGCGCATCCTTGATGCCCAGTCCCGGCAATGGATCTCGGAAAACCATCCTCGGTTCAAAGAACTAGCCCAGACAGCAGAGGGAATAGGCCGTATCCTGGATAGCCTGAGCGCGGTTGCCGAGTGGCCGGACATGGAAGGCCAGGACCAGGAGCAGGCGCGTTCCACCCTGGAAATCATCGCTAAGGCCTATTCGTCGTCCCTGGCACCAGTGCGCGCCTCGCCATTGCTGCCGTCAATCCTGTTGCGGCGTGCGCCAGACGCCCGATTCAACATATTCCGTTTGTTTGCGTTGGTTGAAGATCCGGAAGGCGGCGCTCGCAGTTTGGTCCGTTTCCTGGGCGAAATGGGCAAGGCCACTACCGACCCGAAGGTCGTTCAGATGACGACCAGCATGAAAACGAGTCTTGATATCGCCCGTGCTTTTACCGTGTTGCAGGGATTCTTGCTGTCGCGCAGCATGACCAACCCAGGCAACCTTCCACCCACCCCAGCGCCGGCAGCGGCACCAGTGGCCCCACCGCCGACTCCGCCACCATCGGCGTAGCCAATCGGCTCTCGTTCTCATGCACACGCAGCCGGGCTACCCTTTGCACGTACCGCCGCGACCATACACCGTGATGACCGATGTCTGACCCAGCTCCCGAACTTGCCGTAGCTGCCAAACGCATCGCCGCGCTCGAGGCCGACGTGGCCAATCTGCGCCGTGGCATGGTCCAACAGCTAACCGCAACCGGCAAATTGATTCAGCACGCGCTGGCGCTGGATGCGCATTTTGGTGGTCGTTTTCTGGCTGAACGCCAACCCAATCCGCAAGAGGAAGTCGCGATCGCGGTCGAGATTCTCACCGCCGCCAGCGCTGAACTTGGCGGCAAAGGCCAAGTCAATGCCGCGCCAACCGAGGCAAATCCAGCGGTTTCTGAATTGCTGCGCTCCGAATTGGTGGCCCGTGACATGGAGTTGGCCGACGTGCGCCGCCAAACCGCCGTATTGCAGGAGGAGTACGGTCAGACGCTCGGCGATCTGCGCGAACGCTTAGCCGAAGCCGAAGAGCGAGCGGCCTCGGCCGAACATCGGACTTCAGCCTTGCGCGATGCGACGGATGGTTCGGATGACGATCGACGATCAGATCGCGCTGAGGCCAGCGGTCTGTGTTCAGAACTGCTGCGACTGATGCAGGCGCAGCCTGTGGGCGACGACGAGGCGCAGATCACGATCCAGGTATTGGCTGATGCACTGCGCGAAGGCGCGCCGCTGGGAACTCTGTGTCAGGCGGCCGAGAGCGCGATGGTCAACTGGGGCCAACTCATGTTCAAGGAGCTGGCCAACGCGCGTGCCCAGCTGGGCGGAATCGAAGCATTGCGGACCACCGCTGGCGAATGGCAGCAGCAAGCGGCGCAGCTGCGCAGCGAGCTTGAGCGAGCCAGAACCGAAGCGGCAAAATACCAAAGCGAAGCCGCTTCGACCAGCGAGCGAAGCGGCATCATCGAACGTGAAATCACCAAGTTACAAACCGAACGCGAAACGTTGGTCCGTGATGTCGAGCGCCTGCAGATCGAGTTGGGTGAACAGCGGCGGGCAACCAGCGAGGCGAACACGGCGCGCTCGCGCGAGCGCCACGAGACCGAATCCATACGCGCCCTTGAGAAGAATCAGGTCGAGCAAACCGTTGCCGGCGCCCAGGCCGAAGCCGCAGCCGCGAAACTCGACGCGCAGCAGGCCATCGCCGATCGCGAACACGCAGTTGGCCGTCTGACCAATCTGCAGGAGCGGATTGATCGGCTAGAGGCTGAACGCCAACGCATGACCGAGGCTTTGACCACCACGCAGGCAGAGTTGGAGGCGACCAAGGCGGAACGCGAGCAGGCCCAGGCCAAGGTGACGATTGCCGCCGAACGGCTAGAGGCCACGACGAGTGAGCAGGACAAGCGCGGCGCTGAGTTAACCGCACTCCGTCGTGACATTGAGACGATTCGCGCCGACCGCGAAGTCAGTCGGCAAACCGCGACCGCAGCTCAAGAGCGCATCCAGACGTTGACCGCCGAACTCGAAGCACTGCGTGGATCTGCACGCGTGTCTTCAGGCGTGCAGGCCGAGCGCGATCGCTTCCGCGCCGCGCTTGAACAGGCGCAGGCCGAGCAAGCAACGGTGCTGCGTGCGAAAGAAGAACAGGCGTCGCAGCTCACGCTGCGGCTCACCGAGACCAGTCGACAACTGGGCGAGCTCAAGCAGGTGCAAACCAAGTTGGCGTCTGAGAATGACCGCCTCCAGGCTGAACTTGATCAAGCGCGTAAACTGATCGAGCGCGGCCGCACCGACATCGCGGAAAGTCAGCGTCGCGCCGAATCGCTTGCTGACGAAGCGCGCCGACTCTCGGCCAACGAGACGCGGGCCACTGAGGCCGAACGCCGTCTTGCCGAACTCGAACGTCGCCTGCGCGACAGCGAACGCCAGGCTGGCGAAAACGCTCATGCGGTCACCACTCGGGAAGCGCAAATCGCCCAACTGGCTTCCGAAGTGCGACGGATCAGTGACCAGCTAGCGACAGCGCAACGGGCGAGCGAATCGCTGCGCAAAGCGCACGCCGATGAAAAGGCTTCGCTGGCTCAGCTGCTGGTTGAGGCACGCGGCGCTGTGCAGGCGGCCAAGCGCCGCACCGAGCAGTTCCAGTCGGTCCAGGCTGAGCTTACTAAGCTGAAACAGGGCACCTAGGAGTCCGTCGGGAATAGCGACCGAGGATGGCGCTGGGGCTCGTTGGGCAGATCCAAGGTGAAGGCATGGTCGAAGACAGCAGCGCTATCTGACCATATCGACAACGCGGGAGATGCCCGACGAGACCAAGCCAGCCGACCGAGTCTATTTCCGACAGACTTCTAGCCCAGCGTTGCTGATGGTCGCGTGCAGCGGAATGGTCCAGCTGCGCCCGTTTGTAGCCGGTAGAAGGATACCCGGATTCTTAGGTCTCGTAAGCCAGGCGTGTTACTCGCTGGATCTGCCAATAGCCCATTGCCCGATCATCAAGGATTGGGAGCCTAGTCGGCCATGCGCCATCTCCTCGTCATCGTTTGTTGTTTCCTGGGCTGTCTGTCGGCCGCTGAATCGACTGGGCCAGGCAAGCTCAAGCAGAAGGACGTGGATAAGGCGCAGCATCCGATCCCTCAGATTGATGGGGTGGTCATCGATGCGCCACCATTCCGTTTTTTCACGGATGTTGGCGCGACCGAGAAGGAGCGCAGAGCTTATGCCGCGCGCATTCTCAGGCCGATGCTCGACACCACGCAGTTTTTCTTCGCGGTGTATCGGTTGCGTCAGCGTGCGTTCGATGACTACGCCGATTACTATACCGGATTCGAGAAGCTCATCCGCGTTGGCGTCTGGCGAGAATACGATCAATTCCTAGAGAACTACCAGCGTCGCTACGTATCCAAGAGCATTCCCGGAGCCTTCTTCGGTCAGATTGAAGACATGGATCCGTACGGCAAAAAATTAACCACCTGGCTGCGCGAGCTGGGTACCGCTACCGAGGGCGACACCGACGAACAGACGCTGCGTCATCTCTATCACGAGATGGGCCACCTGTTCATGCGCACCTACTTCGTAGTCAACGTCGAGGTGCCAAGTTGGATTGAAGAAGGCAACGCCGAGTTGTTCCAGTATCGCGTTGGCAACGGCACCAAGCCGGAAGCCGAGCGGCTGAAACGCCAGGGTTGGCTGATGGAGTTTGTTTCCGAAGGCACGTCGATCGACTGGAAGGATTTCATCAACGTCCGCAATATCGACAACCTCGACTTCACCTGGAAGGATCCGTTGCGCAGCCATCTGCAATATATCCAGGCTTGGTCAGTCCTCGAATTCATGATTTCCAATGAGGCCCGCGCCACCGCATACCTCAACATGCTCGCGGCGTTCAAAAAGCGTGCTGAAGCGGAGCGTGATCGTTTGGCTGCCAGCGGCGTCTCCGGACCGGCAATGAACAAGCGGTTGGAACCGTATCTCTACGGTATCCAAGAGGAAGTCTTCGCGAAGGAATACGGCAACGACTTAGTCAAAACGGAGAGCGCCTGGAAGGACTGGGTTGCGAAGTCGTATGCCAAAGATGTGCTGAAGAAGCCGGCATTGCGCTATCACCGCGGTGAATGGTGCCTGCTGCGCGCTCGTTTCAGCAAACCGGATGACCGCGTGGCGCGTCTTGCTCGTGCCGAGGAGATATTCCGCGAATGTCTCGACAAGCTGCCGGAGGCGCCCGAGGGCTACGTCGGCATGGGGCGCCTGTGTCTCATGCGCGGCCAGCACGACATGGCGTGGACGAACTTTGCGACGGCTTTGGAAAAGGGAGCGAATAACGAAGAGGCCATGCTCTACGGAGGCATTGCTCGGGTGCTGCGTGGAGAGGCCGCCGCCGCAGTTGCGCCACTAGCCAAGGTGGCATTGGCTCGACCGAATGGATTCGAGGCGAACTATTGGTATGGCGTGGCCCTCACCGCGGGCAAAGGCGACACGCTGCGCGCAGCGAAGTCGTTCGCGATCGCGGGCGGCGTCGAACGCTCACGCGCCGGCGAATGTTCGTGGCGCGAAGGCGTCGCCCACCTCGTTGGCGGCCGTGCCCGTCCGGCGCGGATGGCGTTGACGCGCAGTATGGGCCAGGCGGGTGCTCCAACCGAAACCACGACGTGGCTGGCCTTTGTCCAGGCCCTTGAAGGCGAACGCGCAGAGGCGATCGACACGCTGAATGCAGCGATAGCTGCCGCCGTGGCCGCTGCGACACCACCACCAGCGAAGAAGGGCAGCAAGGAGCCACCAGTCGAGGTCGTTGTGGCCGAACCGGATCCAGATGCCACGCTCTTAAAGAAGCGGCTTGAGGAGAGTAAGCCGCTGCCGGCGATTGTATTCGATGAACGGTCGCAGCCGCACCTCAGTGACGCTGCCGACTATATTCCGGTGCCGACACTGGATAAATACGGCAAGCCAGTGCCACCACCGGCGCCGCCCAAGAAATAGATCGTTGAATTAAACCTAAATCCGGCATTGGAAAAAACTCCAAGGCAACCGCAGAGGCCGCTGAGATCGCAGAGGAAGGTGGCGAATGGGTCGTCACCCTGTGGGTGAGTGGCGCCAGAAACTGCAATGTCTTTTAACCCCAGCCCTCTGCGACCTCTGCGTAGCTCTGCGCCTCTGCGGTTGCCTTGGATTGCGTTGTTTAGGTTCAGCGCGCCGGTGGCGGATTCAACTCGCCAGGACCGGTGTACTGCAGTCGGTCGCGAGCCATGAATTCGATAACATACGGATCATCGCGGCGCAGCCCGTCACGGAGGGCTTGGCTGCGGATCAGTTCGGCTTTGATGCGCTCGCTCTCGGCGTGCTCTTTGGCAGTGAGTTCGCGAACCTGCGCAACGTCACTGCGTCGATCAACCAGAACGCTGGCCAGCCAGCCGAGCAGGACAATAGCGACGGCGGCATGCAACAGGCGTCCGGCGAGGGAACCTGGTGTCATCATGACTGCGCCTCGGCGGCCAGCGGTTCACTCTCGGCGGCCGTGGCATTGCCGAGCATCGCAACCGACAGGCGTCGATGCCGTGGTATCAGCGTGGCGTACGCTTCGGTAGCTGCGCGCCGCGGAACCAATGGACCATGCCGACGGACCATGGCTTGCACGGCAGACTCAAGCGACTTGTGCACGCCGACTGCTGGCGTGCAGAGGATCGCCGCCCCCGCAGCAGCGGCTTCAGTGACCGAGGCAACTTCCACCGAGCGATCGAGCACGTCGGCCAGGATCTGCGCCCAGAGATTGCCAGCTGCGCCAGGTCCGACCGCGATGACGCGGTCAACCGTGACGCCAGCTGCAACGGCGGATTCGATCGCCATGCGGGTCGCCAGCGCGCCGCCTTCAAAAGCCGCCCGAACCAGATGACCGCGGCCAATACCGGGTCGTAGTCCAAGGAAACCAGCAGGGCCTTGTCCGCCCGGCAGGTAGAGGCAGCCATCGGCACCAGGGACAACTTCGGACGCGAGTTCAGAGAGGATTTCGTATGGATCGCGCTGGTTGCGCCGTGCCTGGGCCGACTCAGAGGCCAGGACGGTATCCAGCAGCCAATCGAGGCCTTCGGAGCCAGCGACTCCGGCCGCCTCTAAACTCCAACGGTTTGCCACGGCGTGGCACGAGGAACGCATGCGCCCACTGGTGTCGCGTTGGGAATCAGCAGTGGCGATGAGCATCGATCCGACTGAACCCAGTTCCACCGCAGCAGAACCGGTTGCCAGTACACCGGCGGCAACGGCCATCGCTGCTGCGTGGCCAGCGCCACCAACCACGGGCGTACCAGCGGACAGACCGCATTCACGCGCCGCTGCGTCAGTGATGCGCCCGGTCATCGCCGTGCCGGCGACAATCGGTGGCAGCCAGTCGAGTTGGAGCCCAAGCGATTGGGCAAGTTGCTTCGACCACGCTCGCGCCTTGGGATTGAACAGGAGCGTGGCGGTTGCGTCGCATGCATCCGTCGCGGCAACACCGGTCATGCGCAGCCGGATGAAATCTTTGGCCGGCAGGATCATGGCAAGATCGTGCCAGACCCGTTTTTCATGGGCGCGCAACCAAGCTAACTTGGCGGCAGTTGATGCCGATGACGAGATGCCACCACTGATGTTGGCGAGATTGCGTGGGCCGATGGCGCGGGCGTACTCGATCGCTTCAGCCTCAGCGCGTGGATCCGCACCCATGGCCGTGGCGCAGAGCGATTTGCCCTCGCGATCACAGACCGCAAAGCCGTGGCTGTCGCCGGATAGTCCCACCGCGCGAATGCGCTCAGACGACAGGTTCGCTTTGCGCAGGAGCTCTTTGATACCGGTGCGGGTTGCGCGCCACCAATCTTGCGGATCAACCGGTTCGCCGGCGGCACCACCAAAAGCGCGTCGCGAGGAGGCCGCGACGGTTCCCGAACCATCAAGGACGATGAGGCCCAGGCCGGTTCGGCCGACATCGACGCCAAGCATGTATGCGGGAGCTGCCATTGCGATCCGTCAACCTAGGGTGGATGAACAAAGCGGTCAAGTGATGTATCTCGCTGATGTCGCTTGCTTGGGTGCGAGAACGAAGACGGTTTGGGGTCATGCGTCCACTTCTGCTGCTGCTGTGCGCCGTGCTATTATCGGCTGACGAGGTACAGCTGATCACCGGCGAGGTGTTGGAGGGCGATATCGTGGCTGAAAGCACGGATTCCATCCAATTGCGGATCACCATGGGGTCGGGCACTGCTGAACGAGCCGTGCCGCGGCGTGATATCCAGGGCATCACCCGTGGCGAAACCCAGCGGAGTCGGGCATTGGCGCAGTTGCGTGCTGAAGTAGCCAAACTGCCTACTACGGCATCGGCTTCCGAATGGATGGTCTTCGCAAAACGTGCTCGTGACGTTGGCGAGCCCATCGAAGCTCGCCGGTGGGCATATCGCGCGGTTGCCATTGATCCCACCCTGGACGTAGCGCAGCGGATGCTGGGTCGTGAACTCCTGAACGGCATCTGGATGACCCCGAACGAGGCGGCGGCGGCCCGTGGACTCGTCTGGTACAACGACACTTGGGTGAGCTGGGACCAGCGCGAACAGTTGCGTCACGAAGCGAACGAACGCCTCGAGCGTCAACGCGTTGCCGCTGAACGCGCTGCCCGGCGGCGGGCCGAAGCCGCTGCACTGGCCCAGAATGATGCGTGGACCATGCCGGCATCCTACCAATTCCGGGCGGACACACCGCTCAAGGTCGTCTGGTGGGGCGGCGGTTGGCCAAACCAACACGCGCTGCCCTTCCAGCAGTTTCCCCAGTCTTCGATTCGTTTGGATGGCGGCTGGGGTGGGCTGAAATGGAACATGCACTTTAATTGGTGACGCCAATTGGGCTCACATTCTGCGTTGACGTCAGTGGCGGCCTACGGTACATGCACACCCCCGCACGGACGGTTGGCGTCCGTGCGGTTGACATCGAACTCGGAGCGTAGCTCAGCTTGGCTAGAGCGTTGCGTTCGGGACGCAAAGGTCGCAGGTTCAAATCCTGTCGCTCCGACCACTTCCCTATATTCACAACTATCGTTGTGAGCGACAGGATTTGAACCTGCGACCCTCCCGGGTCGCCCGGCTGCCGCCGGGTCGTCAGGGCCGAATGCCACAACGTGGCATTCTATCCGCTGCGCGGATACCCTTCCTCCGGTTCAAACCTGTCGCTCCGACCACTTCCCTATATTCACAACTATCGTTGTGAGCGACAGGACTTGAACCTGCGGTCCAGCCTCGGGCAAAGCCCTCGGCGTCACTCGGCACGACGCCACGCCTGTGGCCTCGTGTCTGGCCGATGACGGCCAGAGGCCCTCGTTCCCCACGCCCGTGGCTTTCTATCCGCTGCGCGGATACCCCGCCTCCGGTTCAAATCCTTTAGGGTGCAATCGTTTACCTTTTGTCATTCAAGAAACAGGCCACAACGGCGTGTGGGTGCCCCGTCTTGAGTGTCGTGGTGCATGCGCGAGTCTGCGTGGGTGATGGCTGATCCGAATCCTGCTGGAGTGCGACTGTCGGCTGATGGGGCACGCGGTAACGACGGCGCTGACGGGTCTAATTGGAGCGGCGCGGCAGCGCGAGCGACGGCGGGGCGACGTGGAGGTGACGGCAGATCCGGCGAGCGCGGTCACGACGCGGGAACGCTGGATGTCACGCTCAGCGTGGATGGCGTGACGGTACGTATCGAGGGAACGTCCTCGACCGGCGGGATGGCGCGGCATGCATTTCGGCTCGGTGAACCTGATCAGATCGTGTTGGGCGCGCATGGCGGCGACGGCGGGCGCGGCGGTGACGCTGGACGCGGTGAAGATGGCGGACGCGGACACGATGGTGCCGATGCGACGCGGTATAGTAGTGGTAGCGATGGTGGACCCGGTGGACGCGGTGGCGATGCTGGTGAGCCGGCCGACGGTGGCGATGCCGGTGTCGGTGGTGTCGTTCAACTCCATCTGAATGAAGACGATAGCGATCTGCTCGCTGCGTTCGCGTGCGATGTCGAAGCGGGAACGCCGGGGCAGAGCGGCCGTGGCGCGCGCGGTGGAACTGGCGGACGCGGGGGCACCGGTGGTTCCAGTTACAGTTGGACCGAGTCGTATACGGCTACGGAAACCTACACTGATTCCAATGGGCGCACGCAATCGCGCAGTGTTACGCGTTATCGCCACCACAGCAATCCCGGTGGATCGGACGGACGCGATGGCGCGGATGGACATCCTAGCCAGCGTCGGCCCACGGCTGGACATGCGGCGCGGCCCGGAGCCGTGTCAATGGTTGTCCAATATGCGGATGGAACCCAGCGATCCTACGTGTCGGCGTGGGAACTCGAATTGGTGTCCGTGTCGGTTGAGCCAATCGATGAACGATTGTTTCCCGGTGACCGTTTCGAGCCCGGCCAAGTCCTGCGCATTGCTGCACTGTCGTTGTGCAACCGCGGCGGTATGCCGACGCCGCTCGGTCGCGATCTCGAAGTGCGCGTCGAGGTTGGTCCGGGCGTCGAGTGTCTGGCACCGACGATTCTCACGCGTGGGATCGAGCCAGGTGAAACCATCGAACTGAAGGACACGGCTGGACGTTTGCGGCTGATCGATCGTCGCGCCTCTAGTGAGGAGGCGTTCATGGGCGCCGAAGACCTCGTCTTTCGCGTAGTCGTGCCACGCCTGCAACGTGCAACGGCGACGCGTCTGCCGCATCGCGTCGAACTCGCTTCGCCGATTGTACTGGAAAAACCGCAGCTCTATACCGCTCTCGGTCTGGGCGAGCGCAGTGCGTGGACGTGGGATATTGTTAATTTGTCGCTCCTGCCATTCGGCTTGCAGTCGCAGCGTGCGGCGGGATTGCCGCCCCGCGCACTCGCCACGCACGCCGTTACTCCGGCTGGGGATGCTGACGCGGCTGCGTTGATTGTCAGTCGCGCCGGCGTGGCACTGTCGTGGGGAACTGGCATCAGCGACGACATCCCGCTGCTGAAGCCGGGCGAGCGGACGACGATCGCGTATCAACTCGCGTGGCGTGATGGAGCGCGTTCATTTACCGGCCGTGATCTCACCGTGTCATTAGCAGTCGGGCAGCGCGATCGCGGTGACGCGCAGGCGTTGCAGTGTCGCTACGAACGCATCAAGGTGGCTGGCGCGTATCGCCATACGCCCGAAGCGGCGGTGTTGCTGATCGCCAATCACGGTACGGCGGCTGGCGAAGTGGACGCTTGGATTGCATTTCTCGCCAGTCTCGGACTCGAGGCGAATGTGCTCGATCTGTCGCACGAGGGAGCGGTCGATCTCGACGTGCGCTTCTCGCCTACGCAATCACTGCGTGAAGAGTGGCGCGGACGGACGGTGATCGCGCTCAACAACATATTCGATTCCCCGAACGGCCGTCAGAGTTGTGCCGATTATCTCTATGATCGTCAGGTGATCGCGTCGATCCGCGATGACGGCATATCGTGGTTTGTTCCCGGCGATGGTCGGCCGCTGTTCACTGCTGCTGGATTGATTGCCATCGGCCGTGGCTCGCGCGTGCAGGAGCGTCGCGCGGTCACCGCCCCCGAGCTGATCAGCACGGTAATTCCCGATGAAACCGATCTGGAGTTGACGGTTACCCAGACCCGTCGTTTCGGTTCACCAGCAACGGCGGAAACGCTGCCGCGTCTGGCTGCAGCGTGGGCAAAACGCTTGGCGGTCGATCATCCGGAACGGCGCTGGTTGATTGTGCATCGAGCCTCACCGCATCGCGAATCTGGGAGTTGGTGGAAGTCGCACTGGCAACTGGGCACGCTGGAAGTCCGCGAGCAGCCCGGTCTTGGTGATGCTGGCATGGCAGCGATGCCGTGTCCAGGTGAACGTCTGCATGATGTTGCTTATGTGCATTCGCCCGAGAACCAGGCGGCGTTGATTCTTGCGCTGCCGTTCAGCGAAAAGCTGCGTTTGTTTACCAGCTTGGTGGTTGCGGCCTATAACTTCGACCTGGTGCCCGAGCGGCGCGCACTGGCCGAAGCCTACGCCGATGCGATCGTGGCCGAACTCGCGCTCGAACAGGAAACCATCCGCCGCAGCGCTGGTACGTGGGCGGCGTGGTCCTTGTCCGGCATGGTTGTGGAAAGCGGGAGGATCTGGTGTGAACGCTGGCAGCAGTTGTGCACGTCGCCGTTTATTGCCGCATTACCAGCCGGCAGTGAACGCGGAGGTGTGCTCGCCATGCTCATCGGTCGCATGCAGGTCTTGCTGCGTACGTTTTCGCCGTGGTGGCATGTGTTGCTGTTGGGTTCGCGCCAACCGGAGATTACGCGCCAGTGTCAGCGTTTATTGCGTGGGATGGAACGAGCAGCGTTTGGTAGTGACAAACCGTTGTTCACCATGCCCAATGACCCGTGGACCGATGCGTCACGCAATCTGCAGACGG
>CAZZAM010000046.1:0-34560 GCA_964652775.1 uncultured candidatus Brocadiaceae bacterium | reverse complement strand
TCATTCCGCTCTGAACCTGTCTCAAATCACCCACTCAATCGGGAGAAGACCCGTTAAAAATTCAGCATCAACACCAACGGCGGTAACTGCAGCGGTCCCGGCAGGTACACCTATATCTTCACCACCTCAGCCGTCGCTATCTTCGGCCAACACGGAACCGAAAAGGACGGCCGTCGCCGTCGCTGCTTCTCCGCTGTTCCAATACTGGGAAATCGTAAGCGGAACGAAAATCATAGTTTCAACGCCTACGGGTCCGACCCAAATTGACTATAGTCGTAGCACATGTCATGCGATCAGCGTCAACTTAATCACACCGATCTCAGACAAACAAATGGTGGAATCTATCGCCATCCAATTACCAACAGGCATTTCCAAGGCACTTGCCTACATCGGCCCAAACAAAAATAGCCCACCTGAATCCTGGGATGGATTTCCTGTCACGGCCTTGATCTTTGCCGTTCCATATCAGGCTTTAATTTCCGGCACAGAAATCTCTTTGATCGTTGGGAACACCCTGTTCACAGTTCAAAATAGGACACGTATAGCACCAACATACAATCGACCGACGTCGTTTGGCCCCAATAATCGTCCTGCAACGATAACCGAAGTCGAACCAGCACCTGCGGTTAATTCTACAGTCATTCCCCTACCTGGTCCCGCACGTGACACTGCATATGCTGCTGATGCCGGTATCTTGGCGGTGCAACTCCGTGGACGACAACAAATCTGTTTAATCGACCTTCCCGCAAAGAAACTACTCGGAAGTATTTCGAGTGCTTCTTCAGAAACCAGATATTGTGCCGGCGGTGCACGCGTCGTCACGTACGAACCAGAAACCAATAAAATTGAAGTCTATGATGCAAAAACTGGAAAGCAGGAGGCTTCGTTCCCTAACCCGCTTTCCAGTATCATCAACACAATAGTGATGGGATCACGCAATGGAGATATCGCACTCATTATTCTGAATAAAGATAGAAATAAAGACGAAAAAGCAGTATTTATTTCGCTCAAGACTGGAGCCATTGTATGGCGCTTGGGTGTTTGGGATGCATACGTACAACAACATATAGCAGCAGATCGTCAAAATGGCGAAAGATTGCTTCAGGCTGATCCATGGTTGGACAGTGTCTATGTTCCCATTGGACATAAATTAATCCGTCGCGATGAGTTTCTGAATTGGCGCGCCTGGGGCGTACCGCTAGGAAATGATAGTATCTCAAACATTGATGCTGCACTGACCATTCACGCTGGATCAATGATCGCGTGGCCAGATATGTCCCAGCGGGGCGGTGACAACCTGCCGATGATCCATGATGTAAGTGTAGCAAACACTTTAAGTTTCCCAACTTTAGATCCATCTACACACCTTCTCGTCGAACCAAATGGATTGACCAAGGTATTTTTTGGTCGCGATGTGGAAACAACAGTAGAATACGGTGGCCTTCCAGGCTGGACTTCTGGAACAAAAAAAGCACTAACAACATATACCAGTAATACGTTCACCATCTATCAGAGACGACTGATGTGCGATCCCGCACGACGCACGCTTGCCTTTATTCCGGTCGGTAATGATTCCATACATATCTCCGATTTCGACCAGCGATCGTTAACGTCCACTAGCAAAGGGACCATACTGGCTTCACGACAACGACCAATTGTGCAAGTCGCGCGCGGCGAAATAGTTCAAGTTCAACTGGATGTCTTAGTACACCCAGTGGCAAAGCTCAATTGGACGATCTCCGCTGGGCCAAACGATCTCAAAATCACCGAAGATGGCATCATTAGTTGGAGTGTCCCTATGAATCAGATGACAGACGCTCGCATTCTGGTCAAGGCACAGCATCCGAACTCAGGTTCAATCTATGTCCAAATCAATTTACGCCCTTGCCATAAGCTCGATTCAGGAATCAAAATCCCATTTATGTCCATGAAGGGTAGTGATCCGGGAGATATCTGGATACCGGGACCAGCAAATGTCTGTGACATATTAACCTCCGGTAACCGCTGGATTGTAGCAACCACAAGAAATCCCAATGGCATGGCTGTCTACGACATCGAAACATGTGAGCTAATAACGCGACGAGATATGTCAGACCCTCCGGTAATTGTCAGTACGGGAGGCAACCGATGCATTATAAACTCCCGGCGTGATTCTATTGAAAGCGTTTTGTCTCTTCCTTCGCTTGAACGAGAAATTGATATTCCCAACAAGAAAGAACACCTCCGTCGTTATCAAGGTTGCACTATACTGGAACCGACTGGAGATCGCATCATATCTTTAGAGCCGAGTCAAATCGGAAATAAAAGTGGTAAACTGCTCATTAAAAAGCTGCCATCACTGGACATTGCACAGACATTACCATTAGGTACTGATAGTGATGGGTTCATGACGGGCGCAATCTCAACTGTTTCACCAGATGGTCGGCATCTCGTAGTTGTTTCGTGTAAAGGCACTAATGACCAAATGTATTTCATTCACTTCACTAAAACTGGAGAAAATTGGAATCTCAGTCAAACGGCCATTGTTCAGAGCACCCGGGGAAACCATCCAGACCAACTTAATGGCCCATTTGAGTGTGACAACATGGGGTGCGTGGTGGATCGACGCGCACGAACATATGATTCAACTGGTGCCATCATACAGGGATTAGCTTGGAGCGATACTCAGAGAATCCAAACCAGTGCCCTACCGAGCGTATTCACGAATTTAGTACGAAAATCAAATGCTGATAGTTGGACAATTCAATTGAGACAAGCAGGCGATGCCACAAAAATAGATTCCTGGGGTGATATACCTCATTCGTCATATAGCGATTACTATTACGATAATGGTGATCGGTCTACAAGTGGTTTGGTCATTGATCAGGTGCGCGGCTATTGCGTCTTTGCCCACCCGAAAGGAGGAATAGTGATTCGAAAGCGAACGCGAGCAGCTAGTGACGCTTTGGTTACATCTGCTGCGCCAACCACGTATATCCCTTCTGTGACATGGTCGTATCAGCCCGAGTTAGTTGCGGCTAATGCAGACAAAGGCGTTTGGTCGGTAGACAAGGCTCCCAGCGGCATGGTTATCAATCAAGAATCGGGCAAGTTACAATGGACTCCCCCCGCACAGCCTATCGGAGTCGTAAAATTTCACGTGCTGTATCGTGGGAACGTGAGTTCTGCAAAACAAGATATCGAACTCAAGCCAAGTGACTGTATTCTGGCAGACAAGCCAACGTGGAAATGTGCCACTGGCACTTTAGTGGTGTCAGCCGATACGGCCATTCTTGGTGGACGCGATCAGCAATTCATGGCTACGGTAGGATCTCTTCTGTATGCACTCAATATTAAGACGCTTGAACCTCAAATCGCGATTGATGTCGGAAAGCCCATTCGCTATGCGGCGATTCGTGGTGATGAGGCGCTAGCCCTCTGTGAAAATGAAGTCATTAAGCTATCGCACTCTACTGGTCGCGAGATTCGCCGATACCCAATACCCAATGGCCCAGGTGGACCACGCAAAATAATTCCACTTATGACGCAACGAAGCACCTACATCTTCATGTTTGATAGGACGATATATGCACTCAACGAGGTAACTGGAACTTGCAGGCAACTCAAGAAAGCCTCTGGATCCATCGCTGCTGTTTCTTCGGACGGCCGCGATTTGTACACAGCTATTAGTGGTGACATTGATCTCGGAACACAAAACTGGATTAATTCCTGGGGGGAATCATTCCAAATTCATCGCATGACGGCCATGTCATTACTGACAAAATTTTCAGTGTCAGGCGAGACAGTCACGTTGCGGCAAATCAATGAAGGGCCTGGCTTCAATGGACGCTACCTATCCTTATCTCCTGATAATCGCTGGATTGGTCATGCTAGTGGCGGCGGGTACCGGGGCCCTGGGGGAGGTGCCGTCGCTGCCGCCTTTGATTGCAACGATATTTGCAAGCCGGTAGCAACCTATGAGACGGGCGGATACCCTCTGGGCATCGAGTTTCATCCATTCCTAGACGTTGTAGCGGCTTGGTCAGAAGAGAAGGTTGGCATTTTTGAACGTGGCGGTGCCGTACGCGTGGCAGACTTTTCTACCCCTGTGGGATTCGCCAGCATCAATACAGCGCTGTTTTCTCCAGACGGGCAACATCTCGCTTTATATGGAAAAGGAACAAATGGTCAGACAATGTTTCGACTGGCAGAAATCCCTTTAACCAACCCAGAAAATGCACGCTTGCGATCCTGGCGACCGATCCTTCACACAGTCGTTGACCCACCGCCAGCAGGCTCGGCACCAGCAAGTCAATCACCACTCGTGAATGCCGAAATCACGCGACCAGCGCTGAGCGATCTAGCAGCCATGAATCGTTCCGGAAAAACCCCCATGAATGCTAAGGGAATTGCAGCGGCATATGGACGGGCGGTAGTGCTTATTACTCATGACGGTGGAAGCGGGACTGGTTTTTTTATCGGCCCTAAGGGTTATCTTCTGACGTGCGACCATGTGCTGCCTCGCTCAGGCGACATAACAGTAACGTACCAGGATTCGTCTAGCGCTTCTCAACGCGTCATTGCTAACATCATTAGTCGTGATCCCAATAACGACATCGCATTACTTTCGGTTTCTCTCACCCTGCCAACTCCATATGTATTGTTCAACAATGGCGACCCACTAATGACTGGTGAGAAAACCGTGATTATTGGCAATCCAGGCGTCGGTAATCAAGTTCTTCACAACACCATGACGGAAGGCATCATTAGTAATCCCGATCAGACCATCGACGGCATTTCTTGGATACAAACTTCAGCAGCAATCAATCCCGGATGCTCCGGCGGCCCTATGTTTGACGAGAAAGGCAATGTAGTCGGAATGGTTGTTGCCAAAGCTCATATTGAAAATGCTGGTTTCGCCATTCCGAGAAAAACGCTGATGTCCTTCCTCAAGGCATCTATCAAACCTTGATCTAGGTAACTCGGACACTCGATGTGCGTAAGCGTCCGAGATTGCCCACTAGCCAAGAGTTTGTGAGTGCAACAATGGGTGGTTGGGGACTATCCATGAACGCAACCTCTTCCCCACCGTTGCCACCCAGCGTGCCTGCTACGGAGAAACCATTCACCCTAGGCAAGCTCAAGCCTGCGTCCCAAAGTGAGATTGTCACGGGGCTACTCGGTCAGTGGTCGAGAACGACCGATATTTTCCGCCCGAAGCAACGCTGACGGCTGACCATCGTACCACTCTTCACGTGGCCTCGACGTAGGTCGGGCTACTCACACACGGCGTCCCCAGACGGAGATCCCTGCCATGGCCGCCTTGACGCCATAAGTCACAGTACCAGCTATGGCCTACGACATGAATCAGTTGTTGGAGATATGCCTCCAACAGAACGCTTCAGACATTCACGTCTCGTGCGGCCGCCCGCCGTCGTTTCGTATACACGGCTCGATCAAGTCGCTCAAGTCGCCGGCGTTGGCGCCCGAGGACTGCGTGATGCTGATGAAGCAGATTACCTCCGAGCGCGGCCAGCAGGAACTTGCCGCCGACGGCTCGACCGACTTCGCGATCGGCTTTCAAGAGAAGGCCCGCTTCCGCGTCAGCGCGTTCAAGCAGAAGGGCAAGATCTCGATGGTCCTGCGTCTGATCCCATCGCGCATGTTGACCTTCGAAGAGCTTGGTCTGCCGGCGCACATCAAAGACCTGTGCACCCGTCCGCGCGGCCTGGTGCTGGTCACCGGTCCGACTGGTTCGGGCAAGTCAACGTCGCTGGCGACGATGATCGATTTCATCAATACCGAAGAAGAAGGTCACATCATTACGATCGAAGACCCGATCGAATATTATCATCAGCACAAGAAGTGCGTGGTGAACCAGCGCGAAGTCCACGTCGATGTGCCGAACTTCGCTGAAGGCTTGCGGCGCGCTCTGCGTGAAGACCCGGATGTGATTCTGGTCGGTGAAATGCGCGACCTCGAAACGATCTCGGCGGCGATCTCGGCGGCGGAAACCGGCCACTTGGTGTTTGGTACGTTGCACACGACCGGTGCCGGACGCACAATCGACCGTATCATCGACGCGTTCCCGACCAATCAGCAGGAAATGGTCCGCACCCAGATGGCGGGCAATCTGATTGGTGTGGTGTCGCAGTCGTTGCTGCCCAAGGCCTCGGGCAAGGGCCGTATTGCGGCGTTTGAAATCATGCTGATGAACCCGGCGATTTCAAATCTGATCCGCGAAAACAAGAGCTTCCGCATCGACGGCACGATCCAGACCAGCCAAAGCCAAGGCATGATTTTGCTCGATGAATATCTGTTCAAGCTCTACAAATCGCAGCAGATCACCTTCGACTCGATGATGGAATTCTGCAAGGATACCGGCTATCTGCAGCGCCGTGTGCAAGAAGACGGCAGCGGCCCACCGCCAGCGGGTGCCGGTGCCACCAAGGCCGGGGCCTGATCGTGTTCAAGTCCGGCAGCGTCGATCCGCAGGCTTTGCTCAAACTCCTGTTCAATTGGGAGGAAGTGGACAAGCCGACCGCGCAGAAGATCTACAGCGAGGTCAAGAAGGGCGGCAAGGATCTGATCCGAGCCTGTCTTGATGCTGGGCTTCCCGAAGGCGTTGTGCTGGGCGCGGCGGCGCAGCTTCTCGGCATGGGTAAGGCGGAACTTGCCGGGATGAGTATTCCCGGCTCATTGATCGCAAAAGTACCGCCGGAATACGCCAACTCGTACCGCATCATCCCGGTGCGGATGGAGAACAACACCCTCGTCGTTGCGACGGCCGATCCGGACAACCTTGCTGCCCTTGATGATCTGAAGTTCGCACTCGGAGTCACCCAGGTGAAAGCCGAGTTGACCACCGAAGACGCGATTGCCGGTGCGCTTGAGCAGTATTACGGACAGGGCAAGCAGAACGAGGCGCAGAAGATCTTGAATGAAATGCTCGACTCACGCGAGGGTGATGTCGAAGAAATCAATGCATCTGGTGCCGAAATCATCGACCCCGGTGTGCTGGACGGACTGAAAAACATGGGCTCGGATATCGGGGCCCAGGCTGAATCAGCCGCCGTGCGTAATCTGCTGAATTTGGTGCTATTAACCGCAGTAAAGGCGCAAGCAGCCGACATCCATTTCGAGCCGTTTGAGGAGGCCTTCCGCGTCCGTAATCGTATCGACGGCGTCCTCTACGACATGTTGCCGGTGCCCAAGCAGCTCGCCGCGTCGCTGGTGGCGCGCATCAAGGTCATGTCGCACCTCGACATCGCTGAGCGCCGGTTGCCGCAGGACGGCAAGATTCCCATTCGCATCGGCGATCGCGAGGTTGATCTGCGTGTCTCGTCGCTGCCGACCATGTTTGGCGAGAGTGTGGTTATCCGTATTCTCGACTCGAAAGTCGTTGACCTCGATATCGAAAAGATCGGTTTCCCCGATGATCAGCTCGCCTACTTCAAGGAAGTGATCGAACGGCCCAACGGCATTGTCGTGGTGACTGGTCCGACCGGTTCGGGCAAGACGACCACGTTGTACGCGGCGCTGTCGGCGGTGAACTCAGACGAGGTGAAGATCATCACCACCGAAGACCCGGTCGAATACGAAGTGAAGGGCCTGATCCAGGTTCCAGTCGATGAGGAAGTTGGCCGTAGCTTCGCCAACTGTCTGCGCGCCATTCTGCGTCAGGATCCCGACATCATTTTGGTTGGTGAGGCGCGCGACAAGGAGACCGCTCAGATCGCCGTGCAGGCGTCGCTGACGGGTCACTTAGTGTTCACGACCCTCCACACCAACGACGCGCCGACCGCGATCACTCGCCTCATGGACATGGGCATCGAGCCGTTCTTGCTTGCCGCTACGATCGAAACGGTGTGCGCACAGCGCCTCGTCCGCACGATCTGCGTCAAATGCAAAGCGCCCTACGAGCCAAGCGACGAAGAATTGCTGCAGCTCAACCTGCATCGTCGTGATGTGCTCAACCAGCGCTTCTACTACGGTAAAGGTTGCGACCACTGCCGGAACACCGGCTACAAAGGCCGAACCGCGTTGTTCGAACTCATGGATATCAGCGACTCCTTGCGTGAACTGATCTTGAACAAAGCGTCGGCCACCCAGTTGCGTCTCGCGGCCCAGCGCTCGGGCATGCGTCCGCTGCGCGATGGCGGCGTTCAGAAGATCTTTGCCGGGTTAACCACCATCGAAGAGGTGGTGCGCGAGACCCTTGCTGTTGAAGACTAATTCGCCTAGCATCCGCCCCCAGCATCCACCGGACCCCAACCCATGCCTAGCTTCTCGTACAAGGCTCACGATCGCCGCTCCGGTAAGGAAGTGTCGGGCTCGACCGACGCTGCAAGCCAGATGGAGGCCATCGCCGGGCTGAAAAAGCAGGGTCTATTGCCGATTGAGGTCAAGGAAGCGAAAGCCAAGTCAGGTAAGTCCAACCCGACTGGTGCCAGTGTACCGACCTCGGCCGGCAAGCGTGGCGGGATTATGGGTATGTTTGGCGGGGTCAAAGCCGACACCGTAACTACTTTCACGCGTCAGTTGTCCACTCTGCAAGACGCTGGCCTGCCAATCGTCCAATCGCTCCAGATCCTGACTGACATGCAACGACCGGGCCCATTCCGTTCGATCCTTGGCCAGGTCACCGACGATGTGCAGGGCGGCACCATGCTCTCAGGTGCCATGGAGCGTCACCCGCGCATCTGGGACCGCCTGTACACCAATCTGGTGAAGGCCGGCGAAACTGCCGGTGCCTTGGACACCATCCTGCGCCGCCTCTCTGAATTCCGCGAGAAATCGCAGAAGCTCAAGAAGAAGGTCATTGGTGCCATGATCTATCCGACGGCGGTCATGACGATCGCCATCTTGATTCTGTCGTTCATCATGATCTTCATCGTTCCCAGTTTCGAGAAGATCTTCAAGGAATTGAACTTGAAGCTGCCGGGGCCAACATTGTTGTTGATGGAAGTCAGTCGAGCGATGGCCAACTGGTGGTGGCTCATTTTGCTGCTGATTGTCGCCGCCATCGTCGGTATCCAAATATTCCGGAGAACTGAAGCCGGAGGACACATCATCGATCGCGTGGTCCTGCGACTGCCCGTTTTGGGTTCCGTGGTCAAGAAGGGTGCTGTTGCACGCTTTACGCGTACGCTGGGCACCTTGGTGACGTCTGGCGTCGGCTTCCTCGATGCGCTCGATATCACCAAAGCGGCCACACCCAATATCGTCGTTCAGGATGCGATTCAAAACGTGCGCGACTCGGTGAAAGAAGGCGAATCGATCAACGAACCATTGCGTCGTTCAGGCGTCTTTGACGACATCGTGGTCAACATGATCAAGGTTGGTGAAGAGACCGGTGAACTCGACAAGATGCTGGTCAAGATCGCTGACAACTACGACGAAGAAGTCGATTCCGCCGTCGCCGCCATGATGGCGTTGATGGAACCCGCCTTGATTGTCTTCATGGGCGTCGCGGTCGGCTTTATCGTTATCGCGCTGTTCATGCCGCTGATTGCGATGATCGGGCAGCTGAACGAGCAGAGCCAGAACCGTTAGCATTCAGGGCTTCGCCCTACGGCCTTACGGCCTACCCGCTGGCTTTGTCGGTGCTCGGTTTTGTCGGGAACCTCCAAAACCGTGGCGGCATCGGCTACGCCGATTGTATGCCGCCACCGCACCTCGGCGCCAGTGTCATTGCAGGAAGTGTGAGCCGACTTCGTTGCGTTTAGATTGACGTCAGGTCCGTGCGTTGCCGTTTCCGCGCACGATCCATTTATACGTGCATAGTTCACGCAGCCCCATCGGCCCCCGGGCGTGCAGGCGATTCGTGCTGATACCGACTTCGGCGCCAAAGCCGAATTGATTGCCGTCGGTGAAGCGGGTGCTGGCGTTGTGGTAGACGCAGGCGCTATCGACCTCGCGGAGGAAACGTGCGGTGGCTTCAGCGTTGGCGGTCACAATGCCGTCGCTGTGTTGGCTGCTGAATTGGGCGATGGCGTTCAGGGCGTCGTCCAGTCCGTCCACGACTTTGACGGCAAGAATCAGCGCCAGGAACTCGGTGCCCCAGTCGGCTGCGGTTGCAGCTTTGGCGCCTGCTAACAACGGCAATGCGCGCGGATCGGCACGCAATTCGACGTGGTGTTTCGCCATCTCGGCGGCGAGGAGGGGGAGGAAACGTGCAGCGACGGCGTTATCGACCAGGATGTATTCAAGCGCATTGCAAACACCGGGGCGCTGGACCTTGGCGTTGACGATGAGGCGCAGAGCCATTGCTAAATCGGCATTGGCGTGGATGTAGAGCGAGCACACGCCCTTGTCGTGCTTGATCACCGGGACACGCGAGCACTCGATGACGGCGCGAATCAGCGCCTCGCCGCCACGCGGGATGACGATGTCGATCGCATCGTCGCGGGCGAGCAGCTTGGCGATCAAGGCGCGATCGGTGTCTTGGACCAGTTGGACGGCATCGGCCGGACATCTGGCCTTGCTGAGGCCATCACGAAAAGCAGTGGCCAATGCGCGATTCGAATGCATGGCTTCTTTGCCACCGCGCAAGATACAGGCGTTGCCGGAGCGCAGGCATAGCGACGCAGCATCGACAGTGACGTTAGGTCGACTTTCAAAAATGATCGCGACTACGCCGATCGGCACAGCGATTTTCTCGGCGGGCATGCCTTGGGCGATGGTGCGGCGTTCGAGCACCTCACCGACCGGATCCGGCAGTTTGGCAACAGCGCGGACATCAGCGATGACGGCATCGAGTCGTCCACCATCGAGGCGCAGGCGGTCGATCATTGCATCAGACAGGCCGTCCTTGCGACCCTGGGCAATATCAGTGGTATTTGCCGCAAGAATCAGGTCTTTCGCAGCAGCCACGGCATCGGCGGCGGCAAGCAATGCGGCTTGGCGTTGAGCATCGCTCAGACGCGCAACCACACGCGCAGCAGGGCGCGCGCGGCTGCACAGATCAGCGACTTGGGCATCCAGCGACATGCCTAGATGACCTCGATCGTCGTAGCGATGCGGTGGCTTTCGCCTGGGGCAAGTTGGTACGCGGCTTCACCGGCGTTGGCGGCCTCGACGCAGACCATGCCCGGCCACTCGTGGTCGCCGTAGTCCGGCATCTTCTTGGACTTCGCAATCCATGGATTCCACACCACGGTGGAATTCGAGCCAGATTTGCCAATGCGGAGGACGCGACCCAGCACCGGATCATGGATGTGGATGGGACCAGCGGATGCGTACACCGAATCCGTTTCGGCGCTGAACGTCAGCGGATTCGGTTGCGATACCTGCGCATCGGAGCACTTATTGAGCCCGACGGCGTCAGCTAACCCAGTGATGTGGGTGCGGCGGATGTCGCCGATGGTGAGGTAGGTGTGCAGTGCTTCGCCGACGGTGAATGACGTAGATCCGGTATTGGTGCCGACGAGCGCAACGTCCAGACGACGACCAGCCTGAATGAGCAGCCGGACTTCGAAGTCGTGGGCGAACATGCGCTTGGTGTCGGCGTTGCTGCGCAGGAACAACTCGACATGGGCGACGCCAGCGTCATCGATCCGAGCCGATGAGAGTTCCCAATCCTGGTTACGGATGGTGCCATGTGCCGGCTTGTCGGCTTCGGCTGCCGCGCCAAACCACGGCCAGCACAGCGGGATGCCACCGCGAATTGGTTTCCCGGCTTTGAACAACGATTGGCTGCTCATCCACAGCACCGGAGCGTGTCCAGCGGGTTGCCAGGCGGTGACATGTCCGCCGTGGAGATAGACCTCCAGGCGGCCAAGCGCGGTGGCGACGGACACGCGCGGCATGCCGCCACAACCAGTGTCGATGGTCAGCACGCCGGGACTGGCAAAGCGTTGGAGATCAGCAAGGGATTCGCTCATGGCGCGGCACAGCGTTGGCTGCGGCAGCGACGGGCAAGCCCTGAGCGAACGTTGCAGCATCAGGATTGAGGCCAGTCAATCATCGATATTTGTCCACAGATTTCGCAGATTACGAAGATTTCACCCTCGACAGCGCGATCCAAGGCAACCGCGGAGGCGCAGAGGTACGCAGAGGTCGCAGAGGGTTTGGGTGAGAAGACACGGTCGTTTCCGAAGCCGAACATCCGCAGGGTGACAATCCCAACAAGTTCCCCTCTGCGATCTCCGCGGCCTCTGCGCCTCTGCGGTTGCCTTGAGGTTTTTCCAAACGCCGACTTTGGGTTCACAGTCGCGAATCGACAATCTGCGCAAACCGTGGACAACTTTCGAGCAATTACCGCCGAATCAACTTGAACGCAATGTGTCCGGTAAATTCCGGACAAATAAGGCGCAGGTTTCCTCCAGGGTGATGGAGTGTCTCACTGGTCAGCATGTTGCCGCTGTCGCAGTCCCACCATTCAATCTGGATATTCCCGGCCAGCACTTGGTCGCCAATGTCGATCCAGGCTGAGCTGATCAGGGTTGCGCTATCGCCAGTTATTCCCCAGGATTTGTCCCGGACATACGCCAGCAATCGTCCTGGACGAACCCAGGCGCGACACCAGAGAGCGCCATGTGATCCACTCGCGTTCAGCCCGGTGCCAGTCGCATCCGTGCCACGGAGATCCTCACCGGCGATGAACCGACGGATCGCACCATAGGGCTTCCAGCGATTACCCTGATCAACCCACTCCCACCACCACAACATGGGTGAGCCAGCGTGCCCGCAGACCAGGGCGATCCACGGCCCACAGCGATGATCGATGCTTATGCACCAATCTGGCGCGGCACTTGAGCTGGCACCGTATTCAGTGACCAGGCAGGGTTTCTTATAGTGAAAGATACCACGGAGTGGATCCTGAGTGCTATTTGCCAGGAGGTCAGCCAGCGATGACCAAGCGCCAGTTCGGTCGGCGTTGCGATAGCTGTCGATGGTCAGGTAGTCGATGCCCTTCACGACCGCAACCGCTGGATCAACTCGGCGGTAATCCCCAGCCCAATGCGTGGTCACCGGATGACGATAGGCGTCCAGCGCATGCCAGCGCGTTGAGGCTTGTTCGTGCCATTGCGCAACCGGTGGGCCCTTCCCAGCCGTGAGATCGACTTCAGACCAGAGTTTCCAACCAAGAACTGCCGGATGATCAGCGTAACGGGCGACCAGATAGCGGCGCAATTGTTCTTGGCCTTTGAGCGCAGATGCATTGACAAAGAGTTCAGCGGGTTCGCTGAGTGGACCGCCGCGAAGTTTATTATACGGATTGTCTTTCCATTCGCGGTCGGCTTTCGGTGACGCCTGGCCGTGGTTGTTGATCACCAAGTTGACGCGTACACCAACGGCGGCTGCATGGTCCAACACGCGATCAAGACGCCAAGCGTTTTCCTGATTGTAGCGACCAAGTCCCTGGTATCCGGGCCAGTCAGCGCGCCATTCGAGCGCCAGATTCCAAGACGACATCCACAGTTCGACGACGTTTCCACCGGCTGCGGCGAAACGATCAAGCATGGAGGCATAGACCAGGCTGCCACGCGCCGGCGTCAGCTTCGTCTTTCGGTTCTCAGCGCTGCGTTTGTCATAGGTCGAGTGCAGGTTCAGGCCGATTGGCCAAAACCATGAGCCATTCAGCGTGAAATAGCGTGAGTCAGCGGGATCTACTCGGACGATATCCTGGAATAGTCTGCCGGTGACCAGGAGGTCCGGCAGCGTCAGCGTGCGTTCATTTTGCTGAGCATCTGACCAGCGCAGGACGATGCGATGACGCCCGGGCAGCCAGGGTCGGAAGCGTACGGCAAACTGCGTCGGCGAAAGCGCGGACACGACTTCACGGTCGCCGCCGTCGCTGCCGCTCATCTCTTGCAGACAAAATCCGGGGATGTCGATCTCGGTTCCATTCGGCAACCCGATGCGCGCATCCAGTTTGAACTGCTCGGGATCATAAGGATCCGCTGGCCACGGGTCTGGTCGTACCCGCAGCGACCAGCGCTCACCGGTAGTCCCGTGGGCGAGTTGATCGGAACCCAACCCGTCAATGACGACATGTCCCAGTGTGGTCGGACGATCGTCGTCAGCTAGGTCGGTGACGTTCAGACTGATTACCGTAATCCGTGCTTGGCTGATAGTTGGTGACCACAAATAAAGGCCGCTGCGGGGACATGTCGCGGCGGTCTCCGCATTCCAACTCGCGACTCCAGGCTCATTCTGGAACGCTGCGTTGGCATCCATCGCAAAGGAGATGCGTCGATGTCCTGGCGTGAGACGACCAGGCAGCGGATACTGAAACCAGCGGGCATCGCGGTCTTTTGCCCATACCCCGATGCCAAGGTCAGTTGGCGCGTTGGCCGGAACTTCCAAAATGGCCGTGATACGTCGGCTGCCTGTCCGCTGGGTTGGGCATTCAATCAGGGTCGTCAGTGGTGCCTGGAGGGGGATGCTCCACGGGAATTGCGTAGTGGTAACCGCAGCCGCCGTGGATGAACCCTCACCAGCGTAGGTGCTGATGTGTACTAAAACCGCAACGAGCACGCTGCGTGCTAGGCGCTTGGCATCCATGTAGGGCGGTCCGGACGACATGGACCGTTCTATACCGCCCGACGTGGATCAGGCTATGTGAATCAGCGCACAGCAACTGTCATGATCCGCACTATTTGGGCGGCGTTGCTTCGACCTTCGCTGGATCGGCTGGCTTTGCGTCCGGCTTGGGCTCTGCCTTCGGTGCTGCGGTCTTGCCGACCACGGACTTCAACGTGACCTCGAAGATCAGCGGTTGGTTCGGCCCGATCTTGGGCGCGCTGCCGGTGTCGCCGTAGCCAAGTTCTGGTGGGATGAACAACTTCCACGAGTCACCGGGCTTCATGAGCTGCAGCGCTTCGGTCCAGCCTTTGATGACGCCGGTTACCGCGAATTCGGTCTGCTCGTTGGCGTCGAACTGGTCGCCATCAACGAGCGTGCCCTTGTAAGCGACTTGCACGCGATCAGCCGTGGTGGCCTTGGGTCCGTCAGCGGGCCCGCTGGTGATGACCTGATATTGCAAGCCGCTAGGCAGCGTCGTAATGCCTGGCAGGGCGGCGTTGTCGGCCATCCACTGCTTGACCGTCTTGCCGGTCTTGCCGGCCATCGGTTCCTTCGGCTTGTCCTCGAAGAAGGTCGCGACGTCGGGACGCAGCTTCTTGAAGTCAGCATCGGAAATGACGTAGAAATAGCGCTGATAACGCTCTTGTGCCTTGGCGGCGCGATCGCGGCCCGAGAGTTTTTTCTTGGCCGGCTTCGCGGTGTCCTTCTTGTCGCCTTCGGTATTCGCGGCCGCTTTCGCTTCTTCATCCAGTGACGCGTCGTAGGTCACGAACACGGCCAAGTAGCGATTGCCACCTTCGGCCGGCTTGCCCTTCTTGTCATCGGTCTTGGCTGCAGTGCTGTTGACCTCAAGCTCGTCGCTCAGGGCGATCTTGCCGAACATCAGCGAGTAGCGCAAACCATCGTTGGTGGTGACGTCCAGACGACCTTCGGTGCCGAAGAGCGCCGATGGTTTCCCTTCGACCTGGACGGTGAGGACGTTGGGAACCTGGAAGGCTTCAGGGCGATTGATGAGGTAGAATCCAGCCTTTTCCAACAGGAGTCGATGGAATTGGTGGACGCCTTGCAGCTTGAGGTTCGCAATATCGGAGAGGAGATCATCAACTTTCGAACGGGTGATTTTCTTGTCAGCTGGAGCCTGCTCGCTCGACCAGTCGCCTTCGGCGGCGGTGCGTGCGAAACGGGTGAGAACGCCGGGTTCGATGTGGCCCTTGTCTGGATCAACCTTGTAGGGCACTACCGCGACACTGCGGACGGTGTCCTTCTGGAGTTTGAACGGATCGAGTTCGACGTAGTCAGTGAACTTGGTCGAGAGATCGCTTTCGACTTTAGCGGTCCACACTTCGGACTTGCCAACTTCGCGGACGAAGGTGAGTCCATTCGTACCTTCGGCTTTGTTGCCGACGATGACATCCAATACCTCGGCTCCGGTGTTGTCCTTGAGCGTAACGCGGCGACCAAACCCGGTTGTTACCGAGGCTTCGTGCTGCATGGGGTCATTGAGGCCGATGGCGGCATAGCCATCCGGTTTGACGTCGACCAGACGGCCGAGCTTCGCACCAAGGATTCCCGCGGCCGTGCGCGAGACGCGCGTGTTGCCATCGGCGGGATAACCGAAGGCACTGGGAATGGTCCAGCGATCGCCTTCTTTTTTGACTTCGAACACCCGGCTCGAAAGCGCGGTTTCGTTCCAATCGACGACGCGCAGGCTGGTGATCTGATCAGCGGCGACTCCGGCTCGGCCGAGGACGCCTCCTTCTGCACTGGCGGTCGCCTGTGTGGTATTGGCATTGAAGGCAGGCAAAACCCATGCCGGTACTGCCGTCGCTACGGCAAGCAGGCCAAGCACGATGGGCAAGGTGGCGCGGGAACCGTGATGAGACGCAGTGGTTTCCATGATAATGTCCTCTCAGGCGCCCTGACGGCGGCGGGCGGCGGGGATGTGGCTTTGCTCGCGCCAGAGGCGGTTGATGAACACGCCGATGGCAATGATCGCGAGAACGACAGAAGGAATGGCGACAGCGAGAAATTTTACCCACCATTGGTAGTTCTTCAGCGTGTTATTTTGTACGCTTTCAAGCCGGTGTTTCTCTTTGTCGAGTTTGAGTTTCATCTCATTGATCTGCGCCTCGAGATTGCGTTGGCCGGAGATCTGGGCGAGGCTCTTCTGTTGTGCCTTCGTGCCTTCATCAAGTTCGTCGCGGGCATCAATCTTCGCCAGCATGGCCTGGAAATCCTTGTTCGCCTTCTCGATGCGGTCCTGCAGATCGCCTTGGGCGTTATCGAGTTCCTTCTGGAGATTTTTCTGCGCTTCATCGTTCACCGCTTCGATACGGGCCAGGGAGCGGCGCATCGGACGGCGGGTGCGCAGATCAAGATAGGCCTTGTCGTTCATCAGGGCGTCCACCGCGTTGGCGATGAACTGGATGTTCTTGAGGTCCATCAGGGCGCGTAGTTCATCCTGCTTATTCAACTGGTTGCTCTGATCGCGATAGAACTTGAAGAACTCATTATCGATCAGATCGATGTCGCTGATAATCACGACGTGGGCTGATTTGCCGCTCAGGGTTCCGGTGGCTGGCTTGGGTGGCTCCTTGCCCTTGTCCGCGGTGGTTCCCGGTGCGAGGCGCGGCCAAGCACTGGCCATCGTGCCAGTGATCTCAACCGCGAGTGGCGGGCGATTACCTTGATCCATCGCCATGCGGAAGCGTATCTCGTTCTTTCCGCGCAGCATGAGCTGCCCCATCATGTTCGACTGGGTGAGTTCCTCGAAGGTGTTACTGCCCCAGTTTGAGCCGACGGCGGGATACAGGAGTGGGGTCACCGACATGGCTGTGGGCTTGTCGCTGGCGAGGACCAACTTGCCCGGGAACGGAATCAGCAGGGCGTTGACGCCGGTGGTCACTGCAGACCGGTCCGCGGGTTCGATCGAACTGTGATCGGCAGTCAGCCACACGAAGTTCGGTGGGATTTCACGCAGGAGGTGGCTCGGATTGAACTGGCTCCACACGATGTCGTAGGGATTGTATTCGATGCCCAGTGACCGCATAAGCGGACGGAGATCGCCCTTCATCGGACTGTCGCCCTGTGGTGGCTGACCGAACTGGGACTGCGGGTTCCGTTTCGGCTGTGACGGCGCGAGATCGGAGCGGCCCATATAGGTCTGGAAGAACGGCAGCGGGTCCTCAAGGATCAGAGTGGGTCGACCATTCCAGATGTAGTCGTGCAGTTTCTCGATCTGCGCCTGGGTCAGGCAGCTCGGCTGCGGAACGACTAAGGCTTCGATATCCGCGGCGACGTCATTGTCGAGGCTCACCGAGCGCACTTCGTACTGCTTCTTCCATTCTTCGACGATCTCCCATGCGGGGATCGGGCTATAATTACGGAAGTCGAAGCCGCCGGTGATTTCGAGATCGGTCGTGGCGACACCGAGAACGCGCTTCTTGACGTCTGATACGGCGCGGACGGCGCGGACGATCTCGTACTCCACGGATAATCCGGGGTCGAAATACTCGATCACCTGCGTGCGACCGCCACTGGCGATGGCGGCGGACAGGAAGATATCCTGCTGACGGCGACCACTGGCCGAGTCGACCATTTGCGGACGCGGTTTGAGGTTGAATTCGTTGCGTGCGGTTTCACCCGCTTCATCGAGTGCGTCCGAGGGCCGCAGGATCTTGAGGTTTACCTTGCTGGGCGCGGCGTTCTGTACCGCCTTGAGCATGTCGATGACTTCCTTGCCTTTGCGGGCGACTTCAGGAGGAAGATCGTTGGACACAAATGCGGTGATCGTCACCGGGTTCTTCAATTGCGCGATGGTGTCCTGGCTGGTCTTCGAGATCGAGGACAAACCCTCGGCAGTCGTATCGGCACTAACGCCGTGCAAGGAGACGAAGCGTGCCACGTTGACGACCAGTACGACTGCGAACAGAAGACTCATGACCTGGACGGCAACCACGGTCTGGGATCCCGGACGCCAGCGACGGCTGGAGAGGACGAATACGGCAGCGCCGATTGCTGAGGCTGTGACCGCAACCGCTACGCCGATGGCGCTGAGGGAGATCAAACCACGGCTGAAACTGTCGTACCATTGGGTGACATGAAAGCCGAACCAGTCTTCGATGGTAAAACACGCCTGCACGGCTGCGCAGCCAATAACGCCGATGACGAAGGCGATCGCAGGAATAGATACCAATGTGGATGCCAACAATGCTACGGCGGCGAAGATAACTCCCGCGAGCCACCAACCGGTGTAGTTAGCAAACACCATGCCCCAATCGGGCGTACCCAGCCACGCGACAACCGCGACGTGCGACAGCGTGCAGAGCAAGGCGATGGTAAAGAAGGCGACGATCGCCAGCCACTTGCCAAGCAGTGCGTCGAGCGGTGAGAGCGGCAAGGTGAGCAGATGCTCTTCGGTGCCGTGATCGCGCTCAGCGGCCCACGCGCCCATGCCCAACGCTGGCAACAACACGCACAGCGCCCAGCCCATCGCGTTGTCATTGGTTAGTGGGCCAAGATCTGCGATATTACGGGCGAAATACGTCGTACTGGAGCCATCGAGCCAGAACAGTCTGGCACCGACGCAGATGACGAAGCCAAGAATAAAGACGTAGCCGAGCGGATTGCCGAGGAAGCTCGACAACTGGCGACGATAAACGGCCTTGATGCCGTTGCTGTGGAGGGCACTCATGCCGCAACTCCCTTAGTCAGTTCGCGGAATCGTTCTTCAATGTTACCACCCTTGGCCAACTCGGCTGGGGTGCCTTGGAAGCGCAGGCGACCTTCACTGATGAGGATGACGTGGTCAGCGACCGCGTCGACTTCCTGCAGGATGTGGGTGGAGAGGAGGATGGTTTTATTCTTGGCCAGACTGCGGATCAATTCGCGCACCAAGAGGATCTGATTTGGATCAAGGCCGGCAGTGGGCTCGTCGAGGATCAGCACTTTGGGATCGTGCAGGATCGCCTGGGCGAGGCCGACGCGCTGGCGAAAACCTTTGGACAATTTGCGCAGCGGCTTGTGCCAGACTTCATCAATGCGGCACGCGCTGGCGACGCGATCGAGTGCGTCTTTGAGTTTGCCGCCGCAGAGTCCGTGGACTGCACCGGCGTAAGCGAGCTGCTGGGCCGGCGTCATCTCGGGGTAGAGGGGGCCGTTCTCAGGCAGATAGCCGAGTTGCTTGGCCGCTTCGATGCGGTCTTCATCGACATCAATGCCAGCGATGCGCGCAGTGCCGGCGCTGGGCGCCAGGAATCCGGTCAGCATTTTCATCGTGGTCGATTTGCCGGCGCCGTTGGGGCCGAGGAACGCGGTCACTGATCCTTGCGGAACGGCGAAGCTCACATCCTGCACGGCAGTAAACGCACCATAGTACTTGCACAGCCCGACCGCTTCGATGAGCGGTGATTGGGGCGGCGCTGACGCGGAATCGGTCATGATCGCTCTCCAGAGTCGTGGTCGTCGGGCAGAGACGCACGGGGGGTGCGAACCTTTCCGGCCGAGGCGGGGGCGGATGGTGCGGGGAGGTCTCCCAGAGGCAACTCCTCCTTGCGGTCTGGCTCAGGAGCGTGAGGTTCCCCCTCCACGGAGCATTCATGCAATTCGACCTCAGCCGCGACATTCTTGATGGTATCGTTATGCAGCACCCGCAGGTGAAGAATGGCCAAGAGGCCCAGATCCGCGCTGGCGGACAATTGCAGTTCCTGCCGTCCAGTGCCGATGGATTGATGCACACGGCGATCGTTTCTTTTGGCTTATTCGTAGGTGAAGGGGATCAGCCCTTTGCCCGTGGTGGCTGGCGTTTCATGTTCACCAGTGCCGAGAAGGCCACCCCGGCCGAACATCAGAATCATCCGTTCATGGGCCAGTTGTTGGTTGTCGGCTCGGGCAAGATCATGGTCCAGATCAATAATCTGATGATGCACGCGGGCCTGCCAATGATCCCATTCGATCCGACCCAGATGGGGATTCGCAACGCGAACACGCCACCAGGTGTCCCTGCTGGCGCGGTTCCGGTTCAACCGAAGCAGGGTTGATTCGAAATGGAACAGTCCGGAATTCCGGAGGTCCGGAAGTCCGGTGTCCACATGAGACAACGATTCTCTCTGTTCAATAGTTGGGTGAATGTTCGGTTTTTTAAATTATTTGAAGACTTCCGGACTTCCGGAGCACCAGCTCGCAGCGAACTGCTCGCCTGCGCTCCTCTTGCCAGGACAGCGTCCTGGCTCGTCCTGCTTTGCAGGACCGGATGCTCGCCGGACTTCTGGACTTCGGCATCATGAGTATCGCGATCACGTATCACGAAGCGACAAAGTACGCTCCTGAGACGATCGGCAATCATCCAGGCCTGGACTGGGCGAGCCAACCGCTCGCCCACAAAGAATACCACGGTGACGACGCTGTTTCTCTAGCCGAATATCTGCCGATTGATCCCAATCCGTTCACCGGCCAAGCGGCGAAGGATATAGGCGAGTGGCAAGGACGCAGTCTGGCAGCGCTGTCGCGCTGGATCTTTTTTACCTACGGTGTGACCGCCGTGGTGCCGCAGCCCGATCGGCAACTGCTATTGCGCGCGGTACCATCAGCGGGCGGACTCTATCCCGCCGAACTCTACGTTGTCATTCGCGATTGGCCGGACATTGCGCCCGGTCTCTACGGATACGATCCGCGCCGGCATCGCTTAATGCTGCTCGCCGAAGGAACTGCGACAGCAGAGGCCTTGACCGAGGCGAGCTACGCCAACGCGGCGATCGCAAAAGCCCCAGTTCTTGCTGCAATCACCGGCGTTTTTGAACGCAGCCGTTGGCGTTATCAAGAGCGTGCCTATCGCCGCATTTTGCTCGATACTGGTCACCTCATTGGCAATGCCGGTCTGGTTGCTCATGCGGTTGGACTCGGCATGCATGCAACGGCAGCGTTTTGCGATGATCGCGCCGATGCCGCGTTACGACTGGAGCAGCAAGAGGAAGGCGTTCTCGCGCTGATCGCGTTGGATCTACAGGGACCAACCGCACGACCGTCGTGGACCGCACTGCCGTCAACCACAAACGAAACGACCAACTTGCCGCTATTGGATGCGCTGCACCGTGCCAGTCGTTTGCCACCCAATCGTCCACGCTTTCTTGCCCGCGGCGAAGTGACGACCGAGGCACTGGAGACGACCCATGGTTGGGCAGCTGGCGATCGTTTGCGCGGCGCAGGCGTAGCCGGACCTGTGCCGCTTGCGGCGGATCTTTTGGGCTATGTATTGCGCCGACGTTCGTGTCGGCGCTTTGGACAAGTGGCCTTTTCGCGAGACACCTTGGCGCGGATCCTAGCGGCTGCCTACGTGCCTGAGCAGGTGGGGCTCGGCGAACAACCGACGCTTGATCGCGCTCGTCTGGCAACGTTTATCGCGGTCATCAATGTCACCGGCGTTGAGCCGGGCGTGTACTATTTGGCACCGCATCAACTGGAATTGCGCCCAGTCCGATTGGGCAATCCGCGTCAGGCGACGCACTTCATCGCACTTGGTCAGGATCTCTGTGGTGATGCTGGCGCGGTTCTTTTCCATACCGCTGATCTGCGTGGAGCCGTGCGCGAAATGGGCGATCGTGCATACCGTCATTTACATCTTGATGCCGGAATTATCGGCCAGCGGATCAACCTGGCAGCCCTAGCCGAAGGAATTGGCGCCAGTGGCATCGGCGGATTTTTTGACGATCACACGGCAGACCTGCTAGGAATTCCGCGCGAACAAGCGGTCGTTTATATCACCGCGTTGGGCACGCCGGCCTGAGCCGAGCCCTGTCCCTAGACGCCGTCGGTCGCGTTATGTTAAACAACGCGATCCAAGGTAACCGCAGAGGCACAGAGGCCGCGGAGATCGCAGAGGAGAGCGAGATTGGATCATCACCCTGCGGGTGATCGGCACTGAAAACAATCACGTCTTCTAACCCCAGCCCTCTGCGCCTAAGCGGTTGCCTTGGAATTTTTCAAACGCCGACTTTAGGTTATGCGGTTGTGAGATGCGGGTGATTCTTCGCAATGTATTCACCGTAGTCATGGTCTTCGTGCTGAATGTGGCGCAGGAGCCAATCCCGCAGACTCAAGTGCAGGCGTTCGGCAAGCTCTTGCTTGTCGCAGTCTGGTACTGCCAGAGCAGCTCGGATGGAATCGAGTTCGCTGATAAAACCTGCGTGCATCAGTCGATGCTGAGCTAAGCCGGGGTAGTTGACGTCGGCCATGAGCTTTTCTTCGGCAGAAAAATGTTCACGTACGTAATCATCGAGGAAATCTACGGTCAAACCGAGTTTGGTTTTGTCGGCACCAAATCGTATAGCGACAACGAGATCGTTAATCCGCTCAAAGAGAGCCCGGTGTTGGACGTCCATGGCTGCGACGCCGACCGAGAGACCAGGCGTCCATCCCGAGAGCAGGGGAATGGCAACTTTCAGCAGCAGCGTGTAAACGAGTAATCCGGCCGCCATGATCCCGAAGGTTACTTTCCATTCGGTTAAGGAGGGGGTGAATTCCACGAGTTCATGCAGGGTGGATGGGATGAAGCCCGGAATCACCAAACCCATGCCCTTTTCAATCCAGATGCCGATGAAGGTCATGGCGCAAGCGAGTGCAAGCAGCCGGCGTCGTTCGAGTAATCCGGGCCACAGGAAGAGGCCGGCGGCGATAACGTTGAGTGCGATGGCGCTCCACATCCATGGTACCAGAGCGTAATGTCCATGCGATCCAAAGAGCAGATAGCGTAGGCTGGCAGCGTGAGTTGAGCCGGCGTACAGCGCGGTGAAACACTCGACGCCCAGCATGAAGAGATTGATCAACGCCGTGATGCGGATCACCTTCACCAGCATGCGGATTGGACCATCGCCGAACGGATAAGAGCCGAAGCGTTGGAGTGCAAGCAGGGCGATGATGATGAACGCTGGTCCGGCAACGAATGCCGAGGCAAGGAAGCGCGGTGCGAGCAAGGCTGTGTTCCAGAACGGACGTCCACCGAGTCCGCAGTACAAGAATGCAGTGACGGTGTGGATTGATACGGCCCAGACGATCGAAATGAAAACGAATGGCAGATAGAACCGCTTGGCTGGGGTCACGCCGCGCCAGCGGCACCAGAGCAGATAGGAACAGATCCACAGATTGAGGAGCATGTAGCCGTTGAGAACGAGCACGTCCCACGTCAGCATCGAGATCGGCCAATTGAACCGCCCAATTCCCGGCATCATATGCCACATGCGATCAGGGCGACCCAGATCGACGGTTACCGAGAGAAGACAGATAAATATCGCTGAAATGGCCAGCAATTCGCCAACGATGACGGTGTCATGCATTTCGTGGTCGTGATATAAGTAGGCAGGGATGACCATCATCACCGCCGCGGCGGCAACCCCGACGAAAAACGTAAAGTTGCTGATGTAGAGTCCCCACGAGACGTGGTCGCTCATGCCGGTTACCTGCATGCCATTGACTACTTGATGCGCCCAGGCGTTGGCGCCGACCAGCGCGACGCAGGTCAGCATGGTCATCCAAGCATAGAACAGCGGACTGCCATCGGTTGCCCGTTGCAGTGATATGCGCAGAAACGCCAGGAATCCTGGGCGTTGGATCAATGGTGTGGCGATAGGCATGATGGATTAGCCCGATGAAGCCCGGTCGGCGGCGGTGTAGAGTTCACGTTCTTCGACTTGAGCGCGTTTGCCGATGGCTCGGCGTTGAAGGTTGGAATTGCCGCCGCCAATCTCGACATGAGGCTGAGCAAGATCCTCGGTGCGCATGGTTATCTCACTTGTTGAAGAAGTAGAAGAAGCGTGGTTTGGTGCCGAGGTCTTCCTTCAAGATAAAGACGCGTTTGTTGGCCAGGACCCAGCGCAATTCACTGTCGGGATCAGCAAGATTGCCGAACACGCGGGCACCGGTCGGACAGGCTTCCAGACAGGCGGGCAGCCGGCCTTCGCGGGTGCGGTGCAGGCAGAAAGTGCATTTCTCCATCACGCCTTGCGGACGAATGCGATTGGACAGATAACTCTGGTCCGGATTGATCTCAGCGGCCGCAATGGACGGTTTCTTCCAATTGAATCGGCGGGCGTGATAGGGACACGCGGCTTCGCAATAGCGACAGCCGATGCACCAATTGTAATCCACGACGACGATGCCGTCTTCTTCCTTCCATGTCGCCTCGACCGGACAGACTTTGGTACAGGGTGCGTTGTCGCAGTGGTGGCACTGCACCGGCATGTAGTACTTACCCTTGGCCGGGACTGGATGGTCGTAGGTCGCGTCGCCGGTTGCGAAATCAATCGATCCCTGATCAAGCTCAAAAACACGGATGTAACTATTGTTACTCGGACGATCGTGATTGTTTTCCTTGTGGCAGGCATCGGCGCAGCGCCGACAACCGACGCACACGGAAAGATTAAGCGCGTAGCCGAACTGCACGCCTGGGATTGCTTTCGGCGCAGCGACATGGACGTCGATGCCGTATTCCTTTTTGGTGTCGGCTTCAACGCGCTTGAGGATATCAGCCAATTCCTTCGCGTTGAGTTCCTTGTAATGTTTGCGCAGATACTCATCCATCGATTGGGCTGGCTGCCACTCGGTGAGTGGAGCAACGGCAGCGGCAAAGGCTGCTGCGCCGAGCGTCGCTCCAGCGACCTTCAGGGCATTCCGACGCGACATGCAACTGTCACCAGACGCTTTCGGATCGGGGCAGGACGGATCACTCATGATGGCCGCCTTGCGAGGATTGATTCATGAAGCGATCGCGTGGCGGCGGCATGGGGATGACACCTTGATATTTCGGCACATGTGGATCGTGGCACTGAATACAGGTATTGCGGACACGACCGCCTTTGCTGAGGTCCCAGTAGCCATTCATGCCGCCGTGGGCGCCCTTATCCCAGTCGCGCCGCTGTGGGCCGTGGCACTGACTGCACAACTGCAATGAATCGACAAAAGCGACCTTTCGACCATCGGCTAGGTGCAATCGGTCGTAGTCGCTGGAATCGTGGCATGAAAGACACGAGCTGTTGCCATGGACAAACTTCAAGTCCTGATGGAACACGGTCAGCGTGCGGATTTCAGCATCTGGTTTTCGCGTGGCGTGACACGTACCACAGGCAATGGTCGCTGGACGACCAGACTGATCAGTGACTCCGGTGAGTACGCGAGGCGGCTCGGTGTGAGCGCGGAGTTGGACTGCATGTTTGGCTGGTGACGTTTGCGGTGCAGGTTGACGGGGGTCACCGGTAACCTCGGCGGCAAATGCAACGATGGCGAGTGTCGCACACGTTACAGATGCGGTTATTCCGAGGGTGCGTAGGCGCGGTGCCATGCTTGCTCCGATGGGTCGTCCCGACAGCGACGATCCTGGGACACGGGATAATCGCTTCCTTGATCTGGATCAAGGAGTTGTTTACCGACTTATCCACTATATGCCAGAGGAGGGCAACCATGGCGATCAGCAGTCTGGTAGTCGATATCGCAGATGACGAGGTGGGCCGCGCGACGCGCGCGACGCTGATCGCTGATCGTCGCTTTACCATCGGGCCAGGTGCGGGCACACGCCATGCCATGGTCTTGGATACACCCTCAGCGATCGACGACACCGCTGCGTTCGAATGGCTCGGCGCACTCCCAGGAGTTCGTTGGGTCCAGGTCGTCAAAGTTTATCTCGAAAACGAATCACTGCCAACCGGCGCTGCCGCCCAGTTCCTGTAGGAATCAACCATGCACGATCTTGACCGTCGAGACTTCCTCAAGACTTCAGCCATGGCCGCTGCGGCAGCCATGGTTATTCCCAGTCTCCAGGGATCCGAGGGTAATCCTCCGGTGACTGACGATGGCTTAACCTGGAACAAGGCGCCATGTCGATTCTGCGGCACCGGATGCGGTGTCCTGCTTGGTGCCAAGGATGGTAAGATCGTCGCCATGCAGGCGGACAAGGATGCCGACGTCAACAAGGGACTGTGCTGTGTGAAGGGTTATCACGTAGGCTTGATCCTCTACGGTCAGGATCGCCTGACGACGCCGATGAAGCGGGTCGACGGCAAGCTGGTTGCGATATCATGGGACGAAGCGATTCAGATAATCAGTGACAGAATAACGAATAAACCAGAGAGATTTGCATTCTACGGTAGTGGACAGCACACGATCTCCGAAGGCTACATTGCGAACAAGTTCGTGAAGGCTGGACTGGGCCACAACCATATTGATCCGAATGCACGCCTGTGCATGGCCAGTGCGGCGGCTGGTTATAATGCCACCTACGGCGTCGATGAACCAGCTGGTTGTTACGATGACCTTGATGCCTGCACGACCTTGATCAGCTGGGGCAACAATCCTGCGGAAATGCATCCGGTCTTGTTCTCGCGAGTCATGGATCGGCGCTTACGCGGCGAAAAAGTATTATTCATTGATCTGACCACACGACGAACACGGTCGAGTGAACAAGCGGATCACGTTGCGTTTTTCAAGCCGAACAGTGATCTTGCAATTGCCAACGGTATCGCGCACCTCCTGATTGCTAAGGGCTTCCTGGATAAGCCGTGGGTGAAAGAACATTTCCGACTACGCCAACGGGTCGCAGAGTATGCACCGGATCCGAACAAGCGCGCGGACTACGATGCCGAGGCGACGCATCCCAAAAACCTTGCTGGCAAGGACATCTCCCGCGAAGAGTACGAAAAAAATCTCGCGTTCTACACGCCAGAAAAAGTTGAGGAAATCAGCGGAGTTCCAGCGAGTGTTATTCGTTTGATCGCGGACAAGATGGCCGATCCCAATGAGTTGGTGTTGAGTTGGTGGTGCATGGGGCCGAACCAACATATACGCGGCACGGCGATGAATTCGCTTCTGCACTCAATCCATCATCTTGCCGGGCAGTGGGGCAAGCGTGGAGCGAGCGCATTGTCGTTGACTGGTCAGCCATCTGCCTGCGGTACGGCACGCGAGGTAGGAACCTTCGCGCATCTATTGCCTGGCCATCTGCCGGTTCTCAATGATCACTATCGTGAAGTTGCCGAAGAATTGTGGCATGTGCCTAAGGGTCGCATCAGTCCGAAGATTGGCTTTCACACAGTGAAAATGTGGGACGAGTTCTGCAAGGAGGGCGGTGCGATCGATACGATCTGGGTCCAAGTGACTAACCCTGGCCAGACGCTGCCAAACCAGAATAAGTTGTTCCTAAAGAAGAAGGATCGCGCCGGCAAGTTCCTTATCGTCAGTGATGTCTATCCGACCGCGACAACCGCTCTGGCGGATTTGGTGCTGCCTTCGGCGATGTACGTCGAGAAAAACGGCATGTACGGGAACGCCGAACGCAAGCAGCAGCAGTGGTTCAAAATGGTCGAACCACCGGGTGAAGCCCGCGATGACGGCTGGCAGGTCTTGGCGGTCTCGCGCCGCATGTTCGAGAAGAACTTTCCGGGCATGAAGGACAAGGATGGAAACTGGTTGTTTGCCAAGACGTTGACCCAGCCGGATGGATCGGTGCCAGAAGTTTGGAAGTGGGACAAGTACTACTCAATCAATGTTGACGAACGGATGTTCGAGGAATATCGCCCGTTCACCAAACTGAAGCACAAGGACCTGGCGCCATACAGCGAATACGTCAAAGCGCACGGCTTGCGTTGGCCGGTCATCCAGCAGCCGGACGGCAGCTGGAAAGAGACGCGGTGGCGGTTCGTTGAAGGACTCGATCCCTACGTCAAGCCAGGGACCGGCCTGCAATTTTACCACTCGAATACCAAGGATGACAAGGCGTTCATTTGGTGGCATCCCTATGAGGCAGCGCCGGAGGTTCCCGACCAGGAATATCCTTTCTGGCTGTGCACTGGGCGCGTACTGGAGCACTGGCATTCGGGCAGCATGACGATGCGGGTGCCGCCGCTGCGGCGTTCGATGCCCCACGCTTACATAGAAGTTCATCCGGACGATGCTGATGCGCTGGGCGTCAAAAACGGTGATAAGGTGGTTATCACCTCGCGTCGAGGCGAGGTCACCGTGCCAGCCTGGATCAAAGGCCGCGGACAACCGCCCAAAGGTACAGTATTCGTCCCATTCTTTGATGAGCGACTGATGATCAACCTGGTCACTATCGAAGCCCATGATCCGTTTTCGAAGCAGCCTGACTTCAAGAAGTGCGCCGTGAAGCTGCGTAAAGGGTGACGTCATGGCCAACACGCTCCGCGCACAACCCAAAGTAATTACCATTGTCAGCCTGACGGTTATCGCTGTTGCGCTGGTTGGATTGGTTGTGGGATTTGGTCATCCCGCTCCAGGTTGGAGCGGGATCTACCAAGCTCCGCCAGAATATCCTGCCGGAGTACAACCGGCAGTCCCATATCTGGAGATGGATGGGAAAATGCGTGGTCCCAATCGGGAGTATCAAACCAGGCTGGCGAATCTGATGGTGCCTAAAGCTGATATTATGGAGCAGATTATAACTGATCCTGAGTTGCGAGCGCAGGCGATTACCAAGCGTGCAGCGCGACGTGCGTATAGCGGAGCGCCACCGAGCATTCCGCATCCGGTGGATGGGAATGACGTCTCCAGTTGCTATCTCTGTCACGGCGAAGGGAAAGTCATTGGCACCGTGATAGCGCCTAAAATCAGCCATCAGCGCTACACCAACTGCACCCAGTGCCATGCTCAGGGTAACACGCCGACACCTGGTGATGATAACGCCATTAAGGTCGAGAATCAGTTCGCGGGGACGGTCTCGGCAGGTAAGGGAACCAGGGCGTATGTCGGAGCGCCGCCAACCATCCCGCATCCGACCCACATGCGCGAGAACTGCACATCGTGTCACGGCCAACTTGGACTCGCGGGCATGAAGACGCCGCATGCATGGCGGGTGAATTGCCAACAGTGCCACACGCCAGGGGCAGGCCTTGACCAACATCGTTTTGAGGACCCATCGCCACCGCCGTGGTCTGGCGAAACCCAGGGGAAGTGAGCCATGAGCGGCCTTGCTGCCACATCCCCGTGGTGGCGCCGCTGGAGTGTGCTGCGGCGTTGGGTGCAGTTGGTTTGCCTCTTGGGATTTTTCTGGCTCGTCGTGGCGACGGCAACATCAGCAGCAGCGCGATTCGCAGTTTCGGACCTTGCCTGGTTACCGTTCCGCCTTGATCCACTTGTCTTTGTCCCGGCGCTGATCGCCGGCACGATCGGCGTGACGTTGCTGTTGTGGATGATGGGTGCCGTGTTGTTCGCCGTTGTGTTTGGTCGTGCTTTCTGTGGTTGGATCTGTCCATTGGGTACCATGTTGGATGCCGTCCGCTGGATGCTGACGCCGCTTTCCAAGCGCATACACCGGCACACCAACACACGCACCCTCGGTTGGCTGGGGAGTTTCGCTCAGTTTCCGCTCGTCTTGCTGATCGCGCTGATGCTGGCAGCAGGGTTGGGATCACCGCTGCTTGGCGTGTTCGAACCAATGGCCTTGGTCGAACGCGCAGCTGCCACAGCTGTCATGCCACTCAGCGAGCGCATCACGAAGCAGGTTCGTGAGTCCGAGCGACCCAATGTAGATCATGTTCCAGCCCCTGGATTTATCGATGATTACCGCTTTATCGGCGCTCCGGTACGGCAGTTCCAGGCGACCTACGCTACCGGCTGGATCGCAGCAGTTATACTGGGAGTAATCCTAGCTGCCGAATTGATCATGCCGCGCTTCTGGTGTCGAGCGCTGTGTCCAAGTGGTGCGCTGCTGGGATTGTTTGCGCGCTGGTCGCTCGTTCGGCGTCTGCCCTTTGGAACCTGCGCCAGCTGTCGGGTCTGCGTGGATCGTTGTCATATGGGCGCGTTTACACCGGCGGGAAAGCTGATCCCGAGTGCGTGTACCGCGTGCATGAGTTGCCTGGATGTATGCCCAACTGGTTCGGCTCAGGTGAAGCCAGCGCTCGTGATGCCGCGAATTGGCCCCGATATCACCCGTCGCGGACTGCTGGCGGCTGGTCTCGCCGGGGCAGCGGTACCACTGCTCGGCGGTTCGGTTCGCGCTCAACCGCATCCAGCCGATCCAACGTGTTTGCGCCCACCAGGCGTTAGCGAGGGTGGTGATGATCAGTTTCTTGAAGCGTGTGTCCGTTGCGGGGCCTGTGTCCAGGCATGTCCGACTCACGGACTGCAGCCGGTCCTTCTTGAGGACGGCATCAATGGTCTGTTTGCCCCGCGCTTAGTGCCGCGCCAGGGACCCTGCGAACATGCGTGCAATGCGTGTTCCAGCGTGTGCCCGACCGCGGCAATCCCGCTGATGGATCTCGTTACCAAGCAGCGTCAGCGCATTGGTCTCGCCGTCCACGATCGTCGTCGCTGCCTGCCGTGGTCTGGCGGCGGCGAATGCCGGGTCTGTTGGGAGCATTGCCCGGTCGCTGGGAAGGCGATCACCTTGAAAATGGGGTTTTCGGATGTTGGCCAAGCTGTTCCCTTGCCGGGAGTTGATGCCGAAAAATGCGTTGGCTGTGGCACCTGCGAATTCGTCTGCCCGATAGAGGGGGCTGCAGGGATCACGGTTGTAGATCGTGCTGCCGCTGAGCAGGTGCGTAAACGAATTCAGACGCCAAGATCACGACCATGAGTTGGATCACCCAGGTGGCGCGCGTGGCGAGGAGGCTGTTGCCTGATCCTCCGCAGCAGCGTCCTGATGGCGGAGTTAGCCGTCGCGAATTTATCCGTGGTGGTTTTATCACCTCGCTGTTTCGCGAAACGGCACCCGGCAATCGCTCGACAGCTTCAGCCGATTATCGTCCGGCGATGCAGAATGCGTTTCCGGTGTTGCGTCCGCCAGGAGCAGTGCCTGAGGCGCAGTTCCTGGCTGGTTGCACGCGTTGTGGCGACTGCATTCGCGCCTGTCCACACCAGGCGATCGTGCTTGCCCCTGAACGACTACGCGCAGCCGCAGGAACGCCGATTATCGATCCCAATAACCAACCCTGCCTGATGTGTGTGGACACGCCGTGCATCACCGCCTGCGTGCCGAAGGTGTTGCGTCGGGCTGAGAACGCTCCTGTCCCGGTCATCGGTGTCGCGAAGATTTCCACGCTGGATTGCCTCGCCCATCAGGGAACGACGTGTACGACGTGCAGCGAACGCTGCCCAGTTGAAGGCGCGATTACCCTGACCAATCAGCGTCCGCAGGTGGTCGCTGATCGCTGTACTGGTTGCGGTATCTGTCACCACGTCTGTCCAGCGCCGCGTAATGCCGTGCTGGTCATGCCGACAACCAGGAACTGACATGGAATCAGAACGAATACCGTTGGCCGAACTGACCTCCGCCGAATTGGATGCGGCAACCTTGGCCGCGTTGTTTGCCGACATTGGTTCGCTCACGATTGTTGACGAGGTGCTGGTCAAAGGGTCGGCAACCGCCTATGCCGGTGCCGCTGGTCTGTCCGAAGCCCAGCAATTACTCGCTGCTGGAGCGATAGGCCTGCAGATTCGTTACCGTTGGCAGGGCGAGGCCTGGTGGGACACGCTTATCCGAACCCAGCATGGATACCGGCTCGTCCGTAGCCGGGCACCGACTTGACCCAGATCATGTAAATGATCGGCGCCATGCGCTAGAAGAGGTCATCGCCACCAGCGATGTCCTGTTCACGCGCTTTCTGCGAGGTTCTATGTCCTGTGCTGCCCATCTCCCACCCGTCAACCTGAACCATATCTCATCGACGAGCATACTCTCGGCCGAGCATCGGGTTATCCTGCAGACGCTCGCCGTGATGGACAAGATGGCCGATCGTGCGGCCGCCGATCGGAAGATCCCAGTGGCGCATGCCGAAGACGCGCTGACGTTTCTGCGTCACTTCGCGGACAAATGTCACCATGGCAAGGAAGAGGATATCCTGTTTCCGGCGTTGGAAGCCATCCATCCTGGATTCGGTCCCGCTGCCGTGATGCGTGAAGAACACGTCGAAGGCCGCAGCTATATCGCGGCGATAGCGGCCGCTGTCGCGGCCAATGATGTCGTCGGATTCATTCGCTCAACGAAACAATACATTGGCCTGCTGACGCCGCACATCGACAAGGAAGACAACATCCTCTATCGCATGGCCGATCAGATGCTGTCGCCGGAAGATGATGCGGCGCTCATCGAGGCCTACCGTCGTCTTGAACACGATGATATGGGCAGCGGAACTCACGAACGCATGCTCGGCTTAGCTGACTCCTTGGCGCTCGCGTATGACGTCCCACGCGCCAGCGCCGAGCCTCGGATCATGGAACTACTCACCTGCGTGTGCGGCTGCAAAAAACCGTAAGGGAAACCACATGACCGATTCAGCGAAAACATCCTGGCAGCACGAAGCCGGCGCATTGCGATTTCTCGCTGCCAAAGTGGCGCGCGTCCACGGTCCAACCCATCCCGACGTCGCCACGCTGGCGACGGTGGTTGACGCCTTGGCGGTGACGAAACCGAGCGACACCCAAGCGCTGTCCACCATGGGCGGTCGCCTGCGCGAATTGACCGGTGAATTCAAGCCCTGGGAAGGGGCCTGCGGTTCGGTTCATCAGCTATTCGCAGGCTTAAAGGGCATCGCGCAGGAGTTGCCGAAGGGCTAGAGGACTGATCCCAGATCTTTGATTGACCGATCGTGCAGCAGCAGCCATTGTCTTCGTGCTGCCGGATTGCACCCGTACGAAAGGGTTCGCCATGACAACGTCTGTGATCGCATCGGATCGTGCTCCGCAACAACGCGGCGTTGGCCTGCGTCCGGATTTCAATCGCGCGCCGGTCATCGTCATCTGGGAGGCTACCAGTGCCTGTGATCTGATCTGTAGGCACTGCCGAGCCGAGGCCCAGCCAGCGTGTGCGCCAGATGAAATCAACGACGACACCGTACGCGGATTGATGGACCAGGTGCGCGCTGAGTTCGGACCAGTTGTCTTCGTGATCACCGGCGGTGATCCGCTGAAGCGCGCCGGTTTGGAGTCCCTGGTGGCCTACGGATCGCGCCTGGGTCTGGTGATGGCGTTGACGCCATCGGCGACGCCGCTGTTGACCACGGATGCTGTGAAACGCTTCAAGGATGCCGGGCTGCAGCGTATCGCGATCAGCGTAGATGGGGCTGACGCCAAGACCCACGATGATTTCCGCGGTGTTCCTGGGACATTTCAGCGTTCCATGGACATCCTGGAAGCTGCTCGGCGGAGCGGGATTGAAACTCAAATCAATAGTTCGATCGGCCGACATAATGCTGGCCAGCTGTCAGCGATGGCCGACATCGCAGCGTGGCAAGGGGTGTCGCTCTGGTCGGTGTTTCTCTTGGTCCCCACCGGTCGCGCCGAGACGGACATGCTCCTTAGCGCGGTCGAACACGAACGCTTGTACCTCAAGCTCGCCAACCTGGCGTTGAACCCAGACACCAAGTTCCAGATCAAGACCACGGCCGGACAGCCGTACTACCGAGTCCTGCAGCAGGAAAGTCTGCGTCGTAAAGTCGATCTACCGCTACGCAGCGGCAGCGGCGTGAATGACGGCAACGGTTTCGTTTTCATCGCCCAGAACGGCGATATCTGTCCTTCTGGTTTCCTGCCGATGGTCTGCGGCAACGTGAAGACCGACGCATTAGCGCAGATCTATCGCGAGCATCCGACGTTCACCCGCCTACGCGATCCAGAAACATTCGTCGGTAAGTGCGGTCATTGTGCCTACCAGGTCCGTTGTGGCGGCAGCCGCAGCCGAACCTACGCCCTCACCGGCGATCCATTCGCTTCGGATCCGACCTGTGTTTATCAGCCACCGGGGCAGGCAGAAAAACGAACTGACGCGTGAGAAATCGTTGAAGGGGTAGTGGGAATTGGTAGAGAGGTGACACGCAATGTGTTGCCTGTCTTGGATTGTGGCGGTGGGAATGCCGTACAGGTCTAGCTAGGGGAAAACACGATGAAAACCAATACAATACCAAGATGTTATTGCGAGACATATGCCAGATCGAAAGCCAGATCGGAATATTATAGTTCCTGGCCTAATGATCCCAGAGCAAAGCAGGTGGAGAATACAGTATTTGGGATACGGACAGTTGTCCGCCCCTGGTGTAGGCCGTCTGGAAGCAGCCG
>CAZZAM010000045.1:0-34720 GCA_964652775.1 uncultured candidatus Brocadiaceae bacterium | reverse complement strand
CTCTGCGATCTCAGCGGCCTCTGCGCCTCTGCGGTTGCCTTGGGATGTTTCAACCAAGCAATTTATGTTCAGCTCTTTGCGACCTCTGCGCCTCAGCGGTTGCCTTGGGTCACGTTTTCTTGATCAGCACCGCAACATAACCACCTGCTTCCCACTGGCCGGGCCAGGCGGTGTGTTCGCCGAGCAAACGCCAACCGTCGAGCATGTGGGCGATGCCCTGATTCTCGAGCGGCACCACCGAACACGTGCTGTACACCAAGCGACCACCGGGTGCGACTAGCGCTGCGGCTGAGCGCAGGAGCTTGCGTTGCAAACCGATGAGCGTGCCGCGATGGGATTGATTGTAGCGCAGTCGCGCTTCGGGCCGCCGTCCAAGCACGCCCGTGTTGGAACATGGAGCATCAACGAGGACAATTTCGAATCCGCCAGCCAACGCGGGTCGTAATCCATCTGAAACTACTCGTCGCAGATCACGTGGCATGTCGCCGACTTTGGCACTCGACACATCGTTCGACACGACCACGAGTCCGGCATCGTGCAAGGCGAGTGATTTCCCGCCCGGAGCTGCACAGAGATCCAGCACAACGTCACCGCGTTGGGCTTTAGCCGTTGCGATCACGGCGTCCGCAACCCGACCCTGAGCGCGATCTTGTACCACGCAGCGACCATCGGCTACGGGGCCACGCAGTGCATCACGCGGATCGCCCCACCACGTCCACGGCCCGTCACGCTTGAGAATACTGGCGCCCGAGATCGCGGGCGCGTTTGGACGCGTGCGGGTGCACAAATGCGGTCGCGCGTTGAGTGCCGCTAAAGTTCGCTCAGCATGCCCGTCGAAACAACCGGCAAGATCCTCGACCAACATATCCGGCAGCCCGTGGCATACGGCCAGTGACGTCGGATGTTCGGACGCGGCAATCCTGCCCAGTGGTCCATCGCCGATGCGCTCCGGCAATTGCAGCGCAGCCAACTTGCGCGCCACTGCGTTGGCGACGCCGGCCAGATGCTGAAAGCCGCCGTGCTTGACGATGTCCACTGCTGTTCCAACCGCAGCGTGCAGGGGAATACGATCGAGACCAAATAACTGATGCGCGGCAATGCGCAGAGCAACCCGCAGTTCGATCGGTTGTCTACCTGAGCGCAAGAAACGATCGGACAAGGCGTCGTACAAGCGCGCATGGTAGAGGCAGCCGAGGATTAACTCACGTGCGAGACCGGCATCGCTATCCAGGAGGCCAGCATCCGCTGCATCCCAGCCATCGAGATGACGTACCTCGCCACGCTCAAGTGCGACCAGGGCGTGCCACGCCGCAGTGCGGGGGTCCTCAGGACGCACTGAGACACTTGCGCTTGATGCCTTCGACTGACGACGTGAGGTCACGCAGTGTGCACCAGATGGCTGCGTGTCAGCGTTTCTCCATCTCTAAGCGGAATAAGTAATCCGAAATCGCCTTGCGCCGACTCTTGATCAGTTCGATGTCCATATTGTGGTACTGCTGTCCCAACTCGTCATCTCCCCATTTGGCTGCATCCTTCGACTTCTTCACTTCGCGCTCGAAGGCCTGCATGGCCTGCATCAAGTCATCAATCGCTTGCTTGGCTTCCTTGAGCTTGCCCACGTCTTTGTTCTGAAAGTTATTTTCATAATCTTTTGACAACTTATTGGCGCGATTCACTGATTCCTGCAGCACGTTCAACGGAGCAAAGTTTTCGATGACCTGGGTCTTAGATCCAGAACCCATGCCCCTCACAAAGAGGAAGAGCAGGGCGACACAGGTGCAGGCAGCGAGACTGATCAGCAGCATTTTCTTGCTCTGTAGTGGATTGGTCGAGCGGCGCGAACTCTTCGACGCCGGACGCTTGGCGGCCGAGGTTCCACCGCGACGTTGCGATCCCTGGCGTCCACTGGCCGACCGCGACTGACTCGAATCCGACGAACGTTTGGGCGCAGGATCTACGTCAGTAGCCTCGACTTCCTCGGTGGTCGATTTTCCCGATGTCGCAGCTGCTCGCCGACCACTTGGACGTTGAAAGGGAGATTCAGGTTCCGGCACTTGCACCGGATCATCGCTGGTTGATGAGTCCGAGAACGGATTCGCACTCGCTTCCGCCGGCTCGTCATCAATCAGATCTGGACCTGACTTGGATGATCCACCAGCCCCAGCCAAAGCACCAAATCCACCGCCAGCAGCTGCCAAGCCATCCATTGGTGAAACAGACTTCGCCTTGGGCTGCTTGGTGGGGATAGCATCGGTTTCGGTCTGGCGACTCGGCTGCACGGCAGGTGGAGCCACCGGTTTGCTCGGCTGTCGCAGCGGCGCTAATGGGGGCGGCTCTTCCACAATGAAGGGATCATCGGGTGCCGTCTGTGCACGATCACGGGCAACATCAATGAGACTCGGTGACTCAACGACAGCTACTGCCGAGGCGGAGGCCACTGGAGCGCGCCCACTGCCAGCTGCAGCTGCGGCCACGACTGCCTTGCCACGTTGCGATTGTTTGCTGGCGAGCCAACGCGCCGCATGGCCCTGCTCGACACAACTCGAGCAAATAATGTCGTATCCGCTGCGCATGCCCTTCCCTGCTCGCAGGTCCAGACCGCTGACGCGCGCGCCGCATTCATCGCAAAAATAGATATTCATCGTGTTCAGCCTAGGCTATTACCAGGAAATTGGTCCCTCAGCGTTTCCCGGCGCCCAGCAATTGGCGTGCGTGAAGCACTAACGTTGTCACCTCCAACTCAGGATCTGTCCCACTCGTGCGCAATTGACGCTGCGCCCGCATAATGCCGCTCATCAGGCGTTGCAGGGTCGCCCGTCCGAGCGACTCAGCCTGTCGCCGAGCCTGGCGCAAATTGGGCTTGTTTTTGTTGCCAAGCCATTCCGCTACCACCCGATCATCCTCGGACTCGAGACACGCGAGGAGCTTGCGAACCTCGGCCGTCAACATGGCCAGAGCCAAGCCTGGTTCCATGCCTTGGCCAGCATGCAATATGCGAAATGCCTTCTCCGCATCACCGGCCAAAACAGCAGCGCTGAATTCCCAGGCTGGACGCTCGGCTTGGCCAGACACCACCGCTTCGACTGCCTCGGGCGTGATCGGTCCCTCGTCCGCATAAATGGAGAGCACATCGACCGCAGCCAACAGTTGGTCTGCATCATGGCCACAATGACCATACAGTTGGTCAGCACACAGCATGGTTCGCTGCACGCCGCCCGGATGCCGAGCAAGCTGTTCCCCGATCCACATTTTACAGGCGGTTGTCTCTTCTCCCCACTTGAGACCCGACCACGGCGGTACGGCATGGATCACTGCCTTCGCGCCAGCGAGCGCCTTGGATAACGGCGTTCGTCCATCGATCTTTTCAGCAACCAGTACGATGGCGCCCACGCTGATATCTTTGCCAACCAATGTCGCCAGCGTTTCCACCTGTTGCTTGATCCAATTTTCGCCAGCGCGAATGATCCATAGCGTTGGTTCACCGAGAAACGACGGCGTATCGATATCGATCAGGATCGAGCGCAGGTCGGTCGGCTCGGTTGATCGGCGTACACTGCCCGTCCACGTGGACAACAGCTCCTTCAACGCCACGTCGCGCAGGCGAACACTGGGGCCGAGAATGGCTTGGAGTTTTAGCATGATCGCGCTGTACCCAACGTGTGCACGCTCGGAGCGTTTGCTCTCATGACCGAAAGGGCCAACGGCCCAACCCATTGCAGCCCAGGGCAACGCCCTGGGAAATACGCTACGTGGTTAGGAGCCCTGTAGGGGCGATTTATTGGGTCGCCCTTACAGGGCTCACCGGAAATCGTCTCCATACCCAGGGCGTTGCCCTGGGTTGGTATAAACCGGGCCGTTGGCCCTCCTGAGCGAATGCAGACACGCATCCGAATTGCTCCATTTATTTCCGCGTGCGCCCTACAGAGAAAAGTCATGGCCAAGATACGCTTCGCGTACCGCAGGATTCGCAACGACTTCACTGGGCGTGCCGGAGGCAAAATTGGTGCCGTCTTTCATGACATACAAGCGATCCACCAAGCGCAGGATTGTCTCGGCATGGTGGTCGGTAATCAGTACGGACACGCCACGTTTCCGGAGATCGTGGATGATCCGCACGATTTCACCACGGCTCTTGGGATCGACTCCAGCAAAGGGCTCATCGAAGAACAGCAGCTTGGGCTGCACGACCAGTGAACGGGTAATTTCAAGTCGGCGTCGTTCGCCTCCGGACAAGCCAGCGGCTTTTGCAGTGGCTAGATGCGCCAGGCCCAGTTCGCCTAGCAATGCCGCCAAGCGGGCTTCACGTTCAGCAACCGGACAGTGCTCCTCAAGAACGATGCGCACGTTGTCGGCCACGGACAGGCCGGCAAATATAGTCGGCTCCTGGGCAAGGTAGCCCATGCCCAGGCGGGCGCGGGCGAACATCGGCAGCTCGGTCACTTCGCGGTCGGCAAAGCGGATCATGCCAGCGTCTGGGCGGTATAATCCGACCACCATGCGGAACGTCGTGCTCTTGCCGGCACCGTTCGCGCCAAGCAGGCCGACGATCTCTCCGGGCTCGACAAACATTGAAAAACCCTGGACAACCGTGCGGTTTCCGAAGCGTTTTGAAAGACCTTCGACTGAGAAAAAGGGCATTGTGGATAACTCGTTGATCGTTTTGTGACTTAGTGTCCGCGTTGAGACCGGTAGCTAGGAGACCGCAGACGGTGAAATAGTTAATCTACTTGATTGCAATAGATTAGAGGACCACATTTCAGACGTTGCAGCGCTGCGGTTTAGCCTGTCAAGGGTCGGATTCCATAATTGGCCAAGAATTGGCTGTGGAGAACCTGTGAAATAACGATGGCCTGAATACCTTCTTAACGCCTGACTCATAATCACCGAATCACTTTCCAGCGCTGCGGGGGAAACACCACCAACCATGCTTTTCCACGGAGATTTTCCGCCGGAACCCAACCCCATTCGCGGCCGTCGAAGCTGAGCGGGCTGTTGTCGCCCAGCATGAGGTAGGCGTCCTTCGGGGCGGTTGCGGGGTTGTCTGGACCGGTGCCGTAGCTGGCCGCGGCCTCAGCCGCCGTCAGCTCATCTGGTTGCTTGCGTCGCAATTCGGCTCGGATGACCCGGGGCAGACGAATTTGCGCTGAATAGATCGTGTCGGCCTGTTCCTCGTTGTAGGACTTCGTACGTAAATCTTGGCGGACCTGGTCCGGATTCGGCGGCTCGGTCAGGAATCCTTTCTTCGAATAGTGCAAGTCACAACCGATCGTCAGCTGACTGACTGCGATCTCGCCTGAACCATGCCAGGCTACATCTGGACGCAGGGCGTTGGGATCGACCCAGGCCACATCCTGTCGCGCAACTTCCTGGTCATCGATGCGCAATACGACCTGTCCATCAACGTGAGCATAGGAGACATGGTGACCAACCAGAGACGCCGATCCTTCGACACGTATCCCGGCAGCGGCTCCGCCACCTTCGATGCGCCAACCGGCAGCACTCAAGACGAGATCAAGCGTACGCGATGGCGTCGCCGCGCCGAGCGCTGTGTTGGCTAAACGCAGGCGCGGTGTACCGACCAGTTGATCAACGTGAAAGGACACATTGACGTCACCTACCCACTCAGTCATCAGCGCATTGATCTGTGTACCACGAGTGGGATCGTCCTGATCTGCACTGGTCAAGCGTTTGAGTTCCCAGCGATCGAGATCCCAGATTGATCCGGATTTCCCATTCGCCGGCCAGGTGAACTGAGGACGAGTCATACTTACGCCGTCGATGCGCACGTAGGCGCCAGACGGATCGAGACCGTCTTTAATCGCAACCGACCCTTCTTTCAGGTAGAGATTGCGCAGTGGCTGAGTCAGCCGAACGCTGCCGCCATCGCCCAGCGTCATATGCAGACCGCTCGCTGGACCGCTGCTGTCGAGCGTCGCGCTGCCGTTTGCTTCCCATGGCCGATAGCCTGCCTGCTCGCCAGCCCGGAGGACGGGCATCCACAGATGTTCCTGCAGATCTGCCGGTTTGCGTGGGATCGTCCACTGCCCCGCACCGTCGCCGATGAAGATATCACCACTACGGATATAAAACTGTTCACCCGGCATCAGACACAAACGCTTGACGAAATTACTGCCCTGAAGCGGCCGCCACAGCGGATCATCGAGACGTTCATCGTTGGCCGACATCGCCGGACGCGCGCGCTGGCCCATCGAGCTGTCGATTTCCGGAACCGGATACTGGAACACGGTGACGTCCCAGCGCTTTGGCGCCCGGAACCGCGGCGTCAGTTTATCGACCAGAACGAAGTCACCTTTGCCGAGGCCTGGATCACCGAGCAACATCGGCTCCATCGACGCACTGGGGATGCGAAACATCTCCAAGCAGAAGTGGCGGATGCCGAAGGCGATGATGAGCGCGAAGATCCAGTTCTCGCAGAAGCGATGCAGACGACGCCGCCATTCAGCATGCGGCTGCTCGGCGGGGTCATCCCCAGCGCCGAGAATCTCCAGCAAACGTTCGCCGCCATCAGTTGGCGGAGTGGGAACCGGGGCACCGGCATCAGTCATGGGCGGGATCGTCAGCGGCGGAACCAGGGATCAACCGGAGGACCATACATACCACCGACCACTGCCATGATTCGATACCCATGCTGCGACGTCGCCTGGCCGCTAGGCTTTCCTGAATTCAACGCCCTCCCGCCATGACGGTGGTGGCTATGCCCTATGTGCCGCCATCCATAAAGCAGATGCATCTGCGAACGAACCACTATTGTGCCCCCACCTGACCAACGGAGTTATCCCATGAGCCGCATCCTACTTTCCACCCTCGTCGTCTGTTCAATCATCGCCTGCGATGGTCCAGTCTGCGCCAAACCAGAGGCGCTCGCCCAGGTTGCTAACGTAGCCTGCCCTGCCTGTGTGGTGACGGTGCCTGCCGTTGCCACCAAGGCCATGACGACAGCGCCACCTCCAGAAAAAGAAGCCACGACGTACGCCGATGTCAGCCTTGCTGACCTCAAGAAGGCGATCGCCGACAAGAAGATCACCCTGCTCGACAACAACGGCAGCGAGTCCTTCACCGCTGGTCACCTGCCCGGCGCGATCGATTACGCCGCCAACAAAGACGCACTGGCCAAAGCACTGCCGGCCGACAAGGCAGCACTGATCGTCGCCTACTGCGGCGGCCCCAAGTGCGGCGCGTGGAAGAAGGCGGCCGAAGCCGCGACCGCACTCGGCTACACCAACGTCAAGCACTTCGCCGGTGGACGCAGTGGCTGGACTGAGGGCGGCGAGAAGCTCGTCGCTGAAGCCAAAGCCAAGTAAGCACACGCGTTTTCATAGACTCAATGATCAGGCCCTCGTCGTATGACGAGGGCCTGATGCGTTTATGCCAAGCAATGCCAGGAGCCCCCTTGACACGGTATTTACCGATAACATGTTCCAAAATGAAATCTAAAGAAATCGTTATTGGGCTAGTTAAGGACATGCCTGGGCGAATCAATATGTCTGAAATTATTTATAGATTGCATGTCATTGATGAAATCCGCAAAGGTGAAGATGATATTCAACACGGTCGCGTATTCAGCATGGCCCAGATGAATAAACGGTCCGCTAAGTGGGCGTAATTGTTCTGTAGACTCATTGCGCTGCCTTCAGTTTAGAATACTTCACCGAACAACTCGGTGGCTTTCATGAGCCCCAACGGGGCGGCCTTATCCCAGCCCAGGGCAACGCCCTGGGTTTGAGCATCCCATCGTTCGAGCCCTGAAGGGGCGATCCATCTCGTCAGACATCGTATCGGTCGCCCCTACAGGGCTCATGTGCTGAGAACGCCACGTTCCCAGGGCGTTGCCCTGGGCTGGGATAAAGCCGCCCCGTTGGGGCTGGTTGACCCATGCGCAACATGGCCGATTCATGTGTCCCTATACCAGACGCCAGGTTGATGGCTCCACCTTCTGCAAACCCGCAACTAACAAAGCATCCAACGTGGATTGGAATTCCTGTTAAAGAATACCCCGGCTGTGGCTACCGTAGTTTGTTGGTCATGGAATATCGGATCATTTACCGCGTCGAACATAACACGGTGTAGATTGTCACATTTCTTCACAAGAAAATGCTGGTTACTCATTGGCTGTGAACTGTCATGAGCCAAGCCCTCGTCGCATGACGGGGGCCTGATGCGTTTATGCGGTTGAATCAAGAGAGCGTCAACCCTACCATGTCCTGTGATGTCACACGCAGATTCCAAACAGATTTAGACCCAACGTGTTCCTCGTTTCACACGCGTTGTTGCCGGTCGTTGGATATAATTCCGCATTGCTGTTCTGCCGCTGGAAACCACCGATTATTAAAAATCGCTATACCACGTATGTGGCTCTGGCGGTGTTCGGGTTACTACCAGATGTCGTGAACCCGCACATATACTTAGAAGACCGGTTGTCGTCGTGGTCGCATACGATCTGGTTCGTTGTGGGTATTGGGCTGTTGATGGTCCCATTCGTTGTAAAACGGAAAATTGGCTTCAGCATGGCCATGTGGATGGTTATGGCCGCTGCACTGCACATATTCTGTGATGGCATCTCCGGTGGCGTGAACGTGTTGTATCCGTATGGCCACACGATTGGAGTAAGTTGGGTCCCGCCTGATTATTGGATACCGCTCGACTTGGTCGTGGCGACCATTGCTCTGGTGACGGGAATTGAAGTGCGGCGTAGGTTCGATGTGTTTAATCAGTCGCTGGCTGGGAGTAGGTGACGCATGTGATTTGCACGACAATGCTTGCCCCATTTGTTCCCAACGTAATATTCTGTGCCGTGCCACTCGACCATGTGCCCACACTCGTCGTATGACGAATGCCTAATGCGTTTATGACATTGAATCGAGAGAGCGTCCGCCCTACGCTGCCCTACGTCGGTACACTCTCACCATATTCCGAGCGATGGTAGCCACCATGAATCGTATCGTTCTTATACTGCTTCTGTCTTACACGTCATTGATATCAGTTGAATCCAAGGTCATACTCCCGATCAAGATTGGTGGATGCGAACTGCATGCGGTCATGAGACATGATAAATATCTAGAATTCACATACACGGATGACAAAAAAGACAAGAAAGACAGATTAGTTGATGGAATAATAACACTAGAGCATTATTGGAGCTCGGAAGATTCGGAAAAACACGACCGATTGACATGGAATGCCATATTTGAAAAGAATAAAGACATAAAGGAATTTACGCGGCCGGATGGAGCAAGGACATTTTATAAATTGAGTCGCGAGAACTACGGCACGAAAGAGAAGCCAAATTACATCGATTCTTTGTGGATTGGTGTAAGGGTGGAATCAGAAAGGGGCGTGTACGTATTATACTTATCTAAAACGGATGAAGCTGCGACGGGTTTAACGCCACAAGACTTAGCAAAAACCATTGAGTGGTTGGTGTCCATTACAAAAGTTCGTAGATATGATGAGCTACGGAATATTCCGTATTTTAAAGACGCCCCGGGGAAAAATTCAACAGTTGTGCCAAACAAATAAGGAGCGCCCGCTTATCGGTCAAGATTCCGAGCGTAAACGAGCACCCCATTTATTTGACACCCCAGCTTCAAGCCGTCGGAGCGCCCGCGCGGTTGACCGCATCGAGATACGCGTGCGCACTGGCCAACACGATGTCGGTGCTGAGGCCCTTGCCGCCGAGCTGACGTCCGCCAATGCGGGCGCGGATCGATACTTCGCCTTGGGCGTCGCCGCCTTTGGTCACGGCGCGGAGTCGGTAGTCCTCGACGGTTCCAACCACACCGCAGATCCGGTTGATCGCCATGACCACCGCATCGACCGGACCATCGCCAGTCGCTGCGTCGGTGACCACCAGTTCGCCGCGCTTGAGGCGGACGGTTGCTGTCGCTACTGCGCCAGTTCCCGCCGAGGTGTGCAGGTAGTCCAGTGACCACGACACCGCTGTGCGTCCGCGTACGACTTCTTCGACGAGTGCGAACAGATCGCCGTCGTAAACGTCTTTTTTGCGGTCAGCCAGCGCTTTGAACGCGACCATCAGGCGATCGACGTCCTCATCGGCAACACCAAGGCCGAGCTGGGTGAAACGCTTGGTCAATGCCGCCTTGCCCGAGTGTTTGCCGAGGACGAAATTCGTATCCGGCACGCCGACCGACTGCGGGGTCATGATTTCATAGCACTCGGGATTCTTGATCACGCCGTGCTGGTGAATGCCGCTTTCGTGGGCAAATGCGTTGTCGCCAACGATCGCCTTGTTGCGCTGGAGCGGCAGACCGGTGACCGACTGCACCAGACGCGACGCGCCGTAGAGACGATTCGCTTCGATGCCGGTGGTGATGCCGGGGAACTGGTCTTTGCGCACGCGCATCGCCATGACGACTTCTTCGAGCGAGCAGTTGCCCGCACGCTCGCCGATACCGTTGATCGTGCATTCGACCTGACGCGCGCCGGCGCGTACCGCCGCCAGCGAGTTCGCAACCGCCAGGCCGAGATCGTTATGGCAGTGGACCGAGATGATGACCTTGTCGATCCCGCGCACGTGCTTGCGCAGGTACGAGATCAACGCGGCGTAATCCTCGGGATAGGCATAGCCGACCGTGTCAGGAATATTCACCGTGCCGGCACCGGCACCGATCACCGCTTCGACCACTTCGGCGAGGAATTCCGGCTCTGTGCGCGAGGCGTCTTCGGTACTGAACTCAATGTCGTCGCAACGACTGCGCGCGTGCGCAACCGCATCGCGGGCCTGCTTGACGATCTCGTCCTTCGCTTTTTCGAGCTTGAACGTGCGATGAATCGGTGAGGTCGCGAGGAAAACGTGAATCCGTCCGCGCGCGCCGGCCGGCTGGATGGCTTCGGCCACGCGGTCGATGTCACCCTTGAGGCTGCGCGCGAGACCACATATGCGGGCACGATGGGTGTGCTCGGCGATGCTCTTGACCGCTGCGAAGTCGTCTTGGCTGGCGATCGGAAAGCCCGCTTCGATGACATCGACGCCCAGGCCTTCGAGCGTGCGCGCGATCTCAAGCTTCTCTTCCAGGTTCATGGAAGCGCCCGGCGATTGCTCGCCATCGCGCAGGGTGGTGTCGAAAATGATGACCCGGTTGGGGTCGGAGACTGGTGGTTTCATGGTTGGATGCGGCAAACGCCGCGCTTTCATGGATGCAGGTACCGGTCTAACACGCGACCGTGGCGCACGGGTCCTGAGCCGACAGGGCTAGAACCCGCGGATAAGTCGAACGGCGAGAAAAACCAGTGTGCCGTGCATGATGGGGCGCAGCATCGGCAGCAAATGCGTCAGATCAAGCGTGCTGTGACCGTCGAGTCTTCGCCAAGGCAACCGCTGAGGCGCAGAGGCCGCGGAGATCGCAGAGGAGAACATGAGCGACAGACACCCAGCGTTGGCGTGGTCACCAGCCTTCCCTCCCCTCTGCGTCCTCAGCGGCCTCTGCGCCTCAGCGGTTGCCTTGGGGCGTTATTTCACTTCGCCTTGGGCTTGGCCGCTTTTGCCGTTGGATGCTTCTGGTCGTACTCCTGCCAGACTTGCCAGGCAATTTCCTGAGCGGCCGCAGCGTCGGCAGCGTCGATCGGGATCTCGGTCTTCGCATCAAAAGCGGCATGGAAGGTCAGGCCAACCGGGCTCTGGCGATAGATGGTGGCGTACAGCACGCAGGCCGCGAGGTACGATCCAAACGGTGATTGGTGGGTCGCGACTTTATTCTGAGCGTACTTGCGATCGGTCTGCTGATCGATCAGGGCGAGCTTCGGCAGCTTCTTGTTGCTCTCAGCAAATGCCAAGGCCACGGGAGAACACTGCACCGACAACTCGTCCGCCTTCTTGGAGTAGGCGTCGATGATCGGACGAATCCCCTCCAGATCGACCTCTTTCCGCGTTGGGTGCGCCATATAGAGCATGACCTGCATCGACTTGCCGCTGATCGCCTTGAGGTACTCAGGGAATATTTTTGCGAAGGAGTCCTGCCCATCCGGCTTCATCAGGATATTCGAATATTCCTGCACGATCACGAGATCAAAGCCGCCCTTGGCGATCGTTTCCTGCGCCGTCTCATTGCTGGGCTTCGACGCATTCGTCCAGTGCCAGGTCAGATCCTTGCCACCGGCAACGTGCGCAGTGACCGTCAACGTGCGCTTGGTCGCCTTGGCGAATTGTTCGAGTATGGATGGAATGTTCCACGTATAGGTCAGGCTGTTGCCGATCATCAGAATCTTTTGTGGCTCGGCAGCGGCGAGCGAAGTCAGGATGCAACAGGCGAATATGGCGCGAAGGATGTGATGCATGGAACCCTGTGATAGCCTAGAATGTTAAGCCGACAACACGTCGCATTACCATGGCACCATGCGCAGATCGACCATCGACGCATCGAGAAACACCGGATCGATCGGCTGACCATGCTGCTCGACGAACTCATTCAAGCGTTTCGTTATGTCCGTCTCTTGGTTGTCGCGAATGAATTGTTCGAGCGCCATCACATACAACTGGCTGCGACTCACCTTAAGTTTTGCAGCCAATTTATCAGCAGTTTTGAATACATTATCCGGCAAGGAGATCACTGTTTTCATGTGGTCAGCACAACCGGGTATTACAGACCTCAAACATGTATAGCGCTACTCCCACGTCGCCCCGTCCTTGCTGTCTTTCACTGTAATGCCGGCGTCTTTGAGCCGATCACGAATCAGATCGCTGGTGGCGAAATCACGGTTGGCGCGGGCTTTCTGCCGCAGTTCGAGGACGAGGGCCATGGCTTTGGCCAAGCGTTCATCGCCAGCGTTGCCAGAGCCGTGCGCTGACAACAGCGCCGCATCGCCAGGCTGGAACAAACCGAGCACGCGGCCCAGGCCGCAGATCGCGTCGAGGATCGCTTCGCGTTCAGCGCCGGTCGCTTTGTTCGCTTCGGAGGTAAGCGTGAACAACTGAGCGATGGCTGCGCCGCTATTGATGTCGTCATCCATCGCGGCACAGAATGCGTCGCGTGCTTTGGCCGACGTCGGCGGCAGCGCTGGCTGCATGAGTGCGGTCAGGCCAGCGCGATCAACCACGGCGGCTGGAGTCTCGGCGCGATCGCCAAGCAATTTGATCAAGCGCGTCAGCGCAGTCTTCGACGCGGTGATCGCGGCTGGCGCGAAATCGATCGGTCGACGGTAGTGGCCCGAGAGCAGCAGGAAACGGATGGTCGGCGCACCGTATGTGTCGAGCAAGTAGGCCGCGTCGAATTGACGGCGAAATGCGGCATCTTTCATGCGCGCATCACTCTTGCCCACCTTGACGCCTTCGAACTGAATTAGGCCATTATGGAGCCAGCACGTCGCGTAGTGATCGCCATGGGCTTCGGCCTGGGCGATTTCGTTTTCGTGGTGGGGGAACTTGAGGTCGTCACCGCCAGCGTGGATATCGAACGCGCCACCGAGCAGCTCGCTCGACATCACGCTGCATTCGATGTGCCAGCCTGGGCGGCCTGCCCCCCACGGGCTCGGCCAACTTGGTTCGCCGGGCTTGGCAAGTTTCCACAGCGCGAAATCGGCCGGGTGATGGAGATGCGCGTCACGTTCGATGCGCGCGCCAGCTTCCATGTCGTCGAGCTTCCGGCCCGACAACTTGCCGTACTGCGGTTGCTTGAGCACGTCGTAATAAACGCCGTCGGCAGCAACATACGCACGCTGCTTGGCGATCAGCTCTTCGACATAGCGCACCATCTGCGGCACGTACTGCGTGCAGCGCGGCTGGTCAGTGAGCGTTGCAACGTGCAGACGCTTCAGAAAGACGTTGTACTGGCCGATGAGGCGCTCGGTGATTGCCTGCCACGGTTCACCCGTATCGCGCGCGCGGTTGATGATCTTGTCGTCAATGTCGGTGATGTTGTTGACGAAGCGCACCGCAAAGCCACGCGCGATGAACCACCGCGCCACGGTGTCAAAAATCGCCGGACCCATGAGGTGCCCGATGTGGGCGTCATCGTACACCGTCGGTCCGCATGCATACATGCTGACGCGACCTTCATGCAGCGGCACGAATGCCTCGGTGCGGCGGGACAGTGTATTATGCAGAACGATGGGCATGGCGGGGCGGGTTGTACGGGGTTTTACGACCACTCAACCCTGATCGCTCGGACAAAATGTCCAAGGCAACCGCTGAGACGCAGAGGCCGCGGAGATCGCAGAGGAGAAAAGGAGCGACAAACACCCAGCGCTGGCACATAGTCACAAGCATGTCGTCCCCTCTGCGTCCTCTGCGGCCTCTGCGCCTCAGCGGTTGCCTTGGAAATGACTCGATCGACTCACGGTACCGGAATCTGGATCCGCAGCGGCAAGGACAACGCAGGCTGCGGCGTCTGTGCGGTGATATCGACAACGATGCGCCCCTCGGCTGGGACGCGCGACCAGAAGAACCACGGCGCATTGCGCCGGGGTGCGCCAACCCGCGTGGGTTCGCCACCGCCTTCCAGTGCGCCGCCTTCTTCGCGAGCGGCAGTGACAGTCAACGACTGCACACCACTGAGGCCACGGAACAACATGCCAGGACCGACTTGGGATCCGGCGATCGCTGTGGGACTGCGCAAGAGACGCAGCTCGAACGTGGCCGATCCCAATAATCCCTCGATCGGCTTACCGACTTCGGCAGTCAGATTGGTGTGCCACGCTTGCGTGCGAGCGACTTGTACGAGACCAACGATTTCAACCCGTTGAACCTGCGTGCGATCCAGGCGAACGACCACCGTCGGCTCATCATGTTGATCTCGAGGAACACTGGGCTGGTGGATCAGAACTGCGCGGCCACGAATGATGCGCATGCCTCCGCGCATACGCAAGAGCTGTTGATCCTGAGCCGTCGGATCCGCTGGTGGAGTCGTCAACACGGGATGGTTGCCACCCTCCTGATCAATCGCAAAAGACGCCCACTGGGGACTCACCTGGCCAAACCGCTCCGGGGGAACATGCGGCTCGACCACGTAACTAATGGAGATCGCCAAACGACGTTCGCTACGACCGCGTACCAAGACGTTGGTGATGTGCGCGGTGGCAACCGCGAGTAGTGGTCCACAAGCAGCGATGCTGGTCGACTTGCCCGATGGGCGTACCAAGCGAACGGGGCCGCCTGCCACGGTGGTGGCAGCATCTATGGCCGGACTCAGTCCGCTGACCCGACACAGCTCGACAACGCCGTCCCAAAAAGTTCCCGATACTGCGGCAAGTTCGATTGGCGCGGCGCTATCGATGCCGACCTCCAGCAATACCGTATTTCCACCAGTACTGAGTTGCTCGGCCCATTGGCTGAGCGAACGCTTGCCAGCGACCCACGCTACGCGGGTTGGAATATCGGGATCGGCCTTCACCTCGCCACCCAGCGGACGATCGTAGGCGAGGGGAATCGACAGCGCGAGATCACTGGATGATAACGGCACATTCACGCGCCCCTCGATCTCGGCTTCAATCACACCGTCCGGCGTCCCGCGCAGGTAACGATACATAACGACCTTGCCATCGTTGCTGCGACTGCCGCCGCCACGCTGCGGCAGCTCCGTGGTTCCCTGGCGCAAATGAAGCTGAGCACTGGCGAGCAGATCATCAGGCCCCGACATGATGATAACCGGTCGACGCTCCTCTAAGGCATTACCTTCCCATTCAGTAACCTTGGCATCAGTAATCAACGCCACCAGCACCTCGCGATTATCGCAGGTGAATTTTTTGGTCACGCCGGCGGTGAGTTCCGTTTTGCTGCGCCATGGCTGCACCATGGCCATATGCACATTGAAGGCTAATTCTGCGTCACGCGGAGTAATGGCTCCCAAATCACCTCTCCAGACCGCCATGGGGACTGCCTCTTCGTCTTCGACAACGGCATCAACCAGACCAATGCGCCCACTGCGTGATTCGATGCGCGCCGACTGCGCGCGGGCACAGGCGAGTTGGTCACGCGGAATACGTGGTTCGGCGCGCATCCATGAGCGCACCGTCACCGCGCCGACCTTGCCGGTCGCTGCGAATTCCGACTCAGCGATAATCGCCAGACAGCCGTGGACGCGCATCGGTGGTGCCCCAGTCGCATCCGGTGTCAGAACGAGACTGCCCTGACCAATCGGCAGCCGCTGACCTTCGCCGTCGGTGGTCTCGAAACTTGGCTCGCCTTCATCGAAGCGCAGTCGAAAGGCGACGCAGGCAAGACGTACGGCCTCCCACCAGTTGCCCTGGAATGGATTCAACTCGACTTCCACGCGATCGTCCACGCCTTCGGCGAGGAACACGCGATTGCCGTTCACCGACAACGCATCGACCACGGCGCCCAGCGATGTGCGTCCGCCATTCCAATGCACCGGCGTGGCCGCGAGCAACGCCTGCACCGCAGCAGCACGTTCGGCCGGTGGCAACGCCAGCAAGCTGGAGTCTTCGCCAGCGCACAGCAGGCACGTCAACGCGAATAAGGCTATGAACTTCATGCGTGTCCCCGGGCAGACGTTAGGTCCTCGAGACGGCCAAACCAGTTCCGCGCCAGGGCCAGGAAACACCTGCTCCAGACAGCGGTTAGTAAGAGCGACCAGATCAATCCGATCAGCATGGCATGTGGGAAACGCTTGCCGATCACCGGGGCCGCTGCACCTAGCAACAAAAGGCCGGCAAATACCAAGCTTCCAAGCAGGTTGATCGTTCCGCCGTAACCGGCGACGAGGCGGTTCGGGTCGTCTTCGCGGTAGTCCGCTAGACGCGCCCCGATGCCCAGCGACGACGCAGACAGCCCGATCGCCATGCAGCAGATGATCACTGCCTGATAGGCCACCAACGTCCACGGTAGTTCAAGCTGCATGCCAGAGAGCACGGCAAGGCCGCAACTCACCGGCAATCCGACCAGGATCGCAAACAGGAACTTGGCGGTCACCACGCGATGGCGTGGCCACGGCGCCAAGGCAAGTACCCACAAGCGCCGACCTTCCATCGACAGCAGCGGATAGACGAACCGCCCCGTGAAGGTCGCCAGCGCCATGGCAATGGCCGTCAGGTTCAACACCGAAACCGCCGGTCGCCAGTACTCATCAAACGCAAATGAATTGCCGAGCCGAGGGAGCATCAACAGATAGAAGGTCAACATACCGAAGAAGGCAGTGAACTGGAGCACCTGTGCCGGGTCGCGAATAAAGAGACGCAGATCCTTTGCCACCAGTATCGCGAGATCAGCGGGAAGGAACGGTACCGGACGCCACGGACGCGAGGCATTGCGACTCGATCCGTCCTCGGGCCGACCGGACAATGCATCGAGATCGCGACGAAAGCGACGTGCGGCGACAAACTCGGCGACGATCGCAATGCCAACGGCATTGGCCGCCAGCAGACCGGTGTACCAGTACCAATCTGACCAGCGGCTCGCAATCGCGCCGGTGAAAGCCTGCTGGGCCCACCAACTCGGCAAGAAGGGATTCTCGGCAAAACGTAATTTACCAATGATGTCGGTCATAAACGTGACTGGTTCTTTGTGTCGTTCGGCCAGGTCGAGGGACACAAAACAGAATCCGACCACGAGAGCGATGATCGCAATCAAGAGGATCCCGCGAACGCCACGCCGCAGAATGGGAATCACACGGGCAAGCACTTGCGCACCGAGCGCACCGACCGCCATGCCCAGGATCATCAACGTCAGCAGGGTGACCAATCCAGCTGGCAGAAATAGCCACGGCTGAGCTGCCTCGCGCATCAGTGAGCCCACCAATGGCAAAACTAACACCAACACCGCCCAGCTCGACCACATCCCCCCTTCCAACGCCGCATGCCAAAAAATCGCACGGTTCGAAACCGGTAGAGCTGCATGAAATGCCGCCGCCCGTGTGCGGTACAATGCCCCCCATACAAGCACCGTGTCGGAGATCGTCACCAGCACACCCATGGTCAAGAAGAATACGGCCAGCAACGAATCAAGCAGGCGTGGCTTTAGCGCGATATATTTGTCGTCCGACAAGAACACCAGCATGGACCAGAACAGGACGGCCAACAAAACCCACACCACCGTGACAACGGCAGCCACCGTGATGCCACGCAGGGGTTGGTGGCGTACCGCTGTGGCGGTGACGTTGCCCATCGATCGGCCCATGCGCCAGAAGAGAGCCGGAAGCCCAGACATTGGAGGGGCATCATCGGAGGGAATACCAGAATGCCAAATGCTGGAATGCTGGAATGCTGGAATGCTGGAATGCTGGAATGCTGGAATGCTGGAATGAAAAGACTGCGGTGGTCTGGCGTTGATACGGACTTCAAGGATCCGGACTCAGCACGTCACCGCGTATTGTCGTGTTCGGACATTCCAGCATTCCAGCATTCCAGCATTTGGCATTCCCCCTATTACTCCTGGGGGTTGCAGACCGAATCCTCCGCCGAACCTTCGCCCCGCCATGACGCTCACCTCCGCCCAATTCCAACGCTACGCCCGCCACCTGACGCTGCCTGAGTTCGGCGTCGCCGCCCAAGAAAAGCTGCTCGCCTCGTCGATCCTGCTCATCGGTGCTGGTGGACTCGGCAGTCCGCTCGCCCTGTACCTCGCGGCGGCTGGCGTTGGTCGGCTCGGGATCATGGACTTCGATGCCGTCGATGTGTCCAACCTCCAGCGTCAGGTCATCCATCGCACGCAGGACGTCGGCACGCCCAAAGCACGCTCGGCAAAGCGCGCGGTCAATGACCTCAACCCTGATGTGCAGGTTGAGATCTACGAAGAAGGCATCACCAGTTCGAATGCGCTCGACATCCTTGCGAAGTACGACCTCGTCATCGACGGCACCGACAATTTTCCCACGCGCTACTTGGTCAACGACGCGGCTGTACTGCTGGGCAAGGTCAACATCTACGGTTCGATCTATCGCTTCGAAGGTCAAGCGACCGTATTCGACAGCCGCAAAGACGCCGACGGCAAACGCCGTGGTCCGTGCTACCGCTGCCTCTATCCCGAACCGCCATCGCCTGGTGAAGTACCCTCCTGTGCTGAAGGTGGCGTCCTTGGCGTGCTGCCCGGCATCATCGCGATGATTCAAGCAACCGAAGCAATCAAGTCGCTGACCGGCATGGGCGATCCCCTGGTCGGTCGCTTTCTACGCTACGACGCGATGACCATGACCTTCCGCCAACTGAAGATCCGCCACGATCCGAACTGCCCAGTCTGCGGCGACCATCCGACGGTGACGAAACTCATCGACTACGAACAGTTCTGCGGCATGCGGCGTGGCGAAGAATCCTCCAGCGACGCCATCGAAATGAATTGCACCGACTACGCCGCGCTACGTGAACGAGGCGAGACACACTTGCTGCTCGACGTCCGCGAACCATTCGAACTCGGCATCTGTCAGATCGACGGCAACGTGAACATCCCGCTCGGCCAGCTGCCCTCGCGCCTCAGCGAAATCGCCGCCTGGAAAGACAAACTTGTCGTCTGCCAATGCAAGAGCGGCCGACGTTCGATGAAGGCGCTGGAAACGCTGCGTAAACACGGCTTTCAGCGCGTGGTGAATCTTGAAGGCGGGATTCTGGCTTGGGGCGAAGCGACTGACGACGCGTCGATCGCTCCATATTAACCTAAAGTCTGCGTTTGAAAAAACTCCAAGGCAACCGCTGAGGCGCAGAGGCCGCAGAGAGCGCTGATGAGAGCGAGATTGGGTCGTCACTCTGCGGGTGATCAGCACTGGAAACACCAACTTCTCCCAACCCCAATCCCCTCTGCGACCTCTGCGACCTCTGCGCCTCAGCGGTTGCCTTGGATCGCGCTGTTTAGGATTGAAGGTCAGCCCGATTCAGGATTGCAGGACTGCATACCAATCCGCGCCATACGTAGACGATTTTCGGATGGTTGTCCACAGATTGCGCAGATTACTCAGATTTGGGAGTCTCGAATCGACAATCTGCGGAATCTGCGAAATCTGTGGATAAAAACTCGGATGAATCAGCGGTTCCTGCGGCGCAGTCCCATCAGCGCGAGTGAGCCCATGATCAATCCGAGCAGGTTGCCCATGCCGCATCCGTTGCTCGCGGTGCCAGAAATGTGCTCGGCCACAGCCGTACCACTACTGGCGGTGGCAGCTGCGAATCCGCCGGTGACCCACGCCATCGGTGCTTCGTCGGGATCATCGCTCGCCCACGACAGGGGCAGGGCCCAATAGCCACCAGCGGTCGGAGTCGCAGTGACGGTGAAGGCGTACGAGTCACCAGGTGCAATGGTCGCTGGTACAGCCGTGGTATCGACACTGAAGCTGCTCAGATTCGTGGCCGTTCCCAGCGACAGCGCTCCCAGATGCAGCGGCAATTCGCCGGTATTAGTGATGCTATAGGTGACAACGGTTGCATTGCCGAAGACCACGACGCCAGACTGGTAGTCCACGGTGCCATTGGCGATGGCGAACGGGGAACGAATAATCGCGATGTCTGACTGCGGTGCTGGTCCATCGACAATGGTCATGGTTCCCGGCAGTCCGACGACAAAGTACGGCGGTTCGGCCGGACTGACATAGATTGGCTGATCCAGAGCGAGCACGACCGCCTCGTTGCCTTCGCTGATCAGGTAATCACGTGGTGCAGACAAGGTGCTGGTCACGGCGGTCGCGTTAGCGACGAGCGTTAACGCCGTAGTCAGGGCATAGTCGGTTGCCGGATCAGCGGTGGTGACCGCAGGTATCGTTGACACGTTCATCGATTCAGACCCGGTAAATGCCGCATTGGCGCTCACGCGGATCTGTGCCGTGTCGACACCACCTTCGGTCGCCGTGGCATCCGTGATCGTCAGCTTGACCACATTCGTGTCCGTGGCCTTCAGGATCTGACACGTCGCGCGGCCCAGACCACCAGTGATGCCAGGAACTTGGCCCGGCACATAGCTGCCCAATACGGTCGGGGTATCGACCTGGATGGTGAGATTCCGACGCTGGCTGGCCACATACGTTGACTTCATGGTGATCGCCAAGTCCTTGAACGATTCGCCATCAGCAAGATCGAAATACCCACTGAGCACATTGAACGCCGTGTCGTTATTGGTGAGGTCGGTCGTTGTCGCATCTGCATCAGGAACCACCGAATAGTTCACCCGCAGACCGCCAACCGTGTCGCCCAGGCGGTAGAACCGATAGGTGAGCGGACCACTGAAGGTGCCAATCAGATGATTGGGTGGCCCAACCACGGCCACGCGGGTCCCATCGTCACTGATCACGTTCACGGTGGCGGTAGTTGACGTGTCGAGATTGTATCCGGCAGATGCACTCAGCGTGACAATGATCGTTTCGGGAGCTTCGATCAGCACATCGTCCATCGCGGTCAACGTGATGGTGGCACTGGGCGTTGCGCTAGCAGTCAGGGTGACCGATCCGGTCTGGCCACCGCTGAAGTCAGCACCGGGCAGCGCGGTTCCACTCAGGCTATACGATACGATGAGGTCAGAGAACAACGCCTTGTCGCTAGTCACGGTCAGCACGGCCGCCGTGGAGCCAGCTTCATAGATGTCATACGTGCCATCGGTGTTGAGCGGAGCTGAGGTGATCGCGAGACTGATCCGTGCGCGATCGTTATCCAAAATAATTGCCGTAGCTGTCGGCGTGCTCCCGGCGACATACCCGGTTCCGCTGCCGACCGTAGCAAGTAACGTTTCATCGGCCTCGTCAATTGGTTCATTCACCACCGGCACGGACACCGTCGCCGTCGTGGCACTGACAGCGAAATGCGCCGTGACGCTCGCCACCGTCGTATCGGTTCCTGGCGTTGCTGGATCCATCGCACCACCGCTCAGCGTAACATCGACATTGAGTGTGCCCAATGCGCCGCCGCTACGCGTCAACGTGTAGACGACAGGAATCGATCCATCCTCATTGCCATTCTGGGTCGCGGTAACGGAAACGCTGGCCGCTTCATCGTCGACGATCGTCACTGATCCAGTATAAGCCGTCTCTTCACGTTCGTAGCCGGTTCCGTTCACAAGCGTCAATGTCACCAATTCGTCCCCTTCGGCGCTGCCGTCGTCAATCGGAATAACCTCGACGTTCACCGTCGTCGCGCCAGCTGGGAATGTAATCACGCCGATCGCAACGTAATCCGTGCCAGCCGTGGCGGTTCCGCCTATCGTCGCCGTCACGGTCAGTGGTCCACGATCCTCCATCGTACGGCGCAGAACGAAGCGCCCGACATAACCAGATGCCGCTAGTTCCTCATGCACCTGCGGAATCGGCGTCTCCACCCGGACAATCGCCGGATCGCGCTCGTTGTCCGCAATCCACACCGTGGCCACAGTCGGATCACCAGGCTGGAATTCCGTCGCACTGTTGGCAACCAAAGCGATGATCACCGTTTCGGTATCCTCAACCACGCTGTCATCGACTGGCGTGATCACGAGATCAACAACGGCGATGCCTGGGCTGAAGGTCACCGTTCCACTGAGTGCGCCATAATCCGTTGCGGATGCCGTCGAATCACGTGAAACCACATACGGAACGGTCAGGCTACCAACCGTACTGGTGCGTGTGAAACGAACGGTAGCTGAGTCACCCGACTCGCTGGCATATGTATCGATCGCTGCCACTGAAACCATTTGCCGAGCATCCGTGTCATTGTTTGTAATCGTCAACGTCACCGGCGCCGCACTGGCATAGCCAGACGCTGTCGCGGTGAAGGTCACGACGCGATCAGTCTCATCGACCGCATTATCCATCGTCGCTAAAGTGATCGTTCGACTGTTCTCTCCCGCAGCCAGCGTGATCAGACGCAATTGATCTGCGCGCCCACCGGTCACCGCATCGGCACCGATCTGCGAGAAATGCACGCCTGGAACTGCAGTTCCGCTCATCTCGATGGTGATTGGCAGCGTGTTGCTCGTTCCCGCTACTGTGCGACTCACCGTCAGCGTCACCGACGTGCCTTCGGTCACGGTGGTCGAGCCCAGCGCCAGGTTGACCGTTCCTTGGTTTTGATCGAGGATCGTCACCAAGCATTCAGCGAGGTTATCAGATCCATTTTGCACTGCCTGGATACTAACCCGCGAAGCACCGGTCGTTGGCCGTGGATTCGACAGCACCAGCTTGAACGTTTCGTCGTACTCGACGAGCGCATCGGATGGAATCGTAAACGACACATTCACGCGTCGTTCGGTGTCGGCAAAGTTACGCTGACGAATGAAGGTCGCCGTACCCGATACGATCGGCACATCGGTCCCAAGCGTCGCTGGATGCGCCCCCGTCGTGTCGGCAACGACTGCCCAGTCGACTCGGGCATAGAGATTCGCGTCCGGGTTATTGGTGTCGATCGGCTGGATCGGCCAATCGGCCAGCACGATATCAACCGACACCGGCTGCCCTTCACGAACGCTCAGACTGGGAACTTCCCAACCAACCGTGGTTCCGTTCGAGGCATTGTCGTCGTCGGTGATCGTGACCGCAGTGTCCTCCTGGCCATACAACACATTGTACCTGTTCAGCGGATCCGGCAGAACGCGGAAGAAGACGTATTCGTCATCCTGGCCGCCGGTGCTCTTGATTTCGCGCATGGTGTCATTGGTAGCGGCCAAGACGAGGTCGACGTGGTCCTGCCCCGCGAGGATCGTCGTCTGACCACGTGCGGGCATATTGGTTAGCGTGTAATCAAGACCGAACGCCGCAGTACCAGATAGAGAGAAATTCACGGTCAAATCGCCCGTCGTGCTGCGCCAGCGTTTGAAGCGGACGGTGACCGATCCGGCGCTCTCTGAAATCGTGGTAACGCCAACCACCGACACCGAAACATCCGGCAATTGTGCATCCTGAATGATCATGGTTGCCGAGCCGGGATTGTTGACTTGGTAATCCAATCGGTCGACCAGCGTCACCACCACGGTTTCGTCGCCTTCGGTGAAGGTATCGCTGAGTGGCGTCACTGAAACTTCGACTGACGGACGACCAGCCGGGATCGTAACCGTGGCAGGGATCGCAACGTAATCAGTCCCCGGCGTAGCCGTGCCGGTCACGTTGAGCCCGACAACCAGATCCTGTTCCATGCTGCCCTCGCGACGAATGCAGAATTTCCCGACAACTACCGCCGTATTGCCTTCATTGCGCTCACGCGCAGGACCGCTCAGGAACGCGATGTTCACGCGTGGCGTATCATCGGCCATAATGGTGAGTGCGCCCGACGTGGTGCCGCCAAGTGCATAGCCAGTTCCCGCGCCCATGCTGACCGACAGACTTTCGGGACCCTCACGCAGACGGTCGTCAACCGCAGCCAACGTGAAGGACGCCTCGTAGGCTCCCGGCTCCAGCGTGACGCTGGTTGGTGGCGTGGCGATGTCAGTTAGCCCCGCTGTTCCCGGCGTGACGGTGATCGGCACCGTGATCGCACTCGCGACGGCGATGTCGCTGACCACAGTGTAGGTCCCGATGTGTGATCCGTCCTCCGTCGCTGTGCCCCAATCGGTCCGCAAGGTCAGCGTGGGCGTAGCTGGCAATACTGCCTGCACCGTGACCGACGCCTCTTCGGGAACCGCGACATAATCAATGCCGAATGCAGCCAATAGCCGATATGTACCGACATAATGCGTCACTGCCGTCGGCGTTGTCGTCGCCGCCGCGCGAACCTTGATGCTCGTCACGCCAGCGTCGAAGCGAATATACTTATCAGCCGTCGGATTGGCGGTCGGGCTCACGTCGTTGCCCGGATCGGTGTGATTGGTCGCCTGCGTTTCCCGACGGTACTGGGTTTCGTTTTCCGGAGTCTCGAGATTGATGTTGATGAAGTCCGCCATCGTCGTCCACGCCGCACCGCCGTTGGCACTCCACTCCAGGCCAGTGGTGTCGGCATAGATGCGGACGTACAACGGCTTGTTGTTCAAGAAGTCCGTCAACTGGTCATATACCGCCGGTTTGGTGAATGATCCGGTGGTCGGCAGCGTGCGCGTCACCGTCCACACGGGGCGTGCACCAACCGCAACCGTGTCGCTGTCAGCCGTCACCGCGATGGTCTGGCGGCAGTAGGCCACGAAATCGACCTGAGTTTTATCGCGACCACTAAACACGACGGTATTGCCCGAGGCATCGTTTGCCCCGACAAAGCGCCAGCCTTCCATCGTTGCATCAAATTGGTGATTGGTTCCATCAGCTAAGTTGGGCAACGCATAACGGCCATCGCTGTCAGTCCATGCACCAAGGTACGGCGTACCGATCCAAGCGACGCGAACCCCCTGCAATGGCGCTCCAGCCTGATTGACGACGCGACCCTCCGCCCACATCTTGGTGCGACCACCACCGACACCGGGGCCAGTGAATTCAGGCAAACCGATGTTGACCTTCAAGAACGCCGTCGCGACGCCGCCCTTCATATCCGACACCGTGCAACGCACCGTCACCAATCGTCCAGCCGTACCAATGTCCGCTGTGCGCCAGTAATGATAGCAGGAGTCTTGATTCGTGTTGTGCCACGGTAACGACGCATCGTAACTGGTCGTTGGGTTGCGGTAGTCGCCGAAGTCCCAGGAATACGCAAGTTGATCACCGTCCGTGTCGGTCGCCGTTGCAACGAATTCGATGCCAGCAGTCGCGGTCGCGGACGCCGCCAATGGTACCAACACTTGGCCGCTGCGACCAACCAACGAGGACAGCCGCGGTCGGATCGTGACCGTCGGCGCGTGATTCGTCGGGAATGAACCGATGTTTACCACCACATCAAGGGCCTGCGGTTCGCTCTGTTCTTTACCAACCACGGTGATGTGGATGGGCTGTTCCGCACTTAGGTCCGAATACGTTCGGCCGATCGCGATGCCGCCGTCCTGAATATAGTCTCCATCGATCGGAGGATTCACACCTGGCGCAACGAGGATGTCTGGATAATCGCCAATGTTGGTCTGCCCAGCTCCGATCGCCGTCGTGAGACCACGCGGAGTTCCTGGCGTCGTGTCGATCAAATGCGGCTGTGGATCCGGCGGATCGTTGTTTTCCTTGGAGCTATCCCACGGCGTGCCCTGCACGAGTAAACTGTCTGGCAGCCACTCGTGCTTGCCTTGCGCAAACTGAATTGAGCGACCGTCATAGCAGCGCGAACGATAGCTGAGGAGATAGTTCTGCTGGTTGTTCTTGGGAATGGTGATCGCGTACAAACGACCAGCCTCCAGATGCGGCTGATCGTACGCAGTGATTCGGTAGCGACCGCTGCTGGTCGCGGTGACGCGGTTAGTCGCTGGCATCAGATCGAGAGCAATCTTCCAATACATCGACCAGTGGCTGCTGCCGCTGCCCATGGTGCAGTAAGGATCACCGTAAGGAATATCGTGGGTTTTATAGATGTTATAGATGCGGCCGTTGTCGGTCGGCGAACCGTTGCCGAAGCGACGCCAATCGCGCGAGGTGTACGCACCGATGCCGTCGCACAGCCAGCGCGTACTGTGACCGGCGCCATAGACGTGGCCAAGCTCATGCGACAGCGCACCAACGCCGCCGTTTAGCTGGATGATCGACGTGCTGGCGGCGAACATCGGCCGGTGCGCTACGACATACACATCGTAGGATCCCGAATACCCGGCCGCAGCCGCAACATCGATGGCATCCGCAAGTAATGGTGGCCCGCCGATATTAGAAACGTGTCTAACGATCTCGCGGTAGTGAAGATACGAATGCGGCATGGTCAGTAGCGGCGTGACGTCAAACTGTGGTTGCCAGACGCCGTAGGAATTTTCCTTGAAGAAATCCGAAACTGTTCGGCACACATCCTCGGCCATCGTCTGATCGATGTATTCGCGCCGGTCATCCGGAAAGTCGGCGCGAATGAACAGCACGCGCGCAAAGCCATTGATGCCGAGATCCGCTCCACCGCCGCCCTTGGCGACGCCTGTCGCGGGTGCAGCCACCGCTGCTTGAGCCTGCTTCGCTGGCACCATCTCGGCCAACGTGCCGTCCTTGCGGTACACGGTGATGGCATACTTGCCGCCATCGACGACCTGCTCAAACACCTCTGGTGCGATCAATGGTTGTTCGGCCGCGGCGATGCATGCGACAGTCATGACCATGACGCAGACGAGAGTCGGGTAGCGAACGAACATGTGAGATCCCCTGGCTAGGAAGTGGCAGCGCTGAACTGCCGCCCACCATGCTGATTCCTAGGTATTTCAGGTGCTCGAATGGCCACGACATGGCCATGCGTGTGAATACTGGCGGCAGGCAAACTTCTCTGCCGCACGCATCCGTGTGTGACACGGTGGAAGCGCAATTACGTCCGAAAAATCTACCTGAATGCCGCAGTCCGGAGGTCCGGAAGTCCGGTGTCTACAGATATCAACGATGTTTGTGATGTTCGTAGGTCTGCACAACGTGCAGCCTGCGAAAAACCACCAACACACCGGATACCGGTGTCGTGCGGCCGCTCATGCTACCAGGGGTTCGTGTACCAACACCAAGGCAACCACGGGGACACAGGGACATGCACAGTAACAAACTGACGGAACCCATGTGTCTGTCCCCCGTGTCCCCTGCGGTTTCCCCGTGTCCCCGTGGTTGCCCTGCGGTGGCTGGATGTTTTGCAGACCAAAGATTGGCAGTTTTTCTCGACTGTATTGCGACTTCCGAACTTCCGGACTGCGGCATGTAGGCTCAAACCGCCCCTGCGGGCTTGGCGGGTGGCCTTCATCGATCAACGTGAAGTTTGTACACGAACACCATTGCCGATTGAGCATCTTCCCGACACCGTTGTCCGCCACCACTTGGGACTGTTGGAAAAGTCGCTTTTTCCAGGCTGCAACGTGCTGCTGACCCACGTTTGCCAGATCACCTGATGACAGACGGATCTCCTACAGTAACTTGCCGTGCGATGGATCCCGCCAGTTCCGGCACGCGACAGTCCCCAGAACGGACCTCCTCATCGCAGTTATTGGGAAAAACATTGCGCAACCGCGATGTGGTCCTCCCCACTTGGTCGGAATCAACACCGGGACAGATCGGCGATCTCGGGCCGCCCATCATGCCAAATCTGAGTGCGGAAGCCTACGGCGCGCTGTTGTGTCGTCAGCGTCTCAATCCAGGCAATGAACACGCAGGATTGCGCTACGCTGTCGAACAGGTGCTGGGACAAGGTTCGGGTGGTGCCGTGTGGGGCGCACTCGACAGTCGCCTCAACCGACCAATAGCGATCAAGGTCCTCAACCGTGGTGCGGATCTACGTGGCTTTGTTGAAGAAGCCCGCATCACCGCGTCGCTGCAACATCCAAACGTGTTGCCCATCTATGATCTTGATCTGACCACTGACGGCGATCCGTGCTTTGTGATGAAGCGTAACGATGGCGTTTCGCTGGGTCAGGCCTTACGCCAGAATTCTGGCCAACGGCCAACGGCTATCGCTACCACCAACGGGATCGTCAATGTCTTCATCGGAGTTGGTCAAGCCTTGGCTTATGCACACCACCAACACATCATCCATCAAGACATCAAACCGGACAACATTCTCCTTGGCGACTTCGGCGAAGTGTTGTTGGTCGACTGGGGATGCGCCGTGCGTGGCGAAGCACGTGGAGATCGACTCTATGGAACTCCGCTCTACATGGCACCCGAGCAGGCGCGGCTTGAGTTCGCCGATCAACGCAGCGATGTGTATTGTCTGGGTGGTACGCTGTTTCATGCATTGGTCGGTCGTCCACCGACGAATCCCGATTCCGATGCCAAAACTTTTTGGTCGCGTAAACGCGCTGGAGCAATTGATCCGGTAAGTGAGGCAGAGCGGCGAGAAACCCCACCTGAACTATTAGCCATCGCACTCAAGGCACTCGCGGCTGATCCACAGCACCGTTACGCCACCGTTGACGAGGTGCTCAATGATTTGCGCGCGTACCAATCTGGATTGGCAGTAAAGGCTTGGCGCGAACCATTGTGGCACGTCCTACGACGCTGGTATCGCTTTCATCGATCGCAGTTCTGGACGGCCGCTGTTGCTCTCGTACTGGTGATGGCTGCCGGGGCGTTGTGGTGGCAAGAAAAACAACGCGAACACGCAAGCTGGCGACTCGTATTGAGCGAGGATTTCACCGACCGTGGTGCAGTAGAGGGCCGGTGGCTCGCGAAAATCATGGTCAATTCAGAAAGACCATACCGACCACGTGCAATCTCGTGGAACGACGATCCGCGGGTACAAATTACTCGCGGCCGTCTCGAATTGGGCAACGATGGCTGGGCGGTTAATGTAGCTTTACGCAAGCGCATCCACGGTGACCTACGAATGGAATGGGACTGCATACCGTTATGGAACAACGAGAATCTCAACTGCTTTATTGGGGACGACAGGACCAATGGCTACACATTCCATGTCGGCGCATTTGGCGATCCAGGATTGGCTGTCCTCACCTACGGCAGCAATGAAACGCGGCTGGCAATCACCAGACTGACGTCGCCGTTGAAAAAGGATAAAACGTATCATTTTTGCCTTGAACGCGAAAGCGGTCGCTTGCGACTGACCATGAATGGCCAACGGATTATCGACTACGATGATCCAGATAGCTCTCGCACACTCGCTTCTCAATCAGTTGGTTTTGACACCTGGGGCAGCTGTAGGATTGCGATTAGCGCGGTACGTATCTGGACCCGACCATTGCCTGAGCGGGTATCTCCGCTCGATTTAGCAGAACAATTAGCTGAGGCAGGAAATACCGCCTCAGCATTAGAACAATATCGTAACCTGGCCGCCGCCTATGCCGACCAGCCATTAGGCATCGAAGCAGAATTCCATGTCGCTATCGCATCTCTGCGTGCTGATGAAAAACAGTCTGGTGACGCAACCCTACGCCGACTAATAGCTCGTTATCCCAGCCATCACCTGATCCCAAGTGCTCTCTTCGCGCTCCACCAGTTAGCCCAGCAACGGAACGACAACCTAGCAGCTGAATCCATCCGCGAACTCCTGGCTGCCTATCCTGGACACCACCTGCAGCAACGAATTTTGATGGATATCGGCAGTCAATATGTTGACCGTGCGAGACGTGATCCATCGCCAGCCTACGATCGTTCCACCTATTCTCCGCAGATCAGCAACACCATTGCAGAGGTTGCAAAAATTCTCGAACGCTGGTCGCGCCGTTATGGGCAGTCAGTCGAAGCTAATCTCTTATATTTCGAGTCCTATTATCCCTTACTCCATGCCGGTCGTGCTGACGTTATCCTTGCTCATTGGCCAGCACATGATTTGGGTCGGGCTAAGGCCCTAGTGGAAATGGGGCGTTATACAGAGATGCTCAAAACGTTTCACTATCTTAGCCCAAACGAGCGTAATCGATCATTGCGCTCTTTAGGCCGTGACGAGGAACTGGCTACTGAGTTTGCCGCCCTCGCCAATAATGTGAGCCAGTTGATGGCCCTGAGCTTACGCAATGATCTTGACGGCCTACGCCGTCGTTTCCCTTACGAGCGGGAGACGGCGATCGCCTTAATCACACATCAGCGAGCACTTGAAGTAGCAGACGAACCACGCTTCCCACCCGATTGGCGTTGTCTGGCCTTACTCGAACTCGGTCGATCGGCAGAGGCCCTCACAATGTTGGACACGGTAAAGAATTTCGATTTGCGCGCACGGGCGTTGTACATGCTTGGTCGCGATGACGAGGCGTTGACGACCTGCGCTCACAGTTTTTTTGTTGGGCCATTGGCCATACTGAGTCGACTGCGTCGAGGCGACCTAGAGGGCGCTCAGGAGATGATTGATCGCAGTCGCAAACGTTCGCCAGATCATCGTTCGGTTGTTGAGATGGCGCTGTATCACCTCATACCGGCGCTGATCCGACGTGATGCGGGTGATGTGACTGGCTCCACCGCATTGTTGCAAACCGCTCTGCAAGATAGTCGCCAATCCAACGGCCTGCGGTTCTGGCACATGGTTGCTTATGCCATAGGACAGATCGACGATGTCGGATTCCAAGCCCAACCATGTAAAATTGAACTGGGCGAAGATCTGCGCCTAGCCCGAGCACTGCGTGCTGATCTTGCTGGTGATCGCACTGCCGCTCGCTTAGCTTGGTCGACCTGGTTGGCGGGAACCCCAAGCGCTCTCGACAAAAGATGGATACTGAAAGATTTGGCCAAATGGCGTATGTCCTTCATCGCTCGATAATGTTGCAACAACTCAACCTTATCAGCACCGTACACCCTGCGTTACGCTCTGTGCGCTTTCCGACGCAGCCCAAGACAGGCACACGATCCCAGGATGAGGCCAAGCAAGTTGCCCATGCCGCATCCGTTGCTGGCCGTTCCCTTGACCTGGAGCTCAGCCGTCGAGGTGCTGCTAGCAGTTTCTGCAGCGAAGCCAGTGATGGTCCAGTTCATCGGTGCCTCATCAGGATCGTCACTCGACCATGACATGGGCAAACGCCAACTGCCGGTTGCGAGCGGAGTCACCGTGACCGTGAAGTCATAGGACGCGCCAGCAGCGATGGTGCTTGGCACCGCACTCGTGTCAGTAGTCACACTGCCGAGGTTGATCGGGCTGCCGGCAGAAAATCCACTGAGGTGCAGCGGTAGCTCACCGGTGTTACTGATCGTGTAGGCATAGGTCACTGGAGTGCCGAAGATCAGTACGCCAGCTACATGCTCAGTTGAGCCATCCGCGATGTCGAACGCTGCTCGCGTGATGGCGATGTCGGCTTGAGGAGCGGGACCATCGTGAATGGTGATCACGCCCGGTATGCCGACGACGAAGTATGGCGGATCAACTGGACCAACCCCGACAGGTTGATCGAGGCTGACCACGACGAACTCATCACCTTCACTAATCAGGTAATCGCGCGGCGCAGTCAGGGTGCTGTTCACTGCGGTTGCGCTCGCGGTCAAGGTCAGCGCCGTATTCAGCGCGTAGTCGCTGGCTGAGTCGGCCGTGGTCAGTACTGGCACCGCGGTCAAGTTAAGTGACTGACTGGAACTGAAGGGAACATTGGCGCTCACCCGCACCTGCGCGGTATCGACACTGCCCTCGCTCGCCGCCGCGTCTGGAACTGACAACTTGACGACATTGGTGTCGGTAGATTTCAGGATCTGACACGTTGCCGAACCCAACCCGCCGACGATGCCCGGCACTTGGCCAGGCGTATAACTACCGAGCACGGTCGGCGTATCGACCTGGATGGTCAGATTGCGGCGCTGGCCAGCGACGTAACTCGACTTCATGATAACGGTCAGATCATAGTACGACTGGCCATCGACCATGTCGAAGTACCCACTGAGGAAATTGAACGCAGTGTCATCGTTCACCAGGTCGGTCGTCACCGCATCGGCATCGGGAATAACCGAGTAGTTAACTCGCAGTCCACCAATCGTGTCGCCCAGACGATAGAAGCGATAGGTCAATGCGCCGCTGAAACTACTGATCAAGTGGTTCGGTGGTCCAACTACCGCGACTCGGGTACCGTCATCGCTGATCAGGTTCACCGTCGCAGCTGCCGACGTTCCGATATTGTAGGCAATGTCTGGATTGATGGTGATCACTATGGTTTCTGGTGCTTCGATGAGGATGTCATCGATCGCGGTCAACGTGATCGTCGTGCTGGGAGTTGTCCCGGCGAGGAGCGTGACGGTGGCGGTTTGGCCACCACTGAAGTCAGCGCCTGGTGTCGCCGTGCCACTGAGGGCGTAGGACACGATCAGGTCAGAGGCGAGAGCTTTGTCGCTCGTTACTGTTAGTACTGAGGTTGTTGCACCTGCTTCGAAGATATCATAGGTGCCGTCCGTATTGAGCGGCACCGAGGTGATCGCGATGCTGATCCGCGCACGATCCATGTCCAAGATCGTCGCGGTCGCTGCGGCAGGACTGCCGGCGACGTAGCCGGTGCCGCTACTCACGGTACCCACCAGCGCTTCATCAGCTTCGGACAAACCATCAACCACCACGGGCACCGACACAGTTGTCGTGGTGGCATTTGCAGCGAAGTGTGCGGTCACGGTCAATACGGTCGTATCGGTGCCAGCAGTGGCTGGATTACTTGAGCCGCCACTCAGGGCGACATCGACATCAAGTGCACCCATCGCGCCGCCGCTGCGGGTCAGCGTGTAGATCACCGGCACCGCGCCGGCCTCGCTGCCCTGCTGCGTCGCAGCGATTGAGACGCTGGCGGCTTCGTCGTCGATGATCGTCACCGTACCGCTGACAGCGGTCGGCGCGTGCACGTAACCAGTGCCATCAACCACGGTCAGTGTGATCGTTTCATCGCCTTCAGAAGTTCCGTCATCCAGCGGTGCCACATCGACACTCACGGTCGTTGAACCGGCGGGGAAGGTGATCGTGCCGATCGCCGTGTAATCCGAGCCAGCCGTGGCGGTGCCACCGATCACCGTGGTGACCGTCAGCGGGCCGCGTTCTTCCATCGTCCGACGCAGCACGAAGCGGCCGACGTAGCCAAGCGAACCCTGTTCTTCATGAACCGTGGAAATTGGCGTCTCAACGCGGACCACCGCTGGAGCGCGGTCGTTGTCTGCGATCCACACGGTCGCCATCGATGGGTCGCCGGGCTGGAAGTTGGACGCGCTGTTTGCGACTAGGGCGATGATCACGGTTTCGGTGTTTTCGATCGTCGCGTCATCAACTGGCGTGATCGTCAGCGTGGCCGTCGCGCTGCCGCCGCTGAACGTCACGAAGCCAGACAATGACTGATAGTCCGTCGGTGATGCCGTAGACGTGTTCGAAACGACGTAGGGTACCGTTAGGATGCCCACGGTGCTGCTACGTGTGAATGTCACAGTGGCTGTATCGGCCGGCTCACTTGCGTAGGGATCAGTCGCCACCACGGACACCATCTGACGCGTATCGGTGTCGTTGTTCACGATCGTCAGTGTTACCGGCGAGCCAGGCTGATAGCCGGGAGCTGTCGCGACCAAGCTCACCACTCGATTCGTTTCGTCCGTGGCATTGTCCATCGTCGCCAATGCGATCGTCCGACTGTTCTCACCAGCAAGCAAGGTGATCATGCGCAACTGATCGGCATGACCACCGGTGATCGCATCCGTACCAATTTGCGTGAAATGCACGCCGGGAACTGCGGTTCCACTCATCTCGATCGTCACCGGCAACTGCGTACTGGTGCCACCGGGGACGCGGGTGATCGTCAGACTGGTCGACGCACCTTCGGTGACCGACGTGGAACTCAGCGACAACGCCACCGTTCCTTGATGTTGATCCAAAATGGTCACCAGGCATTCGGCCAGATTATCCGAACCGTTCTGCACTGCTGGAATCGTCACCCGCGATGCGCCGCTCGTCGGCTGGGGGTTCGACAACACCAACTTGAATGTTTTGTCGTAATCCAGCGTTCCGTTGTCGGGAATGGTGATGGTGATGGTCTTGCGGCGCTCCTCGTCAGAGAAAACCTGCAGCCGTTGGAAGATCGCCGTACCTGACGCCACTGGCACATCCACGCCAACCGTGGCCGGATGAGCACCCGCAGTGTCTGCCATGACTGCCCAATCGACACGAGCGAACAGCAACGGATTTGGGCTAGCGATAACGACGGGCTCGATCGGCCAATCGCCCAGCACTATGTCGACGTTGAACGATCTACCCTCGCGCACCGACAGGCTGGGCACTTCCCAACCGACCGTCGTTGGATTCGATGCCGTCTCGTCGTCTTTGATCGTGGCCATCGTGTCCTCTTTGCCGTACAACACATTGTAGTGATGCAGGGGGTCAGGCATGACGCGGAAGAAAATGTATTCATCATCTTCACCGTTGCGGGCCAGACTGACCTCGCGCAGGGTGTCGTTACTGGCCGTAAGAA
>CAZZAM010000044.1:28846-34737 GCA_964652775.1 uncultured candidatus Brocadiaceae bacterium | reverse complement strand
CAATTTACGTCTCTTCGACTCGCGCTACAGATCTCGATTTGTCAATCTAACCACGAAAACGTGCTGAGTTTTACAACTCGGCCTTTTGCGCGGGGCGGCACTTGTAGGGACAGCCCCGATACGTCAAGGGGTCAAGTTACCCTGCTCGTACTTCAGTGCGAAAAGCGCGGTAAATAACTGCCGTTTACGCACATCGTGCGCACGCTCTTTTAGCGCACGTCGAAACGAAATAAACGCTTCTTGCCAACCCGGATCAGGATGCGTCCGGATACGACGTCGCCAAGACTGACGCGATGCTGGAGTTCAATGACTTTTGTCTCGCCGACCGACACGCCGCCACCTTCGATTAGTCGTCGCGCTTCGCCTTTGCTAGGTGCCAAGCCAGAGCGGATAAGCAGATCGAGCACGGCAATGCCGGCGCTGACTTCCTGGGCAGCGAGATCGGCGTGCGGGACGGCGTCGCCGCTGACGTCATGTGCGGATGAAAATGCGCGGCGGGCACTGTCGCGCGCCTTGTCGGCCTCCGCCTGGCCGTGAACCATGCGCGTCACTTCCCACGCGAGGACTTCCTTCGCTCCATTCAGTGCCTGACCACCACCAGCCGTCAGTTTCTTGATCTCAGGAATCAGCAGGAATGTAAACGTGGTGAGAAACCTCTCCACGTCAGCGTCAGCGGTATTGCGGAGAAACTGATAGAATTCGTACGGCGGCGTTTTTTCCGCCGACAACCACACTGCACCCTTTTCTGTCTTGCCAAACTTACTGCCATCTGACTTGAGCAGCAGCGGGAACGTGAGGCCGAACAATTCGGCACCATCAGCACGCCGGCCGAGCTCGATTCCCATGACGATGTTGCCCCACTGATCCTGCGCACCCATCTGCACGGTGCAGCCATGAGCGCGATGCAAATGCAGGAAATCGTAGGCCTGCATCACCATGTAGTTGAACTCGAGGAACGAAATGCCGCCGCCATCCAGACGTCCCTTCACCGATTCCATACTCAGCATGCGATTGACGCTGAAATGTGGACCGGCCTCGCGCAGCAGATCAATCCAGGTCATCGGCGCGAGCCAGTCAGCGTTATCAACCAACTTCGCATCACTCGCGCCGTCACCAAAGCGAACAACACGACCGATCTGTTCGGTGTACGCTGCCGCGTTGCGACGGACATCGTCACGGGTCAACATTTTCCGCATCTCATTCTTGCCTGATGGATCACCAACCAGCGCGGTGGCTCCACCAACCAATGCCAGCGGCTTATGTCCGCAACGCTGCAGCCACGCCATGCCCATGATCGGCACGAGGTGATGCAGGCACAGACTGTCCGCCGTCGGATCGAAACCGATGTACGCCGTGACCGGACGTTCGAAACGTTCGCGGATGGCGGGATCGGTGGACTGGGCTACCAGGCCACGTTCGGTTAGGATATCGACAAGGTTCATAGCGGCCGCGCAGGCTAGGTACGAAGGACGTCAAGAAAAGCGTATGTAACCACTCAGGCCGGGGCCCCATCGTTTGCGATGGGGCTGGCGCCGAGATGCGATGGCGGCATATAATCGGCGCAGCCGATGCCGCCGCGGTTTTGACGGCTTGCCGGAGAAACCGAGCATCGACAAAGCCAGCGGGGTAGACCAAAGGTCGTAGGGGTGAAACCCCTGAGCAATTGCAGGCGTAGCTGGCGTCAACGCTGGATCATCGCCTGAGTAACCGGAGGCTGCGCGCCCGTGAACGACCCCGCCAGTGAACTTGCCCGGCTGCGCGACCTGCTGCCGCGTACGTCCACCGAGGCCCGGTTGCGCTGCACATCTCGGCTGGAGGACGCTTCACATCGTATCGCCGCAGACAAAGCGATTGACCGCACGCTGCGCGAGTGCGCACTGTTGCTTGAGACCGGAGTTGCATATCGCGCTCGACGCGAGGCGCTGTCGCTCGCTATCAGCTATCCTGATGACTTGCCGGTTGCCCAGCGTCGTGACGAAATCATGGCCGCGCTACGGACCGCACCGGTCCTGGTGCTGACCGGAGAAACCGGATCGGGAAAGACAACCCAGTTGCCCAAGATGTTGCTCGAACTTGGTTACGGCCGCAGCGGTATGATCGCTCTGACCCAGCCACGACGTGTGGCGGCGGTGGCGATGGCAGCGCGCATTCGTGAAGAGCTATCCGCCTCAGCATCGCAAGTAGCCCACGCCGTGCGCTTCGATGATCGTTCAGACCAGGACACGTTGCTGAAGGTGATGACCGACGGATTGCTACTCGCCGAGGCGTCGTCGGACCAATTGTTCAGCCGTTACGATGCGGTCATTGTTGACGAAGCTCACGAACGCAGTCTCGATATTGATCTCTTGCTTGGCCTGCTGCGATTGGCGCGCAGCAAACGTCCTGAATTGCAGATCGTAATTTCGTCAGCGTCGATTGCCGTCGAACAATTCGCTCAGTGGCTCGGAGATGCGCCGGTCATCTCGGTGAGCGGCCGCACCTATCCAGTCGAGATCGTCCATCAGCCGCCGGGTGACGATGACGTTGGTTATCTCGACGCAGCGATCCGCACGGTGCGCGATCTGCACGAGGGTGCCGGATCAGCTCCTGGCGATGTGCTGGTCTTTCTGCCAACTGAACGCGACATCTTGGAAGCCAGCCGCCGCTTGGCAGATCTGCCGGCAGCCGTGCCGATGCCACTGTTTGGTCGGCTTTCACCGCACGAACAGCAACGCATCTTTGCCCCGGTACGCGGGCGAAAAATTGTCCTCGCGACCAACATCGCCGAGACGTCGCTGACCATTCCCGGCATTCGCTTCGTGATTGACGCCGGCCTCGCGCGGATGAAGCGATTCCACAGCGCAACGCGGACCGAGCGCCTGCCAGTGGAACCGGTCTCGCAAGCGAGTGCCCTGCAGCGAGCTGGCCGCGCTGGTCGCGTCGAGGCTGGCATCTGCATCCGACTCTACGCTCAGGATGATCTCGAACGCCGCGATGCGTTCACTGCGCCGGAAGTACTGCGCTCAAACCTAGCCGGCGTTTTGCTGCGCTGCTTGGCGATGGGCATCAACGATCCTGCCACATTTCCGTGGATGGATCCGCCGCCATCACATGCGTGGCATCAAGCACGGATGCTGCTTGAAGAACTCGGCGCGGTCGATGCCGAATCCGTCGCATTACGGCTGACCAGCCTTGGCCGCAATCTCATCCAGATCCCGGCTGATCCGCAGGTCGCACGTATCCTCATCGCCGGACTCACGGACGGCGTTTCCCACGAAGCCTGTACGATTGCCGCATTTCTGTCGGTGCAGGATCCGCGCGTTCGCCCGCTCGGTGATGAGTCCAAGGCCGATTCCGCGCACCGTTCGTTCGCACACACGGGCGGCGATCTTGCAACAATCCTGCAGCTCTGGGACCGTTGGCAGGAAGCTGAAACCAACAGCCGGCGCGAAAAACTCTGTCGCGAACTCTATCTTGGCCGACGGCGCATGCGCGAATGGGCTGACGTTCGCCATCAATTGTGGTCATCGCTGCGCGAACGACGACAAGCAGCACCGGCAGCACATAAACCGGGCGACTGGCCGCTCGATCGCGTGCATCGCGCCGTCCTCGCCGGCATGCTTGGCAATGTGCTGATGTGGGACGCGAAACAGAAAGGATATCGCGGGGCTGGCGATCGCTTGTTAGCAGTGCATCCAGGAAGCGCTCTGCGTTCAGGAACCGGTGACGATGGCAAACGCGCGCCGCCACCGGCACCATGGTTGGTCGCTTGCGAAGTCGTCGAGACCAGCCGCCTGTTCGCACGCCTGTGTGCGCCGATCGATCCGCAATGGGTGATCGATCTCGCGGGCAGACGCTTGAAGCACAGCCACCGCGATCCGCGCTGGGATGCCCATCGCAAGTCCGTGGTCTGTACCGAGACACTGCTGTGGAAAGGCCTACCAGTTCGTGATGGTCGGCCAGTTCCATTCGGGCCGATCGACCCCAACGCCGCGACTGGCATATTCGTACGTGAAGCCCTCAGCGGATCCGAAGCGATAGGCATTCCGCTCATTGCTGCAAACTACGCCGTGTTTGTTCAGGCACATGCACTGCGCGAGCGCCTGCGCGATCCGGCGCTCATGGTCGAGCCGGAACATCTCGCCGCTTGGTATGCACAGCGATTGGGGACCGCATCCGTTAGCTCGACCAAGGAACTCGTCGCCTGGATTGCAACTCACGGCGAGGCAACATTACGCTTACAACTTGCCGATCTCCTACCTCCCGATGCAGTCGAGCGAGCCGCGCTGGTGCCTGATGTCGTCATTATTGCGGGTCGCAAACTCAAACTGGTGTATCGTTATGCGCCCAGCTCCGACGACGATGGCGTGACGTTAGAAATACCCGAAGAACATGCGGTGCAGTTGACGTTGGCATTGCTCGACGGCCTAGTCCCTGGATGGATTACGGATGCAGTCGGCGCCTTCCTCGAACAGTTACCGAAAGACGATCGGCGAAAATTGATTCCGGCAGCAGAATCGACGCGCGCCCTAACCGCCGAGTTGCTGCCGCTCGCTGGGCGCGCAGATCTCGCGGTTGTCCTTGCACATCTCCTAGAAACCAAGCACGGAATCCGCGTAGCCAGATTTGATCGCCGCCTGTTGCCTGCTTGGCTACGACCACGCGTGATCATTCGCGGACAACCCGAAACCGTCTATGTCGGACGTGATCCCGAATTTCTGGCTGCCCAGGCGGAAGCCGCGCCGAATCGCTTAGCATTGTTGCATGCCGAATGGGATACGCCGCCGGTCACAGGCTGGCCCGGTGATTGCCCACGCAGCGTTGAATTTGCCGGCATACGCGGCTGGTGTGGCTTGGAACGATCCCGTGCGGCTGACGGCGGTGTCGCTGTACGTCGCACCGTCTTCGCCTCGGAACAAGCCGCGACCGCGTGGCACAGCGATGGACTTGAAGCAGCGGCAGAAGCGGCGCTTGGTCCAGAACTCCACACCTGGATTACTGCACCTGCGCCCACTGCACTCTCGGCGCGCTGCGAACGGACACTCGGCATTTCCCTTGGTGCCGCCCGACGACAGCTCGCTCTGGCGGCAGCTTGGTCGACCACGTCTAATCAGATACGCGATCAGACATCATTCGATGACTGGCTGAACTCGACGCGAACCACACTCGCTCAGGTACAGCGCGATGGCGAATCGATGTTGACGCGTGCGGTAGATGTGGCCGAACGCATACGCAATCGACTCAAACAGGGCGCTCGCAGTTTGAACGCTGCATCAGCCCAGCGTCAGGTCAGTGCCGACCTCTCTCGTTTGACGATGCAACCATGGGCGTCGCGATTGCCGTGGCAGACGCTCCGGCGACTTGACCTGCTGTTCGTGGCGATTGAACGTCGGCAGGATCAGGTTGGAAAAATTGGGGCAGACGCAGCGAAGGTTGATGAGCGTATTGCTCATCTCGTCGCTGATTGCGGACATGCGCTGGATGGTGCCGATCCGCGCTGGCTCTTGGTCACTGGCCTGGCCGGTGAAGCCCGTCGCTTGCGTGGCTTGTTAGAAGAATGCGCACTGGCTTATGCCACACCCGGTTCTACCGCAGCGGCTGCTCGTGCGGACAGCGAACTTCGCCTCGCCTGCGACGGGCTCGAACGTGGCATAACCACCGCACGTGATCGCATGGATGCTGTGCGCGGTCGCTTGGCTGAAGCAGGACCGTTGTTGCACCGTGTCTCTGCGGGAACCCGGCGGGATCATCTCGTACGCGAACACACCGCGCTGTTGTCGGCCTTACCGGATCTCACGATTGGCGCAGACCTTGAGGCTCAGGCGCGATCCGCCGATGCGCTGGTCGCCCGCATCAAAGCGGCACTGGCCTAAACATAAACTCAGCGATCGAGCAACTCCAAGGCAACCGCT
>CAZZAM010000044.1:0-28746 GCA_964652775.1 uncultured candidatus Brocadiaceae bacterium | reverse complement strand
GGCAACCGCTCGGATCAACGCGCATGAACCCATCGTCGATGTTCACCGTAGTTTCGTTCGCGCCCAGGAACAGGAATCCGTCAGGGCGCAACAACCTGCGACACTTTCCGAGGATGTACCGCTTGGCGTCGATATCGACATAGGTCAGTGCATAACGAAGGAAAATAATATCAAAGGAACCGGTCAATGGCCAAGCACTGTCCAACAGATTGAGTTCGCGGAATTGAATGATGCGGCGGATGTCGTCATTCACGCGCCAGTCGATATCTTCTTTGGTGCACCAGGTCGCCAGCAGCGGAGCAGGTAGTCCGCGCTCGACCTCAAGTTGACTGTAGCGAGCCTCACGAGCCCGATTGAGCGCGTCGGGTGAAATATCTGTGGCAACCATTCGGATCTGCCAATTGGCCATCTGCGGGGCATATTCACGCAGGGCGATCGCTAGCGAATACGGCTCGTACCCGTTCGCTGCATTTGCACACCATGCGTCCAATCGGCATTCCGTTGCACGCTGCGCAACCATGGTCGGGAATACTACTCTCCTCAGACACTCGAATGCCGAAACACCACGAAAGAAACCTGCCTCATTGGCAATCATCACTTCGACGACCTGTTGGGCTAATGGCCCCGTCGGTTCGAAGCGCAGCCGGGCGGCCAATTCTTCAATCGATTCGAATCCGGTCACCTGCGCCAGCGGCAGCAGACGGCTTTCCAGGAGGCGGGCATTATCCTCGCCGAGTACGATACCGGATCGATCACGCACCAGACGGCACAGGAATTCTGAATCAGCAGGAAGGAGTGGCATCTGGGGATTCGTCCGGCCGGTAACTCTATCCAGATAGGCAGCGCGAGGCAAACCCCGGATTTTCGAGCGGATTTATCCACAGATTGCGCAGATTGCTCAGATTTTGCAGGTGAGAGGCGGTCAAGAACACAAACTCGAAATCTGTGCAATCTGTGGATGAAAACTCGGACTCGATCATTTACTGCGGCGGCTTGAAGTCGGTTGCTGGACAGTGCGAACAGCCGCATTTCCCACGTTGTTTTAACGACCGCCAGACGCGCCGGGCGATCCAGGCGGCGCACCCAGCGACTATGGCGATAGCTATGATGTCGCTGACGTTCATACGAGGTGCCTACCAATCTGATAAACCGCAAAGCAGGCGATCCAGGCCAATCCATTCATGTATAGCATCTGTCCGAGCGCCCAGCGCCAGCCGCCAGCCTCGCGGGCAACCAGCACCGTGGTCGACATGCACTGCATGGCGAGGACGAACCAGACCAGCAAGGTGATCGCGGTGAGATTGGTCCACACCGGTGAACCATCGGCACGCGTGTCGGCACGGATGGATTCTTCGAGTTGGCTGGTGTCATCGCCAGGATCGCCGACCGCATAGACGATGCCCATGGTGGAATTGAATACTTCGCGCGCCGCAAAGGCACCGACCAGACCGATGCCAATTTTCCAGTCGAAGCCCAACGGGGCGATCACCGGTTCAATGCTGCGGCCAATGCTGCCGGCGGTCGAATTGGCCAAGGCCTCAGCGGCGAGGTGATTCGCGAGTGCTCCCGCTTGCTCCTCGGGGTTCGCTTCGGGATGTGCTGGTTTCCAGGTGCGCTCAAACGTTGCCGTGCTGGCCACTACGGCAGATTCGCTGGGGCGTGGAAAGGTCGCCAAGGCCCACAGCAATACGGAAAGGCAGAAAATGATGGTGCCAGCCCGAGTCAGAAACGCGCGGACTCCGCCCCACATGACATGCGCCACCTGGCGGATATGCGGACGGTGATAGATCGGCAGTTCGAGCATGAACGACGATGCACTGCGACGACCCGCGATCAGTTGCGCAGCCCAGGCACTGACCACCGCGGCCATAATGCCCAACGCATAGCAACCGAGCACCAAGCCGCCCTTGGCCATCCATCCCCAATCGGCGAAGAATGCCGATACGATGAGGAAATAAACCGGCAGTCGGGCACTGCAACTCATGAACGGAGCCACCATGATGGTCCACAGTCGTTCGCGTCGGCCCTCGATCGTGCGTGCCGCCAAGATGCCAGGAATAGCGCACGCAAATGAAGACAGCAGCGGGATGAACGATTTGCCGTGCAGTCCGATCCGACAGAGCAGGCGATCCATCATAAACGCCGCCCGCGCTAAATAGCCCGAGTCTTCAAGCACCGCGAGAAACAGGAACAACAACGCGATTTGAGGCACGAATACAATCACCGCACCGATACCCGGCAAGACACCATCGTGAACGAGATCGCGCAGCAAACCGTTCGACATATTATCGCCGGCCTGCACGCGCAGCCAGTCGATGCCGTCTTTAACCGCGTCCTGCAGCGGAGCGGCAAGCCAGAAGATCGATACAAACAGGCTCGCCATGATCACCGTGAAAATCGCCAAGCCCCACACCGGATGCAGCAGCATAGCATCCAGCCGTTCACTGAGCAGCGATCGCGAGGGGCCAACCTGACGACAACGGGCGACGATTCGTTCGACCCAGGCGTAGCGCGCTTCGATGTCGGCGCGCAGCGGATCGACATCCGTTAGGGCCTGCCGGGCGGCGATCGTCTCGGCGCGTTGAGCGAATTGAGCAATATCCGCCGCAGGATCCTCGATCAGCAAACGCCGAGCGCTGTCGGTGGCGCAGGCGAGCGCCTGGGCGAGACTGGCCGCCGCCGCATCCAGCCGAGCATGCCCAGGACGTTCCGCTGGAGTTGGTACGCGCGCGAGTGGCACGGCCCGGCGCAATGCCTCGAGTCCCTGATTCTGGCTGGCCACCACCGGGATAACGGCACAGCCAAGTTGGGCGGCCAAAACCTGATGATCGACGCGAGTACCGCGTTGCAGGGCAACGTCGGTCATAGTCAGAGCAACAACCAGCGGACGTCCGAGTTCGATCAACTGGGAAACCAGATACAGATTGCGTTCCAGATTGGCCGCATCGACCACGGCGATCACAACATCCGGTGTCGGCGTGTCGGCGCGGATACCGCGCAGCACCTCCATTGCGACGCGCTCGTCGGGACTGGTCGGCACCAAACTATACGTGCCAGGCAGATCAATGAGGTCAGCGACGGCGGGACCCTGATCACCGAGCACCTGCATGGAACCGGATTTCCGCTCAACTGTAATGCCAGGATAGTTCGCGACGCGCTGACGCAGTCCGGTCAGCGCATTAAAGATCGTCGTCTTGCCTGAATTCGGATTTCCCGCCAACGCCACTTTCATGGGTTCGGCCTTCGCGCGACCGCGACGCAACGAGCTTCCTCCGCGCGCAGACTGAGGTGATAGCCACGCAGGTGCAGCTCGATGGGATCGCCGAACGGGGCACGCCGGACGACAGCGACCTCCGTGCCGGTGCAGAGGCCCATCTCCAACAGGCGCCGCCGCGTCACCACGCTGCCGGTCACCGCGAGTACGCATCCGCCACTACCAGCGGGAACGGCGTCCAATGTACTCTGACTCGACACGGCGGCGATGGTCGGCTGATCGACTGACATGGCCGACACCCTAAACAGAGCTAGGGCCTGGGCAAATCAAATACCATTGATAATCAATATCGAATGACTTCTTGTAACCCGTTGCTGTAACTCATTAATGTTCCACTGTCGAATCAGACCGACGAACGGAAATGAGCTACACAGAGCGGCCGTCACGCGTGGCGGGCGTCTCGCGACCTGCAAGGGCGCACCGCCCATGCACCTGCCAGAAAGTTCCACATGTCCCACCTCACCACCACCGTGCTGGGTTGCGTCTGCCTCAATGGACCGCTCATGTCCGCCGAGATCCGGGTTGCCCCCAGCGGCGATGACCAGGCTGCCGGCACTTCCGAGGCACCGATGCGCACCATGCAGGCGGCGCTCGATCGCGCGGTGGCCGGCGACTCGGTGATCGTGACCAAGGGCATCTACTTGGAGCGGGTGACGCTCAACAAATCGGGCGTCGAAGGAAAGCGCATCGTCGTCACTGCATCGCCACGACGGTCAGTGATTCTCGAAGGCGTCCTCATCACCGGCAGCTACATCACCTTTCAAGGCTTCCAAATCACTAATGGATTCAGCACCGTCGTCGGCGAGGGCATCGAGTGCAAGGACGGCGACTGCAATGAGTTGCTCGACAACTACATCTTCGAGGTCCAACGTTACGGCCTGGAAAGTCACGGACGAAACCGCGTGATTGGCAACAAGATCCATAAAATCTGCCAGGGCCTCGTCGCTTCGGGGAAGGGCTATCTGATCGAGAACAACGAGATCTCGCGCATCTACAACTACGGCTACTTAGACGGTGACTACGCGCGTTTCTTCGGCGATGACGCGATTTGGCGCGGCAACTATTTCCATGGCAATCTACCCAACGAGCGCGCTGGTCACCCCGATGGATTTCAGACTTTCGACGACAACGGTGATCACGTGAAGAACATCCTGTTCGAGCGGAACATCGTCGGCAACACCATCGCCGCGACCATGATCCAGTCCTGGTACAGCCGGAATTCCGAATCCCTGACCTTCCGCAACAACGTATTCTTCGACATGGCCCAGGGCATCAATGCCGGCGTGCCCAAGTGCATCGTCGAGAACAACGTCTTCTATAACATCCGCCAATACGGCATCATCGGGCCGAACGTCGCGCAACGGAACAACATCTTCTACAACTGCAAAACCGCCTCGGGTTCCGACTACAACCTCTACTATAAGGTGCAGCAGAAGAAGGCCGGTCCGACCAGCTTGGTCGATGTTGATCCGCTCTTCGTGGATGCCGAACACGGCGATTTCCACCTGAAACCTGGATCTCCAGCAATTGATGCCGGTGATCCGACCTCGCCGGTTCCGCCGGGCGGCGGCAGTCGCATCGATATCGGCGCGTTCGAATTCACCTCAGCTGCCAAGTAACCGAGGTCCCATGATCCCCCTCCGCTTCATCAGCGCTCCTTTCATCGCCCTGCTGATCGTCTTGGGCAGCACCTCGCCGCTGCATGCCGACCAATGGGAATTCGATATCTACATCAAGGCAGTGAAGGAAGGCGCCTACAAGGATGATCTGACCGCCGTGGCCAAGATCATCGGCGTATCCGAGCAAGAGCTCTTCGACAAGTACGTTGCCAAGAACTTCCGTATCGAAGTCGTGCTGCGGGCCTGGCTGTTCGCCCAGGAATTACATCAGGATCTACCCGTCGTTCTGAAACAAGTCACCTATTATGCCGAAGGGAACAGCAAGCGCTGGCGAAAATACTATAAAGACGCGGATGTTCCTAGTGACGTCATTGAGCGAGTAACCAAGCAGTTCGATGAGTTGGCAAAAGACGCCTGTAAGATCTGGCTGGTCAAGGACGCCGAGGAGAAAGCAGCGCGGGCTGCGGCGCGCGCCGAGGAAGACCGCTTGTCCAAGATTCCACCCGATCCGCGACTGGCACTGCTGGTCAATCGCGTATCCCATCGCACACGCCTGACGGTCGGTGCTACGCGCAACATTGTCGAAGGCATGGTCTCGACCAAGGGTGGATTCACCTTCGAAGAAGCAGCCGAAGCGGCCGTGTTTGCCGCCGTAACCGGACACACCGAGCAGAAGTTCCGCACCGAAATGACCGCTGAACGACGCGGCAAGCTCCTGGACAGTCTCTGCACTGCCTTTCCACCGAGCGCAGAGGACAAGCAGGTCATCGTCGCGATCAGCACGTTGATCAAGGCGGAACTCCAGCATCCGGACGTCCGCAATCTGAATCCGCCAGAGATCCTGGAGGAAACCGCACGCATGCGCGAGGTCGCAGCCATCATCGCTCGGGCGACGGAGGTGAACGCCGCGGCCATCATTGCCTTGTTCCGCCAGGCCGAAGGCGAAGAGGACGTCGCGCGCATGTGCGTCGTGGCGAAGATCACCGGCAAGAACATCAGCGACATCATGCGAACACTGCGTGCGGGCGGCGCTATCGCAGGCTGGTATCAGGTCTGCCAGACCTACGACCTGATCGAACGGGTTGAACCGATCATGGACGGCACGTTCGCGATCCTGACCACGATGCAGAAGACGCTGAACCCGAAGTCCACCTTCGAATGAGCTCGTGATGTCGATGGCATTTCTAGAGTTTCTCCTAGCGTCCCACCGCCATGAGAACCCGCATCATCATCTGTGCCATCTGTGCCATTTCCTGCTGCTGGTCCGGTGAACCCACCGACGTTCAGCTCGAGATCCGCACCAGCCTGGGCAGCATCCGCTGCAATCTATTCCCCACCGAAGCGCCCGAAACGGTGCGTACGATCTGCGGCTTGGCCGATGGCACCCGCGAATGGACCGATCCCAAGTCCGGGCAAAAAGTTCAGCGTCCGTTCTACGACGGCCTCGCCTTCCACCGCGTCATCCCCGGATTCATGATCCAGGGCGGCTGTCCGCTTGGCACCGGCAAAGGTGATCCTGGCTTCAAGTTCAAGGACGAGATCAATGCGGCTTCGTTGAAGCTCGACGCTGAGAAGGTGCTGCATAACCAAGACCTGAATCCCATCTGTGGCAACATGCACCCTCAGTTCGGACGAACTTTCATGATGCCGATCATGGAGGCGAAGGGCATCACGGCGAATTCCCCACGCGACCAGATTCGCATCGCCGAGATTGCCGCGCTTGCCCAACTCCAAGATGTAACCGTGCAACAGTTCTACGAAAAATTGGGCTACGCCTACGACGCCAAACTGCCAACCTCACACCGTCCAGTTCGGGGCAGCCTGGCCATGGCCAACAGCGGTCCCAATACCAACGGCAGCCAGTTCTTCATCAATCTTGGTGATACGCCGCATCTCACCGGTAAACACACCGTATTCGGCGAGGTGGTAGATGGCATGGCGGTGATCGAGGCGATCGGAAAAGTTCAGCGCGGCGCGCAGGACAAACCAGTCACGCCCGTCATCATCATCGGTATCCGCCCAGTCGGATCCGCCGTGGCGTGGCCCAGCCAACCGGAAGACCCGGTCAAGAAACCGTAATTAGTCGGAGGTAAAAATCCCCATCGCGTCGATGGGGCTGGCGCCGAGATGTGCTGGCGGCACACAATCGGCGCAGCCGATGCCGGCACGGTTTCGGAGACTCGTCGACGACATCGAGCATCGACAAAGCCAGCGGGGTAGGCCTGCCAAGGCCGTAGGGGCAAAGCCCCTGAACAAATCATCGGCCGAATACGATGTAGCAGTCGCGCAATGTATCTTCGGCCCAAATCGGATGAGCGCCGTCGATGACCCAATCACACCTACCAGCCAGGGCCGGACGCATCTTGGTCTGGGCATCAATCAGCCACCATTTCTCCTCATTGGTCGGCGTGTAGGCCTTCCAACGTCCGTTGGTCTGGGTCGCGATCACCTGCTTGCCATTGGCATCAACAAGCTTCAGCGAAAAACCATAGCCTCCACCACCATCAAAGCACTTGGCCATGATCGAAATTCGATCCTGGATCTGGACCTCGGCCCTCACTTCATCGGCACTGCACTCAAGCACTTGTTTACCGTTGACGTACACCGTCGCGCGATCGTCACACTTGCCGGACACGGTGTATCTCCCCGCCGGTAGCGGGAATCCCGGTTCATCATCGCCCAGCATGTCTGAAGCTGGCTGGCTGAGAATCCGATCCACGTATTCGCCCGCCTTGGCCTTTTCGAGGGCGTTTTTCAGAGCCACGGCGTTATCAAGGTTGCCTGCTTTGGTCTCCTTGATCATCGCCGCTTGGATGAACGTGATGAGTTTGGCGTTGATCACATTCAACTTCTTGGCGTACTCGGCCTTCGCCTTGTCCAGATCGGGCTTCAGCGCATTGAGTTGATCCTGGACCACCTTCGGCGTTTCGACCTTCGGCGTTTCCGCCTCACCAGCTTGGAGCCACGCACTCAACCCGATACATAGAACGGCAACCAGACATCTCATAGCATCCCTTCAGTGGTATTCGCGAACTGGACCGGATTCTGGAACCCGCCTGTACCAAGGCAACGCTTGAGCGCGCGAATCAGGTGAAGATGCCCGCGATCGGTTTTCCCTTGTCGGCCACGGTGAATGGCCGGCCATCCGGTGATGTCGTGACCTTGGCCAGATCACAGCCCAGGGCATGCGCGAGCGTGGCGTTGAGGTCTGGAATGCCGACTGGATCTTTGGCCGGCGAGTCGCCGCGTTCGTCGCTGGCACCATGTATCCGCCCACCTCGGACACCACCACCGGCAAGCAGTGCGGAAAAACATTTCGGATGATGATCGCGGCCGTCGTGCTGATTGATCACCGGTGAGCGGCCGAACTCACTGACCAGGGCCACCACCGTTGTTGCAAGCAATCCCTGCGCCTGGAGATCATCAAGTAACGCCGACAATGTACGATCAAGTACACTGCAACGCTCCTTGACCCGAGTTTCGTTGTCGTCATGGGTGTCCCATCCACCAAGAGTGACTTCCACGGTGCGCACGCCATGTTCAACGAGGCGTCGGGCCATCAGGCAGCCATTCGCGAAGGCATCGTTACCGTACATCGCGCGTATGGCCTCTGGCTCGGCCGCGATATCGAAAGCAGCCAGATCACGCGAGGCCATCAGCTTCTCAGCTTCGCTGTACAGTTGATGATAGGCCTTCACCGCCCCGGCATCAGCTGGTGCCCGCCCGAATCCGTCTAGAGCCTGCAACAGTTCACGCCGGTGTTGTTCGCGCGCCACGTTGATGCCGCTCGGAGCGCTGATATTCGCCAAGCCCCGACTTGGATCACCGATCGGCAGTGGGCCATATGCCGCATCCAAGAATCCGGCGCCTGACTGTCGACTGCCACCACTGATGGTGACGTATGGCGGCAACGTTGGGTTGAGCCGCGGCAATGACTGTGCGGCCCAAGCACCGAGCGTCGGATGTTTGGTGGTGCCCCGAGCGGTGTAGCTGGTATGCAGATAATAGTCACCCTGCTCATGTGCGCCCTGCGTACTGGTCAGCGAACGGATGAGCGCGCAACGATCCATGCGCTGGGCCAGTTTCACCATGTGTTCGCCCAGCTGCACGCCATCAACCACACTGGGAATCGCCGCGATCGGCCCCTGGACTGCTTGCCCTGGCTTGGGATCCAGGGTGTCGAGATGACTCATACCACCGGCCATATACAGGAGAATCAGCGATTTCGCTGCACCGAAACCCGGTTGAACGGGAACCACCGGATCAGGATCACTGTGAGCAGCAAAGAGACTCGTCGGCAGAGCGCATACGCCGAGCACCGCCACCGCGCGCATCAGAACATCACGCCGAGTCATATCAGCCAAGAGCCAGTCACCACCTTCATGAGCATAGTTGGTCATGGCGTCATCCTAAATTCAGAGCCATTGAGCAACGCCCACGCGACATCGGAGATGCCGGCTCGGGTACGCATTTCTGGCATCACCCGATCGCGTTCGGCGGCCGTGGGATGTCGGCTCAACACCGCCAGCCAGAGATGCTCGAGTTGCGCAGCGCCATCTTTCAATTCAGCCAGTTCACGCATCAGGCGACTGCGCGGCAACAACACCTCGCTGTCGATCACGCCATTCATGAGCAAGAGTGCCTGAACCGTCGTTGGCTGCGTACTGCTGTTGTCAATCAGCTGCCGGTCGCTTTGGCCAAGCACACGTAGCGGATGTCCCCCTGGCGCAGGTTGCGGCATTTCGGCTGCCCGACGCAGCGGTTCGCGGGTTAGTTTCTTCCCCTTCGCTGCATTTCTTCCGGTCATGCGCATGACGTGGGCCACCGTGACAGTCTCCGGATCTGCCGCAGCCAGTGCCTCTGCACCACCCTTACGCAACTCGAGAAGCTTTTTGGCCAAGTCCACCAGTCCCTCGCCCTTGGTCGCACTCAGTTGATCGTGTGCTTTATACAGCATATCTGCCTCATTGGTGGCTGACGCTTCGGGCTCCTCGACCGCAAGCGTCACCAGGGAATCCCACCACACGTGAGCTGATATGCGCTGCGCGGGCCTGCCGGGGACAACTCCACCAGCCGCTGGCGGATCTCCAGTCCAAACCTGGCGTTGCCAGTGCCGCGTCAGGGCCAACGCCAGACTCACCCGGCGAAGATCGAATGCGCAATCGACAACCAGCTTTGCCAATCGCGCCTGTAATGGCGGCAAGGCTTGGTCTGGTTCACCTCGAATATCGTCAACCGGTTCGATCAGGCCCCATCCGAACAGACGCTTCCAGACGCGGTTGCCGATCGCCAACGAAAATCGCGGATTGGCCGGAGAGGTCAGCCAAGTTGCCAAGGTCGCGCGCGGGTCAGCCGTTTTTCTGGTTAAGGCAATTGGCGCAAATAAGGACTGTGCCGAGATACGCTCGCCAACCTTGGCGTTGTCGTATTGGTAGTCGGTTGGCACGGGTAACCAATCCTTGTGCGCTGGGGTGATGCGCGCTCCAGCGATTACTCCGATCGCGCGGACAAGATTCTTCACCTCGGGCGGCTCATTCACCATCTTCTTGTGGATCGCTCCTGCTCCGGTTGGCACCAGATCAGTGCGGGCGTCAGCACTAAATGCGGCAAAACGCAGAAAGTCCAAGCGTGACCAACGATCGTACGGATGATCGTGGCATTGCGCACAACCGATCCGTGTGCCCAGAAATGTCTGCGCCATCAAGGCCGCATGTTCCAACGGCATGCCGGTGTCGCGCATTGAGAAACCCGTCGCTCCACCGCCGTCAACGAACATCGCTCCGGTTGCCGTCACCATATCGCGACACATGACATCCCAGGGTCGGTTGGTTTGGATACACCGCTTCAGCCAATCGATCCACACGTGACCTGGGACTCGGTCCTGGATGCGCGACTCCACGCGCAGGATATCTGCCAACCACTCGAAGGTCGCCATGTCCCACGCCGGAGAACCGATGAGAAGCGTGACTAATTGCGCCCGCTTATCAGTCCGGTGATCCCCGAGGAAGGTCTTCGCCTCACTCGCTGTCGGGATGCGTCCGCCAAGATCCATCCAAGCGCGCCGCACGATCGCCGCGTCATCGCAGATTGGCTGCGCCTGCACGCCCTGTGCTGCAAGAGCCTGATCGATCAGCGTGTCAATCTCGGCAGCGGCAGTAACTAACTCAGCCTGCTTCTCAGCGTTGGCTGGGTAAGCGAAAGCAACGACACACCACAACAGCAGGAGCGGGCGCATGGAACAGATCATGGGTCGCTATGCGTCACGGCCAATGCCGTTGTTTCCATCAATGCGGATCGACCAGTCTGCATATCCTACAGTTTGCTTAGCTCCGGCGATTGCCGCTCCGTGGCTCGATGCGACCGGCCCAAGTCTGGCAGAAACAGCGCAAATAATCCCAATAACGGCAAGAATGCGCAGACCTTATACACTAAGCCGATACTCGTATAGTCGGCCAAATGTCCGAGTACGGCAGCGCCAATGCCGGCCATGCCAAAGGCGAAGCCAAAAAAGAGCCCTGAGACCAACCCGACCCGACCCGGCAATAATTCCTGGGCGTAAACCAGGATGGCTGAAAAGGCGGAGGCCAAGACCACACCAACAACCAAGGATAGCGCACAGGTCCAGAACAGGTTGACGTAGGGCAAGAGGAGCGTGAACGGCGCTACGCCAAGGATCGAAATGATGATCACCCGCCGACGCCCAATCCGGTCACCAATTGGTCCACCCACGATGGTTCCAGCAGCAACTGCGAACAGGAACGCAAATAAATAGATTTGCCCCGCCTGCTCGGACAGTTGGAAGCGATCGATCAAGAAGAAGATGTAATAGTTGGTCAGACTCACGAGGTAGAAATACTTCGAGAAGATGAGCAGACCGAGGATGGCCAGGGCAACGACTGCTTTCCGCGTTGGTATCGTCGCCACTGGAGCGACCGCCGGACGCGGCAGAGATCGCACCATGTGCAGATGGCGGCCGTACCATTTCCCGACGAATGCCAAGACCACTATGCCGACCAATGCCGCCAATGAGAACCAGCCCAGCGCCGACTGACCCCGTGGGATGATGATGATCACCGCACACAAAGGCCCCAATGATGATCCGAGATTCCCTCCGACCTGAAAAACAGACTGCGCCAAACCGTGGCGACCACCGGACACCAGACGGGCGACCCGTGACGCTTCGGGATGAAATACGGATGAACCGATGCCGATGAGCGCCGAGGCCACCAGCAACCACGCCAGTGAAGTCGCCACCGCCATCAGCACCAAGCCGATCAGCATCGCGGTCATGCCGACACACAGTGCATACGGCTGCGGCCGACGATCGGTATAGAGGCCAACCAACGGCTGTAGCACAGATGCCGTCAATGATGACACCAACGTGATCAGGCCGATGTCGCCATAGCTCAGGCGAAACGACTCCTTGAGCATCGGATACATGGCGACTACTACCGACTGGATCGTGTCGTTGAGCAAGTGCGATACCGACAAGGCCGCCAGCACGCTGACTACGACCGGTTGCTGAGTCGCTGCGACCTGGTCGGTAATTACCGACGCGGTCTCGGCTCCTGGAGCCGCTGCCATCAGCTCAGAACGGATCGGCGAAGTCGTGGTCGAAGTGTGCTCGGTCATCTGGATAGCTGCGGTTCTTGGGCACCAACCATGCCACGGTCATCAGCGTTCCGCCAGCAGTCATCGCACACCTGCGCGCCGTCATCGGCGGGCCACCAGCCAAAGGCAGAATGCGTGATGCCGCAGTGGTCGCACACAGGAGATACCGCGCTGACAACGATTCCATCAGCGCTCGCCCGATAGAGCGTGCTGAGGATGGTGGTGCTGAGGATGGCGTGGCTCATGGGGTACTCCGTAAACGAAACCACCCCGCCGGATTCCGGCGGGGTGGTGGTGAGGTCTGCTTTGTTCGTTGCAGCGCTACACGACACCCCGCGTATCCGGGATAATCCAGGATACCTTAGCGAGTGCAGCGATGTTCTGACGGACAGCGGACATGCGCGCCCTTGTAGGAAGCTCGGTCCTGATTGCAAGAACCCAGTTTTTCACGCGTTTCTGCATCACTGGCACGGCACCGTTGACCTCATCCACGTCCTGCGAGGATCGCCGCCCCATGAAGACCATCGCTGCCGTTCTGCGCTCGATCACGGACAAGCGTCCATACTCCAGCTCGACGCCCATGCAGTTGGAAGAAGTCGAGTTGGCGGGTCCGCGCGCCGGCGAGTTGCTCGTCCGCATCGAGGCCGCGTGCGTGTGCCATTCCGATCTGTCGGTCGTTGACGGAACCCGCGTCCGTCCGCTGCCGATGGCGCTCGGTCATGAAGCCGTGGGCATCGTCGAAGAACTCGGCGTCGGTGTGCGCGATGTGCAACTCGGCGATCACGTCGTACTCACATTCGTTCCCAGTTGCGGTCTGTGCGCTGAATGCGCCGCCGGTCGTCCAACCATGTGTGTCCCCGCAGCAGCAGCAAACGGATCAGGCTGTCTCCTGCACGGACCATCGCTGCTGACCGATCATGCGGGAAAATGCATTCATCATCACCTCGGAGTTTCTGCGTTTGCCCATCACGCCGTTGTCGCGCGTGAATCTGCGGTCGTGATTCCCAAAGATATTCCGCTGACTACCGCAGCGTTGTTCGGATGCGCCGTGTTGACCGGCGCCGGCGCCGTACTCAACACCGCCAATGTGCGTCCCGGACAATCGGTCGCCGTGCTTGGCCTCGGCGGCGTCGGACTTGCCGCCGTGATGGGAGCTGCGCTGGTTGGCGCGCACCCAATCATCGCCATCGATCCGGTCGCTGCGAAACGGAAGCTTGCATTGGAACTCGGCGCAACTGCCGCTTTCGCTCCTGATGAAGCTACGACCGCCGTGCGTGACCTGACCGGTGGCGGTGTTGATGTCGCCTTCGAAGCCGCAGGCGCACCAGCAGTACTCGAAGCTGCGTTTGCGATGACCAAACGCGGTGGAACCACGGTGGCGATGGGCCTGCCGCATCCGTCGAAGAAAATCACGCTGCCTGCTTTAGCCTTTGCCGGCGAGGGGCGCACGCTGATCGGTTCGTATATGGGCTCATCGGCACCGCAGCGCGACATCCCGCGCTATGCTGCGCTGTGGAAGGCCGGACGTCTGCCGCTCGAACGACTACAGTCGTCGATCATGCCATTGACGAGTATCAACGAAGCCTTCGAAACGCTCGCATCCGGTGCTGCCATCCGCCAAGTCCTGTTGCCACGCGGCTGAACACGTTCCGGAATCACCGCCATGCCCTACGAGACGATCAATCCCACAACCGGCGAACACGTCGCTACGTTTCCGATTGCTAGCACCGCTGAGATCGACCGCATCCTGTCCCAGGCCCAACGTGCCCAGCAAGCATGGTCGCAACTGTCATTCGCCGAGCGAGCGCGTCCGATGCGGGCCGTGGCAGCGTTGCTGAACGAACGTCGTCAGGCGTTCGCCAACATCATGGCGTTGGAAATGGGCAAGCCGCTGCGCGATGGCACGGCCGAGATCAGTAAATGCGCGTCTGCTTGCGAATATTTTGCTACGCATGCTGAATCGCTGTTAAAGCCGCGACCAGAAACTAGCGACGCCAGCACCAGCTACGTGCGCTTCGATCCGCTCGGCGTCGTGCTGACGATCATGCCGTGGAACTTCCCGTTCTGGCAAGTCTTCCGCTTTATCGCTCCGCATCTCATGGCCGGAAACGGCGGCGTCCTCAAGCACGCCCCCTGCGTACCGCAGTGCGCGATCGCGATCGAACAAATCATGCGTGATGCGGGATTCCCCGTTGGACTGTTATCCAATCTCATGGTCGAGAACGACGCGGTGCCAGCGATCATCGCCGATCAGCGTATCGCTGCGGTGACGATCACCGGCAGCGAACGCGCTGGACGCTCCGTCGCCGCACTCGCTGGCGGAGCACTCAAACCGATCGTGCTGGAACTCGGTGGATCGGATCCCTTCATCGTTCTTGCTGATGCAGACGTTGCGCTAGCCGCAACCACCGGAGCAACCGCCCGCACGATGAATACCGGTCAAAGCTGCATCTGCGCCAAGCGTTTCATCGTTGAAGACGCTGTCCATAACGCCTTCGTTGCACAATTAACCGAAGCCCTACGTAACATCCGCATTGGCAATCCAGGCGATCCAACCACGCAGATCGGACCAATGGCGCGGCGCGATCTGCGCGATGGGCTGCACGCTCAGGTCAGCGAAGCAATTGCCCGTGGCGCTCGCTGCGTTCTCGGCGGCACGATTCCCAGCGGACCCGGTTGTTTCTATCCACCAACCATGCTGGTCGATATTGCGCCAGGCAATCCTGCTGCGAGCGAAGAAATGTTTGGTCCAGTCGCCGTCGTTATGCGCGCACGCGATGCAGAACACGCAATCACCCTCGCCAACGCCACACGCTTTGGCCTCGGCTGCAGCTTGTGGAGTCGCGACCTCGACCGCGCCCAGCGTTTCGCTGCTCGCATCGACGCCGGTGCCGTCTTCATCAATGGTCAGGTCAAGAGCGATGTCCGTCTACCGTTTGGTGGCGTGAAAGCATCCGGCTTCGGTCGCGAACTGGGACTCGAAGGCATCCGCGCGTTTGTAAATGCTAAGACGGTGTGGATTCGCTAACAGGAAAACGTGCCTACTTAACGACTTTTGCTTTGCCGTCTTTATCAATCGTTATCTTAATCAGCTTATTGAACATGGGCCACTCTACGATCTTCACCATCGTCTTTTTATCCTCATCGACGATCTCAAACGTTTCATTCTTGTCGACCCCCGTGAGTTTCGTGACCCGGTTAGGTTCCTGCCGCTTATCTGAATTATCGGTCTTCTCGGTTTCCCACTTCACGATCTGGCCATTCATCCGATGGAACGTCGTCCTGCTTGTGTCGCGCACAATATCTCCGCGCAGAATGACTCCGGGCTTCCCATTCCGCACAACGGTGCAGGCCCGATCTCCGGTCATCGAGTTGGTGATCTCAACCGTGTAGCTTGAGAACGCGACGGCACCGACCAGAAAAGCCGCCAAGATCAGACACAGCAGCACCGCCGCCATGGTGGCGCAACCGCGCGCTTCTTCGGGCAGCAACTTCCAGAGAAATTCAAACATGGTGTACTTCTAGCAAGAGCAGCACAGACATCCATGGGCAATTGCGCAGGCAATCCATACCTGTTCGCAGGATTACGATTGGCGAATCTTAAGTACCAAATTACGGTTTTCCGCACGTGCCAGTTTGCCACTGCTCGACTTCACCAACGTCCGGGGCGGCAAACACCAAACTTGGCGCACGGCATGGTCGGTTGCAGCCAGCACCGCTTGTTTGATCGCAAGAATCAGCTTGCCGTGTTCGTTCTGCGGTAATTCAGTTTCCACGGCGACGTGAATGGCCTGCGTGCCTGTTTCCACCTCGTCGATACCGAAACAGCAAACGCGGCCCGGGATCGCGCCTGGCAACGTCGCCGCCATTTCAATCTCGGTCGGATCGGCGTTGCGTCCTCCAACAATGATGAGGTCCTTGCTGCGACCTATTACATAGACCTCGCCTTGATACACGAAACCTAGGTCGCCGGTGCGAAACCAATCACCGTGGCGCGCGGCTGCGCTCGCCTCGGGATCGCGCCAGTAGGCCGCGCACACATGCGCGCCGCCGATCAGCAATTCGCCGACCTGATTTTCGGCGGTCGTCACTTGTCCAGTGGCAAGCACGGCAACCGTGGTTCCTGGGATCGCAGTGCCGCAGGAGAGCAGCGTACGCGCCGGGCCATCCAGGGCTGTGACGATGCGCCCCTGTTCCAAAGCCACACGATCAAGACGTAGCGCTGTTCCCCCCTGCATCGCCTGCGTGACCGCGAATACATTTTCCGCCATGCCGTAGCAGCCGACCAGCGATGCCGGATCAACGCCATCTGCCGCGAATCGTTGCGCAAATTGCGCAAAACTGTCAGCCAATACCGGCTCAGCACAGTTAATCCACAGACGCACGTTCTGGAGCTGGCGCGACCGATCACGCGTCCCACGACCCATCATCGTGTACGCAAAATTCGGCATCCACACCAACGTCGCACGATCAGACTCAACTGCGTCAAGCAACGTAGTCGGCTTGGTCACCCAGGTAAAATTATCGAGGTGCCGCGACGACACGCCCCAGATCAAGCTGCCCCACAAACAGGCGACCATGCCCATGTCGTGATACCACGGCAGCCACGAGACGATGCGATCTGCAGCCGTGACACCCAGGTGGGATCCATACGCATCAAGATGTTCAATCAATTTGCGGTGACTGATCACCACGCCCTTGGGCACACCGGTCGTCCCCGAGGAATGCTGCAGGAACACCGGGGCTTCGGGATCGGGATGGTCGGCTAGCCAGGGCGTCGGATCACTGGGCGATAGTTCAGCCGCGATCGCCAACGCGGTTGTGCCGGGAATATCAGCTCCTTGACGCGCAACGCACCAGGCACGGCGGTCACCAGCGAAACGCTTGGCGATGCCGGCAATGCGTTTGCCATAGGCCTCGGCCGACATGCGCGCATTGGGTGGAGCCAGCACGCTCGGCACCGCGTGCAACAATACCGCCGCGACGAGTCCGGTGAGCAGATCGCCGCCGCTGGGCAGGCAGAGCAGCACGGAATCGCCACGCTGCACCCCGAGCCCACGCCACGCGGCGGCCTGGGTGGCGGCGCGGCCGAGCAGTTCGGCGAGCGGCAGCGTGACGCCACCATCAGCACCCGGCACGGTGATGCCGCCGGCAGTGCCTGAGCGCAGCTGCGCCTGCCAGCGCTGCTGGACGGTGCGTTCAGCAGAGCTCATGACGGAGTTCGAGATGCCCGACATCGACCAGCTGCCAACGCGCGCCGTCAACAACGAGCGGGATCAGGCGGTCATCATACGGACGATTTGCCGATAAAACGTCGGCGTTCTTGGCGACCGCGGCCGCCAGGTCGCCGATCGCACCATGATCCACCGCTTGATAGGCGACCCCATCCACGTCCTCCGGCGTGATGTCGCGACGCTCAACGGCGATCCCCGCCGCCGACAGCACCTGATAGAATTCAGCCCGGCTCTCCGTCCCCGGCCGGGTGTCATTGATCCCGACAACCGAGGTGACCCGCAACCCGGCAAGTCGCTCTGCTTGCCAACCGATGGACATATTGCGCAAGGCGAGCCGCTGGCCGAGGGTTGATTGAGGCCAACGCAAGCGTTCACCCGGATCAGCAGTCGGGTTGACCCGCAAGACCACGCAATTCGCCTTCGCAAGTTTGACAATAAAAAATCCGTAATTGCTGCTGGGCAGATGACCGACCGGATCCACCAGCAGACAGCGCAGGATCTCCAGATCACGACTGGTGATGAACATCCCGCCCAGGTCGAGCAGTGATGCGAATAAGCCCGGAGCGAATCGACTCGCTGAAAGCAAAACCTGAACCCCGGCCGATTGACCAATGCCGTGCAGACTGCCAACAAACGGCTTGCCGCAGATGTCGGCGATGCGTTTGCGCGCACCACGCACGGCATTGAGCAGATCCACGGCCTGCAGAGCGCCCCAGTCCCAGGCATCGTCAGGCACACCGCCCAGACTGCGTTCGGCCTCGGCATTCCAGCAGACCCAATGCTTGTTCACTGGGCAATACATATCGGCTTCGACGTGTGCGAATTCCTCTTGGACCTGCTTCTCCATGCGCCGAATGCTGCGATCCACATACATGAGGTCGCTGTACATGCTCTCGACGCCATAGATGTCGACTGCACAGACCCAAGCGCCGTGGGCTTGCGACATGCGCAAGCGGGAACGTTTCTGGCTGATGTCCAACGACCTGCCGCCAATACCCTGGACCACAATCAGCAGCGGAGCCTGCGCGTCTGGCACAGCGGGTGGACGCAGAAAGCAGCGCACCTTGCGCGTGGCAATATACGGCAGCGGCGGCTGCGTCGCGATCTCCAAGATCAATTCCGACGGAGCCGCCGCAGACTTGACGACGGATTCGGCTTGGGGCTGCTCAGGAGGTGTGACCATGGATTTCGTCGAGAATGCCGTCAATGGTGTCCACGTCCTTCTCGCTCAGCTTCTGTGCATCCAGTTCGACACCGCAGGACTTCTTGATGAATACCAATAATTGCGCCATGCCCAATGAATCGATCAATCCACTCATGAACAACGATTCGTCCGCCGCGACCGGCTGGTTCCCCTTGTAGGTCATGGCAATAAAATGGAGGAGGCCGTTGCGCATTTCCTCGCGCGGCCGCATGTCTGCCTGCTCAATGGAGCCGCGATGCTCCTCCTGGATGCGGGCGGCAGCCACCAGGGCGGCTGGATCGCTGCCCAGCTTCACCAGCAACGGCATCGTTGACGAGAACAACTTGGTGAAATGCGCCTTGGATTCCGCGTCGTCGCCGTGCCGTTCTCGGAGCAGCAGCATGATGTAGAGATCCTCAAGTGCACGCCGATCCTGGGCCTTCCAAGCTTCGCCGATGAGGCTGGCCATGGTTCCGACGTCGTACAGATGGTTGCCGGCGCGCAGCAGCTCAAGCTGGGCCATCCAGTCACCTCCGCTGAGGCGGCGGATCCAGTCTTCGCGCAATTCCCTGGCCACGATCTCCCTGGCGACCTCTAGGCATGCCTTGGGGTCAATGCCACGACCCAACCGACTATGGATGATGATGTCCAGCGCCTGGTCGCGGAAACGCGATAAGAGGCGAATGCCCAAGGCAGCCTTCTCTGCTGCCTCGTGACTCCCGCTATCGAACTGACGTCGGGCCATCGCCACCTGACTGGCTTCACCAAGTTGCGCGGTAAACGGCTGGATCAGATTGCAGGCATATTTGACGTCTGGGGTATGCAGGAGGATCAATCCCATCTGCTGATCATCGAGCTCAAGCTCCCGGCTGCGTAACAACTTTTCGATCACGCCGATCCCGCCTTCGCCACGCTCAAGCAGGGCACGGATCAGGTGCAACTGACAGGGATACCAAGCTAAGCCAAGCTTCCCGTCAGCGCGCAAACTGCGTGAGTTGCCGGCACGGATGCGGAGGACGGCTTCGGTGGCATCCAACTCGGGCCACTCACCACGTTTGCGCTTCCCGCCATTAGCCACATCTGGAACCAGTTCAGGTGGAAGGATTCCACTCGTGCGGATCCATTCCATCGGTTCGCGATGTCCTTCCAACACGCACAGACAGCAGGTCTGGATCAGGAATCGACGCGGCACGGTGTCACCACCATGACGGACCAAGAATAGAGCCTGCAAGGCCGATTGGGGATCCGGCCACGTCAACGTTGGCACGGCCAAGCGCATGTCGCGCATGCTCTGGATCGACGAAATGAGGAGGATTGCATCAGCCGGACTCTCGACCGGATCGCCAAGAGAACTCGCCAAGATCGCGAAGAAGCGCGCCTGCTCGGGCGTGTAGATCGTACGATGCCGATCAGGGGCCAATTCCATATCCTCGGCGGTGAATAACGAATCAAAAAATTTCCGGCCGGCCAACAACGCTTCGAGAATGAACTGCTCGAGCTGCTGACGGTGCCAAGCGGTCCCGATCGACGGGGGCAGAGACAAGAGGCGCATCTGGAGCAGGACTGGACCGGCAATGATCGAACCCAGATACGCCATACCCAAACAGGTTGCTGTGTCCTGATTCAGCTTGTCCTGGATCTGCACCGCATTGTATCCCTCGCTGCGATACACTTGCCAATGCTTGACGATGTTGTCCATCTGGATGCTGAGCATCTCGGTTGTCAGGCGTTGGAGATCCGGAGCGATGTCATCGAGCTTGCGCGGCGAGATCGGTCTAGGCGCAGGTCCGTCGCCGCTCGGCTTCCAATCCTCGGGCAGGCGCTGGGTGCCGGCGATCTTGGCGCCGCAGCCGGTGGCGATATTCATGTTGTAGACCGGGAAATCATCCATCCGACGAATCATCATCGCCAGATCCTGGATGCCGACCTCAAAGAGATAGTCGGTAACAACCGTGCTGCCATTGTTGCCAGGCACGGTGCGGCGCATCAGATTCGACTCGGCTGACATCTCGGCCTGATGCTGCTCGCGGCCAGCGACCAGATCGCTGTAATATGCTTCATCGCTGAAGGCGAGATCGTGGCCGATCAACACGGCATTTGTGCAACCGAGGAATTTCGCGAATCCGACGCTGGTGATGCCGACCGTCGTTCCGGTCATGAAGATGCAATCCGGTCCCAGCAACCAGCGGGCGAGATGGCCGTGACCGAAGTGACTGCGCTTGGGGAACCGCTCGTCCAGGTCGCGATGGCCGTTGTACGGCATAATCATGACCGTCTCGGGATCGCTGGGCGCGGTCATGCGCTGCGTCAGGCGCTCGTCGCTGTCCACGGTCAACACGAAGTCGATTTTGATGCCGCGTTCTTGGACTTTTTTCTGCAGGACATCGACGACCAGTACGACGCAACGCTCTTGATGAGCGCGGATAAAATCGATGTGCTGGTCGAGACTCGGTCCCGCAGCAAGGCACAGTGCAGTTCGCCCGGTAAAATAATCTCGCCACGCTGACAGCGGCGTGGTTTCCTTGAGCAACTCCAAGCGGTGCCAAAGATGACGAAAATCCTTGACCAGACGATGGATTGAACCGGACGAACGCTGGAAACGGTTGCGGCCCAGGATCATCAACTCGTTCGGCGGACATAGCTTCTCATCAAGAATGGAAATCGAGAAGCACGGGGGCATGAACTCGAGCAGGTAGGGCAGCTGGGCGTGGTCATCGCAGATCGCCACTCGCCAGGCGGCAGGTGCGGCGACGGAAGCTGCCGCGTTTAGGTGGGCAAGCTGCCCACTGCGCACCAACCAGGTGATCTGCTTACTGCACAGCACGGGATCAGAGAGGACCGCCGTAATCGCGCCAGCCGACCAGCCAATAACCAGGAGATCGGTGAAGGTGTCATTGGCCCCCGAACGCATCCGGGCCAGCAATTCCAGGCGATCAAGCCGGGCCTCGCCCTCGGCGGGGGGCAAGCCATCGCGTTGGATGCGCGTAGCCTCATCGGGCAGCATCAGGGGCAGCGCGTAGACAGGAGCCATGGCGGCAGTGTGAGAGGTTGACATGAGTCCTCAATAGCTGCATACGCGAAGGCCGTGCCTAACACCCTGGACTACGTGGACATTTCTCCCACCCGGCTCCATCGTCGCCATTCCGAAGCCTGCTTCGCTGAAGTCGGTGGCCGACTAGAGCTGTGGTGGTCGCGCTTCACTGGCGGGACCGGTGATTTTGCCTCAGCCCACGTCGCCAAAATCCACAGCCTGGATGGCGGCCTGAGCTGGTCGCGGCCACGCTGCGCTTTGGCCAATGAGGGTCGTTGGAATACCATGTGCCCGACCGTGCTGAACGGACCTGACGGGCAGATTGAGCTGTACTACTTGGTGCAGAACTCGTGGGCCGACGCCCACCTGCGGCTGCGCCGTTCGCGTGATGGCGGTCGCACCTGGTCGACACCGCGCCGCTGCACGACCTCGCCCGGTTTTCATGTCGTCAACAACGCCCGGGTCGTGCGCCTGAGCAGCGGCCGCCTGATCGTGCCGGCGGCCTGGCATCGCCGCATCACCGGTCCGCGTGGCCCGCAGATGGACATGCGCGCGATCACCGTCTTCTATCTGAGCGACGACGGCGGACGCACCTGGCGCGAAGGTCAACAATGGTGCGCGCTTGCCGAACCCGCCAGCGGCAGCGGCTTGCAAGAACCCGGCGTCAGCGAATTGCCGGACGGACGCCTATGGGCGTGGGCGCGCACCGACCTGGGACAACAGTGGAGCATGCACTCGGATGATCGCGGCGAGAGCTGGACGTCGCCGATCCCCTCCATCTTCACCTCACCATGCGCGCCACTGAGTGTCCAACGTCTGCGCGATGGCCGCTACGCCGCCTGTTGGTGCGATCGCTCCGGACGCTATCCGATCAGCGAAGCCACCGCCGATGACTGGGGCCGGACTCCGCTCGTCCTCGCGCTCTCGACTGACGGCGTGCGTTGGGGTGGACACCGCATCATCGATGACCAGCCTGGACGCTCGTTCAGTTATCCTGCGCTGCATGACCTTGGCGATGGCCACGTGCTGGTCGCCTACGGCGCCGGTGGACGCGACACCGGACATCCATTAAACACCCTGCGCGTACGGCGGATTGACCTATGAGACTGATACATCAACTGTCCGGAAGTCCGGACGGCTGCCTTCAGGATTACCGATGAGTCGCTATCTCCTGCGTATTCCCGCTGGTCCCGGCAATCCGCGTAATAGCGAGGGTTCTTTCGCACTCTTACGCAATGGCCAGATCCTGTTCGCCTACACCCGATTCAGCGGTGGAGACCATGATGATTCCAAGGCCGATATCGTCGCACGGCGTTCCCACGACGGCGGTCGCTCGTGGGATCGCAACGACCGCATCCTGGTCGGATCGACGGAGGCCGGCCAGAATGTGATGAGCGTGTCGCTAGCGCGCCTGAGCAACGGCAAGTTAGCATTGGTGTATCTGGTTAAACACGGGCTGCACGATTGCCGACCGCACCTGCGCTTATCCGATGACGACGGAACCACGTGGAGCCCAGCGCGCTGCCTCATTCCATCACCTGGCTACTACGTCGTTAACAATGATCGACTCATCGTACTCAGTGATGGCAGCCTGCTCCTGCCCGCCGCCAAGCATGGCGTTCTCCGTCACGCCAATGGCGCCGTGAGTCTTGATCCCGTAGGACGATCACTCGTCCTGATGGGATCAGCCGATGCCGCCAGTTGGCGGCCGTGCGAACCCGACTTTCCCGGTCAGGTCGGCGTCGGCATGCAAGAGCCCGGCGTGATCGCGTTGCCGGATGGCACCTGGTGGTTGTGGGCGCGCGGGGATCAGGGTTGGCAGTGGCAGTCTTTTTCGGCTGATCGTGGTCAGACCTGGACTCCACCGACTGCGAGTCCGTTCGCCTCTCCCTGCTCCCCCCTCTCCATGCGTCAACTTGGCGATGGCCGCCTGGTCGCGGTGTGGAATCAGCCCGATGGCCGAGCCATGCCCAGCAGTTGGGGCCGCACCCCACTGGTCTGGGCGGTATCGACGGATGGACGTGCTTGGAGCAAGCCGACCGCGATCGAAGACGACCCCGACAACGGCTTCTGTTACATCGCCATCTTTCCGCACGGCAACGGCGCCCTGCTCGCCTACTGCGTTGGTGGAAAAAATGGAACAAGCCCACTCTCCGGACTCGTCGTGCGGCGACTGCACATTCCCTAACTCCTTCGGACCTCTGCGCCTCTGAGTCTCCTGTGCTTCAAACTGCGGAATTTAACCCTACTGCCCGCGGATCAGTTCCAGGACTGACTGCGAGATCTGGTTCGCCTGCGCAAGCATCGAGGTGCTGGCGTCGCGTAGGATCTGATTGCGCGCGAACGTCGCCGATTCCTTGGCGAAGTCGGCGTCGCGGATGGTTGATTCGGCAGCGGTCAGATTTTGCAACGCACCGCCCAGGCTCGACAGATTGGTCTCCAGGGTGTTCGACTCGAAGGCACCCAGATATCCGCGCTGCGTGATCACATCATCGATCGCCTGATCGATCACATCCAGACTCTGGGTGAAGAGCCCATTCACCAGGGACTGGCTGTCGATCAGGGACTGCAGGCTCACCAGGGTTCCTGTGCTGTCGCCATTCAATCCAAGCATGGACGCAGTTAGACTCTTGATATCGAGTCCGATCTGCTGGCCGTTATTCGCGCCGATTTGGAACAGCGCTCCCTTCGCCAGATTCGCAGTCGTAGACTGGGCTTGGCGGACAAATAAATTATCGGTGGAGATCACAATACCGAAGACGTCGTTGCGTAGAACCGACGCGTCGTTTGCTTGGGTCGTCAAATCAATCTGCAAGGATGGCAGTCCAGTTCCCGCCAGATGCGCGAGGACGTCCACGCCGAAGTCGATGCCGCCGCCTGCCGTAAGCGGACCGGCACCACTGAATTCCACCTCTGGGACAGCCAAGGTTGGCATGAATGATTGACGCTCCAGGCCATCGCGAACACGGATGGTCAGGTCGGTGCTGGCACCGCCGCTGCCAAGTTTATTTTTTACCAGGATGAGGCCATGATCGAGATCGGTACCGATCTCATAATCTTGCTGCACCGAATTGATATACGAGATCATGTCGCCGATCGATTCATTGCTGCTGAACGCGAATTCGCGTCCTGCAACCGTGATGTTCATCGCCGCGCCGTTGTTCAATCGGTTGGTCCCGATAGCAAAGACTTCACGCATGGTCGAGCCGGCCAGCGGAACGCCGTTACCGCCGACAAATACAGTGGCAGATTCGCCGAGACTGCCGCCGGCCACGGAAAATCCGCTGAAGGTATCAACTCCCGAGGTCTTGATCGTGGTGGCGATGTTGTGACCGTAAGACACGCCCAGGCTGGTATTTCCTTCAAACGTCGCCAGTCCGGTCCCGTCGCCACTGAACACATCAATTGAGAGGTCGCGTAAAGCACCAAGCGCGCCAGTGTCCAAACGGGTCGCGGTAAACAGGCCGCCAGTGAGATCAAAGGAGTAGGTGCTCTGCCGCGCGTTGAGCGACACATAGATTTCAGCCGCCGTGTCCGCCGCCGTGTCCGCGACGATTGAGTGCGTCGTGTCGCTAACCCGCACCTGAACAATCTTGCTGGTCGTCGTGGACAAGGTCCCGATCCCAAGCAGGAAGTCGCCCCACGACGTCGCGCCGGCAGTCAAAGCCGATTGCAGTTCGACCAATCCGCCAGCCGAGGTGACGTCAACTTCGGCCGCACTGTAGGTGAATACCGTGTTTGTTTCGGCGCTAGAATCCATCACTAGGCTAACCGCACCCGGCACATAACTGACGTGAGTCAGCAGAGCGGACCCAACATCGAACCGGTAGATCTTGGTCGTGTCGTAGTTATTGGCTGCCGCCAGACTGCCATCCAACAGTTTCTTGGTTCCGAACTGCGTGGTCTGGGCGATGCGGGTAATCGAACGAATGGCGTTATCAAGTTCGGACTGATCCGCCTGCAGTTGGCTATTGTCATTTACCGATGCGTTGGCTGCGGCCAGACTCAATTCGCGCACCTTCTTGAGCAAGGTGCTGATCTCATCCATCGCGCCTTCGGCCGTTTGGGTCAGGTTCACACCCGATTCGGTGTTGGCGACCGCGCGCTGCAATCCGGTCAACTGGGCCCGCAACTGCTGGCTGATGACCAGACCAGCTGGATCATCGCCAGAGCTGTTGATGCGCAGTCCGCTCGACAATCGCTCCAGTGATTTGCCCAGCGCATGATCGTTCCGGCTCAAGTGGTTGTAGCCGTTGACTGCCTGGACATTCGAATTAATGCGCATGCTCATGATGGGTCCCCTATGCAAGTGGGGTAACGCGCCGGGTATGCCAAATTGCCGCAGTCCGGAAGTCCAGTGTCCACATAAGACAACGACTTTCGTGCCATTCTTCCATGTGGAGAGTGGGCTTTTTCATCGAACGTTCAGTGACTTCCGGACTTCCGGACTTCCGGACTTCCGGACTTCACGCTTAGCGACCGCCTTGGATGAGCTGCAGTACCGACTGCGGCAACTGGTTGGCTTGGGCAAGCATCGAGGTGCTCGCGTTGACCAGGATCTGGTTGCGGGCAAACATCGCCGATTCCTTGGCGAAGTCGGTGTCGCGGATGGTCGATTCGGCAGCGGTCAGGTTCTGCTGCGTGATCGCCAAGCTGTTCAGACTCGTCTCCAGCGTGTTCGACTGGAAGGTACCAAGACTGCCGCGCAGGGCGGTCACATCATCAATCGCCTTGTCGATCACGTTCAGTGCCTGGGTCGTGAACCCGTTGATCAGGGCCTGCTTGTCGACCAGGCTCTGCAGCGAGCGCAGGGTGTTGGTCGAGTCGCCGCCAAGGCCGAGTTTCGCTGACGTCACATCCTTGATGTCGATCGCCGTGGTCTGGGCGTTGTTGGGACCGACCTGGAACAAGGCGCCACGAGTCAGGTTCGCAACCACGGTTCCGGCCGTCTTGGCAAATGCGGTAGCCACGTTGATCTGCAGACCGTTGGCGTTGTTCCGCAAAATGCTCGCGTCCTCGGATGTGGTGGTCAGGTTGATGCGGGCACCGGGCAGACCGTCGCCCTCGAGATGGGCGTTGATGTTCACGCCGTCGTCGAAGCCGCCGTCATTCGCCGCCGGCACACCGCCGGTGCCGGTCGAGAACTCGACCTTGGTGGCGCCAAGTGCCGTCATGTTCGATGAGCGGCCGGTCGCGTCATTGACGCGGATGCGCAGATCTGCGGCATCGCCGTTGCCGCCGATTATGGTGCGCACCATGGTGAAACCGTAGTCGTGATCGATGGCCAGTTTGTATTCGCTCTGCTGCAGGTTGATGTAACTGACCATGTCGAGCATCGACTCGTTGTTGGCGAAGGTGTAATCCTTGCCCGAGACGGTCACCGTCATGCTGGCACCGATGTTCAGGCGATTGGTGCCGACGCCGATGACCTCGCGCATGGTCGAGCCAGCGAGATTCGAGCCGGTCTGATTGATAAACACCGTCGCGCTATCGCCAAAGCTGCCGCCAGCTACCGAGAAACCACCCGAGAATACCGCCGTACCGGAGGTCTTGATCGTAGTCGCCATGTTGTGACCCCACGAGATCGTACCCGTGGCGCTGGCCGTGGCGGTCAGGTTGAATTCGTTGGTGTAGTACGCCACCGAGGTCACTGAATTGGTGGCTTTGACGGTCAGTGAAATGTCGCGCACCGCGCCAATCGCGCCGGTCGAGTTGTTGACCACCTTGAGGCCGCCACTTGCCGAGATCCCGGACAACAGGGTATAGGCCGACTGCGCCGTGTTGACGGCTGCCAGCACTGACGCCGTGGTCATACCGCTGGCGTTGAAGCTGACCACCGTCTCGCCAACGCGCGCAACGAAGATGATCGAGGTGATCGCCGCTGCAGTTCCCGAGAATACCAAGCCGCCCGAGGTGAAGAATTCAGTCTGCGACAGCGAGATGACGTCGCCAAAGCTGGTCGCGGCAACGCCGCCGGCCGAGGTCAGGCTGGCCACGTTACTGACGCCCGCCGACAAGATGCCGGTGATGAACGTGCTGGTCTCCGCGCTCGAGTCGATCACCAGCGACACCGTGCCGGGGGTGAAGTCCACGCGGGTCATCAGGTTCGCACCGACATCAAATCGGTAGATCTTGGTCGTGTCATAGCTGTTGGCGCCGGCAAGGGTGCCGTCAATCAGCTTCTTGGTGCCAAACTGCGTGGTCGCGGCAATACGCGTGATTGACAGAATTGCGTTATCAAGTTCGGCTTGGTCGGCCTGCAACTGACTGATGTCGTTGACCGCAGTGTTCGCGGCAGCCAAGGACAGTTCACGGACTTTCTTCAGCAGGGTATTCATCTCATCGAGTGAGCCCTCCGCTGTGTTCACCATGTTGACAGCTGTCTCAGTGTTCGCGATGCCACGGTTCAAACCGCTGATCTGGGCGCGCAGCTGTTCGCTGATGACGAGGCCAGCGGCGTCGTCGGCGGCGCGGTTGATGCGCAAACCGCTCGACAGCCGCTCGAGCGACTTGCCGATCGCGCCAGAGTTCTTGTTCAGGTTGCGATAGCCATTCATGGCATCGATGTTGTTATTGATCTTGAGGCTCATGGTGGCTCCCAGGTGTAGAGAATCGCACCGCTGACTACTCAGCAGGAACGGTTCACGGGGGGCAACGCCATTGCCGTGCCAAAACCCTGGGAACGCCAGGCTCCAGCCTGGCTCGAGAGTTCGACTCGAGCCAGGCTGGAGCCTGGCGATCCCAGGAAAAACACACGACCCCCGGGGGAATCCCCCGGGGGTCGTGCTCAGCCT